>JAAUZH010000010.1 GCA_014804675.1 Lachnospiraceae bacterium
ATCTGCTCCTTTGCTACTGGCATAAAAACACTCCTTTTCGATAAGAATTTGCATATCCTAATTCTTACCAAAAAGGAGCCATTTATTTCCAAAAACACAAACTTATTTACACTACCTATGGTTTAATAAAACCCCTTCCCCAAAACCTCTTCAAACCACTCCCCAAACCGTCCCTCGCTCTCACTCTCAATCCCAAACCTGACACAATCCCTCATAAGCTTCACCATATCCACATTCATCCTAACAGAAAACCCATCAATTCCGGGCACCAGAGAACCATTCATATCCACCAGTCCGCTTTCGGCAGCAGTTTCCATAACCTTTGCCTCCAGCTTACCACTATGGAAAATATTCAAATCCCTTTTTAAATATGCCAAAGCCGCCATCAAACCATAACATCCCCAATCCGATACAGTTGCAGTAATAATATGATCCGTTTTTGAAGTAGCTAAAATTCCTCCTTGACAATCACATCTACATTGCTTATCATCAGCATAAGGAATATATCTTTTTATATGGTCAGCAATGGTACCCATGCCAATTTCATTTCCCAAGTCGCCTATCGCTATATTTAAAATCCCCTTTTCCCGAAGCTTGCAAAAAAGAATATCCGTTTTTGCCTCCAGTTCTGTTATATTGTTTCCAACTGCATTGTGATATTCTCCGGCATGATTGGCGCCGGGAGCTTCTATGGAGATAACGGCTGCCGGAAGCTTATTTTGGGTGATGATTTGATCAGCTTGTTTTTCAGCAAGAGCTGTATCCTTTGAAAAGGAAATGATTCCCATAGAAAAAGGCAGCTTTTCCACATCCTCCAGATTTTCATAAAGGTGGAGCCCTACTACCCGGGCACAATTTTCTACAGCGGGCTTACAGTCAATCGGGCAGACTATCACCGGTTTTGCATCAAAAGCCTGTACCAAAGAGCGTGCTAGCAGCATGGAGCTTACCATGCCATCCATTTCAGGAGCCTTATGGGGCAATAGAATAAAGCCCGTAATAATATAAACAAAGTCCCCTCTTTCTACTGTAGAAATAAGTTTATCAGCAGCATTTATCGTAAGCGGTCTGCCGGTACAGGTTCTGCTTCCGGCATAAAGAATACGGCATACACCATATCCTCTCGGGTCTAAGTTCATAAGAGCATCCAGGTTTTCTCCCATTTGCAAGATTGCCAGTTCTTTTTTCGTCATAAATCCACAGTCCTTCCTGTATATGAAATCCCTATTTTTATGTATATTAACAAAGTGTAAATAATAATGCAATAAAAGAGAGAGACTTTAGCTGAGAATTGATTTCTAAGGAGATAGAGCAGTTTGACATTTTTATAGGTGAATATTAAAATGAAGGCAGTTAAGTTTCGATTTTCTAGGAGAATACAAATAGAATTGTAAAATTTGGAAAGGAATCCACACTAATATGAATAAATTTGAGGCACTAAAGAAATATTTTGGATATGACAGCTTCAGGGAAGGACAGGAAAGTCTGATTGACAGCATTTTAAGCGGACAGGATGTGCTGGGGATCATGCCTACCGGGGCGGGCAAGTCTATCTGCTATCAGGTTCCTGCATTGCTGCTTCCGGGGATTACCCTGGTAATCTCACCCCTGATTTCTCTTATGAAGGATCAGGTCCGGGGCTTAAATCAGGCAGGAATCCATGCGGCATATATTAACAGTTCCTTAACGGAAAATCAGATTTCCATGGCGCTTTCCAATGCAGGAAAGGGACAATATAAAATTATTTACGTGGCGCCGGAACGACTGGAGACTTATTCATTTTTGGAATTTGCCTTGAATGCACCCATTTCCATGATTACAGTGGACGAGGCACATTGCATTTCGCAGTGGGGACAGGATTTCAGACCAAGCTACATGAATATCGTCAAGCTGGTTTCCAGGCTTTCCAAAAGACCTATTGTAAGCGCTTTTACTGCAACGGCTACCACGAATGTAAAAGAAGACATTGTATGCGTACTGGGGTTAGCAAACCCTAATGTGTTGGTTACGGGATTTGACAGGAAAAACTTATATTTTGAAGTAAAAACCCCCAAGAAGAAGGATGAAGAACTGGTTTCTTATATAAAGGAGCATCAAGGGGAAAGCGGTATAGTGTATTGTGCTACCAGAAAAAATGTAGAAAGTGTTTATGAGCTTTTACTCAGCAAGGGTGTGAGAGTTACCAAGTATCATGCGGGGCTGACCAATGAGGAAAGAAAGGTCAATCAGGATGCCTTTATCTATGATGATAAACCGGTAGTAGTGGCTACCAATGCCTTTGGAATGGGAATTGACAAATCCAACGTGCGATATGTAGTCCATTACAACATGCCTCAGAGCATGGAAAACTATTATCAGGAAGCGGGAAGAGCCGGACGGGATGGAGAAAAGGCAGACTGTGTATTGTTGTATTCTCCTCAGGATGTTATGATAAATCAGTTTTTATTAGACAACAAGGAAGTGCGCCGGGACATGGAGGAGGATGAAATCAGGGCAGTCAAAGAGCGGGATGTGCAAAGGCTTAGAGATATGACCTATTACTGCACGACAAAGGAATGCCTGCGGAGCCATATCCTGCGCTATTTTGGCGAAAATGTGTATTCCAGCTGCGGAAATTGTTCCAACTGTCTAACCGAATATGAAGAAATCGATGTAACGGATATGTGTATTCAGATTATAAAGGCCATATTGGAAACAAGGCAGAGATTCGGTATAAACGTAATTGTGGGAATGCTACGGGGAGAAAGGAAGGCAAAGCTGCTTTCTTACCGACTGGATGAGCTGCAAAATTATGGTGCTTTGAAAGAGGTTTCTGAAAGCCGCTTAAAGCAGGTAATCAATGAAATGCTGATAAAGGGCATTTTGCAGGCAACAGAGGATAAGTATGCCCTGTTAAAGTGCAGTGCAAAGGCGGATGAAGTATTGAAGGGAAACCAGAGAATCCAGATGAAGATTTCAGAGGAACAGGAAAAGAAAAGAATTTCCCAAAAGAAAAGGACTTCGGATGTACTTACCTCCAAAGGACTGGATTTATTTGAAAGGCTCCGGGAAGTCCGGGCAGGTCTGGCAAGGGAAGAAGCGCTGCCACCGTATATCATTGGGTCGGATAAGACATTAATGGATATGTGCATAAAGCTTCCCTTTACAAAGGAAGAAATGTTGAATGTAAGTGGAATTGGAGAAAATAAGTATAATAAATACGGACAGCAGTTCATTCAGGCAATCAAAGAATTTATGGGTGGAGAAAAGGAACAGCTTTATTTTGAACCAGTCCATGAGGAAGCAGAAAGCAGTGATTCGGTTCGTTTTCTTGATAAGCCGGAAAAAAGAAGTAAGAAGAAGGAGAGCTTTCGGCTGACACCGGAAATGGCGGAACAGATTGTTTATTTACCGGAATGCACCATTACAGATTTAGCGAATCAGTTAAATGAACTGCGTGATGAAAAAACTATGAAAAAAACCTCTGGCGCTGCTATTAGCAGGATGTTGATTAGCCGCAGCTATTTGGAAGAAAGATACATAGACGGCATTTGGAGAAAGATTATTTTGGAAAAAGGAAGAGAGATAGGAATTTTTTCAAAAACTAAAATCAGCGATAAAGGAAATGAATACCAGGTGCTTTTTTATAATGAAGGAGCACAGAGAAGGGTTGTGGAGATGATTAAGGAAGAGGTTCTCGTTTAGCAGAAAAAAATTTAAGGATAGGAAAAAAATCTGTATTCATATTCTTATCCCCTTTTTCATACATTGTAAAAAATGTGTTCGAGGGGATTTTTTCTTGAAAGAATATATTGAAGAAAGAGCAATTAACATTGCCAATTATATCATTGAACAAAATGCCACCGTAAGGCAGACGGCCAAGGAATTTGGCATCAGTAAAAGTACTGTTCATAAGGATGTGACTGAAAGGCTTATGACCATCAATCCTACTCTTGCCAAGAGCGCCAGAAAGGTGCTGGATGTGAATAAATCCGAAAGACATATCAGAGGCGGGCTTGCAACAAGAGAAAAATACTTACATAGCCATGAATGCTAATAGTTATTTACATTCAGAAAAATTAGGTCTACAATTATATACGGATAAAAATCTACTAATAGAAATAGGAACAAGGGATAAAAATGCTTTATACGAATAAGGACTTAGTAAAATTGATTATTCCACTGATTATCGAGCAGGTTCTGGTCATGCTGGTAGGAATGGTGGACGTAATGATGATATCCAGGGTGGGGGAAGCGGCAGTTTCCGGTGTATCCCTGGTAGACACGGTCAACGTACTTATCATTAACATATTTACGGCACTGGCTACGGGCGGAGCAGTTGTGGCAGGACATTTTCTTGGACAGAAAAATAAGGAAAGAGCCTGTGATGCAGCCTGGCAGCTGGTGTTGTTTTCGTTTCTAGCTTCCATGGTGGTGATGTTGATTTTTCTTGGTGTACATGATTTGATACTGAAATACGTTTTTGGAAAAATCGAACCGGATGTATACGGAAATGCAAAAATCTATTTGATTATCACAGCGCTTTCCATTGTGCCCCTGTCTGTGTATAATGCTACAGCAGCAATCTTCCGGTCAGTGAATAAGGCAACGATAACCATGTTGATTTCCCTTATGATGAATGCTCTTAATATTATAGGAAATTTTCTGCTGATTTATATAATTCCGATGGGAGTAAAGGGAGCGGCCATTTCCACCACCTTTTCCCGAGTGGCAGCAGCTATAGTAGGAATGGCATTGCTGTTTCAGAGAAAAAGGGAAATTCATTTTAATGGACATATAACATGGCGGATGAAGCCGGATATCATTAAAAGGATTTTATATGTAGGGCTTCCAAATGGATTGGAGAACAGTTTGTTTCAGCTTGGGAAAATATTGGTGCTCAGTCTGGTTTCTACCTTGGGCACTTATGCCATAGCAGCCAATGCGGTAGCAGGAACAGTGACTATGTTCAATATTCTGCCCGGCATGGCAATTAACTATGCCATTCTTTCTATAGCTTCTTATTGTGTAGGCGCTGGAGAGATGGAGCAGGTAAAATATTATACAAAGAAGCTGATTTTTATTATTTACGGGGCAATGTTCGTATTGTCTATTGGTATAATTTTTGGAGTGGATTATATTTTAAAGCTGTATCATTTATCAGCGGAAAGTGCAGCCCTTACTGCGCAGGTAGTCCGTTTTCATGCTATTATGGCTGCGCTTTTCTGGGCACCGTCCTTTTCCATAGCTTATACGCTGCGGGCGGCAGGAGACGTGATTTATCCTACCATTATCTCGGCAGTTTCCATGTGGGTGTTCCGGATTGGAAGCGCTTATCTGCTTTGCGGATATTTTCATATGGGGCTTATGGGTGTGTGGATTGCCATGGTGATTGACTGGATTTTCCGGGCAGCATGTTTTCTGTTCCGATATAAACAGGGAAGGTGGCAGCATATATATCGGAAAAAAATAAAGAGTTAGCTTAGACTAATTAAATCGGGCTGATGGGACAGTCCTTGCAAAAAGAAGAAAAGCACAGGAAGGGACGGGTAAAATTGAATCAGTTACAAAAGAGCAATATGAATAAAGTATTAAGTAAGCTGGATGAAATTTACGGGACTACCAAGGAAGGCTTTTACCATCAGCAGGACTGGCAGCTTCTCATAGCAATTATGCTAAGCGCTCAAAGCACGGACAAGCAGGTGGATGAGGCGATTCCGGCATTGTTTCAAAGATATGTGGATGTAAGGGACATGGCAGAAGCTCCGGTTGAGGAAATTGAAAGCTATATTCGTTCCATTGGCTTGTATAAAAATAAGGCGAAAAACAGTAAGCTTTGTTGTCAGCAGATTGTGGAACAATATAACGGACAGGTGCCGGATACGATGGAGGAGCTGCTTTCTTTGGCTGGTGTGGGAAGAAAAACGGCAAATTTGTTTTTATCAGATGCCCATGGAATTCCGGGGATTACAGTGGACACCCATGTCTTCCGCATTGCTAAACGGCTTGGATGGGCAAAGGGGAAGAATCCTCTTCAAGTAGAAAAAGAGCTTCAAAGGGTGCTGCCTAAGGAGCATTGGATTCGGATTAACTTTCAGTTAATCTATCATGGCAGGGCAATCTGTACGTCCAGAAAGGCTCATTGTGAGAAATGTCCTTTTGAGCAATTTTGTCCGAAGATGGATACGGATTAAACGAAAAATAGGCAGGCTGAAAGTTTCAGGGAAAATAAACGAAAGAGATAAAAGCGGGACGGAAATTATTTTGACAAGATATATGCCATCCTTTATAATGAAGAACAGAGAGAAAAGGGCAGAAATTTATGAAAATATGTAGAAATGTATAATATATATTAATCTGAAAAAATATGCCTGTAAAAACAGAAACCAGATAGTATGAAGCATGAGGAGGAAGCTATGAAGCAGGAAATGGTTATCGTACTGGATTTTGGCGGACAATATAATCAGTTGATTGCCAGAAGGGTAAGAGAGTGCAACGTATATTGTGAGGTTCATCCCTATAATATAAGTATGGATAAGATTAAGGAGATGAATCCAAAGGGAATTATTTTTACAGGAGGACCAAGCAGTGTATATGGTGAAGATGCTCCTAAGTGCTCTGAGGAAATATTTGAATTGGGCATTCCGGTACTTGGAATCTGCTATGGTGCCCAGTTGATGATGCATACACTAGGCGGAGAGGTTTCCACTGCTCCTGTAAGGGAATATGGAAAAACGGAAGTCAATATTGATATAAGCGGAAAAATGTTTGGTAATATTTCAGAGAAGACAATTTGTTGGATGAGCCATACGGATTATATTTCCAAACCAGCTCCCGGCTTTTCTGTAAAAGCTCATACAGAGGTATGTCCGGTAGCGGCAGCAGAAAATGTAGAAAAAGGGCTTTATTGTGTACAATTCCATCCTGAGGTAGTACATACAAAGGAAGGGACGAAAATGCTTTCTAATTTCTTGTTTGAAGTGTGCCATTGTATTGGTGACTGGAAAATGGATTCTTTTGTAGAAACTACTATTAAAGCTATTCGGGAAAAGGTTGGAAACGGAAAGGTGCTTTGTGCTTTATCCGGCGGCGTGGATTCTTCCGTGGCAGCAGTGCTTTTAGCAAAAGCTGTAGGCAAGCAGCTTACTTGTGTGTTTGTGGATCATGGCTTGCTTCGTAAAAATGAAGGGGATGAGGTAGAAGCGGTATTTGGTCCGGAAGGCGAATATAATTTAAATTTTATCCGTGTAAATGTACAGCAACGATTTTATGATAAGTTAGCTGGTGTAGAAGAACCGGAAACAAAGCGGAAGATTATCGGAGAGGAATTTATCCGTGTATTTGAAGAGGAAGCAAAGAAAATCGGTGCAGTGGATTTCCTTGTTCAGGGAACCATTTATCCGGATGTAATTGAGAGTGGCTTAGGAAAGAGCGCAGTAATCAAATCCCACCACAATGTAGGAGGTCTGCCGGATTGTGTAGATTTTAAGGAAATCATCGAGCCTCTCCGCCTTCTCTTTAAGGATGAAGTGCGCAAGGCCGGGCTGGAGCTTGGCATTCCGGAGTATCTAGTATTCAGACAGCCATTTCCGGGTCCCGGACTTGCCATTCGTATTATTGGAGAAGTTACGGCGGAAAAGATAAGAATCGTACAGGATGCCGATGCCATTTACCGGGAGGAAATTGCAAAGGCAAAGCTTGATAAGGAAATCGGACAGTATTTTGCAGCACTTACGAATATGCGCTCTGTGGGATGTATGGGTGATGAGAGGACTTACGACTATGCGGTTGCCCTTCGGGCAGTTACTACTAGTGACTTTATGACAGCGGAAAGCGCAGAGCTGCCGTGGGAGGTGCTGGGGAAGGTGACCAGCAGGATTGTGAATGAGGTGAAGGGGGTTAATCGGGTGCTGTATGATTGCACGGGGAAGCCGCCGGCTACGATTGAGTTCGAATAGCGGATAAAATTCCGGAAATGCTGATAAAATGGGCATTTCCGGAATTGTCTTATGCCTGTTGGCTCTAAAATGGCTCTAATTATTATAGAAGTAACAAGTGCTTAGGAGAAGTATATGAAGCGTGAAGAGATAATTGAGAGAAATAAAACATATTGGAATGACCATGCTGATTTGTGGTTTGGAACAACAGCACTTCCGGTGTATGGGGTACGATTTCCAACAGAAGATGATCTACATTTATTCGGTGATGTTGCCGGCAAGAAAATGTTGGAGATATGCTG
This sequence comes from Lachnospiraceae bacterium, assembly GCA_014804675.1. Lineage (GTDB taxonomy): Bacteria > Bacillota > Clostridia > Lachnospirales > Lachnospiraceae > RGIG3040. The sequence goes on from JAAUZH010000010.1 coordinate 8,219, forward strand.
TGGCAGCGGACATTCCTTGAAGTATAATGCCGAAAAAGGTGCAGAGGAGTTGTGGGGTGTTGATTTATCTCAGAAGCAGCTTGACAATGCTGCAAAACTTTTAAATGATAGCGGATATGCGGCAAAGTTATTGTGCTCAAAGATGGAGGATGAACTTGATGTGCCCAAAGGATATTTTGATTATGTATATTCCATCTATGGCATTGGTTGGACAACTGATTTGCAGGGAACATTTGATAAAATTGCTTCTTACTTGAAAAAGAATGGCATTTTTATTTTTAGTTGGCATCATACATTGAATTATTGTGTGGCATGGTCATGTGATGAACGTAAAGACNTTTTTGAAGATGAAAAGCTGGTAATGATGAAGAGTTATTATGATGAATCATACTTCAAAATGCCTGTGCATGATAGTGAAATTATTTTATGTAACAGAAAGATATCAACATATATTAATGCATTGGCAAAAGCAGGATTTGTAGTAGAGCAGTTAGTGGAAGAGTCAGATAATAAATCATTAAATGCTGTGGGAGATGTTGACCCAAAAACAAAGAAAGCTAAAATGCTGCCTATTTCGTTCTGTATCAAGGCAAGAAAACTTTAAGTTAGCTTAGAATAAGCTGTGGGCAGAGTGATTTGGTGTTGCATATGACATATTTTATATGTTACAATACCGACTAAGGAAAGTACCCATGACAGGGTGGTAGCCTCCCGGGTTTATGAAAACCGGCGTGCCGGAATACATAAGAAGGGAGGTGGCGCCGATGACAGCTTTTGAAATCATTTCGATTTTCATTGGAATATTAGCATTGCTGATGTCCTTTNGTAGCTTAATTGTTGCGTTGCTTGCCTTTCTCGATAAGAGAAACAACAAGCGAAAATAAAAATGCCTATCCTGTCTGCCAACAGGATAGGCGGTGTCCGTAAGGACATTCTTTGACCTAAACTCGGAGCATCCACTTTGGAGTGGGTGCTTTCCCTTTGTATTGTTATAATACCATTGAATGNGAAATGTTTCAAGAGATTTCCGCTAAAATCTGTAGATAATTGTTTAGTAAATTTTGATTTCGCCCTCATAGTTGTCGGCTCTTTCCAACAGNGGACCGGTTGCGCCCATTGTAAAAGCTATATCACTGCTTCGGATAGACAATAGTTCCATTCCAATCTTTAGATTAAGGAAGTCTAATATCTGCTGATTAAGCTGAATTACACCATTCTCTGAAATATTTACCCAACAGTATGACCGCCCTTTGTATTTGATAAATTCGCCCTCTGCGGTCTGATAATTNTGTANAGCCGGATTNTCAGTAAGAATGTGTCCTANNTTTGACGGTTCTAACAATNCTTTNNTTGTCACNCAAAAGCCNCCAGTGACNTTGCTNCCNGTAAAAAGATAGACTTTTNCCTCTGACTGTGGCGTTNTANTCTNNAAGNGCCTGTGTTGGGAGATGNATTGTCAAATCNTCTCGTATCANTGATTTNCCGAAAATAAATTTACCNCCTTTGTTCATCTGTGGCATATCNTNATCAACTCCTTTTCNTAAAAGTGGAANTNCACTATACCANANGAAAATTCAAATGTCACTAAGGCTCTCTAAAGTGTGGCNAGNTNTTTTTCNGNATAGTGAGAANGNNTAATTNTCGGGATATATTTTAACNGATATNCCTCNAACACCNTTTTTAACAATNTTACTNTCATCAAGAATACTTTGCTTAACAGCGTCTAAATCNTTTGAGAGTGCTTCAATNGCACGTTGGTGTTCTTCTTCTGANGAGAAGCGTTCCGTATCNTTTANAAGGTTCTCNTGCAATTCTCTTGCTTTCATGTAAANNCCCAACTTATGATTGAGCAGNGAGTTCTTAAAGGATATTTTGATTGTNGAGGGAATAAAACTTCCGTCNTCGTCNTTTTCTGCTTCAAANTNCATATCTAATTGTTCGTCCATTTTTAATAGCAAGGACAATACATCNGATACNGTTTCTATATCAAAATCCATAAAAACATTGATACTGATACCNAANGCATTNGCAATTTTCATCAGTTGATCGGGCTTGGGATTGCGNATACCATATTCATATTTTTTAATTGTGGCGGAATTGATGCCGGAAAGCTGACCNAGCGTTTCCTGTGATATACCACGCAAATTCCGAAAGTGTTTAATCTTTTCTCCGGTAGTCATGCTAATACCTCCGATTTTTGTGATTTTCGTNNGTGCTTAGTTCAATTNTATCACATNAGGACACATTTGTGTATATAAATTTAAAANAAATACTTGACGTTCACAAAAGTGTACCNTATAATAAAAAACATAAAGGTCACATATGTGTACCNGAAATAATAATGAAAGGACAGGATTATATGGAGAATGGAAAGAAAATGTATGTAACGGCAGAGGAAGCGGCTGAAATGCTTGGTGTGTCAACGGGTTATGCCTACAAGATTATCCGGGGGCTGAATGAGGAATTGAAAGCAAAGGGTTATCGGACAATCTGCGGCAAAGTCCCGACAAAATACTTTGAAGAAAAATTTTACGGTCTGACCGTAGCCATGTAGGAAAGGAGAGGTTTTATGTCAGCAACAAGGGATGGAAAGATGTGGCGTTGCCAGTTCTATTATAAGGACTGGCAGGGCGTGAGTCACAAGAAGAATAAGAGGGGCTTTAAGACAAAAGCAGAAGCGGAACAGTGGGAACGTGATTTCCTGCAACAGCAACAGAGGAATTTAGACATCAATTTTGAAAACTTCGTACAAATTTATTATGAGGATATGGAACACCGTCTGCGTGAGAATACCATGCGTACAAAGAAATTCATTATTGATTTGAAAATCATTCCCTATTTCAAAAAAAGGAATATGAATGAGATTAAGGCTTCGGACATTCGAGCGTGGCAAAATGCACTGATGAAAAAAGGGTATTCAGAAACATATCTGAAAACGGTCAACAATCAGTTGTCGGCAATCTTTAATTATGCGGTTCGGTATTATGATTTGAAAGACAATCCATGCAGAAAAGCCGGGAGTATCGGAAAGAGCCACGCCGGGGAAAAGGAGTTTTGGACGAAGCAGGAATTTAAACAGTTTCTTGTGACTGTGGAGAACAAGCCGGAAACAAAAATGGCGTTTCTGCTCCTTTACTGGACGGGCATGAGGATCGGAGAATTACTTGCTCTTACCTATAATGATATTGATTTAGAGAAGCGCACCATTTCCGTAAACAAGTCTTATCAGCGGATAGAGGGCAGAGACATTATTACGCCGCCCAAAACGCCAAAGAGCAAGCGCATTATAACAATACCACCGTTTTTGACGGAAGAATTAAAAGAGTACATTTCACACTTGTATGGAATTATGGCAGATGAAAGAATGTTCCGTTTTACAAAATCCTATATGGAGCATGAGATTATCAGAGGTATTAAGACTTCAGGGGTAAAAAGAATACGCTTGCACGATATTCGCCATTCCCACGCTTCGTTGCTTGTGGAAATGGGATTCACTCCATTAGCGATTGCGGAACGGTTAGGGCATGAGAAAATCGAAACAACATTAAATACTTATTCACATTTATATCCCAATAAGCAGGGAGAACTTGCAGATAAATTGGAAATAGAAAACAGCAGGGAGGAAGAAGAATGAGTGGGGTGCATAAATACCCGACAATCAGCTTTCGTGTTTCCCCTAGAGAGAGGGAGGAAATCGAAGCAAAAATTTTAGCAAGCGGACTTTCTAAAAAAGATTATTTTGTCCGTTCCTGCATTTATAACCGGGTGTGCGTGGTCGGCAAAAAAGAGTTGGTTTATCAGTTGGTAGAGGAACTAAAGATGATGCAGACAAATATCCGGGAAGTGACAGAACAATTTGAAAAGATAGAGATTGATTTAACGCCGGAGGGATTGGAAGATATGCGGAATGATTGTCTTGATATGTTGAAAGCAATCCTGTGGGTGTTGGACGGAGCAAAATATCTGTGGCAGGGAAAAGAAGAAAGCCCCGACAGCGGCAACTGTTAGGGCTGTGATAACTGGAAAACCTTTGTTATCAGTGTTTCACAATACAAGTATAGCAGAGGTTTCTTCCAGTGACAATGATTTTTCAGAAATGGAGGGCTTATGGAAGAAACTAAAACAGAGTTACAGTTGATTAAAATGTCGGAGATACAATCGCAGGAAGTTTCTTGGCTGTGGTTTCCGTTTATCCCTTATGGAAAGCTTACAATCGTTCAAGGTGATCCGGGAGATGGAAAGACAACACTTGTCTTAAATATAGCGGCAAAGCTGTCAAAGGGAGAGGGCTTAGACAGGGAAATGAAACTTACGGAGCCTTTGAATGTAATCTATCAGAGTGCAGAGGATGGACTTGCTGATACGGTAAAACCACGATTAGAAATGGCAGGGGCAGATTGTGAGAGAATCGCTGTCATTGACGAAAGCATAAAATCACTTTCTATGATAGATGAACGGTTGGAAGAAGCAGTTATAAGGACAAAGGCAAAGTTATTGATTTTAGACCCGATACAAGCCTATTTAGGCGGTGGTATGGATATGAACCGGGCAAACGAAGCAAGGGATATGACAAAGCGGTTAGCGGCATTGGCAGAGAAATACCAGTGTGCTATCGTTCTTGTTGGTCACATGAATAAAGCGGCAGGAAATAAGGCGGCATACCGGGGAATGGGTTCGATTGATTTCTTTGCAGTCGCAAGAAGCGTTCTTTTGGTCGGCAGGGTAGAGGGGGAAGAAAATACAAGGGCTGTGGTGCAGATTAAAAATAATCTTGCAGCGTTCGGACACCCAAAAGCATTTACATTGTTAGAGGACGGTTTTCATTGGCTTGGAGATTATGAGATAACAGCAGATGAAGTGTTAGGCGGTATCGCTCCCAAAGCAAATAAAATGGAACAGGCAAAGCGGCTGCTTCGGGAACTGGCAGAAACAAACAACGCCATGCAGAGCAATGAGATTTTTAATCTTGCACAGGAACAGGGCATATCAAAGCGGACACTGGAAAATGCGAAGAAAGAATTAGGAATCCGGGCGAAGCGGATAAACAATACATGGCATTGGGAACTGGATAAAATCAGACAATGACGGACGTAGAAAGGCAACAGCGCAACAATGCAGGGTATTAGAATTTTGCAGTCTTGGAATTGCGTTCTTGAAGATTGTAAGGTTGCAAAGATTATAGAGATTGCAATGTTGCGGTGTTGGGGAGAAAACCGGAAAGCGGCGGTATCAAGGCGGCGAAAAGCCACCCCGTCCGTTAGGTGTTAGGACGGTATGCTGTCCAACGGGCAGCTAGCCCCCGGCAGGGCGCAAAACCTGCTTGCAGGTTGCATTTTTGTTGGCGTAGCTGACAAAAGTGCTTTTGCGTTACTTTCGCCGAAAGTAACAAAGGCTATGCGCCGTATCCGGCGCTCATTACCCGATATGGGAGAAAGGGAAATTTATTGAAGCGGACAATCAGCGTTATGACAGGGAAAGGCTCTGTCAACCACAACAGTAGAAAATTCCATGCAAAGAACACTGACCCGGAGCGGAGTTATCTAAATGTGGAATACTGCAATGAAAATATCAAAGACGTATACCATGAATTATTTGATGAAGCACTCGTCCGATACAATGAGAAGCAGACCAGAAATGACCGCATAATTGATGATTATTATGAGAAAATCTGTTCAGGCAAACAGGAGAAGCCATTTCATGAGATTATTTTGCAAATAGGTAACAAGGACGATATGGGGGCAAAGACCGAGGACGGACGGCTTGCGGCAAAAATACTTGATGAATATATGCAAGATTTTCAGCGGCGCAATCCTACATTAAGGGTGTTTTCGGCGTATCTCCACATGGACGAAGCGACACCGCATCTGCATATAGATTTTATACCCTATACGACTGGAAGTAAGCGGGGGCTTGAAAAAAGAGTGTCACTAAAAAAGGCACTTGCGGAGCTTGGCTTTAAAGGTGGCACAAGGAGCGAAACAGAGCGTAATCAGTGGGTGGCGTCAGAAAAGGAACGGCTTGCGGATATTATGTTACAACATGGTATTGAATGGGAGAAAAAGAGGACGCATGAAAAACATTTATCTGTTTTGGATTTTGAGAAAAAGGAGCGTGCAAAAGAAGTTGCTGAATTGGAGCAGACAATTTCCGGCAGTAAAGAAGAATTATCTTCTATTCTTCATCAGAAGATAGTGGCAGGGCAGGAAACTGAACAGATACGGAAAGAGAGCGAAGCAATTCGGCAGGAGGTATCAGAACTTTCCGCAATAAATCATTTGCTGAAAGAGCAGACGGAAACACTGGCAGGAGATAAAGAAAAGTTGTTATCCGAAAATGGGATATTGGAAAAACAGCAGAAAAAATTACAGCAGGAAATCAACAAAATGGTACAGTCTAAGGAAGTCATGGAGCGGAACATACACGCCTATGACGAAGATGCGAAATGGCAGTTGCCAGAGCCGAGCACATTGATGAGTGCAAAGGCTTACCGGGATAAAAAAGCGATACCGCTTGTGGAGATGCTGAAAGAGGTGGTAAAAAATCTGACAATCAAGTGTGTACAGTTTGCGGAGCAGGGAAGAAAATTGACTGCTAAAGTGGATGGACAGAAGAAGCAGATTAGCCGCTTGACGGATAAGGTCATGGAACAGAGTGATACCATAGACCGATTGCAGGAAAAAGTGTCTGATTTGGGACGTTTGGAGCGTCATTTGGGCAGGGAACAGGTACGATTGATAGTAGAACGGGCAAAGGCATTAGAAGAGGCAGAAAAGGTAAATAAACACCCGAAACGTGCCTTTGAAATGAGCCGATAGAAGGAGGATTGATAAGATATGACGGATATGGAAAAGAAAGTCATGGTGCGGCTGTGTGCAAAGATTCTGGCAGAAACAGAATTATATGATACGGATATGGAAGTGCGAAATCTGATTGACTGGATATGTGTGTCGGAGCAGATAAAGACGAATAACAATACAATCCGTAATCTGATCGGGGAATACAAGAAGATAGAGCCGGATTGCCGGGATGGAGTGAGGGCGCAATTGGATCGCATGAAAGAACTCTGCAAAGAGCGCAATAATCTGTATGAGAAGCAGAATGATTTGAAAGGGCAGAAACAAAAAATTGAAAAGTCGTTGGAACGATAAGAAATGTGGGGCGTGGCGGTTGCTATGTCCTGCATTTTATGGTAGTAAATGGAGAATGAAAATGATATGAATAAGAAAGCAGAAGAATCAAGGATTGCGTACAATAAAATAGCATCTGAATATGATATGTCAAGAGAAGGACAATATACAAGATTTCATATTATGGAACTTTCTAATACAGTAGATTTGAGTGCTGGTAATGTCGTTCTTGATGTTGCATGTGGAAACGGAACTTTGTTGAGGGAATTATCGAAAAAAGCAGAAATTCAGGCAAATGGAATAGATATATCAGAGAATATGATTTATTCTGCAAAGATGCGATACCCTAATATGAATTTCGAGGTAAAGCCATGCTATCCGCTTGAATGGAGTGATGAAAGTATTGATATTATAACTGTATGTTGCGCGTTTCATCATTTTGATAATCTGCAAGGTTTTGTAAGTGAATGTAAAAGAGTTTTAAAGAAAAACGGTACAGTGTATATAGCTGAACCTAATTTTGGAGTAGTAGTAAGGTTTCTTGCAAATAAATTTTGGTTCCCCTTTTCAAAAAGTGGAGATGTAAAAATATACAGTAAAAAAGAGTTAGAGCAAATCTTTTACAATTGTGGATTTAAAACAGTGCATATTTATAGAAAAGGAAAAGGAGTGTTTCTTAAAGCTAAAAATTAACATAAAACTTCAGTCTGTAAGAAAGGCAGAATATTTTTCCGTAGTAATGATTTGAACATGGTGCTAGCACCATGTAAGTTAATGCGGATAAGGGAAAGGTAGTAATGTGGCAGTTCGCAGTATCAAACGGATTGGCACATTTTTATGGAAAAATAAGCGGTTATGTGGTAATATATAGGAGCAAAGATAAAAACACAACGCAAGGCAATCTTGCAGAACTGGTAGGTAGTCCAGTCGCATCATTACGATGTAAGTAGCCCTCCCTCCTTAGGGTCGTCCGTTCTTTGTTCATCACAATTATTTTAAGGAGGAATTGTCATGGACAAAGTTTCGGGAAAGCTGACAGTATTTTTTGAAGAACCCTTTTGGGTGGGAGTGTTTGAATGTGTATCAGATGGAAAGTTATCTGTATGCAAGGTTACGTTTGGTGCAGAGCCAAAAGACTATGAGATTTATGATTTTGTTTTAAAAAATTACTATCGGTTACGATTTAGTCCGGCTGTGGCAACTGATGTAAAAGAAGCTGGCCGCAATCCTAAACGGGTACAGCGTGAAGTGCGCAAACAAATGCAGAACCCTGGAATAGGTACAAAATCGCAACAGGCTTTGAAATTACAGCAGGAGCAGTTGAAAACTGAACGCAAGATTGTGAGCCGGGAACAACGGGAAGCAGAGAAACAGCGGCGGTTTGAACTGAAACAGCAGAAAAGGAAAGAGAAACATAGGGGTAGGTAGCGTCTTCCCTTACCAGGAAAGGCCTACTACATGGTGCTAATACTATGTAGCAAGTTAAAAAGGCAAAGACATTAATATTTTGTGTTTAACGATGATATGGAAGAGGTAACAAAATGTAACCAGAGATAAAAAAGGCAAGTAATGTTCTTATGTTATAAGAAGTACAAGAAGCGATTATTGTTATTGGAACTCTTGAGAAATATTATTTAAATGCAATTAGAAATGTATAAGAGATGAAATATTCATTGCAATATGGAGGGTGCTATGATTGATATAACAACATATTTAGAAAAAATATTTTTTGATTTTAAAAAGTACATTGATGCGGATGTATGTTTGTGCAAATTCAAGGGTTTAACTTTTGAAGCAGGGACATTACCAAATTATGAAGATATTAACATTCAACAATTATATTTGCTGAGGTATGCGTTTGTATATGCGTTTGAATATAGCCAAATGTATTTAAGTGTTTTATCTCAAATGAGTGATGTACAGCAGATTTTTGTAACATCCATAGGATGCGGCTCGATGATAGATTATTGGGCATTAGTACATGCTTTAGAATGTAGGGGGGTAAAGAATTGCAATATACGATACGTAGGTATAGATGAAATTGATTGGAATTACAAGTTTAGTAAAAGGGAAGATGATGAGGTGCATTTTCTGGTTGGTAATGCAAAAAATTATTTTGAAAAGAATCAGAAGTTTATCTCTGATGTTTATTTTTTTCCAAAATCAATTAGTGAGTTTTCAAGCGAGGAGATGGACATATTAACAAATGGTTTAGAATCAAAACCTATACTAAAGGATAGATTTTTTGTTTGTATATCTATTAGAGAAGATCAAGGTAGTATGGACAGAGATATGCAAAAAACTAAAAGAATAATTAATGCAATTGAAAAAAATGGATTTATAACTGAATGGCCATATACACAATATACATATTTCACAGATAACAGTGGTATTGTTGTATTTGACAGTGATTTTTGCTATCCGCAAGATGTGTTAGATTTTGTGACAAATTTAAATGTAGAGTGTGCAAATTATAGAATGGTTAAAAGGAATTGTAAACCAGATTGCAAAAAATATTTAAATAGATGGCCAACATTGAAAACAGGTCATATTAGATATCAAGTAATTATGTTTGAAAGGAAATAGATTAAATGATTTTAAGTGTCAGCAGGAGAACCGATATCCCGAATTATTATTTCGAATGGTTTTTTAATAGAATACAAGAAGGATTTTTATATGTAAGAAATCCAATGAATTTTCATCAAATAAGTGAAATTAGTATTACCCCAGAAGTGGTAGATTGCATTGTGTTTTGGACAAAAAACCCACGTCCTATGATGGAAAGATTAGATGAATTAAAAGAATATAATTATTATTTTCAATTTACACTTACAGGATATGGAAATGATGTTGAGAAGAATATCCCTAACAAGAAGACTGAAATGATTCCTGTTTTTAAAGAGTTGTCTAGTAAAATCGGTAAGGAAAGGGTTATTTGGAGATATGATCCTATTTTTTTTTCAGATAGATATACTGTTGAGTATCATTTAAAAGCATTTAAAAGTATTGCTGAAGCATTAAAGGGGTATACGGATAAATGTGTTATAAGCTTTGTGGATATATATCCAAAGAATAAAAAAAATATGGAGAAATTATCAAATAGCAATTTAAGTGATAGTGAATTTAGAAATTTTATAAAAGAGCTAAGTGAAATTGCGATGGATAATGATTTAAAACTCTCCAGTTGTGCGGAAGAAATAGATTTATGTGAATATGGAATAGCACACAATTGTTGTATTGATAAGGAATTGATTGAAAAAATAGTTGGCTGTAAACTGAAAGTTAGTAAAGATAAAAATCAACGTACTGAATGTGGATGTGTTGAAAGTGTTGAAATAGGTGCATATAATACTTGTAAAAATGGATGTGCATATTGTTATGCGAACTATAGTGAAAAAAGTGTAGAAACGAATTATTTAAAATATGATCCGACATCGCCAATTTTGTGTGGTCGTGTAGAAGAAGAAGATAAAGTTAATGTTAGAAAGGTTGTATCATTAAAAGAAACACAATTAAGCATTTTTGATATTTAAGAATTAACATAGTGCCAGTAACTTCCATGATGTTTTATTAAAAAGTGGAGATGTATTGTTGGCTCTATTTTGGCTCTAAAAATCTTGGCGGGCAATAATAAAAGAGTATTTTTTAAAGAATATGGATAATAAATCCTTAAAAAATTAAAGAAAAACAGTCAGTTCAAGCTATCCGCCGAGGAGTTCGAATAGTCGGAGCTAAGCCGCAAAGCCCGTAAACACTAGGGTTTGGCGGCTTTTCCTCTTTATCATTGCATTACAATTGCATTTTTCTATTCAACCTCTTTGTGATAAGCTGCGGTATGCTGATTGCTTGTGTAATCTGCAATGCTGTGTGAAGCGGGTGTATAAGTAAGTACGCCCGTTAATTTATTGGCAACTTCAAGATTGCTGTTCGGGTATAAATGCCCGTATGTTCCTAAAGTAGTCTGTATCTTCTCATGCCCTAAACGCTCTTTAATCAAAAGCGGGTTTTCTCCCATGCTGATTAAAAGGGAAGCGTGAGAATGTCTTAACGCATGAATTTTGATACGGTGTACGCCTGCAAGTCCGGCAAGTTTTTCTAAGGCTCTCGGAAGTGTGTGTTTACTGGTAGGAATACCGTTGTAGCTTAACACCAGATTGCAGCCTTTTAATACTTTTTGCTGCACCTCACGCCACGCCTGCAACTCCTTTATGGTGTCCGTGTCAATATAGATTGTGCGGACGCTTGCCTGTGTCTTTGGTTCAACAAACTTGTAATCGTCCATTGACTTATAATATAGGGTTTTTGTTATACTTAAAAGCCCCGTTTCAAAATCAATGTCAGACCATTGCAGGGCGGCGGCTTCCCCAATCCGTAAACCTGTCATAAACAGTACCCAAAAGGAAATGAAAAGGTAGTGTTTGTAATAGTCCCCTTTGTAGAGCAGGGAGATCACTTTCTGAAATTCTTCCAAAGTCCAGAAGTCAACCTTTGTCTTTTTGCTTTTAATATTTCCTATCATGCGTGACGGGTTCTTTTTCGCAATTCCCAGAACAATCGCCCGGTCAAATGCGATAGAGAGCATACCCTGTACGATACGGATATAGTTTGGGCTAAACTCTTTTGCAAGCTCTAGCTGCCAGTTCTGCACGTTGATAGGTTCTATCTCGTCCGCTGCCATTTTGTAGAAGTATGAAAAATGCTTCTGAATGGTGGAACGGCGGTTCAAATAGGTGCTTTCCTTTACCTGTGTTTTGTACCACGGGAGATAAGTGTCCTCAATGAACGTCTGAAAAGAAATCGTTTCCTTTTTGGCAATCAATTCTTCGGTGGAAGTGAGGACAAGTTTTGAATATTCCTCCCTTGCTTCCTTTTTTGTCTTAAAGCCGCTTCGGTATTTCTGAATTTGTTTACCTGTTATCGGATTGTAGCCTAAGTTTGCTCTAAAATAATACGTTCCGTTATCTGCTTTCTTAATTGGGTCTTTTGCCATAATCTCACTCCTTACATAGATGTGCAAGAAGTACATTCAGCCTGTCCGTCTGGAAATGTAATACCCAATAATTCCTCTACGGCTTCCCTCGGTACACGGTCTAATTTCCGGGATTGATAGTATGTATGCCCCTTGGAAATCATAAGTTTTTTTGCTTCCCGAATAATGTCAGCCGCAAAAGAAGTCCCATAACCCAGAGCAATCAAATCTTTTTTGGTTACGGTTATCATAACCCTCCTTTCCTAGACCAGATAATGAAACCTCAATATCTTGTCTACGATCATAACAGATTTTCAGCAAAAATGCTCGTTGATTTTTATTATTTTTCAAAAAAGTTGAGTAAGATAGGCAAAACGGACGGCTTGGCAGCTCCACGGGACTTGCACCCCTCTCATTCTTGTGAGTAGCCATGTCATACGGGTGTATCATTATACCAATATGCGGGTCATGGCGGCGGCAGTTTCCACTTTGCCGCCTGCGGTTCGCTGATAGTACCGCTCGCCCCTTGCCGGGGGTCTTGGCGTATCAGCCCGCAGGCTCGCCGCATATTGAACGTGTCCGATTGCCCTATGCTGCGCCGTGCGCTTTCTTTGTCAAAGTTCTTGGGGCTTGTCAGCCCGCAAAGGCACACCATGAAGATGTACTTTTGCGGAATGGCAAGAAACAGCGGGCGGCAAGCCCGCCCGTGCTATGATTCCTCTTTTGTGTCCCGCCCTTTAAGCTACATTAAAGGTCATAACCGTTATGATCAGCTTGGTTTCCAGTCGGCGGCGCAGTTCCTCGTCTACCCACGGGTGGGGGCTTCCTGCTTCGTCATACATGGTGCGTGTTGACAGTGCGGCAATGTAGCCCTCGTAATGCTTCAACACTGTGTTCATAGCGTCCACGCTCCCGGAAACAGCCGCCACGATAACGGGATAAGGAAGTAAGCCTTTACCGCCCTGTAAGTGTGGTGTGTTTGCAGTCGTTTCATTCATCAGCTTTTCCCTCCATATATTTTTTTAGTTCCTGCAAAGAGCTTGTCCGGCGGTAGGCTACCGTCCGGCGCACAAGGTTCAAGTGCGCTGCGATCTCCGGGTCGCTCATTCCTAAAAAATAATACAGCAGGACGATTTCAAGCCTGTCCTGCGGCAAGGTCTTTAGTGCTTCGGCTAAAAGCCCGTCCGCAATGAAAATCTCAAAGCCTTTCGCTTCAAAACGGTATGTATCTTTGAAATACTCGTCCCATACGGCTAACTGTTGAAGTATCTCCTGCGGCAGCTCGGAGAGGGGTATCTCATGTTTCATAAGTACATTCAAGCGTCTGTGGTAGTCGCTGCTTTCGTTCTTCAAAATGCGTTTGCAGTATGTATCAAAGGTATGTTCCTTGTGTTCCTCTTTTGGGTCTGGCTTCATGCTGCCACCTCCCCATGCCTGCGAAAAAGTCCTGTGTCCTTTCCCGGTCTTATCATTACTACGCACTGGAAAGAAAATCTGGCAAACTTTTTGAGAAAAAAATTAAAAAAGTTTTCGACAAGGCATAAAAAAGCCCGGCTGCATTTTTTAATCAGTCGGGTGTTTTGAATGGGGCGTTGTCGTTGGTAAATCGCTGTGTCCCCTACAAAATGGGGGACGGTTTTTCTGGTGTGCCTGCCATAAAATATTTTGGTATTGATTGGCTGCACCTCCTTGATTTTTTGGAAAGGGCTTGTGCGTCCCTACAAATAAAAATGGTACAGTACCCGTATCACGTTTCTATCATGTTTGTATCGGGATTGTATCAAGTCTTTCTGCAAAGTATGACATTTTTATCCATTCTTTTCAAAAACTTTTCAAGCAGTTTGCCATTTTGGGCTTCCAGTGCGTAGTAAGTATAGGGGGAAGAATAGCAAGCATAGGGATTGAGTACGCAATCCCGTAAATTCCCATTCCCCGCCCTGCGGGACTTGTGGGAATTTTGCTTGTTGGGAAGTGTCCCAAACCCTCTGAAAAAACGGAAAGGAAGCGGAGCTATGGCAGAAAGAAAAAGGGCTATCCAGTTAAAGTTTTATGTGACGGAACAGGAGCGCATATTGATTGAGGAAAAAATGAAGCTGCTGCAAACGGACAACATGGGGGCGTACCTGCGGAAAATGGCGATTGACGGCTACATCATACAGTTAGACTATTCCGCAATCAAGGAGCAGACGGCAGAGATACAGAAAGTAGGCGTGAACGTGAACCAGATAGCAAAGCGTGTCAATTCCACCGGGAACACCTATAAAGAGGACTTGGAAGAAATAAAGGGGGCATTGGAGAAGATATGGCAGTTACAAAGATACACCCTATCAAAACTACGCTGAATAAGGCGATTGATTATATCTGCAATCCCGACAAGACGGACGACAAGATTTTGATTTCTTCCTACGGCTGCTCTTATGAAACGGCAGACATAGAATTTGGCTTCACGCTCTCAAAGGCAAGGGACAAGGGGGACAACCTCGGACACCATTTGATACAGTCCTTTGCGCCGGGGGAAGTCAGCTATGAGGAAGCGCACCGCATAGGAAAGGAGCTTGCGGACAAGGTTCTTGGCGGCAGGTATGAATATGTGCTTACTACCCACATAGACAAGGGGCATATCCATAACCACATCATTTTTTGCTCGGTTGATTTCGTCACACACCGCAAGTATGTTTCCAACAAGAAAAGCTATTACCAGATAAGGAATGAGAGTGACAGGCTGTGCAAAGAACACGGATTGTCAGTCGTCACGCCGGGGCAGGATAAGGGAAAGAAATATGCGGAGTGGGACGCAGAACGGAAAGGCACAAGTTGGAAAGCAAAGCTGAAAGCCGTGATTGACAACACTATCCCTAAAGCGAAAGATTTTGAAGATTTCCTGCGGCTCATGGAAGCGGCAGGCTATGAGATCAAGCGGGGGAAGTATGTTTCATTCCGTGCGCCGGGGCAGGAACGCTTTACACGCTCTAAGACACTAGGGGAAGCCTACACGGTGGAAGCCATAACAGAGAGGATTGCCGGGACATACCGGGCAAAACCGAAAGCGTTAAGGCAGGAAAAAGCGGGTATCTCTTTGTTGATAGACATTCAGAACAGTATCAAGGCAGCGGAAAGCAAAGGCTACGAACAGTGGGCGAAGATACACAACTTAAAACAGGCGGCAAAGACTTTGAATTTCCTAACGGAGCATGACATTTCAGAGTATGAACAGTTGCAGGCGGTTCTTGATGAAGTGCATACGGAAAGCGAAAATACCNCNGCNACANTGAAAGACTTGGAAAAGNGNNTGTCCGACATATCNCTTTTGATGAAAAACATATCCGCATACCAACAGACAAAGGCGGTCTATGCGGAGTANAAAAAGGCAAAGGANAAAGAAAANTTCCTGCGGGGNAATGAAAGCAGTATCATCATTCACGAAGCCGCCGCTAAGACGTTGCAGGCGGCAANAAACGGCGGGAAGCTGCCCGACTTCAANAAGCTGCACACGGAGTANAAGGAGCTNACAGAGAAAAAGGATAANCTGTATCAAGAGTACGGNAANCTGAAAAAGAAAGTGAAGCAGTATGATACAATAAAACAGAATGTAGATAATATTTTAAGGNNGNCAAANCAGCCGNAAAAGGAANATNAAAAAGAGCGGTAAAAAGTTTTTCTGTCCAGTTGTGCTATCAAAACGTGTTTTCGTGCAATCGGCATTAGGTAAANTTTTATATTTCCGATATTTTAAGTGAGAGCCAAAGGAGGGCATATGATAAAAATTGCAATATGTGATGATGAAAAGAACATAAGAAGTTACCTTACCTCGCTTATCAGAGAGCAGAANNCAGANTGTGAAATTACAGAGTATGCTTCTGCTGATGAATACCTGTCAAGCNGCATGGAACATGATTTNCTNTTCTTGGATATAGAGTTAAAGGGTTCTGCGTCCGGCATGGACGGTATGGGANTGGCAAGACAGATTAGNNGNATGGAGCAGATNAGNCAGCCCGTTATCATTTTCGTTACGGGCTATGAAAAATANGTTTATGACGCTTTTGACGTGGACGCNTTTCAATATCTGGTAAAGCCNGTGAATGAACAGAAATTTGCAGAGGTTTTCAGCCGGGCGCAGGATAANATTTTATCCGAANNGGAGCAGAAAAAGAAAACTCTGNTTATCCAGTACGCCGGGGCAAANAAAGCCATACCGTTAGACANTATTTANTACATGGAAAGCCAGANNCATAAAATANNGCTTTATACNAAAGACGGGAAACTGNAATATTATGCAAAAATCGGGGAGTTGGAAGAAGAATTGCAGGGGNATTTCTGCCGCATACACAAAGGCTATCTTGTCAACCTCTCNTNTGTGGACGAATACAGCAGGACAGAAATAATACTTACAAACGGGGATAAGNTNCCNCTTTCAAAATATAAGTATGAGGACTTTGTAAAGGCATATCTGCGNTTTATGCAGTAGGAGGGANAGANATTGAGTGAAGCGGGTTTGAGCCTGTTTACGGATATAGTGGCAGGAATTGAAATNTTTTTGTATGCGGTNTGCATGACAGCTTTTTTCTATCCGTTTATGGCAGGGAAAAAAGAACAGAGGAAAAGNAGACTTAAAAAGGTTCTTATGGTTTTTATGATTTATATGGTGCTGTACTTTATCGGCATGGCANCGTCTGTTTATGGTTGGCTGTGCATGATAATTGTGCTTATCCTCNTAGTNNCAGCTTCCAAATTTTTGGATATNGATANGGAATTTACATTNTTTTTGGGAGNGATCTTCTTCTGTATCAGAGATTTAAGTATGTTGGCTATGGAAAGCATAGATTTTCTTTCAAGCGGTTATTTTGNGGAAAAGGAAGAAGCAGTAGAAATTATTTTTCGCNATGNGGCATTGAATTATGTTTTTNTTAAAATGCTTCACATTGTGTTATTTTCTATTTTGCTATATACCGNAGGACGTTTGTTAAAGAATAAGAATATGGAANTGCATATAAGGGAATTGTGTTATCTTCTCATAACGCCAATCANAGGGATATTNTTTGGAAATATTATTTTCCGNCTTTTGATAGTTGTTAAGAATAATCTGATTTTTCAGCTTTACGAACAGTTCCCNGTGTTTCTTGGTATAATGCCTGTNGTTNCTGCCCTGTTCTATATGGGAATTTTAATCACAATATNGTCCTACCAGAAAATGATAGGNTTNCAGGANGANAAAGAAAANTANTTTGTNGAACAGCAGCAGGTTCACGCAATACAGGANCGAATGGAGGAAGTGGANCAGTTCTATCATGGCATACGNCAGATGAAGCATGAAATGAAGAACCATTTGACGAATATCAAAGGGCTTGTCAGAAATGGCAGCTATGAGGATATAGAGCNGTATATAGACCAAATGGACGAAAGTATGAATGTTTTTGANCTTACCATTAAAACNGGNAATACNGTTACGGACGTGATTGTGAATGACAAGCAGAAAGCCGCAGANAAACAGGGAATACAGTTNNAGTCGGAGTTTTCCTATCCCAAATCAGAGGGCTATAATGCGTATGACATTGGNGTTATTATCAACAATCTTCTGCAAAATGCCCTTGAAGCNTGCGAAAAAATGGCAGAGNGTAAAAGATACATTTNTCTTTCCGGCAGGCAGAAGAAAAAGTTTTATCTGATANATGTAAAAAATTCATTTGAGGGGGAGGTGTCATTTGATACAAAAACCAATCTTCCACTTTCCACGAAAGGAAAGGACATATCTCTGCATGGCATTGGCTTATCCAATGTAAAGCGTGAGGTAGATAAATANATGGGAGATGTAGACATCAAAGTAAAGAAAAATGAGTTTAATGTAACCGTNTTGTTACAGGAAAGGAGAAAAAAATGAATACTAGCGGTGTATATGGCATGGGAGTAAATACATATGCCTACACAAACAACAGCAAGAAAACAACAGAAACAGGTAATTTTGCGGACGAAGTGCAAAAGGCAGAGGAAAGCCGGAGTACGCAAACTAANTCAAATTCGTCAGCATGGGCGGGGGATATGGTTGTTCCACAGCCGCCAACATACAGAGGCTTTACTTNTNACAGTTCTATTTCCAATAAGTCTAAAGAAGAAATGACAATGGACGAATATAAACANTGGNTTATGAATGAAATGTCAAAAATGCCNGTAAGTGCGTGGTATAGCTCCACTTGTGTCGGAGGGGCATTAACAATCACAGAAGAATGTTTTGAAAGAATGAAAAATGATCCCGAATGGGAGAATACTGTCTTGGGCATGGTGCGGAATATGTATTCNTCAAGCGGGCTTATGGGNTCTAAAATGATTGGCTATCAAGTTATCGGNGCTTCGCCGGAACAATGCTATGGAGAGGGAATACCNGTAAAAAATTCCAATTCTTCACTTTCTGCAAGTGATGAAAAATCTTGGTGGGAGAAACGNCATGAGAAAATGGAAGAATTATTANAGGAACAGGAAAAGGAAGCATTGAAAAANGCACAGGCACGAAAAGCATTAGCACAGGAAAANTACTTGAAAAGCCAATTTGAAAGTCAGCAAAGGTTACATAGTTTTCTTATGGAGAGTGCCAAAAACGGGCANGATANTTCGGATATGTCAGCTTTTCAGTCAGTTAGCGCAGGTGCATTAGCGGCGACAGCTTATGAGGACACTATAAGNACATTCAGTAAAAGCATAATGGAAAGCCAGAAGTTATAAAATATATGGGTATTTTGAAGTAAAACAAAAATGCCCGGACTTATTGTAAGGGGGCATAAGGCGGTTCTGAATGACAGAAGAACCGCCATTAAAACAATAATGGAGGAATTGAAACATGAGTATTAACGGAATAGGAACGACGGGCTATCCGATAGCAGGATATGAAACAAGAAAGACAGAAAGAAATGTTGCAGGAGGAAACTTTGCAAAACAGGCAGAGGAAGCAGCACAAGCAACAGCGCAGACTTCAACAGCTATTTTGCATGGTTCTGATGAAGAAACAGGGGATATTGCAGTTTTTTCTAATGCTGATATAGTAAACAATTCATCTATTACTGTATATAAAACGCAAGATTTTGATCCGAACAATCCAGTTTATAAAGTGAAAACATGGGATAAGGACGGTAATGTAACAGAACGAATGATAGATGTTTCTAAGGTAGACCCCCAAAACTGTGATACGGCTGAAATGTATGCGTACACCGCTAATTTGAAAGAAAGTGGAAAAGGCAGTTTTGAAGATACAGTGCTGAAAGCCGCAGTTGCAAAAGCTGTAAAAAATGCAGAACAGAGAAATTCCGGCTCTTGGAGTTTTTCAACAAAGATGAATTGGGTGGATATTGTCAAAGATATTATGCAGTCAGAGTATAGTTATGGAGATTTGAAAGGCTATATGGAATGGCAGAAGTTTTTAGGGTTTCTGGATAAGTAAAATGCCCAGACTTATTATAGGGGCATAGGCGGTTCTGAATGACAGAAGAACCGCCGTAAAATATTGATAGCAATGGAGGACTTATTATGGCAATGGAGATTACAAACAATTACAGTAACTATGCAACAAGCAGCACAAATACTACAAAAAATGCAGGCAGCACAAAAGAAAGCAATGTGACAACAAGCAAGACTGGTACGGAAGAACAGACAAGGAGAACAGCAAAGGACGAATTATCCTATCTTACCGAAAAGTACGAATGTATGAAAAGTTCCGATTATTCAGTCAATATAAATAGTTCACTTTTAGCTATAGCTACAAGTGATGAAAAAACATCTAAGTGGTTGGAATATAATTTATCTTTGATACCTAATGTAGTTGATAGCGTGAAATCAGCGGCGGCGGCACGTGGTGCAAAACTGATAAGCTGTAATATTACTATGAATGGATATGACAGTATGACAACAGAAGTTGTTACTCAAGAAGAAGTTGATCCGGGAACAGAAAAAGCAAGGGAAGAATTGGAAGAAAAGATTAAGGAGCGGAGAGAAGAAAAGAAAGCGCAGGAAGAAAAAGCGGCTGAAAGACGGGAGAAGAAAAAGGCAGAGGAAGAAAAGGCGGCTGAAAAACAGGCAGAGAAAAAAACAGCCGAAGAAACAGGGAACGAAACGGGCGAATATACCATAAGTGTCACGGGTACGGATATAAAAGCTGTTGCAGAGAAAGTTATAGCTGCTTCTTCTGGTACATCTGCACCGATAGGGGCAAGTTTTGATATAAAGGCGTAACAGGAAAAGGACTTCAAATTTTGAGGTCAAGGAGGACAATATTATGTCGAATATTACTAATTACAGTTTTTTGTTTCAAAGTATGTTTGGGGGAACAAAGACAACTTGGGGAACAGGTTCAACATTACCCGGAGTATTTCAGTTTTCACAATTAAACAGCGGTTCTATACAGTCGCAGTTAAAGGCGGCGGGTATTGATACAAGCAGCAAGCAGTATAAAGCCGTTATTCAGCAAATGACAAAGAACGGTTGTACTGGCAATATGTTTACGAATGTTCAAGCAATTAAGAACCTAATGAAACAATATAATTCAAGTGGAGAGTATGTAAACCCCGTAAATGGTTTAACAGGGCTTGAAGTTACAGACGCAACAGGCGATAGTTACAAAAAGATTATTGATATTCCGGAAAGCAGCAAAGATGAAATGTTTGAACAGACGAAAAAAGAATTTTTGCAGGAAAACGGTGTTCATAATGGCGATACAACAAAGCGGTCAGATGTATATACCAATATGTATTGGAAAGTGCCAAAAAATGATAGACTGTCAGCGGGATATACTATGCAGCAGTATGAACGGGCATACAGAAACGCATTTTATGCGGCGGTACGGGAAGCTGATCCTACATGGGAAATTGGAAAATCAATTCCGTCTGGCGCATTGGACGGCATTACAAGAGAAAGTGTAGAAAGTCAGCTTGCAAAAAGCGGTAACAAACTTGTAAAAAAGTCGTCTATTTCGGGTAGTTCCATAGATTTACAGGTATAAAATTTACACCTTATTTCGCAGAGGTACTTAAATATGTGCTTCTGCGGATTGCCCAGACTTATCATAAGGGGGTAAAGGCGGTTCTGAATGACAGAAGAACCGCTGTAAAAATATTGATAGCAAGGGAGGAATTATAATATGAGTGTTAGCGGAATAGGACAAAATTTTGATTATTTGGGAACAGCTACAAACTATGTACAGAAAAAAACGCCTGTTAAGGCAGCAATTTCAAAGACGGCGGAGCAGCCTGTAAATCTTTCTATTTCTGATAAAGGAAAAGAATATTACCGTAACAGCATACGTCAAAGCAGGCAGGAAAGTTATGATACTGTACTACAACGGAAGGAACAGTTAAAAAATGAAAAAATCGGCTTAATTGACTATGGCTATGAAATTTTAAAGAAAGCAGTCCAACTAGGGGAAGATACCGCTGCTACCGGGAAAAGCGTTTTAAGCACTACTGATAGGGCAAGTGGGTATGTGAAAGCATACGCTGAATTGTATGATGAAATTGTGCAGGGTTATGAAAATGGCACACGGGAAATATATGTAGCAGATGAAAACGGAACTCATAAACTTACAAAGGAAGAAGAATTAAGTGCTTTAGATACGGCGTATAAGAAAACAGTAGATGATTTTGTGACAAGAGAGGAAACAAACCAACACGCCCGTAAGATCATAGGCGAAGAAACGGAAAAGATTGCAAAAATCAGCAAAAGGTCAACATTGGCAACAAATTTTCTCAATGAACAAAAAGTAAGAGGGATAGATAAAGTTTCTGAAAACCTCAATGAAAAAATGCTTAATGCAGTTACTTTGTTTAAGGAAAAATACGCATTGTTCAATCCCAATGCGGATAAATTATCGCAGTTGTTAGTGGGGGTTAAGATTTCATAGTAAATTACCAGATACATATTAGTAATCAACACTAACTTTAGGCAAGGAGAAAGAATTATGTCAATTACATTTTTAAGTAATCCTATTCATCAGCCGGATTTTTTCAAGTTTGATAGGGAATATTTGAAAAAACAGGAAAGCCAAAATGCAGGTCAGAAAGTATTTCATAGAGATACTTTAGAAATATCTCAATTATCAAATAATAGAGAAGAAATAATGGATAGGATTAAACATACAGTAGTACAATCGACTACGCTATTCAGTGATACAAGGGCTGAAATATTAAAAGGAATCAGAGAAGAAAAAGGGAAGTATGATTATTCTGATATTGTCAATGCTTGTGGTCTAAGTTATGCAAAGCTATATTCTGAAATTGAGGAACGCTACGAAAACGGGAATGAACAATATTACAAGTTAGACGGCACACCTTTAACGAAACAAGATGAAATTGATTGGTTAGACAAAGAATATGAAAACGAAGTAACATGGCAAAAGGCGTGTGCAAAGGTAAAAGCTCAAAGAGAATTTTTTTTAGGTCATATACCAGAAATTCCTTTGAATGAAATAGAGGAATTTGGAAACAGATTTCAGCAGTCAAAAGAAAACTACATGAGATTGTATAGAGAAAATAAGCAGGCAGGAAAGCCGTTTATTTTGCAGAATTATATGTTTAGCAATCGTTAAAGTATAATTTGATTAGAGAACGGGAATTAAGCGACAAAGGAGGACTGATACCATAGGTAAAATACTAATACTAACTTTCAATGACGGCGAAGAAAAAGCAATAGAAAGGGTACTATCCGTCCTGTCAAATGAAATCGGTCTTGAACCTGTGCGGGCTGTCACAAGCCCCGTACTCTCCTTTCCCGGTCTTGAAATCAAGCTGTACCAACGCAGGGTACTCCGGGACGGGGAGGACGTTCCGCTTACCCGCCTTGAATATGGGACGCTTGCTTATCTTGCGTCCTCTCCGGGCAGGGTGTTCACGCAGGAGCAGATTTTTGAAGCCGTTTGGGATATGAACAGTGATAGCTGCCATTCAAG
>JAAUZH010000011.1 GCA_014804675.1 Lachnospiraceae bacterium
ATAAGTGCGTTACTCATAATCCTTTCATTTCCTTTCTTTAATATATCGCACTTTATAACAAAAATAAAGTGCGTAAGTTTTTGTTACCGGTAACTTACACACTTTATATTACACTCTCAAGCATGATAATAATCAGCATACCGGCAGTATTCCTCCGCCCTCTGCCGGTCCAGTTCCTCACTCCCCGTCAGATGCGTCAGCACCAGCACCAGTTCCATACGCACCGCCTCCTTCCATGAACCGTATCTCCTTCCCCCGCTCCATGGCAAAGGCGATCTCCGAAGCCATCCCTTCCGTGGCCTCCCCGAACACCCACACCTCGTCACAGATTAGGAGCAGTTCCAGCCCCATGGCAAGCCCCGTCTGCCGCTCCGCCTCAATCCCTTCATTCAGGAACTGCGGGAACAGCAGGTGCGGCGCAACGGGCAGATACCCTTCCTCACAGGCCGCCCGGCAGTACCCGGCCGCCTTCCTCGCATTCCCCTCCATGTCCCCACGGAAGGGGCTGCAGATAAATACTTTCTTACGCATCACCACTTCCATCCTTTCTTCGCTCTCCGCCTGCCGGCCGCTGCTGCCGTACCGGCTTCATATGCCTGCACGTCCTTCTCGATCTGCATCAGCTTCACCGCCAGGCTCTTTGCCACAATGCTGATCGCCTGCAGGATACCGATAAGCTCCGCCGCATTCTGCATAAATGCCATCCTCCTTTCCGGGACAGTGAACCTATCCCCTTCACTGTCGTAATGACACTTTTCCGGAATGTGACGATGAAAATCAGAAAGTTTTTTAAAAACCATTCGACAAACGCCGCTTATCCTGTCAAACCCTGTCACTTTCTTATCTGAAACCCCTTATCGTTAAAAAAACGGCGCAGTTTCTCCACCACCCTCTGCTTTCTGGAAGAAACCGTTGTCCTGCTCTCACCCTTTAACCTTGCAAATTCGCTGACCTGCATTTCTTCCCCAAACACTTTCTCCGCCAGCTCCCTTTCTTCCGGCATCAGGCTGGACAGAGCCTCTTCCAATACATCCAGCAGCGCTTTCTTTTCCATCAGTTCCTCCATGCTCTCCGCAAAAAGCTCCGTCCTCATATCGTTCTCTTTCCATTCCTCATAGGATTCTTCCGTATACCCGTTTTCCTTCATTGCATCCCTGTTCCTCTGCTCCCGCTTCTTCTCCTGCCACCATGGGCGGTAATACTTCCGGTATTCTTCTTCCGTAACCTCCATCCATATTTCTTCCTTTCCGGACCGGATCTTGATTTTCCGTTTTGACATACGGCTTTCCTTTCTTTACCCTGCGGTAAAGCCAGAAAAGACCGTCTGCCGCTCCTTCAAGCACTAAAAAAGACCGCAAAAAGCCGGAGTTCAGCTTTTTGCGGTCTTCAAAAAATTTCTCTCCACACGGGGAACGCCCCGGCGGACGTATGAATTGGTTCTTACTTACGCTGTAGTATCCATAACAAAAATTTAGGAACGCAATACTATTTTCTTCATTGGCGATTATTCGTATGCTCATCAGTCCTATTCCGGATGATGAAAACAAAGGGTCAGGCATCGTCTCTCCTTCCTGGCAGCACCGCTCGTATTCATGACTTTTCATGTACTAATGCAATCTGCCTTGGGCCTATCTGTTACGATGCAATCCCACTTTCCATAATCTACCATGTATATAGAGTATTCCCCGAAAAACATTTCATAGTCACAAACGCAAAATAGCGCAAAGAAAAACAGCCAGAATAGCCTGACTGTTCCTCCTCGAAACCTTTATTAACCTATTTTACCTCTTTATTTCAACATATTTTGCATTTAGTGCTACTGCCATAGATTTTTTCACATTACGACTCTTTCTTGCTCCCATATTGTCTAATATTTTTTCGCACTGTTTATCAGTAAGAGCTGATATACATGCCAGCCTTAATCTTGCTCTAGATGAACCAACATACATTAGTTGTTCATTATCCAACTCAAATAGACTATTATCTATATCAACTAAAATTACAACATCAGATTCAAGCCCTTTAAAAGTTCTACATGTTGCAAATCTTACTTTTTTTCCCTGATAAAGATATACGCCATCTGAACATTCATTACTGATTATGCTATTGCTCTCTGTCTTACAGGTCAAAATTGTAATATCATCATATCCCAATTCCCAATTCTTTTTAATTATAGCGTTAAGAGTTTCCAATGTACTTTCTTCATCATATGCAAAAAACATTTCTGATAAATCACCCACTACAGAACCTTGGAACAATTTNGGTTTCTTATCTGTACCTAATAATCTCAATGAAGTTACGGCAATATTTTCTGTATTCCTACAATTACGATATAANGTCAATCTACAATCTGCATCATTAATGTATCCAGGCACATTATATGATTGCACCATCTGATTTTTATCATAGAACAAATAGAAAGTACCATTTTTACTTTCATCATTAAGCACATNCATTTTTAACAACTCTATAAGTCCTGCTTCCTCCATCCCTCTCTTTCCAAAATCTTGACCTTCATCAATNACAATATGTTGATATGGGAAATTACCTACAATATACATATCTTCCAACACTTCCTTAAGCAATGAATAATTAGGTGATACAGTATCACATAATTTACATGCCAATCCATCAATAGTATAGAAAAATATATTTTCATGATTATAAGTGTCTTGNAGATGTTTTTTTAAATTTTTATTATAGCAAAGAAATANTACCTTCTCTNCTTCATCGGCATGTCTTCTTGCCTTTTCAACTGCCATTATTGTTTTTCCAGTTCCTGCAAGACCATTAATCACAGCATTATTTTGTTCTTCAAGATAATTTAGCAANAACATNTGTTCTCTTAGCATTTTCTTAAATACTATTTTGTCATNATTTGCTTTAACCTGTGGAATTGAAACTAAATTAAATGAAGGAGCCANTACACGATTAATCATATTTTTAATATCTATTGCATTCAAATCAGTTCTGACATGCCGTGGNACCTCCAGGGTAAATATTCTCTCAATTTCNTCCTCTATATGACCAAAAGTATCACTGGTTAAAGTAATATCCATATCAGCCTCACTTGGAAGNGTCACTCCTTCAAATNTTGACTTANTAATTGATGGAAACCATACNGCATGGAGCATTTTACACCGGTCTTTNAAATACGCTAACTTTTGTTTTTCCATGTACTTTCCCAATTTCCATTTATTNATATCTGCTTGATTATATGGTCCNTCATGNGACATAATGCCTCCACTACCATATCTCCAATNNCCATCTGTATAATTTATCTGTCCNGCTTTAGCTTCTATACACAATAATCCTTTCTCCGGATGAAAAACAACAAAGTCGGTTTCACTTTCGTACAAAACAGAATCAGTTANTGACACAATAGAGAATGAATGAAANACATAATATTCTCNNGGNAAATTCGCCAGTTCATCAAACATGATATCTTCAAGNCTGTTTGCCTCAAATTCTCTTGGTTTATCCGGTATCATTGTAGCCATATTATCACACTTGTATCCTTTCTAAAAATTCGTCAATNTCAAATGTTTCCGAAGTACAATANCAATACCAGCCAGTTTTTCTNGCTATCTCATANCTATCCTTATTTTCNTCCAAAAACAACATTACCTTTTTACTTCTCCATATTAAATCTGTATATATCTTTTCTCCTGTTTCCAGTATCTTTANNGTCTGCTGATANACAGGTTTTACAATATTNACAATATTGCGACTTTTTATTTCTGCAATAAGGCGTTGTTCTGCATCAGTATAACAATCCTCANATAAATTATCCCATATTTCTTCTGCTGTTTCAGACTCTTGATTTTGCCCATCGTCACCATATTCTAATTGAAAATGCTCTTTTGTAATTGCAAAANNTTCTTTTANATTTTTTTGTGGTACNGTTTCGACTNTAGGCTTCACATATATTTCTTCANTNCGTGTTGNAGGCCATTCATCTTTATATGAGAGGCTAAATTGTTGGAAAAACTCAATTGCATATTTTCTTTTAAGGATATCATGTTGCTTTTGNTTGTAATAATTGCACAAACAGCTATAACATGCTGTATCAGCAGCTNCTCCTCCNCATTCACAATTACTTACAATATAAAAAGCTTCTCGTAGCATATTCGCAAATATTGTTGGCTCAATCANNTTNCGAACATATCCAGCACCACCAGGAGTATTNTCAAATAATACAAAACCAAAATTTCCTGGTGTATTATCATTCTCACGATACCACTGTAAACATCCTGATAACTCATTTCTATCAATATTCATAGTTCTGCTTAATCCTTCAAGCATAGAATAAAGAATTGTCCATGCCTCGTCTTGTTTGTAAACTTCGCAATCAAGAAATTTTAGCAAAACAACATCTGTTTGCAATTCATGTCCAAGCGCATAAGAAACCAACTTATCAGACGCACANTTATAACCATTNGGATTNTCATGATTATATTGNACAATTCTATCCGTANCCTTTTCATAAACTTTTCCGTAGCCACAAGTTTCACAGACATAAAANGATGATTCNTTCANAACAGCAAGTGAATCCATTTTGCTNTTTCCCAATAANACCTGATGTCCACANATATTATATTCNTGAAATTCAATTTTGTTTTCATCCCCGATATATGATACAGAACCTTTATATGTTCTTTCTGGTTTATTAAGCCCTACGGGCTTCATCCCTTCTGTATCCATCTGAAATCCAAATTGNGGAATTATNTACTGGTGTCCCCTGCCATTTAATTCTTTNNCACAACGACATTTTTTTATCCTATGTATTGACAATGTTCTATTTAATGTCAANCANTCTGGACACTTTGCGTAATTATATTTCGGCCACTCATATCCNGGTAATTTTCTTANATATCTNCTTTTGATAAGATTGCCGTCCGCAACCACNTCTGATTCTGGTGCATATTCTGATATAGCAGTAAATAAATCCCTATTTAANCGCAAGTTACTATTGGCACTATTAATGCCACCTCCTTGCAATTCAACTGTATCAACNGGGAACCCATATTTAGGTATCAAGTTATTCTTTGATAAAAATTCTATAATNCGCTGNTCTTTAATTGTCCGTATTGAACGTGTAATTCTATCTACTCCANTCTTATTTTCTTCTATTANTTTAACTTTCGCTTTCTCCAAAGCTGTTATATCNTCATTATACTTATCAATAACTAAATTACAATAACCCTTTGNTCCTTCNTCTTCGTTAAATAAAAGCGACACCCANGAGTAGTCTTTAATCCCAAAGAAATTCTGCAAATCTTTAGGGACAANATTTANCAAATAANTACGCAAATTTTCTGGATGCATATTTAAAAATTCATNTAATCTNTTAAANCCANCACATTCNATAAATTCCCCAATCGTTTCTTTGTATAATTCTTGANAAATTTTCCAGAAGAATGAAAATGCTGANGCAAAAATATGTCTTAACACNATNTTNTCATTACTNACATTAAANAATGGAGGATTNATANTNCCNTTAATCATNGNNACTGGATTTTTATAATAATTCANATCNTGNGAACTATTAGGACANNATGTAATAGCATATGCAGCCGATTTCAAACTTCGACCTGCTCGNCCTGCTCTTTGTGCATAGTTTGCAGGAGATGGCGGCATATTACGCATAAATACTGTCTCTAAAGAACCAACATCCACCCCCATTTCAAATGTGGTTGAACAACTAAGGACATTCATCTTTTTTATCTTTAAACTCTTTCTGATATTCATATGCTCTGTCACTTGATAGCTGCGCAGTATGTTCATGCACAGACATCGGTGAAATATCAAGATTTGTAAACAAATTATAGTAATGATTGTCTTTAAGAACAGATATATAGTCGTATTCTTCAAGATGACCATTACACTTTGGATTATCGCATATCCCTCTGACACTATATGGGGTTATATTTTTACATTCAGAACAAATAAATAACTTTTTTACAGTTTTTGCTTTTATCTTTTTGCTATTTAATACGTAT
This sequence comes from Lachnospiraceae bacterium, assembly GCA_014804675.1. Lineage (GTDB taxonomy): Bacteria > Bacillota > Clostridia > Lachnospirales > Lachnospiraceae > RGIG3040. The sequence goes on from JAAUZH010000011.1 coordinate 6,003, forward strand.
GCTTTTCTTTTTCCAAACGACTGCAATAATATATATTCATTTTTCTTGTCCCCCATATATCTCCAAACGCTTTCTAACAGTTTTCTGGCTGTAACTTCATCTCCCTCCAACACTTTAGTAACATATTTTAAACGCTTATTGGTTTTATCTTGTTCTGGACACCAGCCCTCAATATATGATAAGCCAGAAGATATCTGATCATATCCTTTTTGAAATCCTGTTACTGTAAATTTCCCAACATCCGCTTTAGTCAATGTTGTTTCTATACTTAATGCAGCATCTTTCATCATTGATTTGGTTAAATTCTTAAATAATATGGTGGTTTCCTCTGCAGACAATCCAAGATTTTTTGGTGCCGGAACGCTAAAATCTACATCAAACATCATAATGCCTGTCTTCATTAATGAATTTCTAGCTTTAAAATTAGAAATTTCTTTTAATGTATGAATCCATGCTTCTTTAATAACCGTATCTTCACTCTCTTTGGGAAAAAGCAGATACTTCTGAAATTTTGCTTCTAATAATGATATAAAATAATTTAAACTGATTCCATTATCCACTTGTTCCTTATTCTCATCTACAATTTCTTTAATAATACGTTTTATAAGACTGTCTTGATATGTACTCTGCAAATATGTTGCAAAAAAAGCTGCTGTTTGTCTATTATCGGAAAATGCTAAAAACTGCTTTACTAGACTATCTTTGTGATCAACAATCTGTTCTCCGTCATCTCCAAAAAAATCGTCCTCAATAGTTGTAACTTCTATATGATGTTCTTCTCCTGGTAATTCATTATATAACGCTGTTGCAATAACAGCTGTTGCCGCTTCAGTACCCAAAAAATAAGGACGCAAAATACTTCTTTGACCATTAACACTATGACAGCATGGACAACTATGGAGCTTTTCTCCTCTTTTCTTGATTTTTATCAATTTGTTAATATATTTTGTTCCATGACCGCACTGCAGGCCATTAACAGAAGTTGCACGTTTTATTGCACCGCATTTTGAACAAATCTGGTATGAATCTTCATCACTATCATCATCTTCATCAAAATCGCCACTCAACAAATATACCTCTGGATTATAATCATCATTGAATTTTGATTTTTGTATCAGATATCCCTCTATTTCTTCTCCCGTAATATAAAGTGCATTACAGTTATTGCAAAAAGAAATCTCGAACACCTTATACCCAATATCTGATTCATCATACGTTTTTTCCTTATATGTTTCCATACGGTTCACAAACAATTTATTTGATGGATTAAGGGTAACATATACACCTTCTATTCCTCGCAAAAACATATGATATTTTGCTTCAAACAACCTCTCATTGTCTTTCAAAGCATTAGATGCTACTGCAATAAAATCCGTTAAATCATCTACTGTAATTTGCAATTCAGATGCCACCTCAGTTACTGTTTTTATCTGATTAAATAATACTCTGCGAACATCAAAATAAAAACTATCATGGAGAATTATATCAAACAATATTTCCGATAACTCTTTACCATTATCAATTTCCAACCCATATTTCTTGATGGTTTCCACTATTTTGGAATCCATATAATGGTCCCGAATCATGGTGGCCAGTTCTTTATATAATCCGACATTAATTTTCGTTACATCATGTTCAGGCTTAGCCTCAACTGTGTGAGAACGTACTATGCCTGAACTTTCAAATTTTGCCGTACATAACGCTTCACCAAAATGTAGTATTTCATTATTTAATTTTTCATCACCCAAAGTCGCGCTAGTAAGAATAAATTTAATATCATCTCTTCTAAGCATAGCTTTAACTCGCTTAACAAGAGATGCAACTTCTATTCCCTTTGAACCACTGTACGAATGAGCTTCATCAAAAACTATGTATTGCCATTTTCTAGAATTTTCTTCACTAAAAATAATATTGTCTCCTGGACGAAGCAACATATACTCTAACATGGCATAGTTTGTAATTAAAATATTAGGTGGTGTTGCCCGCATTTGTTCTCTACTTATAAGCTCATTTTCACAGAGCGGATTGACTGAAATATCTTCTACTTCTTCATATTTTGCTTTTGCCTCTCTAAACGTCTCTTTGGTTTCTCCTGTAAACCGGCCAAAAGTAATCTTTGGTTCACCTTCCATACCTGCTAATAGTTCTCTCAACCTACGAATCTGATCATTAACCAACGCATTCATAGGGTATATTATTAATGTTCTTACTCCTGGACCAAGAGTTCCTGCCTCTTTTTCTTTCAGCAACTGATTAATAACTGGAATCAAGAAAGATTCCGTTTTACCAGAACCAGTACCAGTTGTAACAATCAAATTTTTTCCCTCAATCGACTTCCTAAATGCTTCTTCTTGATGCCGATATAAACTACGCTCCGGATGAAATCCTTGAATATTTAGTATGTCTTTTGAAAGCAATCCCTCATCAGCCAACTCTTTCAAAGACCTTCCTTTTTCGTAAGGGTCTGACATACTTAAATATGGGCCTTCGGCTATAGCGCCTTCCTTTTCCAATGCTTCTTTTAGCTGAGCATTATACTTTTCATTATTTGTACTGAATGTTGTCAACATATATCTTCTATAAAAATCTACTATTTTTTTAGAACTCTCTGACGGTCTAAACAACATTACCTTGTCCTCCTTAGTCTTTTTCTATCAAATATAAATTCTGTTATCTCTGAATCCAATAAAATAAATTGTGAAATATCTTGTACCGTATTATCTAATAATGGATCATCGCAACTGATAATCATTTTCCTTTTTACATCATAATATGAATCCATCCATATTTTTTCGTAATAAGAAAACAACTGCATAGTAGCCTTAATTTCTTCATCCATCTGATACAACTCTATACGTATTCTTCCAAATTTTTTCAAAGTTTCTTTATTTAATTTTTTTCCTTCCTTTTTCATAGAATTCATATATCCTAAATATGTATTTTCAGCTTCTTTTTCTGTAAGATATATGCAATATTCATATTCCAATGGAAGCACATCTTCATCGCATACAAGCATTTTTATTATCAATTTGCAATTGGTAATATCATCCATATCAATAGCACCAACGCCTCTCTTGACTTTTAATGGAGTTTCTATCACATCAAAACCAAACTCGTCCGATTCTTCCATTAACGGATACAAATCATAATACCCCTCTTTGGTTAATTCAGGAAATAAATTTTTTCCTTCATGACATTCCCTATGATCAATCACAATATTATCTGTTTGATAATCCTTTACTGTCAAATAAGGTATTGCCTTTCCTTTTAAATTAAGGGTTGTATATACTCCTTCTTCTTCGGAATATTCCAGTTCAAAAAATGGTTCTACTAACAAATTTCTTAAAATTTTAGGTAATGAAACTTTTCTTTTTTTATTGTCAACATAACGTATAAATATCTTCCAATCTTTTTTCTTATATTCATCTTTAATTTTTCGAATAAAATCAGAAATATTTATTCGAAATAAGCCGGATGTCAATTCCACTCCTTCTAAAATATATTCTTCCTTTTTCTCCAAATAAGCCCCTGCTGAAACTGCACCTGGAATTTTTACATAAAGGATTTCTTTTAAATCTCCATACCATAAATACTCTGGTTTATCAATTCTCATTTCTGGCAGTGAAAATCCATACATAAATACTTTTAATGGCATACTTAATGTAAGTACTTCATCCATATAAAAATCAAATTTTATCTCTTCAATTTCAGATGATAATGGAATAGTATAAGTTGTACTAAAGTTTTCCACAGTATCTAATTGTATCCAATTTTTCGGAATATTCATGAGTACTGTATTATAATGAAAAATTGTAAAATCCGCATATTCATCATACATAAATCTGGCTTTGTTGAACTTACAACTAAACTTTTTTAGAGTCAAGTATTCGCAGAGAATCTTGTTTTGTTCACCAGGAATATCCAGTTCTATAGTAAAGAACCCTTGTGCTTGTCCCAATACATCCTCTAATGCCATAGTTATCGCAACCTTGGTCTTATCTTCTGGCCAGACACAACAAGTTTTCTCATATATATCCAATAACATATAGGATCTTCCATTCACTTTCAAAGAAGTTCCACCTATTTTCACTTCTGGAACCACAAAAGAAATTGTCGGATGGAAAGGTGATGCCAAAACCTTCCTATCTCCTCTTGTAATAGTATACTTTTCTACAACAGCATCAAATATTGGTTCAATAGAAAATTCACCAAGTATAGATAAGGGATGTTTATCAACGTAGCAAATACTCTCTTCTCCAATTATTGCAGAATAATAATCCCAAAATCTACAACCGTCATATAAATCAATTACGTCATTCTCATTATCCCAATTGACAATCGCTGTTTTTTTTGTGAGTAAATAATTATGACCTTTTGTAAATTTTCCAATATTATTCCACTTTCCATCAAATATGCGATATGAGCTTTCTGCAATTTTATAATTCTTTTTGGTTATAGATTTTATACTAATATCAATTCTCGTAAAAATATCTGGTATCTGAATCGTTATTTGATCTGAAATGAATATACCAAAAGATGTATATAACTCTAATCTCCTAGTTTCTATACAACCATTTATTGTAATTTCCACAAATGCATTTCCATCACAATCATCACTTCGAAACTTTTGGGCTGGTATTATTAAAAACGCCCTTTCTCCCTCATCATCCACATGAATATATGGCTTATGACTTATAACTGCTCTCTCAATTATTACATTTCCTCTAACCTCATTTTTTTCATTTTCACGTTTTTTCAGCCAATTCACAAATGCTTTTTCATACCTATTTGTTCCAATCTCTGGAATTTCTCCTTCATAAAAATATCTATCAATCATCTCCAAAATAGGGTAAAACATTTTCTGCAGATTTTCTGATGTACATTGAGCAAATATAGCTCGTGTGGATTTTAATAATTTATATGTTTTTGTAGCCCTAATTCCACTTTCTCCTGATATAATAGCATCATTATTGTTTTTAAGTGTTTCTGCCATAAAACTTGATAAGTCTTCCAAATCTTCGGAAATATCGTCCTGTAATTGTCTAAATAAATTATTTTCATAATATGCATACGAAAAGTCTAAAAAGCCATGCATATAAGAATCTGTAACAAAAGCATGTGCCTTAACATTTTCTACATACATAGCTGTATTACCATCCTCCCTACTCAACTCAAAAAGATGGTATTCCCTTATGGTTTTCAAAAAAATTTGTCCTATATAATTTTGCTTTGCAACAGGAATATTTGTTCCAATTTGTTCATTAAATACTTTCCAATACTTTCCGTTCCTAAAATGACGTATTGCAATTTGAACCATCGTCAGTGATAAAATGATATCAGGCCTTGGCAAAATCTGTACAAATAAATGATTTATTTTCCAATTCGCATTTTCAAGAAGTTCTCGATACATATCATCAGACACCTGAATTTGACCAAGCAATATTAAACTATTATCCCTAATTGTTGATTCTATCTCAGATACATTAATAAACTTCATAAAGCTATTTCCTTCTCGTATATCGTTCTTTCATCTTCCTAAACAGTTTTTATCTTTTCAATAATGTTATTTTATTGGTAGTAACCGAATACTGGATACTTTGTTTTTGGGGTAATAAATCACTAAAAATATTTCTAAATAATATCTCATGTACACTCTAATACTTAAGATTTTCTATTTCCACAATATCATCTAAACCACAATTTAATGCTATGCAAATACGAACTAATACATCTAATGATACATTTTCATTATTTGTCATCTTTGTAAATGTACTCGCTGCTATCTTAGTTTCTCTTCTCAAATCACCTTTTGTCTTATTTTTATCAATTAACATTTTCCATAGTGGCTTATAATTCACCTTAATAATCTTTTCATCCATTCAACTTCCTCCATTAATTCCAACTCACATACTAAATCTCTTTCAAAGATTGTAGCATATCATTTTCGCTATTTCAATCCATTTTTCGACTTATCGAAATCCATTTAAAATTTTATTGTGAAAAGACTGTGTCACCATCTTGCTTTGATAACACAGTCCACATTAGTGCATTTTTATTAACTACTAACTTTAAATTTTTCTCCCATTCATCTGAAACACATCATGCCCCTTGATACTCTTCACTGCCTGCCGCAGATTCCTTGCCCTGCCATGCTGATGATACGGCTGGGATGCCTTATGCTTATGGAAAATGATGCACTCCCCCTTACCCGGATACTCCGGATTATGGATATAACAGATATGCCCCGTATTCTTTGACTGAATTGTCACATCGTAATTCTCCGCCAGAATAATGTTAAAATAAGACTTATCCAGCTTCTCTATCTCTTCCGTCCGGAACATCAGCGTCCCCTCCTTTCCTGAACCACGCTGCCAGCGCTTCTTCCACAATCCCTGCCACTTCCGCAGATTTCACACCGGTAAAATACCTCTCATACACATCTGCCGGCAGCTTGATGCTCTTCCCTGCAACAGCTTTCTTCCCTTTTCCGCCATCCAGCGTTTCCAGCACTTTCTTCTCCGTCACACTCCCGGCCATATCCCGGATACACTTTGCAGTCTTCGCATCCAGTTTTATCTTCCCTTGCTCCGCAAGCCCGGACACTGTTTTCTGCTCCTTATCGGACAGATAAAATAGATCCACCGCCACCACCAATGGGAGCGTCCCGGCATCCAGTGTTCCTTCAAGGGTTCTTCCAACTGCTGAACCCTCATATATCTGGCAATGTTCCTCCCGGTCATCCCATACTCTTCTCCGATGGCATCCCGGCTCTTCAACTTGTGGACATCATGTCCACAAGTCTCCGGCATGTCCGAACCGTTCAGCCTTGCAATCTCTTCCAAAATATCATTCCGTTTTCCCTGATTGCTGACCTTCTCATACCGCTCCGCCAGCACTGCCGCCTTCTCGGACGGCAGCAACTCTGCAAATCCCCTCTGTATCACGTTGGTCTCAATCACATACACATAGGCTTCCTCTTCCGTCAAATCTGTCTTCACGATTGCCGGAATCTCCGTAAGCCCCGCCAGTTTCCCCGCTATCTGCCGGTTATGTCCGGCAAGCATTTCATAATTGTCCCCAACCTGCCACGCAATCACCGGATTTAAAACGCCGTGCTCTCTAATGCTCTCCACCATGTCATCCAGACGCTCCCCCTCATACAGCCGGAAAGGATGTTTCCGAAACGGGCGGATACTGTCAATGGGCAACATCCTTATCCCGTCCTTCGGGGCGGACACCTCTTCCGCCCCTGCCAGCAGATCCACTGCGTCATTAAAAATCTTCCTCTTTGTCCCGTTAGCCTTCATATGAAATCAACTCCTTTGCAAACTTCCTGTAAGCCACTCCCGCGCTCGCCTTGGGGCTATACCGCACCACCGGCAGGCTGTAATAAATGCTCTCACCCACTTTCACTGTATTCGGAATCTTCGTGTCAAACACCCGTATCTGCTCCTGGAAGCTCTCTGTCACTTCTTCCGTCAATACTTTACACAGCTTCGTCCTGGACTCACACATGGTCATCAGGATACCCGCAATGCCCAGCTTCGGATTGATACGCTTCCTGATTTTCACCACCGTCCGAAGAAAATCCTGCATCCCCATCATAGCCAGAAGCTGGGGATTTACTGTGATAATCACTTCATCACAGGCCGCCAAAGCATTTATCGTCAAAGTCCCAAGAGACGGGCATGTATCAATCAAAATATAATCATACTTCTCCCGCAGCGGCTCCAGAATCCCGGACAGCATCTTCTCCGCTCCCATTTCCAGCCTCAATTTGGCATCCACCACGGACAGATAGATGGAAGATGGGATGAAATCCACCCCGTCCTTCGTCCGTATGTACTTCTTCGGAGATGGCAACTTCATATCCTCAATCTGCGCCATCATCAGATGCCCGATGGTGTCATCCAGCACTCCCGTATCCTCCACTCCGAAGCACGTTGTCAGGTTCGCCTGGCTGTCAAAATCAACAGCCAGGACTTTCTTCCCCATCTTCTGTAGGCAGTACGCCAGATTGAACGTAGTTGTAGTCTTCGCCGTTCCCCCTTTTTGTGAACCAATCATGTATACCTTTCCCATATGTCAAAACCTCACTTTCCTCTCTGCTACCATGCTTAACTGCTGTTCCTCAAACGCATCAATATAATCCGCTGACTCCCTTGGAACAATGACCAGTTTCCCTTCCTCGCACTGGACTGTCAGGAGCGTCCCTGCCCCAAATCCCAGTTCTTCCAGCCAAAGGCCCTTTAATGTGATTGTCGGCGTCGGCTTATAATTATGCCCGCTCTGCTCATATACCTTAAATTTTCTGACATCCTTTTTCATCTGTTCCCTATCCTTTCACCGGTCCGCAGACCGGTCCTGCCACTGATTCTATGTTACTGAACTTCCTTTTGGGATTTTACAGGAACCGCTCCCAGGCGCACCGGCCTGTGCCTTTCCCTGTAAATTAAGAAATATTTGTTTCCGAACGAAACGATAAGCTAATCTATAAAAATTATCACAACAATATGGGCGCTGTAAGTTCCCCGGCTTTCCGTAAGTAAATCTCATTTATCCCCATGGTACAGAAACACAGGTTTAACCCTCCCATGGCGCCCGGTTCACATTAAACCCGGCCGAAACCTGTCAAACATCATTACAACGCCCCGTTGCAACCCGTCAGCATTTATAAGGACTTCGGACCTTCAAATCCATCTCCAAAGGATGGTATGGTTGCTTTAATCGCTATCAGACTTTCATACTGCTGGCCAGCAATATATGTAGAAGTGTGGTGATTCCGTTCTCCCCTTTCGGGCATAAAAAAATTGGGACTAAGGAGTGCAAACCCGTTGATTTTACTGGGTTTCTCTAACCTTGTCCCAATTATAACATGAGCATCAATAAAAGGGTGAATCCCCTCGAATTCAATATGGAACCGTGCAAGTCGGGTAATGATATGCTCCGCACTATTTCTATAAGCCTCCAGCAATTGTTCCATCTTAGGCTGAATCAAATATGGCTGTACCGGTTCATGTTTCGCACCCATGATCCTGACGGGAACTCTTCTGTAAACACCCCGGTCCTCCCGTTTATCCGCCAATACAAGATAATGAATCTGCTTGATAATACTCTCCGATAAAGGTACCTGTTCTTTTACCAAATCCCGCACAAAATCAAATGCCTCTTTATGCCCCACTGCCTCCATATGGTCTTTTAACGGCTTCCTGTCAATCGTCAGACCACGCAAAACCATATCCGTCTCACGCAGGGTCAAAGTATTTCCCTCAATTGCATTGGAATTATAGGTGTACTCAACAATGAATTCCTCGGTCAGACGTTCCAATTCCCCCTCTGTCAGAGGGCGTCTGGTATCCATTTCTCTTTTCTTCCTGTCTATAGCTGTCAGTACACTTTCTGTTGCTTTAAACCGTCCATCCTCTGGTTTTCTTGCGTCTGCCGGAATCATCCAACTGCGCCCTTCACGGGTAACACCGGAAACCTTACCTTCTGCGCATAATATGCGCACACGCCTGTCAGAAATCCCCCACTTCTCTGCAGCCTGTTTTACCGTCATATACATAAATAGTACACCTCTCTTTCCAAAACATTATACCCCTATTTTCGGAATAATATCAATCCTTAAGGAATAATATCCTCCGTTTTTACGGAATAAAAAGTAACAGTTCAAACAACAGTTCCATCTGTATTGCTTTTGGATCTGTAGCCATGAGAGCACAAGCGTTAAAAGAAATGTAGAGGTGCTCACGCACCTCCTTTCTCCCGTTTCAACGTTTCATAATTATATTTCCCCGCTTCGGAGACATGCTCTGTCCGCAGCTCTCCATCCTGTGTGCTGAGTAACAGATAGCTGTCTGCCAGATATCCTTCCAGTTTTTCTGCCCATGCAGCAAATAAAGCATCATCATAAGGGATTCTGTCATCATCGAAGGTAAAGGAAGAGCCTGCAATCTGACGGATTTCTCCCTCCTCTGACAACCGGAACACATAATAATCATACTCACCATACATATCCCTGTCCTCCACATGCACAGTCATAATAAAGCCGTTACCGTCCCGTTCTCCCAGATAAATATTGTTCCATCCCGCACGGGAAACATGCGCCGAGTCACTGTATAATGGTGTGCCGTCCGCACTGTTAAAAAGCACGATTCCGCTTTCCCCGTCTCCGATATTTCCGGTATATACCATGATTTCTTCCAGCCCCGGGCTGTGGCCGATATCCGCTTTTTCCGTGCTGTCCAATGTATAGTATGAAGCGAGTAATTCCCCACTGTCTAGTCCTGTAATTTCCTGCATGTCTGCATGAAAGTGGTCCAAAGGCGCTGCGGCATAGGAAATGCCGGAGCCGTAATAGTTTTCCAGAACTGCCTCCACAATCAGACCATTCTCAAAAGTCAGAAGGAGCGGCGGATTCAAATAAGAAAACGCCTCCTCTGCTAAATCAGCAAAAGAGTCAAAGGAAACTTCACTGTAGCTTGGAGTATCCATTTCTTCATTGACAGAAAATTTGCAGTTATCGGCAAAGGCGAGAAAAGGTAAATCTTCTCCCCCATCGTAATCGTCATCAACAAGATATCTGTCAATGCCTTTTGCGCTGCGGGACAGGGAACGCACATAGAGCCGGTACATTCCATCAGCAATGTTTCCGCTTGAAACATGTTTTAAAGTTAGCTTATCAATCTGCACAAGTTCTGTTTCCCCATCCATATCCCCGCCAGTATCTTCGTCTATGTCCTCGTCTATATCCATATCGGCGTGATAAATTTCAGGGACTTTTTCTTTGGCAGGAACCGTTTCGGCACTCTCCTCATTTTTATTATCCGCTTTCGGGTTTGCCGTCAATATGACTGCTACAGGCACACAGACTGCAATAATGATACCGATCACTATATGGGCGGGCTTTTTATAGCGAAGGACATTTTTTATCCTGCTGCCGGTTTCTCCCTCACCGAAAGCAAGCGGAATACCGGGCATGATATGCCTGCCGGATGCAAGCGCAAGCAGGGATGCGGAATATTCCTTTTTCACACCGTTTCCAAGTATGCGGATGACTGCTTCGTCGCAGGACATTTCCATGTCTTTACCGCTCAGGAAAAAGGCAATCCAGACCAAAGGATTGAACCAGTGAATACAGAGCGCAAAGTAGCTGACAATCCGCCAGATATAATCTTTCCGTTTCAGATGAATCTGTTCGTGCAGAAGAATGTATTTTTTCTCCTGCTCTAAAAGTGTGGAAGGAAGATAAATGCGTGGGGAAAAGATGCCGCAGACAAAAGGGGTTGTTATGTCATGGGTGCGGTAGATGTTATCCCCTTCGGGTATGGCTGTTTTCAGTCTTTTTTGCAGCCTCCAATATGCGATGATACTGTGTGCCGCCATGATAAAAATACCTGCCAGCCACAGGCAGGCGCCTAAGAATACTACAAGTTGCATAGGATTTGCAGATTTTTCCACTGTAGCTGCGGGCAGGGAGGCGTTTACTGCATCTTCTATGAAGGGCACCGGCAAATTGACTTTAGGCTGGGACATGAGACCAATGTTTTCAGGAATATAGTTTATTTGTCCCTGCCGTACAGACGGTGTGCGCAGAACTTCAAACAGCGACAAGGCTGAAGAAAAAGAAATCGGACAGAGCAGTCTGAAAAGCACCACCGCCCAAAGGATATGGGAAAAAATTTTAGGCGCTTTCTTAAGAAAAAGCCGAAGCAATATTACTGCCAAAATTACGATTCCTGCCGTCAGGCTCATATTCAAAACCGTGATAAACATCTGCTCAATGATTTGTGTCATGTCATTTTCCCTCCTCATATTCCTCAATCATCTTTTTTAGCTCTGTAATTTCCCGTTCACCCAGTTTTTTTCTTCTTGAGAAAGCAAGCAAAAACTGCGGCAGTGAACCTTCAAAGTGCTCATTGATAAATTGCTCCCCCTGAGCTGCCTGAAATTCTTCTTTGGACATTATAACCATAACAACACCATTTTCATTGGAAAATATACTCCTGTCGCAGAGCCTCTTCAACATCGTATACGAGGTTGTCCGTTTCCACCCAAAAGCCGCTTCGCACAATTTTGCCAGTTGTCCGGATGCGATGGGTGCATTTTCCCATATCATCTCTGCGAAACGCTGTTCCATTTCACCTAACTTATATTGTTCCATTGTAATTCTCCATTTCCATTTTCAGGTTGTCTAATGTTTTTAGACAACACTAGTCTAACACCATTAGACATCATTGTCAATAGATGGTGGTTAAAAGTCAAAAGGAGATGCTCGCATATCCGCCTGGCTCGCTGCCTGCACAATCGGGTAGGAGGTAGATAATTATTTTATCTACCGACCTCCCACACCCCGCTGCATACTGTCCAAAATCAACATTATCTCCATATCCTACCATACGAAGCATTGACTGCATTCTTGGATTCCTCGCCTTTGAATTTCCACCTTTAAAAATCTGCTCTTTTGGAATCTTTAATACACCAGGATTTGTGATTTTAAATCCATCGATACTCTTAATTACTTTCAATGTTCCTTCCAGCATATAATCTGCATGAATAATCATATTTACACAGGATTCTCTGACTGCTTTATGCAACGGAGTATCATCTTCCCTGACATATCCCTTTAGTTATAAAGCAGTAACATTGCTAACTGTTTATTTAACTTCTTCTTTCTTAAATCTAAATATACTTGCAACAATTCCCAATAAGCACATAATCAGAATAATACATATTGAAATTTCTTTGGGGCAATTCTGTCCGGATAAACGTCCAATTACAAGAAGATAAGACGCTGACCACGGATAAAATCCTGCCACCCCCGAATTTGATAAAACAACATTTATCAAACTAATTACAGCAATAGCAATCAGTGGCGTAACAAATCCCTTTGTCCTTATTGTAAGATAGATAAATGGAGTCTGTGTAGCACATAATAATATCCCTCCAAAAAGCATTTTTAGAAAGAAAAATATAAAGGACGGAATAGTAAGCTGTGTTACCGGAATAAAGCAGTTGCACAATAAAGCCAACACTAGAATTTCCAACCATGAAATCAACATGAACATAAAAGTTATTATTGCAAAGAAAAGCAATTTCCCACAAAGAAATACTGTTTCTGAAACTGGAATGACAAAAATGTTTTTTAGTGTTCCATCTGTATATTCACGACTGATTATCCATGCACCCAAAATTGTTAGTACCATCGGCGCAAATAAAAGCATCAAAAACATTAGTGCGCTATCATAAAGGGAAAATAAACTTATTACAGCTTCGGGATTAGAAAAATAATTTGTGACAGCTTTTACTATAACAAAGAAAGGAACGATTAGTGTTCCTAATATTCCAATCAAAAGAAACTTTGAACGTTTCAGCTTTATATATTCACAATGTAATAAACTAAGCAATTCCCTCACCTCCAGTTATTCTTTTAAAATAATCTTCAAGACTGTCCTCACAGGTATGCGCTTCGGAAACACCCAAACCATTCTCAACAAAGACATTGACTATTTTTGCTACTGATAAATCAAGGTTATACAACCAGATATTGTGGTCATCTTGTACTGAAAATTGCTTTTCTTCAAAAATCTGTTCCAAAATCCTCGCCGCCTGTGCCGTATCAGATATAGTAAAATGAATATATCTACCGTTTTTTTGTTCCAGTTCGGTAAGACTTTCTTCTTCCAACAACACACCTTTGTCAATAATGCCAATATCATCAGCAAGCAACGAAATTTCAGACAATATATGGCTGGAAATAAGAATCGTTTTTTCTTTTTCATCACATAGCTGCCGAATAAAAGAGCGCACCTCTGCAATTCCAATAGGGTCAAGACCGTTAATTGGTTCATCCAATATCAATAGTTCCGGGTCATGCATAATTGCAAGGGCAATAGCCAAACGCTGCTTCATGCCAAGTGAATACTGAGAGAACAATTTTTTGTCCTTATAGGGCAAGCTGACTAAATCCAATGCATCTTTTATTGCATGAGGATTTGGCACTCCCCGCAAGTTTGCAAAAATACACAAATTTTCTGCTGCTGTCAGGTTTGGGTAAAAGCCGGGGGCTTCGATTAAACTTCCAATACGAGGAAGAATCTTCCTCTCGTTTCCCCGCAAAGGCTTTTCCCAGATTAGCACTTCCCCTATTGTCGGCTTTGTAAGCCCAAGCAGCATTTTCATGGTAGTGGTTTTTCCCGCACCATTCCTCCCAAGCAGCCCATATATCCTTCCTTTCCGAACATGGATATTTAGATTGGCAACACTTTTCTGCGTTCCATACTGCTTTGTAAGATTTTTTGTTTCAATCACATATTCGCTCATGACAAACCTCCTTTTCCTAAAATTGCGGAATCTTCCCGACCGCTCCGCTTGTCGGGAAGCAGCGCATACCGGTAAACCGATATGCTTTATTCTATCATGCTAACCTTGCCGTAACCTTGCTTTTTTCATGTTTTTCATCTGTTTAATATGCGAAAAAACCTATACTGTTACAGTGCTAAAAATCCCTGTGTTACTACAGGGATTTGGAAAATAGTATAGTAAATATTGCACCCATGCCTTGTTTGCTGTCCACTTTGATTTTTCCTCCCATTGCATTGACAAGTTCCATTGTAATAGATAATCCTAATCCATTTCCTCCAGAAGAACGTGAACGGTCACACTGATACATCCTCTCAAAGATGTGTGGAATATCAGTGGAAGAAATGCCTTTCCCGTTATCTGAAATAATAATTTTTACTTGTTGTTCATTTTCCAATAATTGCAAAGCAAGTTTATTACCGCCACTGTGCGTTAGCGCATTTTGAAACAGATTATTGAGAATACGGGTATAGGCATGAGGATCGACCCTTAAAGAATATTCATCTTCGGGAATATCAAAATCATAATCAAAATGACGGCATTCTAAGGTCGGAACCCACTCCGCAACAATATTGCGGGTCAGCTCATTAAAATCACATAATTCAAAATGAAAAATCTGTTCTTTAGCATCCAGTTTTACCCACTCAAATAATGTTTCTACAAAATTTTTTAAATGATACGCTTTTTCTACTGCGACATGGATATAGGATTCCTTTTCTTCTCCTGTCACAAGACCATTTTCAATGGCTTCCAAATAGCCAACCAGTGAAGCTAATGGCGTTTTTACATCATGGGAAAGACTTGTCATGAGCCGCTTATATGCCTGTTCGGATTGCTTTTGCCAAATAAGCTGTGACTGGTTCTTGACAGCAATTTCATTGATTGCATAACAAATCCGCTTTGTCATATCGCTTTTTCTCGCCAACACTCGGCGGTTCTGGTTCCCGGATTTTACATCCTCAAGGGCTTCTTCAACAATAGATAGCTGTTCCCGCACACGCCTAAGTTTCATAACAAGAAATAAAATAATGAAAGACGTGATACAGAGAGCAATCAATAAAAATGGATTAAAATTCATGCTATGCCTCCCTGTTGAAACGGTAGCCGACACCCCGGACAGTCAAAATGAAAAAAGGGTGTTCCGGGTCTGGTTCGATTTTTTTTCGCAATTTGCTGATAAACGACATAATATTGCTATCATCAAAAACATATTCTTCCTCCCATACATGGGTATAAATCTGCTTTTTCGTAAACACTTTTCCTTTATTTGCTGCAAGAAAAGAAAGCAGGTCAAATTCTTTTCCCGTAAGTTCCACTTGCACATCGTTAATCAAAACAATACGGTTAACATTATCAATTACCATTCCTTGAAATGTCATACAATCTGCGTCTGTGTTAGAAACAGGATTAAGCAAAGTGTAACGCCGGATAAGAGAATTGACACGTGCCATCAATTCATTAATGCTAAACGGCTTTGTTAAATAATCATCCGCCCCCATCCGCAATCCTAAAACTTTATCTTCTTCGCCACTTTTTGCGGTAAGCATAAGAACAGGAACATTATTAGTCTGCCGGATTTTTTGCAATATCTGAAAACCATCTAAATCGGGCATCATAATATCAAGAATGATTAGCGAATAGGTATCGTTATTTTCTTCCACCAACCGTAATCCCTCTATCCCGCCATTTGTAATAACCGCAGTAAGATTCTCCTGTTCCACGCATTTTTTCATAAGCGTACAAAGTTCTTTATCATCATCTATAATCAACACTTTATTCACGCCTTTTCCTCCTTTCTGCTTTCATACGGGCATCTGCTGGTTTTTCTGCGTCTTTTGGTATCAGCCACAAGCGACTGAATTTTGCCACACCGGGTATGCGGTTTTCCTCACATAGCTTCTGTACCCGTCTTTCTGAAATGCCCCATTTCTTTGCAGCTTCTGGAGCAGATATATATTCTAACATCTTCATTCACTCTTTCTCAAAATTATTTCAGCTATAATTATATGCGGTTAGCCGAATAGTTTCAAGTGCTTAAAGTAAGCATTGTGGAAATATTGAAAATTCCGACTGTTTTTCTTTTGACAGACTCTCACTCTCAAATACCCCTTTGCAGCCTTTTCCTGATGCTTTCACTCTTTCTTCTCCGCTTTTAATTCACCCTTCAAAACCAGAGAGCCTCTAACAACCGGAAAGTCACATCAATTTTTTATCCTCCCTCTTGAAAAAACTGAAATTTGGTACTATTATTGATAAGTCTTGGTATAACACTTATTTTTGAAAGGAACTATCATGGAAAAATTAAAACCAAAGTTGTTTTCAGTTATGAAAACATACACAAAAGAACAATTTATCAAAGATGTAATTGCAGGTATCATCGTTGCAATCATTGCATTGCCCTTATCCATAGCGCTTGCACTTGCATCGGGAGTCGGTCCTGAGCAGGGTATTTACACAGCAATTATTGCAGGATTTTTGATCTCCTTTTTAGGCGGAAGCCGTGTGCAGATTGCCGGACCTACTGCTGCATTTGCCACAATCGTTGCCGGAATCGTGGCGCAAAAAGGAATGGACGGGCTGATACTGGCAACTGTCATTGCCGGAATCATTCTTGTGGCAATGGGATTTTTCAGGCTTGGCAATTTAATCAAATATATTCCTTATACAATTACCACCGGTTTTACCGCAGGGATTGCAGTTACCATTGCCATTGGGCAGATCAAGGATTTTTTAGGCCTGACCTATCCTGCTGGTACGGTTACCATCGAAACAATGGAAAAACTGGAGGCTGTCATACGAAACATTGCTTCCGTGAACTGGCAGGCTGTCATTGTGGGCATGGTTTGTCTGGCCATTCTCATAATATGGCCCTATATCAACAAAACCATTCCGGGTTCCCTGCTTGCCGTTATTGCAGGCATTCTCATGGTCCAGCTTTTACATATGAAAGTGAATACCATTGGGGATTTATATGAAATAAGCAATCAACTTCCCCATTTTCACATGCCTTCTTTTACGCTTAAGGATATTCAGGAAATCCTTCCTAATGCCTTTACCATTGCTATTTTGGCTGCAATAGAGTCATTGCTTTCCTGTGTTGTGGCGGACAGCATGATAAACTCAAAACACCGTTCCAATATGGAGCTGATTGCCCAGGGCGTTGGAAACATCGGCTCCGCATTATTTGGCGGCATCCCTGCCACCGGCGCCATTGCAAGGACCGCTGCAAATATCAAAAACGGCGGACGTACCCCCATAGCCGGCATGGTACATGCGATTACATTAGTATTGATCCTTGTGGTACTGATGCCTTATGCCGCATTGATCCCAATGCCGTGTATTGCTGCCATTTTATTTATGGTAGCCTATAATATGTGCGGCTGGAGGTCTTTTGTGAACCTGTGCAAATCATCTCCCAAAAGCGATATTGTTATACTAGTGCTCACCTTTGTTCTCACTGTAGTTTTCGATCTTGTTGTAGCAATCGAAGTGGGCATCCTCCTTGCGGCTATCTTATTTATGAAACGTATGAGTGATGTGACCGAAGTGGAAGGCTGGAAATACATCGATGAGGAAAACGATCCTGACAGCATTTCCTTAAGAGTCGTGCCGGAACATACGCTTGTTTATGAAATTTCAGGTCCTATGTTCTTTGCTGCCGCAGATAAAATTCTGCATATTTCGGTAAATGAGGATACAAAATGTCTGATCCTCAGAATGAGAAGCGTCAATGCCATTGATGCAACGGCCATGCATTCACTGGAAGAGCTTTATCATAAGTATGAAAAGAAGGGAATTAAGATGATTCTTTCCCATGTCAATGAACAGCCTAGAAAGGTTATGGAAAAAGCAGGCTTCCACAAACAGATCGGGGAAGAGAACTTCTGCTCCCATATTGATACCGCATTAGAACGGGCAAAACAACTTGCAGAATAACCATTGTCCGCTACAAAGGGACAAGCATAATGTCTATATAAAAAGAAGCTGCAACAAAATGGAACCGCCCTGCCTGACAGGGACGGTTCCATTTTACGCAGCTCTTTTTTTATCTGTTTCCATATCTTTCTCTTACAGGAATATATACTTCAAAACGAACAATACCGCCAGCACATACATAAGCGGTGTTACTTTCTTTGCCTTACCTGTCACTGCATTCAATACGACATAAGAAATGATCCCAAAAGCAATGCCTTCTGAAATGCTGTAGAAAAGCGGCATTGCAAGCAGGCAAAGATAAGCAGGAATGGCTTCTGTCAGGTTATCCTCTGTAAACTTAATCTCCGTAATAGTTCCAAACATCAGAAAGCCCACCATAATCAGTGCCGGAGCGGTTGCAAAAGATGGAATTGCCGTAAAGATAGGGGCAAACAAGGTGGAAATCAGGAACAAAATACCCGTTACCATAGCGGTAAGTCCGGTACGTCCTCCTGCTGCAACACCAGAAGCAGACTCTACGAAGGTTGTGGTAGTAGATGTACCAAGAACCGCTCCTGCACTGGTTCCGATAGCATCTGCTAACAGCGCCGGCTTAATCCTTGGCAGGCGTCCCTGTTCATCCAGCATATTTGCTTTCGTGCTGACACCAATCAAGGTGCCCAACGTATCAAAAATATCTACGAACAGGAAAGAAAATACGACTACCACAAAATTAAAGATTCCAACCTTACTAAAATCCACTGTGAAGCATTGTCCAAAGGTTTCACCCAGCTTACTGAAGTCCGTAATGGCAAGAGCCGGGAACAATGTATAATAGCCCGCTTCCACATCCGGCACATAAATGCCCACAAGCTGGCAGAGCATTCCGATGACCCAGGTTGCCACAATACCTATTAAAATAGCGCCCTTGACGCGTCTGATATATAAAACAGCCGTAATGAACAGCCCCACTAATGCTAACAATGCACAAATGCCGGAGGTATTGAAATTCTCCGTAAAATCCGTAATCGTTACCAGAGTCGATGAATCAACGGACAAGCCCGCATTCTGCAAACCGATAAAGGCAATGAACAGTCCAATGCCCACCGATACGCCTCTTTTTAAATTCAGGGGAATGGCATTGAAGATTGCTTCCCGCACATTGGTCAGGGACAACACGATAAAAATAATACCCTCAATAAATACCGCCAAAAGCGCAACCTGCCAGGAATAGCCATATCCAAGCACTACCGTATAAGCCAGATAGGCATTCAATCCCATGCCTGCAGACAGTGCAAAAGGCAGATTTGCCATAAGCGCCATACATGCCGTACCAATAAAGGAAGCCAGTGCCGTTGCCAGCAGTACTGCTGTGGCATCCATTCCCGCCGCACTTAAAATGCTTGGATTTACCGCAAGAATATATGCCATTGTCATAAAAGTAGTAATCCCTGCCAAAACCTCTGTTTTCACATTTGTGTTATTTTCTTTTAATTTGAATAGTTTTTCTAACATATTTTCCTCTTTTCTGCCGGAAGCAAAAACCTTCCGGCGCTTTTTCCATAAACCAAAGCCTCATAATCGAAGACTCTGCCGGGCAGGCCTGCAGAATCACGTTCCTTCATAAGAAATAACAGTCTCTACCTGATAATCCCCAATTCGCTCTCTTCCTTTCAGCCCTTTCAGTTCCATCAGACAGACCACCTTCACCACCTGGGCGCCCAGCTTTTCTATTAAATTTGCTGCCGCTTCCAGAGTTCCTCCAGTAGCAATCAAATCATCCACCAAAATCACTTTAGCCCCCGGCTTAATATCTTCTTTATGCACCTCGATAGTGGCGCTTCCGTATTCCAGATCATAAGTAGCTTCTACCGTTTCTCTGGGCAGCTTTCCCTTTTTACGGATTGGAATAAAGGGCTTGTGGAAATTGTATGCCATGGGCATTCCAAACAAAAATCCTCTGGATTCAAGTCCTGCAATCACATCAAAATCCACATCCGTAAGCAAAGCAGACATCTCATCCACCGCCAGCTTCAACCCGTCCGCATCACTGAATACCGAAGTAATGTCCCGAAAAATAATACCCGGCTTTGGAAAATCCGGAATGCTTGTAATATATTGCTCTATCCCGCTCATAGTTCCTCCTTTGTCCATTTTTACCTATGTGATTTTCTCTATAATGATATTTTATCAATATTTTATAAGAATACAAGAAAAACTTCACAATCACGGAAATCAATTTTCAGTCAGAGGTTCTCGCCGCAGGCATTGGGACGGGCTCCACGCTGAGCATATTTCTACGTCGCCACGCTTTCGCTCTATAAAAACGCAACAGTGCTAAGCTCGAAAGTACCTCGCTAAGCGCTGGCGTTTTTATAAGGTCTCCTTTAGAAAATATGCCCAGCGTGGAGCCCGTTCCAATGCCTGCGGCGAGAACCTCTGACTGAAAATTGATTTCCGTGCTTCATAATTCCCTAAGAATATGTTACACTTTCCTTACACATAATTCTTGAAAAAAACTTTAGGAGAATGCCATGATTACCACAAGCTTATGTATGATCGTAAAAAATGAAGAGAAGGTTCTGGAAAGATGTCTTACTTCCATTGCCGACCTCATGGATGAAATCATTATCGTAGATACCGGTTCCACCGACCGCACAAAAGAAATTGCAAAAGGCTTTACGGATAAAGTATATGATTTTACCTGGACCGGAAACTTTTCCGACGCAAGGAACTTTTCCTTTTCCAAGGCGACTATGGAATACATATACTGCGCTGATGCCGACGAGGTTTTAGAGGAAGAAAACAGAAACCGGTTCCGGCTCTTAAAACAAAGCCTGCTGCCGGAAATCGATATTGTCCAAATGCTTTATTGCAATCAGTTATCCTATAATACGATCTACAATTATGACAGGGAATATCGTCCCAAGCTTTACAAACGTCTTCGTACCTTTACATGGGAAGGAGCCATTCACGAGGCAGTCCGGTTAGAACCTGTGATTTATGACAGCGACGTGGAAATACTCCACATGCCACTAGGGGAACACACATCCAGAGATTTGAAAGCCTTTGAAGCAATGGAGAAAAACGGAGTACGTTTCGATAAAAGACTGCACAATATTTATGCAAAAGAACTGTTCATATCCGGCAGTGAAGAGGACTTTATCCGGGCGCTGCCTGCCTTTTTGAATACCTTAGCCGATACTACCCGCACAGAGGATGAAATCATGGAGGCATGCTGCGTGGTTGCAAAAGCTTACCGCCTGCAGCATGACACCGAAAGCTTCTTCAAATATGCCCTGAAAAACGTTGCCGGAAATGTCTGCTCCGAAATATGCTATGAGCTTGGGAAGCATTATGAATCCCTGTCGGATTATGAAGAGGCAGTGATCTGGTATTATAATGCCGCCTATGAGACGAAAAGCATATTAAATATCCGTTTAAGCGGCGACCTTCCCCTGCTTGCCATTGCCGGCTGCTACGAAAAGCTTGGGCTTATGGAGGAAGCAGAGGCTTACCGGAAGGCAGGAAATGACTGGACCTACCAGGCAAGTGCCTCTTCCAGTGAAAAGGAATAGATCACCCTTTCCTTTACCGGCTTTTTTAACAGAGAACAAAGGGCTTCTCCATAATAATTCAACTGGGTTTCATAACGGCGCAGTAATTCCTCCATAGCTTCCACCCGGTCGGTTTTGTAATCCAGCACCACAAGCTCCCCATCTTCCTCAAAGTATACATCAATGATTCCCTGAATCAATACGATTTCTTCCTTGGGAAACTGTGGGTCTACCCGTTCTGCCGATATGCCGATTACGAAAGGTCTTTCTTTATAAAGCCTTCCCTCCTTTGCCGCCCTGCACATTTTCTGCCCATAGATAGAAACCACAAAGGCAGCGATTTTATCCGGCCTTACAAGCTCCATATATTCTCTTGTAAGCCTTCCTGATTGTACAAAGCCTTCCATATCCTGCTTCACTTTTTCCGCCAGTCTCTTTCGAGCCTTTTCCGGCTTTTCCCCTTCTTCTCCTTTCAGTTCATATTCTCTGTAATCCAACAGCTCAAGCACCTTGTGGTAGGCGCTTCCCCTGCTTGTTCCGCCTGCTTCCTGCTCTTCCCTTAAAAAGCCCGGCAGATAAGGCACCGGCGGTCTTTCCGTTTCAAAAATAGAATGGAGTTCTTCTCCCTCTTCTTTCATGGCTTCCAGCTTCAGCTCGGAAACGCTTGTCTTTGTATACATCCTGCTTAATATTTCATGGGGATACTGATAGGCAAATTTTTCCTGCAGATCCGCCATGAGTGCCTGATTGATTTCTTCCTGCTGCCAGCCTCTCAAAAGCCGTTCCTTTCGCACATGCTTTTGAAGATCTTCGCCAAAACGGATAAGCTCTAAGTCTCTTTCATGAAATACTCTGCATATCCTTTCAAAGTCCTCATGCCCCATCAGCGCCGCCATCACATAAGAAAGGGCATTTGTGGCACTGCTCCTGAAAGAAAAAGGCAGTTTCTCCAGTTTTTCCATTCCCCTATATTTTTGCAGCAATGTCTGTACCTTCTCCACCTCTCCAGTCAGAATCAGCTTTTCCTTTGCTCTGGTAAGAGCCACATATAAAATACGCAGCTCCTCCCCCAGACTGTCCAGCTTACCTTTGGCCGCCAGCATGTTCTTACTGATGGTCTTTGCCTTAATACGGGCTTTTGGGTCTATCATATCCGTTCCGATTCCCCAGTCCATGTCCAAAAGCACAGGGCTTTGGATATCCTGCATGTTGAACCTCTTGGCAAGTCCGGAAACAAAACAGATTGGAAATTCCAGTCCCTTACTTTTGTGAATCGTCATAATCCGTACCGTATCCGCCCGCTCATCCAGTATATTCGCCTCTCCCGAATCGATGCTGTACTTCTCCATCCGTTCAATATACCGGACGAACTGAAACAAACCCTGAAAACTGGTTTTTTCAAATTCAATGGCCTTTTCCAACAGCATTTCCACATTTGCTTTTTTCTGCTCTCCTCCCGGCAGGGCACTGACATATTCCAGATAAAAGGTCTGGGAAAAAATGTGTGCCATCAGCTCGTAAATCGAAAGAACAACCGCCATTTCCCGGTTTTTTTCTATATTTTCCAATGTATTTTTCACCTTTTTTTGAAGGACAGTCCATAAGGTGGTCTGGTCTTTTTCTGCAAAATATTGTGCAAGGCTTTCCCCGGACTCTTCTGCCACAAAGGCTTTCATGCATTCCAAAAGATAATCCCTTTTCTTTTCTTTCCCCCGAAAGCCTTTTAATATAGCAAGCTCCTCATCGGTATAAAAGAAAAACGGGGATTTTAAAAGTCCCGCAAGAGCCATATCCTCATAAGGATTATTCAGAACCTGTAAATACTGGAGCACATACCGCACCTCCATGGTGGAGAAATAACCGGATTTGGAAGCAATATGTACCGGAATCCCCTGATTGGTCAGCTCCTCCTTCATAATTTCCTGGGTGCTTTCTCCCGAACGAAGCAATATGACAACGTCCTGATACTTTGCCGGACGAAGCTTTCCTGTTTCTTTATCCGTAACGGGAAAGCTTCCTACCATTGCCTTGATCCGATTTCCTATCATGACAGCTTCCGCCTGTTTTTTTGGTATGGACGTAACCTGCTCTTCCTCTTCTCCGGTTTCCTCCAAAACCAGAGTTTCCTTCCGTTCAAACAAAAGAAGCTCCGTTTCATAAAGGGAACCATCCCCTTCCGGATAATCGGCGCCGGAATACAAAGCTGCCTCCTCATCATAGGTAATTCCTCCCATGGAAGCATCCATAAGCTTTCCGAATATAAAATTCACGCTGTCTATGACTTCTTTCCTGCTTCGGAAATTCTTATGAAGGTCAATGCGCATATGATCCGGGTCATGGTTCACATAACTTTCATGATACTGCTGGAATTTTTCCATGAACAGCTCCGGCCTTGCAAGACGGAATCCATAAATACTCTGCTTTACATCCCCTACCATAAACCGGTTGCACTGTCCCTTTTCCCTTTTTGAAATGCTTTCTAGCAACAATTCCTGTACCAGATTGCTGTCCTGGTATTCATCGGTCATAACCTCCACAAAATATTCCTGATAAGCCAGTGCGGTTTTGGTAGGAACCTTTTTTCCTTCCTTTTCTTCCAAAAGGATTTCCAATGCATAGTGTTCCATATCCGAAAAGTCCATCAGATTCTTTTCTTTCTTCTTCTCCGAAAAAAGCTCCATAAAAGAAAGGGTAAGGTCAATCAGGGCGCTTACATTGCCACCACATGTTTTTACATCTAAAAGGGCCTGCTTAGGTGATACAAAGAAAAAAGAATCCTTTATTTGCTGAATCAGCTCTTTTGCCTGATTCCGAAGCTCCTTTGCCTGTTCCCTTTTCTCAGGCAGCACCGTATCATCCTTTTTGGCAGGAAGCCTGCCAAACTTGATCTGCCATACCTTTTCATAAAAAGGCTCATAGTCCTTTTCCTTTGTCAGCTCTGAAAGCATCTGTATTTCCTGCTCCAAAAGCTCTCCATACATATATGGTCCGTCATTCTGTTCGCAGATATCCAATGCAAGCGTTAAGAGGAATACCGCTTCCTTGCAGAGCTTTTCCACATGATTCATCATTTCCTTTAAAAAGGGCTTTTCCTTAAATTCCTCCATGCTTTCACACAGATAAGCCTCCTTGCACTGCAAAAGCCAGCTTTTCGGCCATGGATAGCTCATGGCAAATTCATAAAGCTTTAACACATAGTCCTCTAAAATCCCCTCGTTTCTACCGGAAACATAGCTTTCCAGCAAAGTAAGGAATCCTTCCTCCGCCTTTTCATGCTCCTTTTCCATCAGCTTGGCAAGCACATCCCGTTTCATCAAATTCAGCTCTCCCTGGTCCCCGATCCGGAAGGAAGGGTCCAGTCCGATGTCCTCAAAATGATTGGTAAGCAAATACTTACAAAAGCTGTCAATGGTGGTAATCTGTGCCCGGTGGATATAAGCCGACTGTCTCTGGAGATGTTCGTTTTCCGGGTCCTCATCCAGCCTTTCCAGAATGGCTTTTAAAATACGCTCCCGCATTTCCGCCGCTGCCGCATTGGTAAAGGTCACGATCAGCAGTCTGTCTATATCTGCAGGATGAGCCTTGTCCGTCACAATGGAAAGTATCCGTTCTACCAAAACAGCAGTTTTTCCGGAGCCTGCTGCCGCTGAAACAAGAAGGTTCTTATTTCTTTCATCAATGACCTGTTGTTGTTCCTTTGTAAAAGAAATCCCCATTATCTTCCTTCCTCCGTTACTTTCTCCCTGATTTTTTCCATTGCTTCTTCCTTGGACATCTTATCTAAGCTATTATAGGCAAATCCCTTTACTTTTTTGTCAAATCCGCATATTCCCTGATAGCCGCAATAGGTACAGGGGTTCTGGTTTCCCTTCTCGTATGGATTAACCGGAATTTCGCCCTTTAGTATTTTTTCCCCGATTTCCTGAATCTTGAAATCCGCATATTGGGAAATGGCTTTTAGCTCATCTCTGGTAACCACGCCGGAACCTGCCTTATAGCCTCCGGCCTTTTTGCGCTCTACCGGAATCACATTGGAAGCATCCGAAAAGCTGCCGTCCAGCATGGATACCACTTGTTCCTCCTCAAGCACTACTCCCTTTGTACGAAGGGCTGTATGAATGGCTTCTTCAATCTGTTCTTCGGAGGAAACCTGTTCTGAGCGTTCCACATAAGGGTCTGTCATCTGATAGTAAAGAAGCGCCGCCGGCTCCACCTGCTTGTCCGGGTGTTCCTGTTGCTCTTTCAGGACTGCGCTGTTCATATACAGGGCAAGCTGCATCTGAAGCCCGTAATAAAGAGAAACCGGGTCGAATTTTATATTTCCTGATTTATAATCCATTACCTTCACATACAATATGCCGTCCTTTTCCACCGTATCCATCCGGTCGATCCTGCCCCTTACCTTCATGGTTTTTCCGTCAAATTCTTTTACCATGGAAAAAGGAAGCTCAAAGGCTTTTGGCTCGAAAACACCTTTTTTCAACTGATATTGCAGGGTTTCCAAGGTACGGTTCAAAATCCGTCCCATCCTTTTTAGTATGTAAGCATTTCTGGCACTGTCCAAAAGCACTGTTTCCCCATATGCCACAGCCAGTTCCTTCAGCTTTTCCTCCACATAGTATTCTGCCTGTTCACTGGTAAATTGAAACCATGTAGTATTCTGCTCTTTCAAGTAGCCGGAAAACCCTTCCAAAACATCATGAAACACATTTCCCATATCCACTGCTTCAAAGGAAAACTCTTCTTTCTCCTGCAGCATAAGTCCGTATTTTAGAAAATGCGCATACCCGCAGGAAGCAAACTGTTCCAAACGGCTTATGCTGCTTTCCAGCACTTCTCCGTATATGAGCCTTGCCGCCTCCCTGGAAAGAGGCGCTGACACATATTCATAAAAAGAAGCTTCTATCAGTTTTTTTATCTCATCTTCCTTTTGATAAAAATGATACAGGGTAAAAAATTCTTTTCTTTTTTCTTCATCTTCCTCTAAAAATCCCTGCCCATAGCTTCCCATAAGTCCGGCAAAATCATCCAGTCCGTCCTTTTTGGCAGCAATTTTACATTCCAGCCCTTCTTTGTTTCCTTCTGTCTTTAAATCACCATATAGACCTTTTATTATTTCCACCAAATAGGCAGGACGATTTCCTTTTCCTTCCCGGTCTACCCGGGAATAAGATAAGAACAGCTTTTCTGACGGTTTTGTCATATTTAAATAAAGGTACAATCTTTGAATAAACATCTGCTGCCTTCCGGTAGGCGCCAGCTCAACGCCGCTCTCCTGTAAAAACTCTCTTTCCATATCGGAAATCAGGCCGCCTTTTTTCCCGCCTCCGGGAATGGCGCTGTCATTAAGCCCCACAAAAAACAAAGCCCGCACCTGCTTCAATCTGGTTCGTTCCATATCTCCCGCCACTACCTGATCCACGTTTTGGGGAATGGTCCCTACCTTTAATTCACTGAATCCCGCCGTTAATATATCCGAAAATTCCTGCAGGGTCATGGCTTCTTCCTTTAACAGCTCATAAATCTGATTTAACAGATCCATTACCAAAGGATATACCTGTCCGTATTCCTTTGCCTTTGCCAAATCCCCCTGCTCTTGAAAACCGGCTTCTAATTGTTCCATTTTTTCCTGAAATTTGCCAATGACACAAAAGTCATATACAGCCCTTACCAAGGATTCTGCCAGGTATTCTCCTGACTTTTCTTTCGCTTTTTCTTCTGACTCTCCTTCTGATTTTCCTTCTGCCCTTTTTACAGTTTCATTTTTTTCGTTTTCATTTTTGTTTGTGTCAGACAGGAAAACAAGTGGTGACATGATTGTCATAAACTTTTCCCGTGTGTCATTTAAACATGCGAGCCGTTCTGACACCTTGCCCGGCTCCTCCGCAGATTCTTCCTGCTGCATCTGCCTTGTTATCCTGATAAAGAGATTTTGATAGGCACGCTTTCCCCTGATTCCCAAAGCCTTCACATAATATTCCAGTCTGTCAATTTCTTCCAGGGAAAGCCCCGTTAATCCAGTCCGCAAAAAGCAAAATACACTGTCATAGGAGAAATCATACAGCACTACCTGTAATGCACTGATAATAGCCAGAACCATAGGATTGTTCATTACCCCTTTTGTCTGGTCCAGATATACCGGAATGTCATACCTTCTGCATTCCATATCGATGAAATGTCCATAGGCCTCCAAATCCCCTGCAATAATGGCTATGTCCCGGTAACAATACTGCTCCTTTTGCAGAAGCTCCTTAATCCGGACGCACACCTGCTGGATTTCTTCTCTTGGATTTGCTCCTTCTGATAAAAATACTGAATGATTCTCTCCCGAGAAGACAGCCTTTTTCTGACGAAACAGATTCTTCTCCAAATGGGAAAGCTCTCTGCATGTTCCAAACCTTGGAAGCTCCTCGCCGGAAAGAACCACATCCTTCCGCCTTTCAACACCTGCATCTTTTGCCATTCTTTCCATGGATTCCACTGTTTTCTTACTTAAATAAAACAACTTGTGTTCTCCGTCCGTTTCGTAAGGATTTTCTCTTGTGTCAACAGTAATGGTCATAATCACTTCTCTTGCCTGCACCATCAGTTCCTTAATCAGCCGGTTCTGCACAGGGGTAAATCCCGTAAAGCCGTCAAACACCACTATGCTGTTTTGAATGGTGGGGGACTTATATAGGGATTTACTAAGAAGGTCCAGACTCTCCTCTGTGGTTATGTATTTTTCTTTTAAAAAAGACAGAAAGCCCTCATATAAAAGCTTTAAATCCAAAAGCTTGGAAGAAAGTTCTCCCTTTTTGGCTCCATAAGAAATCAATTCTTCCATTCCCTTAGGGTCAATGTCATACTGCATGAATTCGGAAATCACGCTTTTGATTTCATGAATATAGCCTACCTGATTCAAATGGCTTCCAAGCACCTTTAGTTCTTCCTTTTGCTCCGCCGCTACCTTTCTCAAAATCAGGTTCTTTCCCGTATCATCCAGTACGATCCGCTCTTCCTTTCCCACCTCTTCAAAAATACGGTGGGTCAGTCTGGAAAAGCTCAGCACGTCAATGTTCATGATTCCCTCATTCAAAAGGCAAAGCTCCTTTTGCGTCTGCATGGTGAACTGGTCCGGCACCAGAATTAAAAATTCCCGCTCCGGCTCCCTCCTGGACCATTCTATGATATCCTTGTACACGGTTGTGCTTTTTCCGGAGCCTGAAGCCCCAAAGTAAAATTGTAATCCCATAATTTTCCTGTATGTCCTTATCCTTGCTCTTTTCCTTATTTTTCTTCAATCTTTTAGCTGGTATTTATTATAAAGCAGATTGAGGGGAAATACAAATGATATGTTGTTAATTTGATTATTTTATGATAAAATATCGTTATAAAAAATATAATATACTTAATCGGGGAGCCGAAGGGGCGATATGCCAGTTACCGGATACTATGAAAGGGGCTGGTGCAGATGATTACATATAATGAGTTATTTTGTTTTGTAATTATGCTTTGTGCGGTTGTAACTCTTGCATTACACATCAATCAAAAAAAGTAGCGCCCTCGTCCTGGTAAGATAAGGCGCTGCTTTTTTGCATTTTACACTACCGGCGGCTAGGCTTCATCTAGCTTTCGGCTCTCTTGTTAAGTACATTATATGCAAAACACGGAAAAATGTCAAACAAATATTTGCCAATTTGACTATTATATAGCAAAATATCGTTATAAAATATTATAATATACTTAACCGGGTAGCCGGAGGACGTGCTCCCACCTGTTTTGAGCCTGTTGGCAGCAATTTGAAGCTTATGAGTACATATGAAGAATTTATGGTTATTTTAACAGCCGCATTGCTGGTAGTCTCCATTCTGAACATGAAAAATAAGAAATAGCCGTCCTGCCCTGACAAAGCTGACGACTATTTCTTGATAGTAATATGTTTCGCCGGGACGGGTGAAGTGCACTCACCTTCCGGCTGTCCTGTTAAGTATATTATATGCAAGACACACGAAAATGTCAAACAAGTATTTATTACTGTTACTCAAATTTATACCAGCATCAGTAAACTTACTGTTCCATAGAAAAAGTTTCATTTGTCCACCAAGAACTATCGGATGTCACCATAATATCTCCATTCTCCAAAAACTCTGCATACAAGGTTCCGTCAAAACCATCCAGAATCATTTTATAAATATTATTATCATCCGTTTCACTCCAAGTTCCAATATAAGTTTCTGTAATTTCTTCCGAACCTTTTCCTAATCCTTTACTTACCTTCCTTATCACCTCATAAGTACACGTTCCATCCTTTTCAAAAATCATAGTAGATTTAACGGTACCTCTTGTTTGTCCAGTATCACTATAATATGTACCAGCTTTCATTTTTCCAGAACTACAGCCAACAAGACTTAAAATCATGGCAGCCAATGCCAATAGCAAGAATATGTTCCTTGTTTTCATAATCTATTCTCCTTTGTATAATATGTGAGCATTATATCATAGTAACAAAGGGCTGTCCACTTTTTTCACACTAACTTTCAGCAAGATTATATTCTGAAATTATTTAGTATACCGCATTTTGTTTTTCAGTTTTATCCACAGATTATAGAGGGAATTAAAAAAAAGCTTTGCAGGGATCATGGGAACTGATAGCGATTATTCTTTACTCTTTCACCATCTGAATCACCACATCATAATTTTCAGGCTGATGGGGAAAGGTACAGTTTGTACAATCTTTTTTCTTTTCTCCATTCTTTTCCATATAGGTAGGATTTCCCGGACAATCCTCCCTTAAATATAGAGGACAATAACAAAATAAACAGTTAAAGTCTTCTAATTCCTTATGACAAGGAAAATATTTACAGTCCCTGTTTTCAAAAAATCGGTATGAATTTTCCATGCTCACTTCTATACGCTTCCTTTCCTATATCATTGCTTTCTTATATTTCCGTGCTTTATCAACAAATGCTCTTGCAAAAACAGTATTTGACGGATAATATAAATGCGGAAATCCCATCCACTGCGTTTTATTTTCTATAATACAGGGATATTCTTTTCCAGTCATCGGCTTGACTGCTATTACATCCGCTCCATTATAAGTGCTGTCATAATAATGAAATTCATGTCCTTTTATACCCTCACCACCCAGCCAAAAATCCTTTTGCTCTTCCCGAAGTTCTATGTAACCGAAACGAACCAGTTTTCCGGTATAAAAGCAAGTTGCAGGAATAACCCCTGCCATATCATAACAAAGTCCTTCTTTATCTTTCAGGAAAGAATGCAAATACATAAAGCCGCCGCACTCTGCCACGATTGGCATTTCATTTTCCACCGCATTTTTGACTTGCTCACGCATTTTCTTATTTTTACTAAGCTGCATTGCATACAACTCCGGATATCCTCCCCCAATTAACAGGGCATGACATCCTTCCGGAAGTTTTTCATCCCGTAACGGTGAAAAATACATTATCTTTGCACCATATTCTTCTAACAAGTGAATATTATCCACATAATAGAAGCAAAAGGCTTCATCCTTTGCCACTGCAATCGTGGGGCGACTATCCCGGACAGTCACTCCTTCCATGAAGTCACTGGCTGCTTTCACATGACCTGTATCCCCATATCCTGCGGTTGCCGTTTCTTTTACCACTGTTTCATCAAATTCTAATTGTTCTGCGCTTTCCGCTATTTCTTTGATACACTCTATGGAAACGGTTTTTGAAAACAATTCCGAAGCTGCCTGTAATCTCTCTTTTATATGATTCACTTCATCCGGCAGAAAAAGTCCCAAGTGTCTGCTCTCAAAATGCAGTTCCTCCTTTTCCGGCAAAAATCCAACCAATCTGGTTTTCAGCTCTTCCTCTATCAATGGTTTTACTGTTTCATAATATCCTTTCGACATCCTGTTCAGTATAATACCCCGTATCAGGTGTTTCTTATCATAATTAAGAAATCCTGCTATCAATGGTATAACAGATCCTCCCATCCCTTTCGCATCCACAACAAGCACAATCGGTGTTTTTGTCACTTCTGCAAGATGATAAGAAGAACCTTCTTTCCTGACTCCGCCTAACCCGTCATATAGTCCCATAACGCCCTCAAAAACTGCAAAGTCCATTTTCGTTGCACTATTTTGAAAAAGTTCTCTTGTCTTTTCTTCATCTGTAAAGAACGTATCCAGATTTTTTGCCGGAACATCTATTATCTTTTCATGGAACATCGGATCAATATAATCCGGTCCGCATTTATAGGAAGCCACCTTCCAGCCTTGCTCCTTTAGTACCTGAAGCAAAGCACAGGTGACTACTGTTTTCCCGCTTCCACTTTTCGGTGCGGCAATCATAACTCTTTTCATTTTCATGTAAATGTCATACCTCTCTTTCAGACTCACCGCCACAAAACTCAAATGCACAGATCCAAACCGGATTCTCAGACCGCATCAAGTGGTGGCTTCCTGCTTTTTTTGCTCTGCTTACCTGTAATTGTACAACCTCTTCCTGTTTTATCATATCATTCATTGATAAAATCTCTCTCATTTCACAAATTGTCTCCATACTGACAGCAGTTACCACAACCCTCATATTTGGATTAATCTGCCGCAGAGACACCAGTATTTCTTTTAATCTGCCACCGCTTCCTCCTATAAATGCGTGTGTCGCCATGGGAAGTCCGGCTAACCCCTCCGGTGCCACCTCTTCTATCACTGTTACATTTTGCAGTTCAAACTTCTTTTTATTCTTTTCAATCAAAGAAACTGCTTCGTGATTCTGTTCTACCGCATACACCTGTAAATCGTCAGAAATGCCCGCTATTTCTATTGCGACAGAACCAGTGCCACTGCCAATGTCATAAACTACCGCCTTTTCTCTTAATCGCAGCTTACAGATACTAACCTCACGAATCTCTTCTTTTGTCATAGGAATGCTGCCTCTGATAAACTGTCCATCTGCAATACCATGTGTCAATCTTCTTTGCATAGCATACGGATTCTTGACAAAACATGTATATAAACCTTCCTCCTTCATTTCCATACATTCAAACGGTGTATGCCTCTCTACACGCTGTTCCTCATAGGATAACTGATATCCTGTTATGATTTCACATTTTTGCATCCCCGCATCTGTCAGCAGTCCTCCCAACTGATTTATATCTTTCACACCGGATGTAATTAGAAATGTTTTTGGGCTGCTTTTGATCCGGCGTGCAAGGTTGCATAATCTTTTCCCATGCATACTATAAACAGCCGCATCTTCATAGCTTTCTCCAATGCAGGAAGCCAAATAAGCTACGGAAGAAATACCCGGAAGACTACATAAAGATGCCTTCAAGCGTCCTTCTGTGATTTCTTTTTCCAACGCTGCATATAGATTCTGACATCCACTATAAAATCCGCTATCTCCTGAAAAAAGAATCACAACTTTTATATTTTTCATAAATAAATTTTCACCCTGTATATCATGCAGATAAGGAATAATCTGTTCTGCCTGATAAAAAGGATGCTTTTCTGCTTTAGAGCAGGCATTCTTAAGCATTCTCTCTGCACCTAATAAAATGTCTGCCTCACTGATTACCCTCTCTACTTCTTTTGTCAGACAGTTTGTATGTCCCATACCAATTCCTGCCAGAATAATTTCCATATTTCCTTTGATCTGATTTTTTGTTTGGAAGTTTTCTTCTCCCATATCTTCAAGTTTTTGACATATTTCAGAAAAAGAATACCCCTCGCTCTCTTCGGGACAGCCTATTACAAATAGCTTCGTTCCGGTTCTTTTTGCGGCGTTCATTTTTTCCTTAAACCCGCCGAGAACACCGCTTTCCTTCGTTACCAGACAGGATATTTCATATTGATGAATGACAGCCTCATTCATCTCTGTAGTAAATGGTCCCTGCATTGCAATAACCTGTTTCCCATGAATGCCCTGCTCTATACAAAGAGAAAGACTTTCCACACTTGGAAGTACCCTTACATACAATCTATGCTTTATCTTTTCAGAAACACAATACTTGTACAATTCCTTGCTTCCGGTAGTCAGGAGAATATTTCCTTCCGTATCGTTAAGCGCTTTCACACATTCTTCGTTTGTTTCAAAATAAGTAATACCATTTTCCCTTTCCGCAATGCCGTCCCTTTTCAACCTTAAATAAGGAATTACTATTCCAATCTGCCCCATTTTTTGCAAAGCTGCCTGTATATTACAGGTAATCTCCTTGGCAAAAGGATGTGTTGCATCTACCACAACATCAAATTTTCCATCGCTCAGGAATCTTTCTATCTGTTCCTGATTCATTCTTCCCTGATGTACTTTTACAAGGGGATGCTGTCTTAAAACAATTTCGCCATACTCTGTTGCCACACAGATCGTATGTTTTATTTCAGCCTCCGCAAGATATTCCGATAATTTTCTTCCTTCAGTTGTCCCTGCAAATATCAGTATTTCTTTCAATTTGATATCCTCGTTTCGTAATTAATTTCCCATTTATGATTTCTGTTCCCAAGCTCCCGATAAATACCGTAGTAAACATATTGACCTCCCTGTCCCTTAACTCCTTTAAGGTACAAGTTTCCACTTTTGTTCCGTCTCTTCCTATATTCTCAACATATCCGCAGACTCGTTCCCCTTCCATGCTGCACAGTAAAATATCACATGCCCTCATCAGATAATCTTTCCTTTTACGGCTGGACGGATTATACAGTACAATGACAAAATCTCCTTCGGCGGCTGCATGTAGCCTTTTTTCAATCCTCTCCCACGGTGTCAACAGATCACTCAGACTTATGACACAGAAGTCATGGTTCAGTGGCGCTCCCAGAACTGCCGCTCCACTGCTGGCCGCAGTAATCCCTGCGATGACATGAAGTTCTGTTTTCGGATACGCTTTCCCTATCTCGTACATCAAAGACGCCATCCCATAAATTCCCGCGTCGCCGCTGCATACAAGAGCTACTTTTTTCCCTTTTTCAGCCTCCTCAAAACACAGTCTGCACCGTTCCTCCTCCTGGCGCATCGGTGTGGATAACATTTCTTTCCCCTGAAAACGCCCGCCAAGCAGCTTTAAATATAATGTATAACCAACAATCACATCTGACTGATCTAACACATTCAATGCTTCTTCTGTCATCATTTCTTCTCTGCCCGGTCCCATTCCTACGATATAAATTCTATTTGCCATCGAAACATACCTTCCATTCTCTCCTCGCAATCGCAATTGTCATCCCATTTTCCGCAACTTTTGGAAGAATCAGTTTTCCATCTTCTCCACAGGCTTTCACTGCCGCCCTTTCACAAACATTATCAACGCCAACCTGAGCCTTAACAAACAGAGACTTTGTAAAATTTCCGTCTACTTCCTGCAATTCTTCTGCCGTATATGTAATAAATGGAATCCCTTCTTTTCGACACCATTCAATGATCCCCTGTTCATCTCGCTTTTGCGAAATAGAGGAAAGCGCAAAAATCTGCATAATAGAAATTCCTTTTTTCTTTAGTGTTTTTAAGATAAAATCATCAATTTCATTTACTTTTTTTCCTTTTTTACAGCCGATTCCTATGACATACTCCCGCGGTTTCAGCAAAAGAGAAGCATCCAACATATCATCTTTTGAAGTAACCACAACATCAACAAAACCCACAGGCGGATATGGAACAAACCGTATGTCTGACTCTCCCCCAATGATTTCATGCCCTGCCTCTATGGACATCGCAATTTCTCTTCCGGCTAATACCTTTGAAGACACTTTGGCAATCCCGTCTTTATTTGCAATCGATAGGCTATTTCTTTTTGCAAACAAATCCACAGCAAATTTTTTATTAATATCTGTCGCCGTAGTAATCACGGGTTCTGCCCCTGTTTTCGCTGCTATAAGGTTTGCAAGATCGTTTGCACCGCCCATATGTCCTGATAAAATCGGAATGACATATTTCCCTTTTTCATCCATTACAAGCACCGGAACATCATGTAGTTTATCTGTAAGAAATGGGGCTACTGCCCTGACTGCAATTCCACAGGCACCTATAAACAACAAGGCGTCTTGCTCCTGCATCCGTTCCTTTGCCCAATCTCCAACAGATGTTTTTACAAAGAATAGGTCTGAATCAATATCGTCATTTATGCCTGCCTCACATTTTGTATATAATCCGATTTCTAATTCCCTCTCCAACAATTTTACAATACTTTCCGAAAGTTGTTTTCCATTTTCCGTAAAGCTAATAATACTTAATCTCATTCTTTTCTTTTTGCCTCCCGGTACTCCGTAGAAAAATCCGGCGCATATAACCTTGATTTTCTGTAATGCTGATGTGCGATTGCATCCCCGACCAATATCAGGGCTGTTTTCGTAATCCTATGTTCTACAGAAACATCATATAATGTCTCAATCGTACACAGGTATGCTTCCTCCTCAGCCCAAGTTGCCTTATAAACAAGCGCTGCTGGTGTAGTCTCCTTATACCCACCCTCAATTAGCCGTTTGCTTAATTCCCGAATCATTCCGGCACTTAAATAAATTGCCATAGATGCCTTATGTGCTGCAAAGCTCTCAATACTTTCCCTATCCGGCACTTTCGTTCTGCCTTCCATTCTTGTAATAATCAAGGATTGTGAAATTCCCGGCAATGTATATTCAAGATTCAGGGATGCCGCTGCGCCAAAACAGGCGCTTACCCCCGGACAGCTCTCATAAGTAATGCCCAGCGCATCCAACTCATCCATCTGTTCCCTGACCGCTCCATAGATGCTCGGCTCTCCTGTATGCAGGCGGACAGTTGTTTTTCCTTCGTTTTCCGCACCAGAGATAATCTGTATCACTTCTTCTAATGTTAATTTCGCACTGTTATGTATCTCGCAGTCTTTTCCTGCATATGCAAGCAGCCCCGGATTCACCAAAGAACCGGCATAAATAATCACATCTGCCTGCTCTAATAAGCGCATTCCCCTGACTGTTATCAAATCTACTGCGCCTGTTCCTGCTCCAACAAAATAAACCATTCCTCTGCCCCCTTACTTTTTGCCAGTTCACCATATTCATTGGAAAATAGAATACAATCCATTTTCATTTTTCCTCCGGAGCGGTTTTCCATATAATAGCAGATACGCTCTGCAATCTGTTCCATGACCTGCTGCAATTTCCCGCTTTCCTCTATAACAGAAACTGCCTCTTCCGTTGTCACGCATTCCAATATTCTTCTTAGCTGTAAAGGTTCTATCTGCTCCTTTACGGAAAATGCCGCAAGAAGCTCCATTCTGCAATCTGCTTCTTTGGAATGGGTATTCATAATTCCACCTGCAACCTTGATCAGCTTGCCTATGTGTCCAGTCAGGAGCATTTTCTGAAATCCCATTTCCACTGCCATATCAATGGCTGCACCAATAAAATTGCTGCATTTCACGCTTTTGTCCAAATCATATCCATATGTTTTCCTCATAAACTCCAAACCATAATTTCCCGGCGAAACGGCAACATAATCAAATCCTAAAACCCTTCTTTGACGCAATTCTACCTGAATGGTATCGAGCAGCGCCTGACTGCTCATAGGCTCTACAATACCACTCGTCCCTAATATGGAAATACCGCCCACAATGCCAAGTCTTGGGTTAAAAGTACGTTCGCACAGCTTTTCACCTTCCGGCACTGAAATCTCAATCCGCAAGCCACCTTTATAATCCACCAGTCTGCAAACTTCTAATACTTCTTTTTTTATCATCTCCCTGGGAACACGATTGATTGCTGCGTTGCCTACAGGCTGGTCAAGTCCCGGTTTTGTCACCCTCCCCACACCTATTCCGCCTTCAATGATGATTTCGTTTTTTGCATTTTCTTCTACATACAAAACTTTCGCATAAATCCATGTACCTGTTGTAATATCAGGATCATCACCGCCATCTTTTTCTACCGCGCAGCTCACTTCATTTTCCCCACACATGATATCCAGAAGTTTTGCATTGTACAGTATACCCTTTGGCGTTTCTATTGTAATTTCCGTCTTTTTTAATCCTGTCAGCAGCATATAAGCTGCGGCTTTTGCAGCCGCAGCCGCACAACTTCCGGTCGTAAAACCATATCGCATATATTTTTCCTTCCTACACTTGATACAATACGGCATTACAGATTGCCGCAGCAATATTACTGCCGCCTTTTCGTCCTCTGTTGATAATGTATGGAATATTTGTTTTCAATATAAGTTCTTTTGCCGCTTCCACATTGACAAATCCCACCGGAACGCCAATAATAAAGGCTGGCTTCCAATCCATTTTTTCCATCATTTCATACAGCTTTATCAGAGCCGTTGGCGCATTGCCGATTGCAAAAACAACTGGTTTTTCAATCATTGCCGCTTTTTCCATACTAACCGCTGCTCGTGTCACATTTCTTTGCTTTGCCAAAAGCCGGGTATCTTCATTTGCCATAAAACAATGCGCCTCCCCACCAAACTTTGCAAGCACCTTTTTATTGATTCCTGCCAATGCCATATTGGTATCTGTTACTATATCAGCTCCATTTTTTATCAACTCTTTCAAGATTGCCACTGCTCCTTTGGAATAGCAAAGCGTTTCAGCATAATCAAAGTCTGCACTGGTATGTATGACCCGTTTTGTAATCAATTCCTCCTCTTTTGAAAGACTGATACCCCTTTTTATCAGTTCTTCCGTAATAATCTCAAAGCTTCGCTTTTCAATTTCCTCCGGCAGGAGATTTTCTATTTTAGTATGTCCCATTTTTATATCCCTGCTCCTTTCTCAATCTGCGAATTTTCCCGCAATAAAAACCTATGCTTCACAAGGATTCTATTGCCTTGAGTAAAATCTCATTTTCTTCCCTGCGCTTTACCGCAATACGGTAAAATCCTTTTCCTAATCCCTTAAAATTACTACAATCTCTAATCAAGATTCCTTTTTCCAGTAGTTTCTCATATAAAGGAATATCACTATAAATCATGATAAAATTTGACGCAGATGGAAATGTCCGTAATCCTATTTTCCTAAGGTTTTTCTCCATAAATTGTCGCTCTTTTTCAATATAGTTTCCTGTTTTCTCAATAAACTCTGCCTGCTTAGCACAAATACATCCCGCTTCCTGTGCAAAACAGGAAAGATTCCATTCAGGGAGTTGACCTGCTATTCTCGTATGTACCGCCTCATTTTTACATACCAGATACCCTAAGCGTACTCCCGGAATCGCAAAAATTTTCGTAAACGCCCTCACAAGTATCAGATTTTCAAATTTTGCGGTCTCAGGCAGAAAAGAAAACTGATTCCCGCAAAATTCAATAAAGCATTCATCTACAACCACATAAATCCCTTTATCCCTGCAATGCAAGAGCATTTCTTTCATCATCTCTTTGTCTAAAAGATTTCCAATCGGATTACCCGGATTGGCAAGAAAAAGTATATCCACATCTTCCGTCAGGATACAGTTCATATCCTCTGTCACACAAAAGTTATTTTCCTGCTTCATCTCATAATAAATAATGTCACTGTCCACTGATTTTGCCGCATATTCATATCCATAAAAGGAAGGCGCTGGTATCACAACTTTTTCGGGTTTTATGCCACGAACAATCGCCATGAAAAGTTCTGATGCCCCATTTCCGAACAGCAAATATTCCTTTGGCACTCCAAGAAATGTACTGACTGCCTCTCCTAATTTTTCCGCTTCCATATCAGGATATTTCCCACACAAATCAACTGCCCTATGAAGCGCCTCTTTTACGCATTCCGGTGTGCCAAGGGGATTTACATTGATTGAAAAATCCATATCTACATGATTTCTGTAAACATCGCCTCCATGAATGCTCATCCCTGTCCCTCCTTTCGTCAGTGTAACACTTAAAAATTCCTCTCATGCTAATATTAGCAGCATGCCCATCAGACATAACACCTCACACAGCCATGCAGTAATGTACATCAAATAGTTCACTCGTTTTATATCCTCATACTCTACTTCCCGCACCGCCTCCCCGATATATGGTTTCTTTACTGTCCGCCCAAAATAACTGGCATCACCGGCAAGCCTTATGGAAAGTGCGCCCGCGCATACTGCCTCAGTCTGACCGGAATTGGGGCTAGCATGTTTATTACGATCCCTATTATAAATTTTCCATGCACCTGTTCCCGAAAAATGGCTGCCCGCAAGAAAAGATGCCGCAATCATAAGAAAAGCGCTGATTCTTGCTGGAAGGAAATTCACAAAATCGTCCAGTTTTGCTGCTGCTCTTCCAAAATACAGGTACTTTTCATTTTTATATCCAATCATGGAATCCATTGTATTTATCGCTTTATATAAAAATCCAAATATCGGTCCTCCAACCGCCAGATACAGCATCGGTGCGATTACTCCGTCAGAAGTGTTCTCTGCCACCGTTTCTATCGCCGCTTTCGCAACACCTTCTTCATCCAGATGTTCCGTATCCCTGCCTACAATCATGGAAACGGCTTTCCTTGCCTGCTCCAGATTGCCATTTTTCAGGTAGTGGTAAACTTTCATACTCTCCGCCTTCAGACATTTTACGGCCAATATCTGATATGTCATAATGCACTCCACCACCACTCCAAGTATTGGATGCAGCCGATATGCTATAAACAACAGAAATAATACAACAGCCACCACGCTGATAATTACGATGAACACCAGCCCTATTCCCTGCCGAAACCTTTTTCCATTATTATCTTCCCTTTTATCTTTTCCTCCTCCCCCTGTTCCACGAAGTATTTTTTCGCTTCCCGTTATCAGCTTTCCAATCAGACGGATTGGGTGGGGAAAACAATAAGGATCACCTATAACCAAATCTAACAGAAATCCCATGAAAAAGGCAATCATGTGATAATTGATATAGTGTCTCATATTTTTGCTACAACCTTTACCTGTATATGCTCTTCCTGCGTTGCCTTGTCATTCACATTTGTCAAACGGCATATATAACCTCTGCCGTTTGACACCTGATAGTCAAAATAATCGGTTTCGCCATATAAACTCAGCAATGACATAATTGTTCCGCCATGAACAATTATTCCTGCCATGACAGGCTTTGATACATTTCGTCCTGTTGCTAACCTCAATTCATTACACATTCTCATAAACCCGCTTTTACATCGCAAATCAAAATCATTTCTGCTTTCTCCTTCCGGAAAATCCAATGTTCCCCCACTGTTAATCCATTCCTGATATTCTGCATCATCCTGTAATTCTTCATAATTCTTATATTCAAACCGTCCGAAATTGATTTCTTCCCATTCCGGAATCATAATCGGGCATAACGTGGGATAAATAATTTTAGCAGTATCCATACATCTTTTCATGGGACTGGTAAACAGATACTCCACATCCGGATATAATTTCTGCATTTTATAAGATTCCAATATTTCTATCCCTTCTCCTGAAAGGGATTCGTCCGTTTTTCCCAGATATCTCCGCTCTTTATTTGCCTGTGTTGCACCATGCCGGATAAATGCCAGCATTATTTGATTTTCTGTCCAATCCCACATATGATACGCTCTACCTCCACTGCTCTTTTTGCAAGCTGCACAAGAATCCTTCCCATACGTTCCCTGTATTCTCTTTCAAACGGATCTATCGGAACAATCCCGTTTCCAATCTCATCGCATATAATAATACAGTCTTCATTGCAATCCAGAAATGACATAATTTCATCTTCCGGACATCCCCCGCTTATCATACGGCTCTTAACCCACTGATGAAAATGGTTGATAATTACAAACTTCTCTTTCCGCTCTATATCATTTGGCAAAACACCATCCCACACATTATTTTTTTGCAAATCATACTTTAAAAGCACATACTCCAATTTTCCCTGCGCAGTTCCGCCTATTACTAATTTCATATTTACTCCTATCTGTCCGCTTCAGCGTACTCTCAAATCAATAGGTTGAATACGCATTTTTATTCAACCTTTTTACACTTTCCATATAAAAATATTGATAAAAGCCGCAGCCACTACAATACACCCTTCACAGAGAAGCACAAAATATCCCGCCGTATCGCCGGTAATTCCCCCAAATTCCTTCCTGCTCCTATAAAAATAGTAAACAAACGCTAATACAGCCGCTGCTGCCACAGTCAAGCCTGCGTAACATGACCAAAAGCACATCAGACCAATGCATACCGCACTTTGTAAAAATAACGAGCCTTTCACGATTTTTTTATGGGAACTGTCTGCGAAAGTATAAAGCATCCCATCCTTTTTTGCCAGCGGAAAGGAAACTGCGCTAATGCCGCATAAACAGCGCGACAGGAAAAACCCACAGCATACAATTTTTAACAGCACATCACTTTCTATTTCCGAAAATGCACCAAAAAAAACCAATCCATAAGCAGCAAGCATAATAACTGCAAAAGCGCCAATATGGGAATCCTTTAATATTTCCAGCTTTCTCTCCTTTGAACTATAAGAATGTATGGCATCCATCGTATCCATAAAGCCATCTATATGAAACCCACCTGTAATAAAAATCGGAATAGCCATTGCTACCGCAGTCTTACAAAAAACCTCTATATGATAAATGCCGCATAAATAGTTCCAGAAATAAATGCAGCCGCCAATCAATGCTCCTATCCACGGAAAGAAACAAAAAACATATTTCATATCATTTTCTTTCCACGTGGACCCCGGAACCGGAATTTGAGAATAAATGGATACTGCTATAAAAAAAGAGTTTATTACCTGCATTTTTCCGTTCCCTCCGTGTCGTCTGTTTTTCTTTTACACTATTATTTTATAATTACCGGAATCCCTGCTACCACTTCCACTACCTGATCAGCCAATGCCGCAAGCTCTTGGTTGATCTTTCCCATTGCCTGAATATACTCCGTTGTTGCTTCGTCATAACTAACCCCGTCTTCAAATATATTGTTGCTTACCACAACGAAATGAGTTGTTTGTTCCTTTAACAGCTTTATATCACATATGATATCTTCCATAACCTGCATTTTTGTCTTAGCTTTCTCCTCTGAAAACATCTCATTTGCCGTCAGGTTAGAGATACATTCCAACAAAACAGCCCGTTCTCCTGTTTCCATTTTTTCCAGTGCGCCAAAAATCCCTGTGGGCTGTTCAATCGTAAGAAATCCTTTGCCTTTTCTTAGATTCCTGTGTCTGTCAACCTTCTTCTTTCCTTCATCATCAAAAATCTGCATCGTTGCAAGATAATATTTTTTCATACCTGCCTGTGCAAGAGAAACAGCCGTTTTCTCCGAATAAGAAGATTTGCCGCTTCCACTTCCTCCAACAACCAAAATCATCATGTTTATCAATACCTTTCATATTGTTCCACCTGAATATCTGAAAACTGAGTTCCTCTGCGATATACACACAATGTCATTTCCAATAGTGACAGCATCATAACCGCTCCCGTCCCTTCGCCCAATGCCATCCTGCCGTCTATCACAGGCTCTAACTTAAGTTCCTTCATCAATTTCTCTACTGCCGGTTCTTTGCCTCTATGTGACGGGATCAGATACTGTATGGTTCCCTGTACGATTCTTTCTGCAAGCAATGCCGCTGTCATACTGATAACACCATCAAGCACGATCGGTATATGAAACATTCCCCCACCAATGCATACCCCTACAAGTCCGGCAATATCCAATCCCCCTACTGTTTGAAGCACAGTGAGAGGTTCTGCTTCATAAAGTTTATACTTTTTGACTGCCTTCGTAATAATCTGTTTTTTACGCTGCAATTTTTCATCACAAAGTCCGGCTCCCCTTCCGGTCACTTCCTCTGTCTCACATCTTAGAAGCGCCGCTGCCACCGCACTGCTCGTTGTCGTATTTCCTATCCCCATTTCACCAATGGCAAGAATATGGTAGCCTTTCTTTTTGCAGTCTGACACGATTTCCATACCGGTAAAAATTGCCTTGACAGCCTCTTCTTGCGTCATAGCCGGTTCTTTACTGAAATTTCTGGTGCCGTAACGGATTTTCCTGTCAAGCACTCCCGCTATCGGTTCTTTTCTATTGATTCCTATATCTATCGGAATGGAATCCACTCCAATCGCTTCCGCCATTTTTCCTACGGATGATGCGCCCTTTCCCATCTGCTCTGCTACTGCCGCCGTGACTTCCTGGCCGGACTGGCTGACCCCTTCCTCCACGATTCCGTTGTCTGCGCACATGATGATGACAGCTTTTTTTGAAAGATTTATTTCATCCGTGCCCAAGATTGCTCCAATCTGTGCGGTAACAGCTTCAAACCTTCCCATTCCGTCAAGG
The DNA here is from genome assembly GCA_014804675.1 of Lachnospiraceae bacterium. Classification (GTDB taxonomy): domain Bacteria; phylum Bacillota; class Clostridia; order Lachnospirales; family Lachnospiraceae; genus RGIG3040. The sequence continues at coordinate 50,043 of JAAUZH010000011.1, forward strand.
GGCTTGGCTATGGAATCCCAATTTTCCAGTACCTTTTTATATATCTTTCGATCCGGTTCATCCAATACCAGTCTATCCAAAGTTTCCTTTGTGCAGCTATCGGATATTTGCCTCTCTAAGTATTCCATATATTGCCTCCATATTCAGATATTCCGATAAAACATCTGCCAGCCTATCGTACTGTTTCTCTTTAAAGTCCATATAATCAATGCAGGATTTGCTTCCAATGGATAATCCCTTCTTTTCAGCCAATGCAGCCACAAGAACGGTTGCAATCGCAGCCCTGTCAAATATTCCGTGAATATACGTTCCACATACGTTTTTATTACTTCCGGTCATAAATGCCGCTTCCGCATAGGATATCTCAAATCTGTGCGGAGAATGCCCGCTTTCTGAGCATTCTCCTGTGTGAGAAGCACTTCTCACACTTTCCCCTATATGTATCTCATATCCATCAAACTCAAGTCCTGAAAGTACAGAAAAAATCCCTTCCATTTTATTCACTGTACCATGTACCTGACGGCGCACTTTTTCACGTTTTAGACTTGTTATGACGGGTAATAATCCCATCCCTTTCATGGTTCCGCCATTTTCCATTCCTTCCGGATCAAAAATGTGTTCTCCCATCATCTGATACCCTCCGCATATGCCGCAAACTGGTATCTTTTCCGCCATTTTCTTAACTGCTGCCTCCAGTCCGTTTTTACGCATCCAGTCTAAGTCGCTCATTGTATTCTTACTCCCCGGCAAAAAAATCATATCCGGAGAACCTAATCCTTCCACGGAAACAACATAACGTACAGACACTTCCGGTATCTGTTCAAACACATTAAAATCTGTAAAATTGGAAATTCGGGGATATCTGATGACTGCTATGTCTATCTTCCCCTTTTCCTTTTTTTCAAAGCGCTCTGTCAGACTGTCCTCATCCTCTAACTGTATATCCATATAAGGAACTATACCTGCTACTGGAATACCTCCCTTTTCTTCCAATATTTCAATACCAGAATCAAGCAGGGAGCGGTCTCCCCTGAATTTATTGATAATCAGTCCTTTGACACGTTTCCGTTCTTCTTCTGTAAGCAGCATCAGTGTTCCCAAAAGCTGTGCGAATACACCACCTCTGTCAATATCACCTGTCAGCAATACCGGAGCATCCACAATCTCTGCCAGTCCCATGTTGACGATATCGTTTTCGCGTAAGTTTACCTCTGCCGGACTTCCTGCACCCTCAATCACAATGATATCCGCCAGTTCTTCCAATTTTCGGAAGGCATTCTTAATATCCGGGATCAGACTTTTCTTATAGTAAAAATACTCTCTTGCGCTCATGTTGCCAAGAACCCGCCCATTGACTATGACTTGCGAACCTGTATGATTTGTCGGTTTTAATAAAACTGGATTCATACAGACTAACGGTGCAATCCCTGCTGCTTCCGCCTGCATGACCTGCGCCCTTCCCATTTCAAGTCCTTCCTCTGTAACAAAAGAATTGAGCGCCATATTCTGCGACTTAAAAGGAGCCACTCTGTATCCGTCCCGTTTCATGATCCTGCATAGTCCCGCCACCAAAAGGCTCTTTCCTGCACCGGACATGGTTCCCTGAATCATAATAACCTTTGCCATAATTACCTCTCATATTTTCCAATCTGTTTCATATACGCAAGAAGCTTTTCATTTCCAAAAAAGTTTTTTTCATTCATATTAAATAACCGTTGAATAAAATCCGACTCAAAAATTTCTTCCGGCGTTCCGTATCGTTCCACATATTCCCCTCTCAAACAGAGTATTTTATCAGAAACAATCTTTGCAAGTTCCAATTCATGCAGGGACATAATAACCGTTAGTCCTTTTTTCTCCCTCATTTCCTGTAATAATAACAAAAATTCCAGCTTATATTTGATATCCAGATAGGATGTGGGTTCATCCAGTATCACGATTTCCGGCTCCTGACAGATTGCCCTTGCCAGCATTACCCGCTGCTTTTGTCCGTCACTTATCTTGTGGAAGTCTTTTTCACTGATATCTGTTATATGGGTAAGATCCATCACTTCATCTACAATTCGCTCATCATCTTCTGATAAGATACCAAACCATCCGGTATATGGATAGCGCCCCGTTGCAACCATGTCCCTGCAGCTTTTCAGTTCCACCTTTACCTTCTCCGTGAACACTACGGACATTCTTTTCGCCAATTCATCCGCCCTTATTTTGGACAAATCATCTTTTCCAATGTATGCTGTTCCCCCAAGCAGCCTGAGCTGCCCTGCAATGCTTTTTAGAACTGTAGACTTCCCCGCACCATTCGGACCAATCAGACACAGGCTCTCTCCTTCCTGCAATGCAATTTCTATGTCCTTTATCAGTGGTTTATTATCATACCCCACACACATTTTTTTCGTGGAAAAATAGTAGTTCTTCATGCTTTTCGTCCTTTTATGATCCAAAGTACTACCGGCGCGCCGAAAATAGCCGTCACAGTACTGATACTCAGTTCGGTTGGAGCAAGTATTGTTTTTGCAAGCAGATCGCAAAACAGACAGAAAGCACTTCCCCCAACAAAGCAGGCAGGTATCATCCGTATTGGTTCTGCTGTATTCAGCAATTTCTTGACCAAATGCGGCACTGCAATTCCAACAAAAGAAATCGGTCCTGCAAATGCTACAATGCACGCAGATAAAATACTGGAGAAAATTACAATGCACACACGCAAAAGCTGTAAATTAACACCAACGTTCCGCGCATAGGCATCTCCCAACTGATAAGCGCCAAGCGGCTTTGACATCAGAAAAATTGCAAGAAACGAGGCGGAAACCACAACCGTCATAACTCTTACGCTTTCCCATGTCATTCCCGAAAAACTCCCCCGTGACCAGTTGTGGAGGTTCACAATATCCGCATCATCAGCAAATGTAACTACCAGTTCCGTGACCGCTGAACAAATGTAGCCAATCATAACGCCACTGACTACCAGCATTGACATATTATGGATTCTATGGGACATCAAAAGTACAAAGCCCATAGATAACATAGCTCCAATAAACGCTGCAAAAATCATAGATGCTGATGTCACCCTTACTCCTCTTCCCATGAGAAAAACCATTACAAGCGCAACCACCATTTTAGCTCCGGAAGAAATTCCTAAAACAAACGGTCCTGCAATCGGGTTATTGAAGAATGTTTGCAGAAGATATCCTGCAAGCGAAAGCGCCCCACCAAGAATCAACACGGCTGTCGCCCTGGGAAGCCTGATATCCCACAGAATCCTTGTTACCGTTTCGTTACTTTTCTGCCCGCCAAATACTCTTGCCACATCCGGCAATGCGATCCTGACACTTCCAATGCAGATATTTAGTATAAAAAAAAGGAAAACACAGGCTCCAAGCAAAAAGAAAGCCATGATATATCTGCTTTTTTCGTTCTTTTGCATAAGAATCATACCCTTTCTGCCAGTCTTTCAATCCAGATGGTAAAGATAGTTCATATCATCATTTTCTCCCTGCATCATCGCATGGATATCCTCTATGAAATATCCGATTGCAAGAGACTGTTGGTACATATCGTTTGTAGTACACCACACATTTCCATTCTTCACAGCCTTAAAATCCGCAAGCAGCTCACATTTATCAAGCAGTTCCTCCACACTGGAAACGCCGCCGTCAATGGAACTGTTATAAATCAGGAAATCCGCATCTTTTGCTCCGGCATAAAATTCTTCTACCTGCATATTCATGGTGGAACGCTTTGTTTCAGGATCGCCTAAATTTTGAAAGATATAGCTGCCACCTGCAAGTTCTATCATCTTCGGAACATAATCAGAAGACTGGCGTACCTGCACCATACCATTAGAAGTAATGAAAAAGAAGGCTACTGTTTGATCTGATTTTACGGATGCACTTACCCGCTCAAGAATTTCTGCCTGATCCGTAAATATTCTTTCTGCTTCCTCTTCCTTCCCAAGCAGCGCCCCATAAAATTTCACCCATTCTACCCTGCCAAGGGGATGCGACTCATAGCTGGAATAGTCTATCATAACAGGGATTCCAAAGTTCTCCAGATTTTCCACTACTTCAGGTGAATGCGAAATCATCATGTTTTCTATGGCAAGCGCACAGTGATTTGAAACAAGCAGCTCATAATCCGGCTTGCTGTATTTTCCCGCATAAAGGATATTTCCCTTCTGCATTTCCTCTTTAGCTGCTTCAATGAACCAGCCGTCTTCCTTTTGCCCTGAAAAAGCAATGGAATAAAGTCCATCCAATTCACTGAAAATATCCATTGCCGAAGATGCCACCAGATAGATGTCTTTTACCGGATGCCTAAGCGGTACGATTTCTTTATCTAAATTCTGTGGCACTTCTCCATTTTCCGGCACGATCAAAAACTGGGTACCATCCATTGTTATCGTTAGTAGGGTATAACCGCCTTTATAATAGTCAACCTTGAAATTTTCCGCATACTGCAGCTCTAAGCTTTTCTCATAAACCAGTTCTTCTCCTATATCAAAATCTGATATATCCAAATCCGACTCTGATTTTCCCCCTGTATCTGTCATTACTTCAGAATCGAGAGAAGGACTACCACAGCCATACAGCCATAGCAGCCCCATAAGAAGCAAAACAAACGCCTTTTTTCTTCCTCTCATCTTATTCCCTACTTTTCTTCTTATTCTTTGACCGCTGTATCTGAATGGAAAGTGAGTGTATATTCTATTTCATGAGGTTTACTCATTGCCACAGTATCACCAATAACCCCTATTGGTTCATCAAATGTAAGAACGGGTATCTCAAAAACAGAATCCCCTTCCGTATTTACCGGCAGATACTTTTCTCCATTCACTATCATATAATCATAATTTGGGCTGTTCCACTGTACGGTTGCCATTGCTTTTCCATCTTCCACGGTTACAGATACGGGAGACAAAATTTCCGCCTTTCCGCTTCCACCCTCAAAGGTAATTTCCATACTGTATGTACCATCTTCCAAAGATACTGCATCTTTTACCTGTTCATCATGCTCAAGCGGAACCGGATTGGAGACACTGACCTTATGGTCATACCATTTTCCCTTTGTCCCGATCAACGCCAGATCAAATTCAGCCTCAAGATAAGGGACAGGCACATCAAAGCCGTAGACTTCTTCTGTCATGCCATCACTGTATGTGACTGTATCCTCCGTCGGCAAAAGCAGTTCTGCCCCCTCTTTCGCGGCATCTTCAGCAAATCCGGGATAAAGATTGATAATTTTTTTGGAACCAAGCGAAATATGGATTGTCATTTCCCCATTTTCTACTGTCAGCGTTCCCTTGCCGTCACAGGTTTCATTGACACGAAACATACTGCTGTCCGTTGTAAACTCTGCCGTATAAATCCCATCCGGTAATGCCACTGATTCCTGATTCCGCTTAACTTCTTCATTACTTTCAGAGTTATCTTCCGCTGACTCTTCAGGAAATGTTTCCGGTTCAGTTTCTGATGTTTCCTCTGCATTTTCTTCTGCAACAGCATTTACCGCAGAATCGGATTCCTGTGTATTATTGTTATTCCCACAACCTCCAAACAGCATGACCGAGAGAAGCGCAATAACAATTATTATATTTTTCTTCATGCTACTCACCCTGCCTTTCAGTCTTTCATTACCGCTGCCGTATGTTCCACATAAAGCTTCTGAATTACTTCAATAGAGCCAAGACCAGTAATCTGTGCATCTACACTGTCAAAATTGCCGGAAGCATTGAACATACTGAGCCATGAATCCTCATCTTCTCCTGCCATATCATTATTGGCATGGTCACCTGCCACGACCATCAACGGACGGAGTATCACCTTCTTATAACCTGCCTGTGCCACGGCATCTATCACTGCCTCACAGGATGTTTCCTCCGGATTTCCTTCTACAGTACCGATAAACACATTATTATACCCAAGCGCTTCCATTTGTGACTGCATCTGCGTATAAGACACTTTTGCCGTATGATAAGTGCCATGCCCCATAAACACGAATGCCACGCCGTCCTCCATCGCCGCACTCAAATCTTCAAATCCTGCATCCTTTACTGCTGCTTCCGTGAGTGCCTTTGCAACTGCTTCTTTATCCGCATTGATCACTGTGGCATCTGCGCCAACCTCACCAAGAAGCGGCTCTGCAACTTTTACTGTTTCAAATTGACTCCGATATGCTTCGACCACTTCCATTAACTCGTCATACTCCGCACCGTGCATTAAATGAGTGGGCTGTATCACTAAATTCTTTACTCCATTTGCTACTGCACGCTCCATTGCCTGATCCATATTATCAATGAACTCTTTATCACGAGCCTGCACATGGTTAATAATAATCTGTGCCGTAAAAGCCCTTCTTACAGACCAGTCAGGATTTGCTGCCTGTATTGCATCCTCAATTCCTTTGATATCATCAACACGACTGTCGTTAAATGAAGTTCCAAAGCTGACTACCAGAATTTCATTTTCTCCGATATCATCCTGATTTCTCGGATCATCTTTGGAAGCGTCGCCTGTATCCCTGCCAAAATAATCAGGATCGGCTTCTTCACCTTCCACCAGTTCTTTCTGAGCATCGGTAAGCGCATCCCATGCCTCTTTTGCCTGCGCACACTGGGCATCAGTATCTTCTGTTCTCTCCTGTACATAGATTGCGTCAATCAATGCAGCAACTTCATCCGCTGCTTCCTGATCAGAAACTGCGTTATCTCCTGCTTCTGATTCGTCTGTCTGATCTTGGCTGTCATTCTCTCCTGCCGATTCTGCATTCTCCGTACTTCCCTCCTCTGTCTGTACGGTATTTCCCGCCGATGTGGGAGTCTCCTTTGAACAGCCTGTCAGTGCCAGTGAGCATGTCATGGCACTTGTTAATAAAGTAACTATAAATTTCTTTTTCATTTTTCTCCTCTCTTCCTTCCCTGCCATTCCACAAGGATATTATTTTTATTAAAATATCGCGCAATATTTTATCATTATCATCGAGCAGGGAAAATTTTCCCTACTCACCGCACCGCCCCATGTCGCTGCAAGCGCCTATATTCATTATGCGGGCGTGTACATAAAAAAATCCCCTACCATAACTACGGTAAAGGATTTATACACAAAATAAGCCTGCAAAACACTCTGATACAAACAACAGTCCATCATGCTTTCTGCAAGTTCAAAACGTACAACCAGTTACTCGTGGTCCGAAACAAACGTTTCTGTACAACATTCAGGCAGGTCTCCCGGCTTATAGATCATCACATCCGCCGTCTTCCCAGTTTCCCAGTGACATATCGGCTTCTACTCCCTAATTACGGTGACGAGTTCGTACAGGATTTTCACCTGTTTCCCTTTTCACCAAAACCAATGCTTATTCCATGCATTGTTTTGACACCTGTATGCTATTTATTCAATTGTACAAAGTATAACACATTTTTTCTTAATGTCAATAATTGTAAAATAATGTATTTATTATCAAAAAAATCAAATCAATAATATGATTATCTTGTGATAAAATATCGTTATAAAAAATGAGAAATAGCCATCCTGTCCTGTGAAATGACTATTTCTAATGAGACATATCCTTATCAAAATATCTTCGTAATATCCTGCACCGTTTCTAATGCTTTATCGGCATTATCCTCTGCAATATAATCCTTGATCTTTTTTTAATCTTATGCCACTACCGGATTGATCCGCAACCTCATCATCAATCTACTCTCCAACCTTAGCCTTTAATTCGTCCATTGTCAGCCATTTCCATCTTTCACAGCTTCTTCTGCCTCATGCAGCCTCACACCATCCTAAGCACCACCGTAACCCGCATATCCCCCTGCTTCATCTCCGCAAAAATCTCCCCCTTCATCTTATGCAGAATTTCCCTGCATATATACAGCCCCAGTCCGCTGCCGCTTTTTTCCTTCCCGTTAGATCCCCGGTAAAAGCTTTCAAAAATATGGGACAGTTCCTGTTCCGGCAGGGAATTTCCCGTATTTTCTACTGTAACAAGCAGGCAGTCCTCTTCCTTTTCAAAATAAATCCTGATTGCCTTTCCGTCCCCGTACTTTACGGCATTTTCCATAATGTTCTCAAATACCTCTAATGCTCTGTCAAAATCACCGTAAAGCAGGCAGTTTTCATAATCCTCTACTTGGAATTCTGTATGCAGGAGAGCTAATTTTTCCCCATAAAAACCGGTAAACTTCTCCATTAAATTCTTTAAATAAAATTCTCCAGGATTTACCGGAATGTGAAGGAAGTCTTCCGTAGCGGCAGCAATGATCTTTTCAATATAGCCTTCCATTAAAGAAGCCTTTTCCAAAATTCCATCCACTGCCTGATTCCTTTTTTCTTCCTGGCCATATAGTCCTTTTTGCAATGCCTTTCCATATAGATAAATAGAGCTTAGAGGTGTCTTTAAATCATGGGAAAGGGATAAGAGCATAGTCTTTTTCTCTCTTTCCAGCTCCAGATTTTTCCGCCTGTTATCCTCCAATGTTTCCCGGAGCATATCAAGTCCCCACAGAAATCTCCCAAAATAGCCCTCTTTTTGCTCCTTCAATCCCTGTACCAGATTTCCTTTTGCTAACCAAAAAGGATATTCCTTAATCTGCTCAAAAGGCATGATCAGCTTCTTTTTCACATAGACCAATATGGCAAGCAACGCAAAAAAGCAGCACAAGGCAGTTCCATCTAACAATAAAAGCCGGGAAAGACTGTTGTTTTCCCCTTCTTCCTGATAGGTTAGCTTCAGGTAACCTGTTCCTGTTTTTAAAGCAACAGGATAAAACATGGCATCAGACACAGGAACCTGATAAAACTCCTCTGTTTCTAAAAAGGAAGCTCCTTCTTCCAAATACTCTATTTTCGTAATGGTCTTATAATCGGAAACAGGGATGCTTTCTGCAAGCACCCCTAAATCCGCATTTTCGTTTTCTTCCACTTCCTGTTTCATGACAGCCAGAATCCGGTTACCTTCTACCTTATGAAGTTTTGCTTTTTCTTTGTCCACACTTTTTATATAAAATACATTTGCTGCCGTTACGATTGTCAAAAAGAAAAGGACTGCTGCCAACATCATTCTATTATATTGCTTCATACCATTTTATACCCCACTCCCCAGACAGTCAGAATATGCTCCGGCTGTCTTGGATTTACTTCGATTTTTTCCCGGAGCCATTTGATATGCACCGTCAGGGTAGATGGTTCGCTAAAGCTGCCCACACCCCAGATCCGATTGAATATCCATTCCTTTTTCAATACCTTTCCCTGATGTTCCATAAGCAGGGTCAGCAGCTCATATTCTTTTGCAGTCAGCTCCAGTTCCTTTTCAGAAAGGAACACCCTTCTTCCTTTCAAATCCGCTTTCAAGTTAGCAATTGTTAACATTCCGGGCTTCTGCCCTTCTTCATAATTCCTTCGAAAGACTGCGCGGATTTTTGCAAGAAGTATATCAATATCATATGGCTTTTCCATATAATCATCTGCCCCTAGAAGCAGAGCATTCAGCTTATCATCCTTTTCCACTCTTGCACTTAATACTACTATGGGAACGTTATCTTCTTCCCGGATTTTCCTGCATATATGAAATCCATCCAGTCCCGGCAGCATGATATCAAGAAGCACAAGCCTGACACGGCTTTCGCTTATAAAGGAAAGAGCCTCTTCTCCCGTCCTTACATGGGCAGTTATATATCCCTCATTTCTCAGAAAATCGCAGAGCACTTCTCCTAATTCTTTTTCATCCTCCACTACTAAAATATCTACCATAGTTCTTTCCTTTTCCTATGCCTACCAGCCCATTTCCATAAGCCAGCCGTTTAAAGTACGCTCCCTGTCTCTTAAATCCTGTTCTGCCTGAAACTTTCCAAGCTTATATTCATCCTCTATTCTTCCGTCTACCAGATAAATCACCCGGTCACTTTTGGCTGCTACCCGCACATCATGGGTAACCAGAAGGATGCTGGTTCCTTCCCGGTTAATCCGGTTCAGCTCCTTCATTACCTCATAGGAAGCCTGCTTATTTAGAGAACCAGTTGGCTCGTCCGCAAAAATAATCTTGGGATGATTGATCAGACTTCTGCAGATACATGCCCTTTGAAGCTGTCCGCCGGAGACCTCATTGATATCATTGTCCGCCACCTGTATAATATCCAGCTTTCTCATAAGCTCCTCTGCCTGTTCATTAATTTCCTTCCTGCTTCTCCCGGCTCTGCCTTTTTCCGCCTGATAGGCAGGCAAGATAATATTATCATAAATGGAAAGATTTTTTAACATATACATCTGCTGGAAAATAAATCCCATTTCCACCAGCCGCACTTTTGCCAGCTCTTCCGGCTTAAGACGGCTTAAATCCTTTCCAAAAAAGTCCACGCTTCCGGCTGTCATGCTGTCCATGCTGCTTACTGTATAAAGCAAAGTCGATTTCCCCGAACCGCTTGGTCCCATAACAGACACCATTTCCCCTTCCTTTACGGTAAAGCTCACATTTTTTAATACATTATTCTGCCTTTTATCCATCACATAGGTCTTACATAAATCTTTTACTGCTAATGAATTGCTCATTCTTTTCTTCCTCTCTTCCATACTGATTTTTTATTCCATATCATTGATTTTCCGGACACTGAACTTTTTCACTCCGGAAGCCACAAAGTAAGCCGACGCTAACACTCCTGCTAATAACAGCAGTGGATATCCCACATACACCTCCATTGGCACAATGCTTAATTCCACCTGTCTGACACCCATAATTCCAAAGGTATACTGTATCATCAAATCATTTAAGAGATACGAACATAAAATTCCAAGCAAAACAGATACGAGCTGAATCATTCCGATTCTCATACTCTGCCATGCCCGCAGAAAGCCGTTGGAAAATCCAATGCTCTTTAAAAGGGCAATTTCTCCCTTATCCCGCTCCAAAAATGTCCTGCAAAGCAGAATCGTTACCAGACTGTTTATCATAATCACCACGGATACCGTAAGCAGCTTAATCTCACCCACCCGTTCTATGACTGCTCCCATGGATGCTGCAATTCTTTCTCTTGTATTTTTGATTTCATAATCCGGAGTAATTTCCTTCATTTTTGAAATCGCTGCCTCCACATCCGTTCCTTCCCGGAAATACCCCTGTATCCCATAAAAACCGCCGGCATATTTCAAGTCCGTTTCCGCTGTCTCCGACAGACGAATGGAATAACCCAGATTATTAAAGCTTTCAAAGGTTGCCGTAAGAATATACGGTATTTTCTCCTTGGCAAACTGCAGATAGACCGTATCCCCTATTGTTACATTCAGTTCTTCCGCCAGCATTGCAGTCATGGCTAATTCATTCGACAGCTTTGGCGGCTCCCCTTCCAGATAACAATAATTTTCCGTATGGAAATTCTTTGCCTGCAATGACAGAACAATTCTTTTATCCTTATTTGTCTCACTTGAAACATATGGAGTATAGTTGATTTCGTTATAGAGCTTTACGTAAATTCCTTCTTTGGCATATGTCTCTTCCATATGCCGAAGATCCGCAAGCATTTTGCTCATATCCCCATCCTTTATATAGGCTTCTTCCTTATTATTAACTATATAAACATCCGACCTGGCAATTCCGAACATGGTAATGATGGAATCTCCCTTTAACGTATTTACTGCATTTAAAGGAAGAATAATCATGATGACTCCAAGAAGAAAGGAAATAAAAAGAGGAGTATATTTTCTTTTACTGCTCAGAATATCATTTGCCGCTAAAAAGAACAGGGTGGGCAGTTTTCCTGATTTATACAAAAAGAGCGGGGAGCTTTTGCCATAACGTTCTCCGTTGGAGCCGCTTTTCACTGCCTCCATCACGGTAATCCTTCTGATCTTTCCCGTACAAATATAACAAAATCCCATTACCAGCAAAACAATGATACACCCACAGCTTAAACACAATAATAAATTTCCTTGCGCTTTTGGCATATATATATTTTTTTCTATGGACTTCATCATAAAATTGGAGAAAGGAATACTAAAAACCGCCCCTAACAAAGCTCCTGCCACAGAAACTGCAAAATACTTGCATAGATAAATTCCTCTTATGGCAAAGCTGCTTATCCCGATAGCCTTCATGACTCCAATTTCCTTAAACTCCTCCTGCAGGGTAAATGTAATCGTAAACTTTAAGATCACAAAGGATACTGCCAATAAACAAATACTGATAATCATAAGAATTGCTGCAAACAACATATCCATAATGTAACATATGCGAAGCTCCTCCTGAGTCATTATGGTGTTTACCGGAAATCCCTCATCGGAAAATTTCCGTTCAAACTCCCGGACATCCACAGTAGAAATACCATATCCCGTAATTCCCGTAATCATGATTTCTTTCCCTGAAAGAGCATTTTCTACCATTTCAAAATCTCTCTCAGAAACATACTGTGCATCAAAACCCACAAAAGGAGAACCAAACAACACATCCTTTACAAGCGCTTTTACCTGAAGGGAAATTTCCTTATCCCCTGCCCGGAACCTGATCTCATCCCCCGGCTTGATACCGTTTTGCTCAGCCTGGGAAACAGAAATGGCAATTTCTCCCGGCTCTAAAAAAACAGGCTGATTCTTTGTATCAAAAATCAGATTCTGTTTTTGTCTGATTTTACATAGATGCATCGGACCGCCAAAGCTGTTATCTTCCTTTTCAATAAGAAGATAAGAGTCTTTGTATACGGCTTCTACCAGCCCTTCTTCTTTCAGCCATTCTTCAATCCTGTTCTCATTTTCTTCTGACTCCATTGTCATGGCATAGAAATCGGATACATTTGCTTTTTCAAAAAAATAATCAATGGCATTCATCGTAAGCAGCAGATTGTTGATACCGCCTGCTAAAAAAATACTGCTTAAGATTAAAAGCAGAAACAGGATTAGATTCATTCCCTTTTTCCGCTTTAAGTCCTTTTTTAAAATCTGTATGAACATAGCCTTTTCCTCTCCTTTTTTATTGTAACAGAATTTGTACTGTCTGAAACTAAGTATAAAGGGGGAATTATTAAATAATCCTTAAATGAGAGGGAAATTTTGCTTTAAAGTGTGTTATTTGCTTACGCTGCTGTCTGCAGCTATTTCCAATTAGTGCATTTAATATCTTCTGGGATTCGTTCTTGCACACTCGTTTTGAATGTGCTAATATGATACCGCATTCAGTACAAGTGCATAGGTGTAAAAAATAATATGCTTAACCGGGTAGCCGGGGGACGTGCTTTCACCCAATCCGAGACCTTACGGAAGGTGGTGATTATTATGAGTACATACGAAGAATTCATGGTGATTTTGACCATCAGTCTTTTGATTGTTGCAATTCTGAATCTGAAAAATAAGAAATAGCCGTCCTGCTCCTGGAAAAGTAGACGACTATTTCTAATAGTTTAAAGCTTATTCGCCGGGTCGGGTGACCAGCATTCACCTTCCGGCTCCCTTGTTAAGCATATTATATGTAATATTCAGAGAAATGTCAAACATACAATCAAAATTATTCGGAGGTCATACATATGAATAGATTAGTATCAAAATTATTGATTTACAGGGATATGCCAAAGGATTCCATTTTAATGGAATTAAGCGCTATTTGTGAAGAGGCTGAAAGCGCTGACTTTCACAAAGAAGAATTGATCAACAGGATTTACCGGCAGATAAAACGGATACTGGTGGTAGCAACGGAATATGGCTTTAACAGAAATCTCTGGCAAAATTATTTAACCTTTTTGCTGATTATGAATGAAAATCCTTTCAGCATTACTTGTGAAAAAACAGGAGCTAAGACCGGAAGCGTCAACCACTTTGCCAAAAATGATTTTAAAATATTTATGCAGCTGTTCCACTATGATTTCAGCGCTTTAGAAAAAAAGCTGGGAATTGACTGCTTTAGCTGTATCACAAACTATGAAGCAATTGAGAAGCCTGAGCTGATGTACAATAAAAATGTCAGTGAAAAAGTACAGTGCTTAAGCCTGGAACTGGAATCTGCCGCTGATGAGGAAGAGTTCTTTCATTGCATCACAACCTTTTACAAAGATTATGGCGTAGGTGCATTTGGTCTGAACAAGGCATTCCGCATTCAGGCGGTGGAAAACAATCAAATTCTGTTCCAAGCAATCAATAACATGGATAAAGTGGTCTTAGACGATCTAATCGGCTATGAGATTCAGAAGAAAAAGCTGGTTGATAATACAAAAGCATTCGTGGAAGGAAAAAAAGCAAACAATGTGCTTTTATTTGGCGACAGCGGCACTGGCAAATCAACCAGCATCAAAGCAATCGTAAATGAATTTTACAAGGACGGGCTCCGTATGATTGAAATTTATAAACACCAATTTAAGCATTTGTCCCAGGTGATTGCCCAGATTAAAAACCGCAATTACAAATTCATCATCTATATGGATGATTTATCTTTTGAAGACTTTGAAACAGAATATAAATTCTTAAAAGCAGTCATTGAAGGCGGAGTGGAAACAAAACCCCAAAACATACTAATTTATGCAACCTCTAACCGCCGTCATTTAATCCGGGAAACCTGGAAGGATCGAAACGACATGGAGACGGAAAACGGCATGCATCATTCCGATACTATGGAAGAAAAGCTTTCCCTGGCTTACCGTTTTGGTGTAACAATCAATTATTCCAAGCCCTCTCAAAAAGAGTATTTCCATATCGTTACGGAACTGGCACGCAAAAACCATATTACCCTGTCCGAAGAGGAAATATGCAGAGAGGCCAATAAATGGGAGCTGTCCCATGGGGGCATTTCCGGAAGAACCGCACAGCAGTTCATCAATTATCTGGCGGGAATGAATTAGCAAAAAAGATGTACCGCAATGAAGTTTCTTCATTCATTGTGGTACACCTTAATACTGTCAAATTTTTTTCTCAATTTCTGGTAACATTTTTCAGCCACTTTTTCGAGCGATATCTTGTATAGGCAAAAGGTATTTTTATGACCTCATCACATAACAGTATGGCATACACTGCTTCTACCGGGAGCCTGAACACAAAGGCTGCCAAAAAGCCACATAAAATAGAACCACACCACATGGCTCCCGTATCCACGCACATGCCATATCTGGTATCACCGCCTGAACGCAGTATTCCAACTATAATAGTGATGTTTATTCCATAGAATACGATATGGACTGCCAGAAAAATCAAAAATATCCTCATATATCCTGCCGCCTGTCCGGAGAATTCCAATCCGGAAATCAGAAACGGGCGGATAGCTATGACTAACAGGCTTCCTAAAACGGAGCAGATTCCAGTCAGCTTTACGAATTTCTTTGCATAAAGGAGCGCAATATCCTCCCTTTTTTCTCCTATAACCTTTCCTATCATAATAGCAGTGGCATTTGCCAGCCCCAATACGATAACCATGGCTAACTGTCTGGTTACCTGTGCCACACTATAGGCAGCTGTTGCACTGCTTCCCAAATGCCCCATAATAGCCGAATTGGCAGATACACCAAGGCCCCATAAAAGCTCATTGACTATGACAGGACCGGAATATAACAAGAAATCCCTGCACAATTGCTTATCCAGCCGGAACATATATTTGAGCCTGATTTTCACGTCCTTGTTTCGAAAGTGGGCATAAAAGGCTACGATAACCGCTTCTGATATCCTGGCACATAATGTAGCAATGGCAGCTCCTGCCACTCCAAGCCTTGGCGCTCCAAACAGTCCAAAAATAAGGATTCCGTTCATAATAATATTGATGCAAAGGGAGCTGGCATATACGATAGTGGAAATCACTACTCTTTCAATGGTTTTAATAATATTTAAATAGGTTGCCGTGAAAGTCACAATTGGATAAGTAAATGCCAGTATCCGCAAATATCCCACCCCATAGCCTATGACCTCTTCATCATTCGTAAAGATTCCCATAATCTGTTTTGGAATTGCCAGTGTCACTATGGAAAACAGAACTCCTGCTGCCATGGCTATAACCAGAGCAATCCCCAATATCTTTTCAATGGAATCCGCATCCTTTTTTCCCCAATACTGCGCAGTCAGCACCGCTGCTCCCGAAGCTATCCCAAACAAGAACAAATTCAGTATAAAGGGAACCTGTCCGCCTAAGGAAGCTCCTGAAAGCACTTTTTCATCTACTTTTCCAAGCATGACCACATCAGCTGCCGTCACTCCCACATTGATTAAATTTTGCAAAGCCATGGGCAGCACTAAAGCCCATACTTTTTTATAAAAACTTTCTTCCTTCATCTTATCAAACCTATGCTTCTATTTTTCTAAAATCACAACTGGTAACTGCACCAAAAATGCAACAGTATTCTATCACAGAATATAGAGAAAGTACACGGATTTTCTTGTATTTTTCTTCTCTTTCCCGTACAATAAGCTTATCATGAAAGAATCGAGGAAAACCAATGAAAGAAACTCTTTATACCATCCCCCTTATGGACGCATTCCACGCAGATGATGAATGCCCCTTCTGCTATATCGAACGAAACGTGGAACAGGATCTTTTGGATTTTGTTTTAGGTTCCGGCTCCTCCTATATGGAAAGCGATGTGCGGGAACAGACTGACAAAGCAGGCTTCTGCAGAGCCCATTTCAAAAAAATGTTCGACTATGGCAACACTCTTGGAAACGGGTGGATACTCAAGACTCATTACATAGAAATGAATAAAGAATTAAAAAAACAGATCAAAATGTTTGCTCCTTCCAAAGCTTCTCTTTTCGGACGCAAAAAATCTGGTGATGAAGGCAATTCCATCAGCGCCTGGGTGAAGGAACGGGATAAATCCTGCTATATATGCAAGCGTTTTCAGGATACTTATGAAAGATATTTAGATACTTTCTTTTTTATGTACAAAAAAGACGATGAACTGAAAAACATATTGAAACAGAGTAAGGGACTATGCCTGCACCATTTCGGAGACATTATGGCAATGTCCGATAACCAGCTAAGCGACAAACAAAAGGAGGAATTTTATCCCATCCTTTTTGATGTAATGGAAAGCTCCATGGAACGCATCGGCGAAGATGTGGCATGGCTGGTTGAAAAATTTGATTATCGCAACAAGGATGCCGATTGGAAAAATTCAAAAGATGCCGTTCAGCGTGGAATGCAGAAGCTAAGGGGCGGATACCCGGCAGATCCGGTTTATAAAATGGGGAAGTAACTGGCAGGAATCCTTATTCCTTTTTATACAAATGCTCCCTGAGCATATCCAGATATGCTGCAGATTCCTGATAAAGCGCTTCCGGTCTGATGGGTTCTTTATTTATATAATCACCCATCAGCCCGTTTAAGGCAAAGAGAGTCATTTTCAGCACCATGGAAGGGTCTACCGTTTCCTTAAACTGAGACAAATCAGCCTTTTCATACACAAGCTGCAAAGCTTTAGATGCGTAATCTAATTCTGCTTCCGTTGCTGCCACTGCCTCTTCATCTGTTTCTAAAAATGCCTGATTTAAAAAATACTGCATATACGGATAGTTCTTCATAATGCGCATCTTTGCCAGTTCCATCTGTTTTTGCAGCTCAAAAAAGTCCGTCTCCTGCATGCCTACTGCTCTGGAAAGCTCCATAGCAAGATACTTGGCGCTATACTGGCATACAAACAGATAAACTCCCCTTTTGCTTTCAAAATAATGAAACAGCAGTCCCTTAGAGATGCCCGCCTCTTTTACCATCTCATCTGTACTTGCCCGCTTATAGCCATTTAAAGCAAACACCTTCAGGGCGCCGTTAATAATCCGATCCTGTTTTTCCTTTTTTAAATCAAAAAATTTTTCCTTCACTTCTTATTATGCTCTATCCT
Source organism: Lachnospiraceae bacterium (assembly GCA_014804675.1). Classification (GTDB taxonomy): domain Bacteria; phylum Bacillota; class Clostridia; order Lachnospirales; family Lachnospiraceae; genus RGIG3040. Next base: position 67,834 of record JAAUZH010000011.1, read on the forward strand.
TCTCTTTTTCATATGGTGATATAATATCATGCCATCTTATCCACCAAGATCATAATGATTCCAAGTACAGTCAACACGGCTCCCAATGCACGATTCAATACCTTTGGCGTGGACACGTTTGCAAATCTGGCCGCCAGTCTGGCAAAAATTAAGGTAAAAATAATACAAGCCCCCAGTAAAAACAAATCCGGCATACCACCAATCGCAAAATGAGAGCCTGCTCCCACCAATGCAGTAAATGTCATATTAAAGACACTGGTTCCTATGGCTGTTTTCAATTCATATCCCAGAACGCTTGTAAGGATCAAAAGCATCATCATTCCGCCTCCTGCGCCTACAAAACCGCAGATCAGTCCAATCATGCTGCCGCATAAAATGGATTCAATGATTTTTCGCTTTTTGCTCTTTACAGCCATGTTTTCTTTCGTGGTCATAACAGGCTTCACAATGAATTTGATCCCCATAAGAGTTGTCATGACCAATGAAAAATTACCCATTACTTCGTTTTCCACGCCGGAGGAAGCAAAGCTTCCCACAAGGGTAAAGACCAATATTGCCGCCAGCATTACAAGACCGTTCTTAATATCCAGATTTTTGCTTTTTCCATAGGTATAAGCAGAAATGGCAGATGCCAGTACATCAGATGCCAGTGCGATTCCGATTGCCTGATATGCCGGCACATCCAGAAAGATAATAAGCATGGGAGAAATAACCGCAGCCGCTGACAGCCCTGCCAGCCCTGTTCCTACCCCGGCTCCAAATCCGGCTATCATGCTCACGATTAGTTTTATCCACATAATGATTTTTCTCCTTTACTTTTATCATAGGATGTCTGGCTTGATTACCCGGTAATCAGTTGCACTTTACCTATAATAAGTCAATCATACCATTATCAATTGCATATTTCAATATTTGATAATTTTTCTTATTTTTTCCCCCACAGCCACCTCTCTTCTTTCAATATCGCTTTAAAAATGAATATTCAGAAGAAATATCGCAAATAATATTATAATTATCCAATATCTTTTACCAAAGGAGGAACTTCCATGCACATAGGCGATAGATTAAGAAATATACGTGAAGACAAGGATTTAAAACAAACGGAAGTAGCAAAAGCAATTCACATTACCAATAAGGTATTATCCAGTTACGAACGAAATATCAGTCTACCGACAATTGACACTTTCGTAGATTTATGCAACTATTACCACGTTTCCGCTGATTATATCCTCCAGACGGATTATCTGACTTCCCCTCTCCATTCCAAAACGAATGCCCGCTCTCAAACTACGCCACAACTAAATGCAGAGCAAAAGCGGGTACTTTATTATTACAATAGATTAAATGAAGAAAACCGGGATGCCATAAAGGGGCTTATGGTTACTTATTATAAGGATCAGGTAAAGAGCCAGGAATAATAACAGACGGGCAACAGAAAATTGCCGAATTATTTTACCTTTCAAGACGGAATTCACTTAAGCTCATAAAATCATAGGGCTATCCATGACGATAGCCCTATTTTTTACATCTCTTCTATGGAATTTCCAGTATTGTATCGGAAAAGCACATCCAGGGCAGTTTTCTCTTTTGTACAAATTCTTATATGCTACCATGCCCTGAATATCACTTATCTTAAATACTATAGCATTTCCATAATACTTTTTCAAGCAAAATGCGCCCTTTTTCTTACATTTTTCTTACACTAGCCTTATTGACATTTTGAGTACGGCAGCCGCTGCTCTTATCCTACTTCATTGTGCTATTCACAAGGATTACAATTTCCAGCCGGCCGCATAAAATCTGGCAATCAGCTTTACAATACAGTCATTTGAAATATCGGTCATCTGCTCTGTCTGCATATCCCCGGTAATTTTTCAAAATCATCCATTGTATTGTTGAACAGGGCAAATACATATTTTTCTCTCTCATTTAGTTACTGAATAATTTCAGGTTCTGCCGTCATGGAATATTTCGTGCATACTGCATCCTCAAGGCGGAACACTTCAAAAATCCCATCCCCTACATGATATAGATTGCTTGGTCCAGATGGGTCTTCAAGCATTTTTGCCCGAGCCTCATCTCTGTCATCCCTCACTAATTTTCCAGTGATTCGAAGCCATGTGCCATCCTTCTCCATCCCACTGATTTCCACTTTTGGATTTGCAATCATCTGCTTATAGCAGTTTTTCGTATTATTTGTGCAAAGATACAGCTGACCATCAATCTCAGCAGCGCTGCTGAACGGACGAACTCTTGGTTGATCCCCTTCTACTGTTGCCACATAAAATACATCTGTTTTCTTTAATTCTTCCACTATTCGATTCACAAAAAACACCTCCATGCTTTGTTGTATTATAAATTGTTACATCACCATAGTAGCACCTGCATATTTTACCGTCAATAGTTTCAATTGATTTTAAGATTCCACAAACCCCGATAAAATGGGCATAAAAAAAGCAGATAACGGGAGTCGAACCCGCCTTTCCAGCTTGGGAAGCTAGCGTTCTACCGATGAACCATATCTGCCTGTAAAAATATTGTAACATTTTTTTGGAAAAAAGCAAGAAAAAAGATTTTCTTGTTTTTTTTCATGATCTGCATAGATAATTTTTTTTGGGAATACTATATTGTGGGTTGTTTTCTTTTCCTTTTTCATATAAAATATAGAAAAAGGGAACTCGAAAGGAGATTTATGATAATGAAAAAGCTTGGCAAATTGTTATTGTTTGGTACTGTAGCAGGCGCCGCTGCTGCAGGCATTTATTATTATTTCACAAAAAAAGATTCCGAAAACCTGGATGAGGATTTCGATGACTTTGATGATTTTGATGATTTTGACGAAGAGGATTCCGAAGAGAGCGACCGCACTTATGTTCCGTTGAATTTTAACAGTAAGGAAGAGGAAGCCAAAGAGGATACCTCTGACATGGACCCGGAAGAGGAGCCAGAAGATTTTGATGAAGAAGATCCAGAAGAAACTCCGGAAGAAATACAAAAAAAAGAAACCATTGCTTCAAAACTTACAGAAGGCGTGGAAGAATTTTTTGATGAAGAAGATTCCGAAGAAGAGTCCTCCGCTGACGAAAGCAATTCTTCCTTGGAACAGGAGTAAACATGCCACAGCACAAAGGACAGGTTCAGCTTTATCTGTACCTGTCTTTTCTTTTTGCAATTCTATTATGTTACAACCAGGCTTTTTGTAAAAGGAAAAGCGCCTTCCTGATTTCTTCTTCTGACAGGCTGGCATATCCAAGTAGGACCTTTGCATGTTTTTCTTCCAAATCTTCACCTATTCTCCATTGCTTTTCTTTTCCAATACCTTTGGTCCCCTGTATGAAATAATCGCTCATGCCATAAACCTTGATTCCCACCTCCCGGGCTGTTTTTGTCAGCCATTCTTCATGGATTCCCTCCTCTTTACTTATCAATACTATATGAAGCCCGGCATTTTCACCGGAAATACGAAACTTATTCTTAAAGGGCTTTAAACATTCTAAAAGGCAGTCATGCTTGGACCTGTAAATCTTGCGCATTTTATTTAAATACCTTTCGTAATGCCCTCCTCCAATAAATTCATTCAATATTGCCTGATCGATTCTGGATACAGTGGAAGATAAAAAACTCACATTTTTTTCATACAGCCTTAACAGCGGTCTTGGAAGCACCATAAAGCTTACACGGATGGCAGGCGCAATGGACTTGGAAAAGGTTCCCACATAAATGACCTTTTCTTTTTTATCCCAGGCCTGCAAAGCCTGGATAGGCTTTCCCTTATAGCGGAATTCACTGTCATAATCGTCTTCAATCAAATAGCGGTCCTCCGCTTCTTCCGCCCATTTTAACAGCTCCATCCGTCTTCCAATGGGCATAACCACGCCGGTGGGAAACTGGTGGGATGGCATGACATAAGCAATATTTGCCCCGCTTTCTTTTAGATGCTCCATACTCATCCCGTTTTTATCAATTGGCAGAGTAAGCATTTCATATCCGGCTGAGCAAAAAATCTGATACGCTCTTTGGTAGGTTGGCGTTTCCATTGCCACCCTCTGATGCTCTCCCAGGATTTTTCCAAGCAACAGCAGCAGATAATCATTTCCGGCACCAACAACAATCTGTTCCGGCTCACAATTTACTCCACGGAAGCTATAAAGATAACGGCAGATTGTATTCCGAAAGGCAAAATCTCCCTGTGGGTGCCCGGCCTCGAAAATCTCCCTTTGATGCTCCGCCAGCACATTTTTTGAAATTCTCCGCCATGTGGGAAAAGGAAAGGCTTTCATTTCGATTCCGTTAGGCGATAAATCGAATAGATAAGCAGCCTCCTTTCTTTGCTCCTCTCCTCTTATGACCTTCTCTTTTTTTAAATGATAAAGTTCTCCTACCGCACATACGAAATAGCCCTTATAAGGCTTTGCCTCAATATATCCTTCGGATACCAGCTGTTCATAAGCAAGCTCCACCGTGCTTCTCGCTATTTGCAGATGCTCTGCCAAAGCACGAGTAGAGGGAAGCCGTTCTTGTTCAGACAGCTTTCCCTCTACAATTTCGTTTTTTATATACTGATAAATCTGTTCATACAAATACACGCCGCTTTTCATATCCAGCGTTATTGCTAACTCATTCATGCTTTTCCCTTTTTGGACTGATTCTCTTTAATCTGCTTCACCAGCATTTCCTTTATGTCTCTTGCCTTATCCTTCATTCTTGGACTTGCTGTATGGGAAGCTAAAATACTGGCAATCAATCTGGAAGAAATATCGAACTGTTCAAAGCGCATGGCAATGACAGAAATAAGATAATCCACCGTTACTTCATCCATACCACACATAGGAAAGCTTTCTGTCTGCCTTGCAGATAAAAAACCTTCTAAGGCATTTCTCAAAAACTCATCTTCCTCCTGATTGAGTTCCGCCTTCTTCTTATCATAATCGGCGTCCTCTTTTTTCAGCCTTTCCCCCTGTCCTCTTAAAAGCCATGCAGTTTTCAGACAGATATATGCTTTTTCACTGGCTTTTGCCCTTTTTACAATTGCATTTGCCAAAGTCAGCTTGTATCTGGATAGCGCTTCCTCATAGGAATAAATAGTTCCCTGTTCTTTCATAGGTTTAAAGCTGGCAGAAATATTTTCCTTAATCAATTTTGCCTGTGGAGCAGTAAGAAATTTAAAATACCGGCTAAGGGCTGCATATCCACAATGGGGGCATAAAATAACATCGTATTTCAGCATATCCACCGTTTCATACTTTGGACGCAGATCCAAATCGGTTCCCAAAAGCTTTGTTTTTCCTATCCGAACAGTTCTTGATTTAAATTCTGTATCACAAATCGGACATGTATACGATTTTTCAAAAAGCAGCTCCTGCTCTGCCAGAACCGGGTCCTTCTTGATCTCTTCTGCTCTTTTTGCTTCCTCTTCCTTCTTTGCCTTATCGTAAATGTCATCTACCTTATCCATTCCCTTAAGGCCAAATGCTTCTAATCCAGATAATAATCCTGCCATTGCTCTTTCTCCTATCTTCCTCCTAAGCTCTACTTAGGTAGCTTAAATGAACTTTTTAATGAAACAATTCTGTTAAATACAAGTGCATCCGGCTTGGAATCCTTATAATCCACACAGAAAAACCCATTTCTCACAAACTGGAAGCTGTCGTATGCCTCTGCCCCGGAAACCGCCGGTTCCAGATAACATTCCTTTAATACGGTCATGGAATTGGGATTTAAATTCAAGCTTCCATCTTCTTTATTATATACCCCTTTTTCCTCATCTACAAGGTTTTCATAAAGACGAACCTCCGCTTTTACAGCTTCCTTTACAGGAACCCAGTGAATAGTACCCTTTACCTTTCTTTCCGAAAAACCGCTTCCTGCTTTTGTTGCCGGATCGTAGGTACAATGTACCACAGTGACATTTCCTTTTTCATCCTTTTCAAACCCGGTACAGGTTACAAAGTATGCGTGCATTAAACGCACTTCATTTCCCGGAAAAAGACGAAAATATTTCTTTGGAGGCTCCTCCATAAAATCCTCCCGCTCAATATAAAGCTCTCCGGAAAAAGGCACCTGATGGGTTCCTAACTCCGGGTTTTCCATATTATTGGAGGCTTCAAGCATTTCCACCTGTCCTTCCGGATAATTATCTATGACTAACTTGATTGGATCCAATACTGCCATCATACGAGGCTTTTTCAATTTTAAATCTTCCCGTACACAATATTCCAGCATTGCATAATCCACAGAGGAATTGGATTTGGATACCCCGCAAAGCTCCACGAACATCTGAAGGGATTCCGGAGTAAAGCCCCGTCTCCTGAGCGCTGCTATGGAAACAAGTCTTGGATCATCCCAGCCGTCTACGATGCCATCTTCTACCAGCTTCTTAATATATCTTTTTCCCGTCACCACGTTGGTCAGATACAGTTTTGCAAATTCAATCTGTCTTGGAGGCTTTTCATACTCCAGTTCTCTTACCACCCAGTCATACAATGGCCTGTGGTCTTCAAATTCCAGCGTACAGATGGAATGGGTAATTCCTTCAATGGCATCCTCGATAGGATGAGCAAAATCATACATAGGATAAATGCACCATGTATCACCTGTATTATGATGATTCATATGTGCCACCCGGTAAATAACCGGGTCCCGCATATTGATATTCGGTGACGTCATATCAATTCTGGCGCGAAGCACCTTTTCCCCATCCTTATAAGCTCCATTTTTCATATGCTCAAATAATTCCAGATTTTCTTCTATGGAGCGTTCGGAATAAGGGTCCTTCTTGCCCGGTTCTGTTAAGGTTCCCCGATACTCCCGGATTTCATCTGCGCTCAAATCCGATACATATGCCTTTCCCTTTTTTATCAGCTTCACAGCAGCCTCATACATCTGTTCAAAATAATCAGATGCAAAAAACAGTCTATCCTCCCAGTCAGCGCCTAGCCACTTGATATCCTCTTTGATGGATTCCACAAATTCTGTTTTTTCCTTGGTTGGGTTCGTATCGTCAAAACGCATGTTAAACTTGCCCTGATACTTCTTTGCCAGACCATAATTTAGCAAGATACTTTTTGCATGGCCGATATGCAGATATCCGTTGGGCTCTGGAGGGAATCTGGTATGAACCGTATCATACACTCCCTCTGCCAGATCCTTGTCAATTTCCTGTTCAATAAAATTTCTCGATACTATTTCTTTTTCGTTATCTTCCATGTTGTCACCCTCATCTATATCTGTTAAACTTGATTTCCTTTTAGTGTTTAAAATGTCTCATTCCGGTAAATACCATGGCAATGCCATATTCATCGCATTTGTCAATGGACATCTGATCCCTCATTGCTCCGCCCGGCTGGATGATTGCAGTAATGCCCGCCTGATGGGCTGCTTCCACTACATCATCAAAGGGGAAGAAAGCATCCGAAGCCAGCACTGCATCTTTTGTAGCAGATTCTCCAATCAGCTCTGCCGCATGTTCAAAGCTCTGCTTTGCCGCCCAGATACGGTTTACCTGTCCCGGTCCGATGCCTACGCTTTGTTTGTTCTTTACCACTGCAATACCATTGGATTTTACAAATTTTACAACCTTCATGCCGAATTTCATATCTTCCAGCTGTTCCTTTGTAGGCTGTGCCTTTGTCACCACCTTGAAATCCTCTTCCCGGTAAATTTCAGAATCAATGGTCTGGACGATCAGACCGCCGTTTACTTTCTTCATATCCAAAGCATTTGGATTTTGCGGCACTTCAATATCCTTCAATTCCAGCACACGGATATTTTTCTTGGAGCAGAGAATCTCCAATGCCTCTTTCTCATAAGAAGGAGCCACTACTACCTCCAAAAAGATTTCATGCATTTCCTCCGCCATCTGCTTTGTCACTTCACGGTTCACCACTACGATACCGCCGAAAATAGAAGTCTTATCTGCATTATATGCTTTCTCCCATGCTTTATTGATATCCTCATCGCTTCCTACGCCGCATGGATTTCCATGCTTACATGCTACCACAGTAGGCTCAGTAAATTCCTTTAATAATTCCAAAGCACCGTTTGTATCATTGATATTGTTAAAAGACAGCTCTTTCCCGTTATGCTGAACGGCATCTACCAAAGAGCCTGTCTGCTTTCCCACCTGACGGTAAAAAGCGGCTTTCTGATGGGGATTTTCTCCATATCGCATATCCTGTACCTTTTCAAAGGTCATAGTCAATGTTTCCGGAAGAGAATCATCTCCCCGCTGCTTCTTTAAATAGTCCGCAATCATCGTATCATAATTGGATGTATGCATAAATACCTTCTGCATCAGATAAAATTTCGTATCCAATGAAACCTGTCCATTTTCTTTTAATTCAGAAAGAACCTTTTGGTAATCAGCCGGGTCAGTCACAACTGCCACATCCTGATAATTTTTTGCAGCGCTTCGAAGCATGGTAGGACCGCCAATGTCAATATTTTCTACCGCTTCCTCCCTGGTAACCCCTTCTTTTAAGATAGTCGCTTTAAAAGGATACAGATTTACAATTACCAAATCAATGGTGTCGATGTTTAACTCTTTTAACTGGTCCATATGGGAAGGATTGGAACGCATTGCCAGAATTCCCGCATGTACGATTGGGTGCAGGGTCTTTACACGGCCGTCCAGACATTCCGGAAAACCGGTAAGCTCGGAAATTTCAATGGCCTTTACTCCCTCTTCCTTTAATTTTTTGTAAGTGCCTCCGGTAGAAATAATCTCTACCCCCATGCTTTCCAGTTCCTTAGATAACTCTACAATCCCTGTTTTGTCTGATACGCTAATCAATGCTTTCATAATTTTTCTCCTCCTGCGTTTCTCTTTTCACCGCTAATGATTCATTACATATTTAGCTTCAAAATCCGGCAGCTGCAAGGGTCTGTCAAAATAATAACCCTGAATCAACTGTATTTTCATATCGTTTACAACTTTAAACTGCTTTTCCGTTTCAATTCCTTCCACGCACACATTTACCTGAATGGCATTTGCCAGCTCCGCAACCATTTTTATAAAGGATTGGGAATAGCTGTCTTCTGCCAGTCCCTGCACAAAATTCTGATCCACCTTAATTACATCAAGGGGAATCTCCCTGATATGATTCAAAGAAGAATAGCCGGTGCCAAAATCATCCAAAGCAATCCGCACACCCAGCTGCCTGATCCTGTTTAAGATTTCTTTCATTCTCCTCATATCATTGATAGCAAGGCTTTCCGTTACTTCCAAGGTTAAGTTTTCCGGATTGAGCCCCGTTTCCTGCAGGGTCCCTTCTACAATTTCCACAATGTCCGGCTGCAAAAGCTGCACAACTGACAAGTTCACATTTACTTTGAACTGTTCCCTGCCATTGTCATTCCAGCTCCTGCAGGCCCTGCATGCTTCTTGTAATACATAGTTGCCTATCGGATTGATCAATCCCAGATATTCCGCTAATGGTATAAATTCTGACGGCGGTACAAAGCCCATTGTGGAAGAATTCCAACGAATCAGCGCCTCTGCCCCCGTGCAGACCGGATTGCCGGACAGCACATCGATAATCGGCTGATAGTATACTTCAAACTCCCGGTAATTGTCCGCTGTGGCATCCCGCATATTCTTCTCCATATCCAGCCGCTTATAAGAAGCTGTGCTCAACTTCTGAGAATATCTGGAACACCGGTTCTTGCCTGCTTTTTTCGCATCATACATGGCAATGTCCGCTTTTTTTATCAAATCCTGCACGTTATCCCCATCATCAGGATAATTTACGATTCCCATGCTCATGGTGCAGTAATAATCCGCATCCTTTAAAAACCATGGCTTGCTGAAGATTGCCTGAATATCCTGTATGATTTCCTCAAACCTGTCAAAGCTTTCCGGAGGTATGATGATAACGAATTCATCACCGCCCATCCGATAACAGGAATTGCAAATGCCCTTTATTCGCCTTAAGCTGTTGGAAATCGATTTTAAAAGCACATCTCCATACTGATGTCCCAGACCATCATTGATATGCTTGAAATCATCCAGATCCAAATAAAGGAGCCCGCCTGTCATCTTTCCTGCAATAGCCTTGTCTAACTGCATGGATAAATCCCGCTCACAGCACATACGGTTATAAAGTCCCGTAAGGAAATCCGTATATGCCTGCTGCTCCATTTTCTTCTGATAGATTTTTTTATCCGTAACATCATGCAACACATAGAGGCTGGCCCTGCTTCTGTCTACCCATGTAATATAAGTATAATATAAGTCGTACCATCTGCCCTTTTCCTTGTACTGGAGCTCATGATACCCTTCCCTAAGACCGATGGGCCTTCCCTTTTGTACCATCTCATTCAGCTTTCCGTTCTGGAGTTCCAGCTCAAAGGTACTTTTTAACTGCTTATTGGCAAAAACAATCCGGCCGCTTTCCACATCCTGTACATAAATGCAGCTTCCCACATTATCCAGGATTGCCTGAAGCGACGCAAAAGAGGCTGTCAATGACTCTTTCCGCTGCTTTCCTATCAACATGATCTGCATGATCCGGGTCATATCTCCTATAAAATCGATTTCCTCCGGCTTCCATATTTTTTTCCGGCTTTTTTCGGAAACATAAACATACATGACCGGCTTTTCATTTAACAGAAGGGGAATTGATATAAGGGCTTTCTGATTTTGTCCCTTCATATAGCTTTTCATTTCCTTTGACATAACCGAATCCGTAGAAATGACAATTGGCTTATCACCGGAAAATACTTCCGGCCGTTCCAGATTCCTTACCCGGTCATAACCGGAAGCGCTTCCCGCTTCCAGCCATTCGCATATGACATCAATAAACCGCTCATCCTTTAATACCTTTACAAGCCCTGTGGAATTGATCTGCAGATATCTTCCCATAAGCTCTAAAAGCCGGTTTACTGCTTCTAAAAAAGGCTGTCCGCTTTCCAAAAGCCTCAATGCCTCCGTATAATATTCCGTCTTTTTTAAAAGCTTTTCCTTTTCCTCAGACCCTTCCAACGGGAATGCCTGCTTTGCATACATCCGTAACAATCCGGCCGTCTCACATACTCTTTCTTCCGTAGTGATTCTTTTACTCCCCTTGAACATGGGTTTTTCCCTGTCAGAATCTTCTTCCGGAAAAACACAGCAAGCAAGCCAACAAAACTTCAGCTTGCCTTCTGCCTTATATCCAATTGCCGCTGCCTTAAGGTTGCCATAACCGGTTTCCTCTATAATCTGCTCTTCCAGGGCGCTTTCCCTGACTCTCTCAAACAAATTATATAACTGCTCCCCCGAGACCACCTTTTGCAGCGGGTCAATCTCTTCCATATCGCCAGACCATTCTGTTATCTGGTTTCCAAACTCATCCACACAATAAGCATAAAAATTCCCCAGAAAACATAACCTGTCCTGCATCCTCTGAAACATATTTTCCTCAACAAAACCTTTCTTTTCCAATCCTGTCCCCACCTGTTAATATTCCTTTTTATAATATGCCCATAGGCCCAAAGCCGTAAAGCAAAGGGTATAAATACTGCTTAATATCATAATCTTTGGCATATCCAATGTTGCATAATACGGAAGTTCATTAAACCGCGGGGTCAAAAGCAGATACTCCTTCACCCACTGACAAGCTCCAAATTTAAAAGGCTCTGCTGCAAGAAACATGATGATTCTGGGAAAAACAATCAATAAGCCAATAAACGTGGCAAAAGCATATCGCTTCCTTGGAAAGAAAAACAACAATCCGTTTCCAATAGCGATTCCCGTAATCCAAAGGGGCATTGCAGTGGCTGCAGCCCTGCAGAAATCCTGTACCACCCAGATTTCAATGCTTCCGTCCGCTGCCATGAAAATGTATGTGATGCCGATAAAGATAACAATTGCCGCAACCAGAAAAACTGCTGAAATGCATAATTCCGAAAAGAGCTTGCCAAAATAAAGCTTTGCCCGTGAAAGTCCGATAGTCACTTTATTTCGAATCTTTGGATTCGGACACTCTTTTCCGAAAATAATTTCTGCGATAAGAATCGTACTGTAATAAGGAACAATGAAACACCACTGGGCAAAGTAAATCAGATTGGAGCCAAAGGCTCCCTCCCGCATGCCATATATGCTCCGGAATGCCGCCATTGCAATATTAGCGAGCAAGCTTAATATGATAATACCGGCTACATATAGATAAGTTCCTTTCTTTTTTAAGGCAATGGTCACCTCATTTATAATATAGTATCTCATGACTCTTACCTTATTCGTCTACGCTATAGTTAGGCGCCTCTTTCGTTATATGGATATCATGTGGATGACTTTCCTTTAAGGATGCAGCAGAAATCTTTACAAATCTTCCGTTCTCCTTCAATGCCTCAATGCTTGGGGTACCACAATAACCCATGCCAGCCCGAAGACCTCCCATTAACTGGAACACCGTATCTTCTACCGTTCCTTTATATGCAACCCGGCCTTCCACGCCTTCCGGAACAAGCTTTTTAGCATCTGACTGGAAGTAACGATCCTTGCTTCCGTTTTCCATAGCCGCAATGGAACCCATTCCCCGGTAAACTTTGTATTTTCTTCCCTGGAACAATTCAAAGGTTCCCGGCGATTCGTCACAGCCCGCAAACATGCTTCCCATCATACACACATTACCGCCTGCCGCAATTGCCTTTGTCATATCTCCTGAATACTTAATACCACCGTCAGCAATAATGGGAATGCCGTATTCTTTAGCTACTTCGTATGCATTCATAATGGCAGTTACCTGTGGCACACCAATACCAGCTACCACACGGGTCGTGCAGATAGAACCGGGGCCAATGCCTACCTTAACGGCATCTGCGCCTGCTTCAATCAATGCTTTCGTCCCTTCACCGGTTGCTACATTTCCCGCAATCACCTGAAGCTCCGGATATTTTTCCTTAATCATCCGCACACACTTTAATACATTTTCCGAATGCCCGTGGGCGGAATCCAATACGATCACATCTACCTTTGCCTCTACCAGTGCCGCTACTCTTTCCAATACATTAGCAGTAATCCCAACACCTGCGCCGCATAAAAGGCGTCCCTGAGAATCCTTGGCAGATAATGGGTATTTTATGGTCTTTTCGATATCTTTAATTGTAATCAGACCCTTTAAGTTATAATAATCGTCTACAATAGGAAGCTTTTCCTTTCTCGCCTTTGCAAGTATTTCCTTTGCTTCGTCTAATGTAATGCCTTCTTTTGCCGTAATAAGCCCTTCAGAGGTCATGGATTCTTTGATTTTCCTGGAGTAATCTGTCTCAAATTTTAAATCACGATTGGTAATGATTCCTACCAATTTCTTTCCTTCCGTAATGGGCACACCGGATATCCTGAACTTGGCCATCAATTCATCCGCATCTTTTAATGTATGCTCGGGAGTCAATGAAAAAGGATCGGTAATAACGCCATTTTCAGACCGTTTCACCTTATCGACTTCCTCTGCCTGGGACTCAATAGACATGTTCTTATGAATGATGCCAATGCCTCCCTGCCTTGCCATGGCAATTGCCATCCTGTGCTCGGTAACCGTGTCCATTCCGGCGCTCATCATAGGAATGTTTAATTTGATGCTCTTTGTAAGGTACGTAGACAAATCCACCTGATTTGGTATGACCTGGGAATAGCTTGGCACCAAAAGCACATCATCAAAGGTAATTCCTTCTCCAATAATCTGACCCATCTTTCATTTCCTCCATCCATTTTTCATATTGTGTTTTTCTTTTCTCTCCGTTTTTTCTCTCTATTTACATTTTGAAAAGTGTAACAAATTTCCTTTTTTATGTCAATCTGTAAATACCTTTCGGGGAATCACATCCCGGATTGCTTTTAGCAGCTCGTCTGTCATATCCAGCTTCACCCTTGACATTTCATCTTCTCCAGAATAAACAAATACATAAGGCACACTTCCCTCCTGTCCGGAAGAAAAATCGTATGCCTTACATTTTTTATTTTGATAGGAATCTAACCGATGTGAGTTAGGAGGCGCTAACACCTCTATGCGCTGCAGCTTGTATTCTGCCATACGCTTTCTCTTTGCTTTTGCCAGAATACGATCCACAGATAACTCCTTGTTCAAATACAGATATTCAAATTCCACATACGAATTCAGGTGAAAAAAATAAGTCACCAATGCCAGTATAAGACCTGCCAGCATCAAAGATAAATATCCAATCATACCCAAAAAAAGACATATCACAGTAACTACCAATAAAGCATACTTTATCATGCTCTTAACCGGATTTGTCTTTCTTTTTATCAGAATTTCCATATAAGAATCGCTCATATTCATTTACTTTCAGGAAAAATGCTCCCTAATCCTTTCTGTTAACTAGTATTGTTAATATCATAGTACATTTCGCTTTATTTTTCAAGACAAAGCATACCAAACATTTATTTAACTTTTATAAGTTTTTTTCGTTTTATTGACACTCTATGAAAAAAAGACTATCATTACCAATAAAAACCGGCGGAGGGATTTTCATGTTAAAAGAAGAAAAAGAGCAATGGAATAAATTAAAGGAGAAACCCTTCAAAGAAAAAGCAAGTTATTTCTGGTACTATTATAAATTTCATGCTATTGGAATCCTTGCAGGAATTATCTGCCTTCTTCTTTTCATTCACGGATATAGGGAAAGCACAAAAGAGCCTTCCATTTATCTTACTTTAATCAATTCCCGCTATGGCTCCATTGGCGAAACTACCCTCATGGATGATTATGTAAAAAGCAGGAACATTGACACAGATGCCCACCCTGCCAAATTTGATATTTCCATATCTATGACTGAGGGAGTTTCCGACGAAGCTTCCGTTGCTAACTCCCAGAAGCTGATGGCACTATTCCATTCCCATACTATGGACGTTATCATTTCCGATGAGTGGGTGCTGGAAGAATATGCCTCCCTGTCAGCCTTTGGCGACTTAAAAGAGCTTTTGCCCCCAGACCTATACGAACAGATTCAGGACAAGCTCTACTATTATACATTTTCCGATGGCAGTACAGTTCCCATCGGTTTCTATGCAGATGACCTGCCAAAAATCATGAAGGAAAATGCCTATTCCAAAGAGAATCCCCCTATTGTTACCATATCAGGCACAACCAACAGGCTGGAAAGTGCAGTTGACTTTATCCGCTATCTCCTAGAGGAATAAAATATATTCATTTTAGCAAACCCGAATTCTATTTTACTTTTCCTAAAATATCGGTTCATTTTTTAATTCTCATTATGGTTTTTCTCCTATTTTTTTATTCCGTCTGCAAAATACTGTAGAATGAACATAGTTATTTTGTAGAAAAGGAGAAAAATATGGTAGAAATGGGCGAAATCTTAGCCGAGCTGCGCAAGGATAAGCATTTGCTGCAGAAGGATCTGGCTGATTTTTTAAGTATTTCCATAGGCACGGTTTCCAATTATGAAACCGGAGCGCACGAACCGGATTTTGAAACGCTCTGTAAGCTGGCAGACTTTTTTCAAGTATCTACCGATTACCTGCTTGGCAGAACCGACTTGCCCTATGATGTCAAGAAATTAAGCGAACCCATCCGGGACGGCATTACCATTAGCGATATCACCCATACTCTGCTGAATATGAGCCAGGAAAATCTGGACAGCGTTTTAGAATATATGGAGCTGCTCACCTATAGGAGCAAGATGATTGCGGAGCGTGGCAATTATAGAAGCAATCTGAAAGCAAACAAACGGAGCAGCGATAAGTGAAAATGAGTATTTCCTATTTTTTCTGTCATACAAAAAGGACATCCTTATGAGTCAGGATGTCCTTTTCCCTGTCTGTCTTTCTGTCAGCCTTCCAATATTTCTTTCAAAAGCTTATTGACCATTGCCGGGTCCGCCTTTCCCTGCATGGCCTTCATGGTCTGTCCTACTAAAAATCCAATTGCCTTCTGCTTCCCGTTATGATAGTCCTCTACCGACTGTGGGTTAGCCGCCACTACCTCTTCAACGGTTTTTCTAAGAGCTCCTTCATCATTTACGGTTTTCAATCCCTTTTCTTCCACATAAGCTTCCGGGTCTATATTCTTGTCAAACATTACCTCAAATACTTCCTTTGCAACCGTGGAGTTAATCGCCTTACTGTCCGTAAGCAGGATGAGCTTTGCCAGATTTTCCGGTGAAAAACGGATATCCTCCGGCTCCATGTCCTGCTCCTTTAACAGACGCATGGTCTCCACCATAAGCCAGTTGGAAACCTTCTTAGGCTGTTTGCAGATGGCAACCGTTGCTTCAAACAAATCTGCCAGATGCTTGGAATTTGTAATGATATCAATATCATAATCCGGAATCTCATATTCCTCTTTGTAACGTTTCATCTTTTCTGTACGGAACTCTGGCTGATTATCCCTGATTTTTGCCAGCCATTCATCGCTGATTTGGATGGGAACCAGATCCGGGTCAGGAAAATAACGATAATCCTGGGCATCCTCCTTGCTCCTCATGGCATAGGAATATTCTTTATTATCATCCCATCTTCTGGTTTCCTGAATCACCTGCTTTCCTTCCTCCAAAAAATCGATCTGGCGGGTGCGTTCTCCTTCAATAGCCCTTGCAATTGCCTTAAAAGAGTTTAAGTTCTTCATTTCTGTTCTCGTACCAAACTCTTTAGCGCCTTTTTCCCTTACGGAAAGGTTTACATCAGCCCGCATGGAGCCTTCCTGGAGCTTGCAGTCGGAAGCGCCCAAATACTGAATGATCAATCTTAATTTTTCCAGGTAAGCAATGACTTCCTCCGCACTTCTCATATCCGGCTCGGAAACGATTTCAATCAGCGGGACGCCGGAGCGGTTATAATCTACCAAAGAGCAGTCCTCCCACTCGTCATGAATCAGCTTGCCCGCATCTTCCTCCATGTGGATTTCATGAATCCTTACCTGCTTCTTTCCTTCTGCGGTTTCGATTTCCACGCTGCCGTTTTTGCAGATGGGCAGGTATAATTGGGAAATCTGATAATTCTGGGGATTATCCGGATAAAAATAATTCTTTCTGTCAAATTTACAATATTGGGTAATGGAGCAGTTGGTAGCAAGACCTACCGCAATGGCATATTCCACNACCTGNTTATTNANTACNGGAAGGCTTCCCGGCATTCCGGTACAGACAGGACAGGTATGGGTATTGGGGGCACCGCCNAATTCCGTGGAACAGCCGCAGAAAATCTTTGTTTTNGTNGCCANCTCCACATGNACCTCTANNCCAATGACTGTTTCATATTCCTTTGCCATGCTAGTTTCCCTCCTTNTTTAAAAATACGCCTCTTGCCTGCTCATAAGCATAGGCTGTCTGAATGAGTTTTTTCTCCTGAAAGGAATTNCCGATCAGTTGAAGACCGATTGGCAGCCCTGCCTTGTCCATGCCGCAGGGAATGCTGATTCCCGGCAGCCCTGCCAGATTTACNGAAATGGTATAAATATCTCCCAGNTACATCTTAATGGGGTCTGACAGACTGCTTCCAAGCNTTGGCGCCGTAGTGGGGGCAACCGGNCCCAAAATCACATCATATTTTTCAAAAGCNTCATCAAATGCCTTTTTNATCAATGCCTTNACCTTCAATGCTTTTAAGTAATAAGCATCATAATAGCCGGAGCTTAAAACAAAGGANCCCAGCATAATCCTTCTTTTTACTTCCTCACNANANCCTTCGGACCGGGTCTTTTTATACATATCATGAAGTCCTTCCGCTTCTTTNGTGCGGTAGCCGTATTTTACACCGTCAAACCGTTCCAGATTGGAGCTTGCTTCTGCTGCCGCAATNGTATAATAGGCGGGAATGGCATATTCCACCAGGCTTAAGTCAAACTCTTCCACAATNGCTCCTTTTTCTTTCAAAAGGTTAGCAGCCNCTAACACCGATTCCTTTACTTCCGGATCGATTCCCTTGGAAAAATAATCTTTCGGAATTCCGATNTTCATTCCTGTCACATCATTTACAAGAGCCTTTGTAAAGTCTGCATCCTTTCTTTCCACACTNGTAGAATCCTTTTTATCNTGAGANGAAATTACCTCTAAAATAGTGGCGCAGTCCGTTACATCCTTTGCCAGAGGACCGATCTGGTCCAGAGAGGAACCATAGGCAATCAGCCCATAGCGGGAGACAGTTCCGTAGGTGGGCTTCATTCCTACCACACCACAAAAGGAAGCCGGCTGTCTTATGGAACCGCCTGTATCGGAACCAAGNGCAAAGAAGCATTCTTCCGCCGCAACCGCCGCTGCAGAGCCGCCGGAGGAACCGCCGGGCACATGCTCNTTATTCCATGGATTTTTCGTTACTCCATATGCGGAGGTTTCCGTGGTGGAACCCATGGCAAATTCATCCATATTGGTTTTGCCAAGNATGANCGCNCCTGCCTCTTCCAGCCTGATTACCGCTTCTGCCGAAAAGGTCGGGATGAAATTGTCCAGAATTTTGGAGGAACAGGTGGTAAGCATATCTTTTGTGCACATATTGTCCTTAATGGCAACGGGCACGCCTGCTAACGGNCCNTTTAAGGTCCCTGCATCAATTGCCCTTTGCACTTCTTCTGCTCTTTTTCTGGCNCCTTCCCTGTCTACAGTTACATAACAGTGAAACTCTGCTTCTTTTTTTTCAATCTGTCCAAGTACCGCTTCCACAGCTTCTAAAACGGTAACTTCTTTTGCTTTTATTTTTGCTGCAAGCTGCACAGCCGTTAATTTTAAAATATCCATGCNGTTTCCTTTCTATGCTGATTTTACTCCACTGTGCGGGGTACCATGAACATGCCGTCCTTTTCCTCCGGTGCATTCTGAATGGTATTGGCGCTGTCGTCTCCATTCGTCACCACATCTTCACGGAATACGTTGCTAACCGGAAACACATGGCTCATAGGCTCCACCCCTTCGGTGTCCAGCTCATTTAATTTGTCAATATAATCCAGCATTCTTCCCATGTCCTTTTTGGCCTGCTCCTTTTGCTCCGCTGACAAATCCAGCTTTGCCAAAATCCCTACATAGTCGATTGTTTCATCTGAAATCACGTTTGCCATCTTCTACCTCCTGTTACCCTGTCCTTACTACCGNNAACTGTTTTACCNGCTTTAATCACGAACTTTTATATGCACTTCTCTAAGCTGCTGTTCCGTCACTTCACAAGGAGCCTTGCACATTAANTCCTCNGCATTGCCATTCATNGGATAAGCAATGACTTCCCTGATATTTTCCTCATTTCTAAGAAGCATGANCATACGGTCCACACCAGGAGCCATTCCCGCATGTGGCGGCGCTCCGTACTGGAACGCATTGTATAATGCTCCAAANTTTGATTTCAATACTTCTTCATCATATCCGGCAATTGCAAATGCCTTTACCATNATCTGCATGTCATGNTTACGGACAGCCCCGGAGGACAGCTCTACGCCNTTGCATACGATATCATACTGATATGCCAGAATGTCCANNGGNTCTTTTGTATTCAGTGCTTCCAGACCGCCCTGAGGCATGGAAAATGGATTGTGGGTAAACCCGATTTCCTTTGTGTCCGGATTCTTTTCAAACATAGGAAAATCATTTACATAGCAGAAACGGTATGCATTCTTTTCCAGTAAATCCANCTTTTCTCCCAGCTCCGTCCGAATCATTCCCGCATAATAAGCGGCACGCTCTTCTTTATCCGCCATAAAGAAAATNGTATCTCCCGTTTCCAGTCCAGNCNGGCTCCGGAACTCCTCTTTCAGCTCTTCCGGAATGAATTTATCAATGGGGCCTTTGTAAGANCCGTCCTCCATGATTTCCAGATATCCCAGTCCGCCCATGCCNATTTCCGTTGCGAACTTCAAAAGCTTCTCATGGAAGCCTTTGGACATTTCCGCATGAACNTTAATTGCCCTGACTGTCCTTCCCAGAAATGGCTTAAANGTACATTTTTGGAAAAATTCCGTTACATCTATAATNCGNAGNGGATTTCTAAGATCNGGNTTATCCGTACCAAATTCCAGCATTGCCTGCTTGTAGCTGAAAATAGGATATGGGGCTTTTGTTACNGCAAATCCTTCCGGTGCAAATTTTTCAAAGGTNGCTGTGAGAACTTCTTCTCCTACTGCAAATACCTCTTCCTGTGTGGCAAAGCTCATTTCNAAATCCAACTGATAAAATTCTCCCGGNGAACGGTCNGCTCTTGCATCCTCATCCCGAAAGCANGGTGCGATCTGAAAATATTTATCAAATCCGGAAACCATCAAAAGCTGCTTATANTGNTGGGGCGCCTGGGGAAGCGCATAAAATTTTCCCTTAAACTTTCTGGANGGCACGATATAGTCCCTTGCNCCTTCCGGTGAGGAAGCGCATAAAATCGGGGTCTGGATTTCCAAAAATCCCATCTCTGTCATCTTTTCCCGNAGAAATGCAATGACTTTGGANCGGAATACGATATTGTCCTTTACCTTTTGGTTTCTAAGATCNAGATAACGNTACTTTNAGTCGNANATCCTCTCTTACTTCCCGGCTGGTCATGATTTCAAAAGGAAGNTTTTCATAGACTTCCCCTAACACAGCTACTTCATGTGCCTCTAACTCAATAGTTCCTGTGGGTATCTTNGGGTTATAGGTTTCTTCATCTCTTTTTTCAATCAGCCCNTTAATGGTGACTGCCTGCTCTTTCTTAAGTCCCTGCAAGAGAGAACCGTCACGGATGACTACCTGCAATACCGCATACATATCCCTTAAGTCCACGAAGGATACCCCGCCGTGGTCNCGGATGTTTTCNATCCAGCCTGCTACCCGGATTTCCTTGTCAATGTCCGCTTCGCTGATTTGATTCAGTGTNACATCCCTATACATATTTTTCATAACTTGCTCCTCCTTTTTTCTGTTCCATTACCGTCCATTGCATATTTACCNGAAGTTCTGTTTTTCACAAGNCACANATATTTCCAGCNGTTTTCNATTTATATACAAAACAAGCCCCGGAATACATTTCTGTATTCCGGGGCGAACAGTCTTCTATCCGCGGTACCACCCGCTTTCAAAAAGCTCATGANCTTCTGAGCCTTTCCTCTTTACCGTTTAACGCACAGTCACGTACCGACCTACTTTTGAATCTTCCANTTGTTCAACCGGTCTGCTCCAGAGTGTTCCCTTTACTATGCCTGACGTAAAAAGCTCTCAGTCGGTGACTTTTATTTCCTGTCGTCTTCTTTAGCAAGAGTCTCCTTCTTTGCATTTGCTGTTTTTTCAAAACTTATGTGGTGAATTTTAGCATATTATTTNGGGAATTGCAAGTGGGGGAGGGAAAAAATTTTGAAAGGTATGGGGGATTGGATAGGNGGACGTAGGAGCTGTCATAGCATATAGCAGTCTTAGGGGCACGCTCTCGCTCTGCAAAGACGCAGCAGTACTAACGCACCANANTACGGTGCGTAAGTGCTGGCGACTTTGCCAAGGCCTCTAAGACTGCTATATGCTATGACAGCTCCTACTAGGTATCGAAAAGCCCTCTGTTATTGTAAAGTTTATTCCTTGATAATGAGACACTCCCTTGAAATGCTTTCGGAAAGCTTAGGATGTGATGAAAAAGATGACGATATCTTCTCTAAGAGTACTGGCTGAGACGAAACAGCAAAAGAGGGAGGAGGGCGGATTCCATGCATTGTTTTTGATGGCAGGTTTCCTTAACAGCCTGCTCGATAACCTAGGGGAAAATTGCCATGGACGGCAATTTTAGGCATATTGCGCCATGGACGGCGCTATATGCCGACCCGGACGCCTTCCATAATCTTTCCTCAGGCTGTTTAGGAAACCTGCCATCAAAAACACCGCATGGAATCCGCCCTCCTCCCTCTTTTGCGTCCGCCTGCCCCCCCTTTTTTCACTCCTTCTCTCCACTCCGAAACTGAAGTAGCCTTTCATTCATCTCCTTCTCCAGCCTTTTATCCATAGCAGCCACAGCAACGGTCACTATAAGGAAAACGAGAAAGATGGCAGCGCACATAACAAGAAGTTGATTAATATTTTGCCAGAAAAACCACTGGAATTTTATTCCCCAGCCCAGCACGCAGAAGTTGATATAAATATAGTGAAGGAGCAGCCTCACAAGGAAGCCTCTCTTTGACACTTCTCCTTCCGGCCAGATAAAATTGCCAAGGCAGCAAAGAGCAGACAGTCCCAGAATCTGCCATAACAGCTTTACGGTTACGCTTGCTCCCGGCCAGAAAATACACATATATAGAGCAGCTACCAACAAAATGCCCGTAGTTACAAATGAAAATGTCAGTAAAATCTGTTTGATTTTTTTCATCTTGTTCTCCTTTTATAAGCCCAGCTTGCTTTTTAAAACACTCACATACTGTCTGGAAATCATTACCTTTTCCCCGTTTAACAAGGTTGCTTCAAAGCGCCCGTTAAAGGCTGAGGCAAAGCTCTTTATCTTGGAAATATTTAAAATCACCGATTTGGAAGCCCGGAAAAAATCCGTTCCTTCATATTCTTTTTCTATTTCATACAGCTTCATTTTTGTTTCATATACTTCTTTACTGCAATATAAAAAAACCTTGTTATCCACTGCTTCAAAATAATAGATATCCTTTGGATGGATCATGGAAATATTCCCATCTTTGCTTCCGCTTATTTTCCTGGTATTCATTTTCAGGCTGTAAATAAGCTCCAGAAAGTGGCTGTCCAGATTTTTGCAGCGGATAATGATTTCGTCCTCTTCCTCCGGCCCTATGTCTTCTATGGTTATTTTCATGCTCTGTTCAATCCCTTTTCTTTCATTGAAATCCAATTTGTAATGAATAGTAAGTCGTTGCATTTTCTGCCCGTCTATCTCTACGGGTTCAGAAATAAAAATTTTTCTATAAGTTGATTTATCATTTTAAAATTGAGTTCTGTTATAGAATTTCTATCACCAAAAGCTATTTCAAATCAAATAGTTCTTTTACAATAGTAAACATCTCATCTTGAGTTCTGGATCCATCATTAACAATGCATGGAACTATGTTTTCTTCACATTCTACTTTTACTTGTTTAGCAAACAGAATATCTCGTTCCATCCAATTATTAAAAGCCTGTTGCTTATCTGAACACCTTTCCAAGATATATGGAACCCATTCACGCTCTTTATAATGTGATATCTGAAAATCTGGTGTTGGAATTATCGAAATGCTTTGAAATTCGTTCAGCAACAGTACTCTTTCCGCTACAAGGCGAACCGCCTACAAAAAGAACTCTTTTATTCATGATCCTTTGCTCCTTTCATAGATTCTCTTTTCTGTTTTTGGGGTCCTTCCTTATTTATTATCGAAAAAGGAATACTCTTTTTCTGTTTTAGCATTTGATCAAATACTACATGTTCTCTCTTCTTTTTTCCCATCTGAAACCTCCATTATAATAGTTTAGTTTTCAGATGCCATCCAAATTTCCATCACCAATTACCTCCTCTCCAAATATGAAAATAGGCATTTACCAATTCGCTAAATCCCAAGTTTCCAGATAGACATGCTGGAAGTTATCTAATTCAGAAAATACAACACCTCTCGTACATCTTTTCCGCCAATGTTATCATTCATAAATATTTCCGAGCAGATAAATCCGCTTTTTTCATAAAACTTTCTTGCCCTATGATTATCCTCCAAAACCCATAGAAGCACTTTACTAAATCCACATTGTTTTAATTCATCAATACACTTGTTAAATAGTAACCTACCATATCCTTTTCCAATGTAATCTGGCAAAAAATATATAGAAACAATTTCTCCATAATCATTATACGTTTCCCATCTTGATTTACAGAAACTTGCAGTGCCTATAATCATTCCATTTTCTATCAGAATCAGATTATTCATGCCAGCTTTGTTGATACTATTAGCCCATCGTCCTGTTGGAATACTGTCAAGGTATTCCTGCGGAATAATGCCCTTATATGCGTATTTCCAACTACTTTCATATATGTTGCTTATTTCAAGTGGACTATCATTTTGATTGATGTATCTAATTTCCATTACAATGTCCCCATAAATCCCGATTAATCGCTCTGTCAATTAACTCTGTGTTTTCTTTTGATGGTTACGGATTCCTTCTGCTTCCGTCAACAACTTTCCAGGCAATTACGGAAGCAATTATCATTATTATAGCAAATCCCAGCAAAAAAGCCATCTGTACTTCACTGCTCAGTACCGTTTCCCCGGCTTTCACCGTAATGCCCATGTAAGCCTTATATTCCTCCACAACCTCCTTAGGCATTCCGAAAAAGGTTGTTTCCAGCGCTTTTTTTGTAAAAATATCTCTCAGCATGGCGCTTCCGTGAAGGACCGGCAGGGCCTTTAGCACAGTCTGGACTTTTTCCGGCAAGAATCCCATGGGAAGATAGATTCCTCCTACAAAGCCTACCAGTGTGCCGATTACCGTACCAAAGCCACTCCATGCGCTGTCGCTGTGTACGAACATTCCTACAAAAAACAGAGTACAAGCATATAAAAATACGTTCAGAACAATCAATCCTATTACCTGCAATGTTTCTTCCAGATTCAAAAGGCTCCCGCCTCTTACAGCAATATAAGCCTCTGCTGTCGCCAGTGTCAATATACACATAATGGTTCCTAAAAGCAAAGCGGAAAAAATATATCCCAACGCAACTTTTACAGGTTTTACCGGTGCTGCATAAAAGCTCTGCAGCCTTTTCTTTTCTTCGTCCTGAATCCTTACCCCAATTACCGTTAAAGTTACCATAACGGTATTTACCACTAAAATTCCCGCTACAGTCCACATTTCAATGAGATGCTCCGCATTCTTAAGGTCTGCCTCCCCATCTCGATTGCCGCCATATTCGGCTAACAAAGAAACCACATTGTCCCGGTTCATATTTCCAAGAAACACTACCATAAGCCCCAATACTACCAGCATGGAAAGCATGGAAAAAAATACGACTGATTTATCCCTTATATATAAAAGGCTGTTCCTCTTTACTAATTGTCTAATTGTTCTCATCTGATATCTCCCTTTCCTTTTCTATATTTCTACTTGTGATATTGAGAAATACATCCTCCAAAGTTCCCTGAATCACTTCAAATCCTTCTATCCATTCTGTTACCTCTTTTAACAAATCAACCGCCTCCAAAGTAGCCTTTAGGGGAATCACAAAACGCTCCTCTTTTTTTCCAAAGCTTTTGCCGGTTTCCTTTAAGTAACGGCATAATGTTTCTTTCTTTCCCCCCTTTGGTATCAGAAAGAGTCTGTCTTTGGCAAAGCTTTCCTTTAAAGAAAAAGGCGTTCCGTATTCTTTCAATCTGCCCTTATCCATTATGGCTATATGCGTTGCTTTTGCTGCTTCCTCCATGTAATGAGTCGTAAGGAACACCGTCATATTCCTGGTCTTTTGCAGCCTCCCTATGCTTTCCCATACACTTTTTCTCGTTGCCGGGTCAAGACCCGTAGTAGGCTCATCCAAAAACAGGATATCCGGTGTATTCAGCAAAGCTCTTGCAATTTCACATTTCCGCTTCTGCCCTCCCGACAGTTTCCCAAAGGGTCTGTTTAAAAGTTCCTTCAGGGAAAGCTCCTCTGCCGCCTGCTCGATCCGTTCCTTTATTTTCCTGCCATTTGATTCGTAAAGGCTTCCCCTTACGATTAGATTCTCTTTTATAGTCAGCCTGTCATCCAGGCAGTTACTCTGGTATACGATTCCTATGCGCTTTCTGATTGCTTCCGGCTCCCTTAAAATGGAATAGCCGCATACTCTTGCTTCTCCTTCCGTTGGCTTAAATAAGGTGCACAGCATATTGATAGTAGTTGATTTCCCCGCTCCGTTAATTCCCAAAAATCCAAACAGCTCACCTTTTTTTACGGAAAAACTGATATCATCCACTGCTCTAACCTGCCCATAATTCTTTTTCAAATGCTCTACTTCTATGATGTTTTCCATAAGGCTTCCTCCCTTGTTCCTTTCTGTTTGAATAGGATAGAGAAAAACAGGAACATTTTCAACAGCCCCTTTGGTATGTTGCAAAAGGTGCCGGGTAAGCTGTAAAAAAATAAGCTTAGGTTTCCGTCCTGCCTATGTCCAGACTATAAAAAAGGCACCTGCGCCCTGACTTCATAAAGTCGAGGCGCAGATGCCCGTATGTTTATTCTTTTATCATTCGTTTCGATTGGTTCGTGTGCTCCAGCCGAATCTTCACTTACTCCACTTCCAGATTTTTTTCCATTCTGTGTAAGGTATTTTCCATCTCCTCCAATTGATGGGCAAAGCCTAAAAAAATCTCTGCATCCCTTTCCACGTTTCGGTCACTCTTATAACAGATCCGATGTTCCATACTGGCCCAAAGCTCCATCTGCAGGGTCCTTAGCTGTATCTCCACCGGATAATATTCCATACCGTCCGTATGATAAACAGGAACTCCAATGACTAAATGATAGCTCCTGTATCCGTTTTTCTTAGAATTCTTGATATAGTCCTTTTCCTTCAGCACAAGAATATCCGACTGCCGCTTAATCAGGGAAAGTACCCCGTAGATATCATCCACAAAGTAACAGATAATCCGCACGCCTGCAATGTCTGTAAGGGATTCCCTTGCCTCCTCTGCACTTACCTTTATCTGGCGTTTCCGAAGCTTATCCTCTATGCTTTTTTTCTTTTTAATCCTCTTGTGAATATAATGGATGGGATAATTTTTATATTTCAAACGATAGTCATTATTTAATGCTTCCAGCCTGGTCATTAAATTTGCCATGGCGTCCTGATAAGGAATGATCAGGCTGCTGTACTCTTCCTCTGTCATATTGTCTGTCATTTCCATTACTTTTTGCACCTCCCAGTACATGAAATGTACCTGTTTTCCAGCTTTTTCCATGTAACAGTTCAGACAGCTGCTTTCCCTGCGGCGCCGTGACAAGCTTTTCGTAGAGAATGATTTCTAAAGGAGCCCTTATAAAAACGCCAGCGCTTAGCGAGGTCCTTTCGAGCTTAGCACTGCTGCGTTTTTATCAGAGCGGGAGCGTGGCGACGTAGGAACATTCTCTACGAAAAGCTTGTCACGGCGCCACAGGGAAAGCATCTGTCTGAACTGTTACTTTTCCATCCCGTTTCCGGGATTTCCCATTTCATACTACCTTACAAAATATTTTTGTACAAATTGTGTATAATTCATGAAAATTGACTTAAATATTTTTCACTTATTTTTAAGAAAATATTTTTCGTATCAGGACCTCTTTTATAGGGACCGCTATATCTTCCTGTTTTTCTCCACTTTCCCTGATTGCATATGCAGGCTTACAATAGCTGCCTTAAAATAGTAAGAAAAAAGAAATTCTGCTATAATTGCATAAAACTGTATTTTTATACAAATTTCTTAGCAATTGTTAAGGAAAAAAACGCAAAAATATGGTATTTTGCATTTCACATTATTCTAAACAAAGGAGTTTGACATGAAACAGGAATCCATCAAAGGGAAACTACTGGAAGCAGCCAAAGAATTCTTGGATATAAAACTGGATACAGATGATATCAACCGTCTTTTCTCCATTTCACAAATACGGGAATATCAAAAGGGAAATACGATTTTAGGTATAAGTGAAAACCTCTCCTCTGTGGGACTTGTATGTAACGGCATGGTGCGGAGCTACTATCTTGACAGAACCGGAAATGAAATTACAAAAAACTTTCACAAGGAATATTTTCTTTTTATGGATGAAGGGCTGATTGGATATGAGAAAAGCATTTGCGCCTATGAAGCAATTGAAGACAGTGTCATTATGCTATTTGATATCAAGACGCTAAAAAAACTGATAAAAGAAAATGAAAGATTTAAGGATCTGTATATTTCTGCATTGGAATTTGGAATAAGATATAAAATACGTCGCGAAAACGATTTTCTTATGAATAATGCAACGGAGCGCTATCTACAGTTTGAACGGGATTATCCTGAATTGGTAAATCGGGTAAAACAAACCCATATTTCAACCTATTTAGGAATCACACCAGAATCGCTGAGCCGGATCAAGAGAACATTGAAAGGAGATATTTATGAATAGAACATTAAACGAAAAAACAATCCCCTCCTATATGATAGGAACATGGGCATGGGGCGAAGGAATCAACGGCTCGAAAATGATTTTTGGCAGAACCTATAGTCAGGAACAGTTAATGGAGACATTTCGTACGGCATATGCGGCCGGCTTTACCTTTTGGGATACGGCCGAGGTCTATGGCATGGGAAATGCCGAAGAAATATTAGGCCAGTGCATTGCCAAAAACATAACGAATAAGGAAGACATCCTTATTTCTACCAAACATCTGCCCGGAAAAAAATTTAAAGAAGGAGCCGTTACAACTGCCATAAACAGAAGCCTTCAGCGAATGGGCATAGATACCATAGACCTGTACTGGCTGCACCAGCCATATACATTACAGGAAAACATTCTGGAAATGATACCTTCCTTAAAAACCGGAAAAATCAAACAAATAGGATTATCCAACTGTAATATTGCCCAGATAAAGGAAGCCCAAAGAATCCTGGAAAAAAATGGTCTTAAACTTGCAGCGGTACAGAATCATTTCAGCCTGCTGGCTATGGACAGGCAGAACGAAATCCTTGCCTATTGCAGGAAAGAGAATCTATTATTTTTCGGATATATGGTATTAGAACAGGGCGCCCTGTCGGGAAAGTATGGTGTAGACAATCCCTTCCCCCGCTTTTCAATGCGCAGTCTGTCATTTGGAAAGAGAAAATTTCGTAAAATACAAAAATTGCTTGACTATGAAAAAGATTTGGCTCAAAAATATCAGATAGATGTTTCACAGATTCCAATTGCATGGGCCGTTTCCAAACAAGCGATTCCGATTGTGGGACTGACAAAACCGTCACAGGCAAAAGCCCTGTCATCAGGCACCCAGATAAAATTAACCTCAGGGGAAATAGAAAATCTGGAATTTCTTTCCAGGAAATCGGGTGTGACATGTAAGGGGAGTTGGGAATAATGTTCTATTTATAGCAGCTTCTAATGTCCAATCTCTTATGAAAAAAATGCAATGCTGATGTTACAGAAATGAATGCGCATAAAATCCTTTCCTGTCCGATTTCCATTTTCTCTCTTTTTCGATAATTGTTGACATTTGTAAATACGCAGTTTAAAATATAACTAAAACACATAAACGAAAAGGAGATATTATCATGGCAGCACCAGGAATGGAAAATTATTTAACATGGACATTTAATGCACAATGCCCTGTACCAAATGATGTAAGTGAAATACTTGTAGATGGAGAAGTTGCATTACATGCATACAAAACAATAAGAGATGTAGCAATTTTTACTAATAAGCGGCTTATCGTACGTGATGCACAAGGGCTAACAGGAAAGAAAGTTGAAATCTATTCTCTTCCTTATTCATCTATTTGTATGTATTCTACAGAAAATGCTGGAAAGATTTTAGATGTCAATGCAGAAGTTGAATTATGGACTAAGGCTGGTCATATTAAAATCAATCTTAATAAGAATGTAAATATTCGCGAATTTGATAAAATAATAGCATCTGCTATTTTATAATATTTTTTTACAAATATAAGCTAACCGTTTAATGGTTTTTTGAAAGAAAATTGAGGATGCCCCAAATAGAGAACGGCGCCCCGAAGGGCGCCGCCTCATAATTAAAAGGAAAATAATATGAAACATATTATATGTTTATAATATACAAGTGATTTGTGTTTAATTATTGTTCATAATGTGTTTTTTATGTGAACTCTTTCTTTGCCAAAAACTCTTTCATCCTCTTCCCTTCCACAAGCCAGATAACCTTTTGCAGATTCGATAAAAGAAATAGCCCAGCACCGCACCAAAGCAGTTAAGCAGTACATCATCCACATCAAATTCTCCAAAATGCGATACCAGCTGGAACAGTTCGATACAGAGAGACAGCCAGAAAGAATGCAAAAGCACAAACCAGCTTTTCTCCATTCTGGGAAAAATGGCGGGAACAAACACGCCAAAAGGAGCAAATGCCAGGATATTTCCAAAGAGATTATCAAATCCATTAATTTCATGATAATATCTGATATACATCTTTATCGTTTTAAAGGGCAAAAGATTTGCTGTATATATGCCCTTCCTTACCATATCCACATCCCACTCATCCATAATTCCCCTAAGTATGGGAACCGGATACTTGAAAATAATCAACCGGACTAACAGCAGGATATAAGCTATAAACCCAATTATTAGAATCTTTCTTTTCATGGCATACCTCGATGACTTCTTACTTCCAGTTACTTTTCATCATATTCTACACGAACTAATGTCAGACCACATCCAGGCACTAGTTCTCCTGCATTTTCACGCTTTCCCAATTCAAAAATCCGTTGAATGTCTTCCGGCTCTCTTTTTCCTGTTCCTACTTCCAGAAGTGTGCCTGTCATAATCCTTGCCATATGATATAAAAATCCGTTTCCCTCATATAAAAACCGGATTTCCCCATCCTCTTTTGTGATTTCTATACGGTCGATTCTGCGGACCGTACTTTTTTTCATTTTCTTTTTCGTACAGAATGCCTGAAAGTCATGGGTTCCTATCAGATATCCGGCTGCCCTCCTCATAGCCTGCAGATCCAACTTTTCCGGAAATACATACACATATCTCCGGTTGAATACATCCCGTATTTCCGCATTCCTTACCCGATATAAATACATCTTCCTTTTGGCATTCAAACGACTATGGAATCGTTCAGACACCTCTGTTATTGATATGACGGCAATATCCTCCGGAAGATATTGGTTTACATAATTCATTATCTCTTCTTGTGACATATCTGTCATTAGCTGTACATTTGCCACTTGTCCCAAAGCATGGACGCCTGCATCGGTTCTGCCGGAGCCTGTCACCTCCACCCTCCGGTTTTCCATTTTAGAAAAAATCTGTTCCAGCTTTCCCTGTATGGTCTGCTCCGTTGTGTCCTGCCTCTGCCATCCTTTATATCTTGTTCCTTCATATTGAATAACCAACTTATAATTTTTCAAGCTATGATCTCCCAGGGATTTTCCTTTCCCTCCATAAAACATTTGCAGCTCTTTAAAGAATCTTCCACTACCGTTCTTACGCAGTTATCCGTATAAAACGCCATGTGGTGGGTAACGGTAACATTGGGAAAGCTTCTCAATAGGGAAAGCTCCCTGTTGAGAAGCACATCTGACTTCCGGTCATAATAATAAAGGCCAAATTCATCCTCCACCACATCCAGTCCGGCAGCTCCTACCTTTCCCTGCTCAATAGCCTGTATCAATGCTTCTGACTCAATCAGCGCTCCTCTGGCAGTGTTAATCAGAACTACCCCCGGCTTCATTTTCAAAAGCGTCTCCTGATTTATCATATGAAAACTCTCTTCCGTCAAGGGAGTATGAAGGGAAATCACATCTGCTTCTTTCCATATCTCTTCCAAAGAAACATATTCCGCCTTTTCCCTTACTGATTCTGACTGATACAAGTCATAAGCAAGTATTTTACAGCCAAAGCCGGACAGATTTTGGATGACAGTCCTGCCAATGCGTCCGGTCCCAATGATTCCTACCGTTAAATCCTTCAGTTCTCTCCCAAGATTTCCTGCAAGGGTGTAATCCTGAATATTCGTGCGCTCTATAATTCTTTTTGCTTTCCGGATGCTCATAAGAATTAGCATAATCGTATAGTCCGCCACGCCATTTGGTCCATATGGTGCATTTCCCACAGCAATCCCAAATTCCCTGCATGACTTTACATCAATATGGTCATAACCTATGGTTCTTGTAATCAAGTATTCCACACCATTATCCCTAAAGGCTTTTACAAGATTTCTATCGATTTTTGTGGTAAGAATGTCCACACACCTGCTTCCCTTGACTAACTCCAGATTTTCCAAAGACGGCGCATCCTGACATAGTACCAAATCAAGCCCCAGCTTTTTTCCATAGGTTAAAAACAAATCCTTTTCATCAAAATCCCTGCAGCTAAATACCGTTACCTGCATCCTTATCACCTCTCATTTTTCTTTCTGCCTCTTTATCCCCTGCCAGATACCGTTTATAATATTCCCGGTCCTTTTTGGTATACACCCGGAAGGCAGTCATATCCCTTCCCAATATCTCAAAGCTTTCCACAACAGTATCAAATACACCTGCCTTCACCAGATTTACAAACAGCATTCCCAGAGGCACTGCAATAATCATGCCCATGACGCCGCCAATCCGCCATCCAATATAAATCAGAAACAGAGTAGGGATGGTGGCAAGTCCTACGGAGTCTCCTACGATTTTAGGTTGTATTATCTGTCTTATCAAGTTTCCCACACACCATAATACCATAAGGCCGATAGCGGTATAATACTGTCCCTGAAGCAGCTCAATCACTGCCCAGGGTATCAGAACGACACCCATTCCAAAAATAGGCAGGATGTCAATCAATGCAATTATCAGGGCAATCAGGGCAAAATATCTGACTCCTATGAGCAAAAGCCCGATAAAGAGAATTACATAAATTCTTGCCTCTATCTTTATCTGTGCCTTTACATAACCTCCTACAGCAGTTGCAAGACTTTCATAAACAATGTTCCATTTCTTTTGAATGAACATAGGAGTGACCTTTTTAATAAAAGCAATCACACTTTCTCTCTCCGCTATAAAAAAATAGGCAGACAAAAGGCAGATAATAATGTTCACCATAGCTGACGGCAGGTTTTTTGCAAAATTTCCAACCGCATCCACAGTAGGCTCGCTTAGCTTACTGATAAAATTTCCGATTTCCATACTTAAGGAGCCAAAAAATTCCTCTATCCCCTTTCTGACCTCCAAGGGGAACTCCCCATACAGCCTGGATGCCTTATCTCCAATTTCAACAAAGGTTTCCTCTACTGTTTCCCAGGTTTGAGGCAGTGTAGTCAAAAAACCATATATTTCATGAATCAGAAAAGAGATGCTTCCATACAATGCCAGAGAAACCAAAACGATTACCGTGGCAATCAAAGCAACGGATACCGCCTTTCTCCTGATTTTGATTTTCTTTTCCAAAAATCCTACCAGAGGATTGGATACCCATGCAATGATCCAGCCAATGACAAAAGGGCTAAAGAATAACAGCACTCTTGGCACCACCAAAGCAACAAGCAATATACCCAAAAGTGCAATTAAGAAATTTAAGGTTATTTTACCATAATGCCAGAATCCATCTCTCATCACATTTCCCCTTTTCCTCTAAAACTGGAGCAATTGCTCAATCAATTGATAAATCTCCTCTCTGCCCTGCTTCGATTGGGCCGAAAAAGGAATTAAAATTGTATCCTTTTCCACTTCAAGCCCTGTCCTTATCATCTTCACATGCTTCTGAAGCTGAGAACGATTGATCTTATCCGCTTTTGTTGCAATGATGACAGGATGGAATCCATTGCTTAAAATCCACTGATACATCTGCCTGTCATTGGCAGAAGGTTCATGCCGGATGTCAATCAGCAGAAAGACCGCTTGCAGCGTCTTGGAACGCTTTAAATAATTTTCCACCATTTTTCCCCATTTTTCTTTTACTTCCTGGGAAACCTTGGCATATCCGTATCCGGGAAGGTCCACAAAATAAAGCTCTTCATTGATGTTATAATAATTTATGGTCTGGGTCTTCCCCGGCTGTGCGGAAGTTCTTGCATAAGACTTCCGGTTCATAAGAGCATTGATCAGTGAAGATTTCCCCACGTTGCTTTTTCCGGCAAATGCAATTTCCGGCTTGGCATTCTGCGGGATTGTGCTTGTAATCCCACATACCGTTTCCAAGTTGACACTTTTTATAATCATATTGCTAACTCCTTTTTCTAGTCTGCAAATGCCGTTTCTATCATTTCTTCCATATGTTCTATAAATAGAATTTCCAGACCATCCTTGATTTCCTTTGAAATCTCTTCTATATCCTTTTCATTATTCTTTGGCACAAAAACCGTTTTCATGCCCGCTTCCTTTGCTGCCAGGATTTTTTCCTTCAGCCCTCCGATGGGAAGCACTCTTCCCCGCAAAGTGATTTCTCCGGTCATTGCCACATCTCTTCTTACTTTTCTTCCGGTTATGGCAGACAGCATGGCCAATGCCATAGTGATTCCGGCGCTGGGCCCATCCTTTGGCACCGCTCCTTCCGGAATATGGATATGGAAATCATGTTTTTCAAAAAAATCATCTGCTATCTGATATTTTTCGCTGACAGAACGTATGTAGCTAAGCCCTGCCCTGGCAGATTCCTTCATCACATCTCCCAGCTGCCCGGTAAGCTCCAGCTTTCCTTTTCCTGCCATTACATTTACTTCGATTTCCAGCGTATCGCCGCCCACACTTGTCCATGCAAGCCCTCTTACAATGCCTACCTCGTCCTTTCCATTGATCCTGTCTTTTGAATATCTGGGTTTGCCAAGATAAGCTTCCAGATTTCCGTTGGACACCTTCACAACGGTCTTTTTATCCTTAAGAATCTCTTTTGCCGCCTTCCTGCAAATTGCTCCCAGCTTCCTTTCAAGCTCTCTGACTCCTGCCTCTCTGGTATATAAGGAAATTATATCTTTCAAGGCTTTATCGGTAATGGTCAGCTGCTTTTCTAAAATACCATTCTTCTTTTTCTGCTTTTTCACAAGATGCTCTTTCGCAATGTGAAACTTTTCATTGGAAGTATAGCTGGTAACCTGAATAATTTCCATCCGGTCCCTAAGAGGGCCTTTTACCTCCGACAGATCATTTGCAGTAGTAATGAACAACACTTCCGATAAATCCATGGGAAGCTCTATATAATGATCCCTAAACTTCTTATTCTGCTCTCCGTCCAGCACCTCTAACAGGGCCGCCGAAGTATCTCCCTTATAATCCTTGCCGATTTTATCAATTTCATCTAATAACATTAAAGGGTTTTTCACTCCCGCTTCCTTTAAGCCCATGGCAATCCTGCCGGGCATGGCACCCACATAGGTCTTCCTGTGCCCTCTGATTTCCGCCTCGTCATGAATACCTCCCAGACTAATACGTACATACTTTTTGTTCAGTGCCTTTGCCATGCTTTTCGCAATGGAGGTCTTTCCTGTTCCGGGAGGTCCCACCAGACAGATAATCGGGCTTGAACCCTTTTTGGTCAAAGCACGCACTGCCAAAAATTCCAGAATCCGTTCTTTTACCTTAGACAGACCATAATGCTCTTCATCTAATATTTTTTCTGCCTTTTCCAAATCCAGACTGTCTTTTGACATCTTATCCCAGGGCATTTCCAATAATGTTTCTATGTAGCTTCTTTCCACCACGCTTTCCGAACTGCTTCCCGCTACATTTTCAAACCGCTTAATTTCCTTTTCAATTTTTTCTTTTACTCCCTTAGAAGCTTTCAGTTTCTTCAGCTGACTGCGAAACTGCTCTGCTTCCGAATCCGTATCGGCCCTTTCTCCAAGCTCTCCTTTGATATAATTCAGCTGCTCCCTTAAAATATAATTTTTCTGATTCTTTTCTATCCGTTCCCGTATTCCTGATGCAAGTTCAGTCTTAATTTTTGCGATTTCAATTTCCTGCTCCAATAAAGCAACAAGTATTTCATATCGGTTTTTCAGTGGCAACGTTTCCAGTATCTGCTGTTTTTTCTCATAAGAAAATGGGGCATTCATGGCAATCTGATCCAGTGCCCTGCCCAAATCCCTCATGTAATCAAAATTATTCAAGATACTCTTTCCATTTTTCTTGTAATAAGAAGAATACTCCTGAAACAATTCCTTTACTCTGCGAAGCATTGCTTCCTTTACTTCATAATCCAGATCATCTGACTCTGAAAGAATCTCATACTCTGCTTCCAGATAAGGCTCTTCTTCTGTAAAGGCTTTTAACTCTCCTCTTTCCGCTCCTTCCACCAGTACCCGCACGATCTGTCCCGGCATTTTCATGACCTGTTTGATTTTTGCCGTGCATCCTACGTGATAAACGGTCTCAAAGCTGCTTTCCTTTGCCTCCGACTCCTTCTGTGTTACCAGAAATACCATCTGGTCGTCTATCATTGCCTGCTCAATAGCAGCCTTTGACTTTTCCCTGCTTAAATCAAAATGTATCATCATATCCGGAAAAATAGTAAGCCCTCTTAATGCCACTGCCGGCATTCTTTTTCGTTCTTCCATGATGTTTTCACTCTCCTAATGGCAAAGGGTGTCGTGGAATTCACAACACCCTCTTCTCCTGCTGTTATCTTGCTTTCTTTACCGGTTCCCTGTGAACGATCAACGGCTCACTTTCACCAAGCACTGTTTCCTTTGTAATCAAACAGCTCTCAATCGTTTCGTCAGACGGTATCTCATACATAATGTCCGTCATGATATTTTCCAATATGGAGCGAAGTCCCCTTGCTCCTGTCTTTCGTTCCAATGCCTGCTTTGCCACAAGCTCTATCGCATCCGGCTCAAAGTTCAGCGTTACATCATCTAACTCAAAGAGCTTTTGATACTGCTTAATCAGTGCGCTCTTTGGCTCTGTCAGAATCCGTATCAAAGCCTGTTCATCCAGTCCGTCCAGAGAAACATTGATAGGCACACGCCCAACAAACTCCGGAATCAGACCAAATTTTACCAGATCCTGAGGGGTTACCTCTTTAAATATCTCCCCTAAATCCCTGCTGGATTTCTGGGTGACATCTGCATTGAATCCAATGGATTTCTTATCCAGTCTTGTCTCAATGATCTTCTCTAATCCGTCAAAAGCGCCGCTGCAAATAAACAAAATATTGGAAGTATCAATCTGCAGTAATTCCTGATGGGGATGCTTTCTGCCGCCTTGAGGAGGCACGCTGGCCACGGTGCCTTCTATGATCTTTAAAAGCGCCTGCTGCACTCCTTCTCCGGAAACATCCCGGGTAATGGATACATTTTCACCTTTTTTGGTAATCTTGTCTATTTCGTCAATATAAATAATACCGTGCTCTGCCCGTTCAATATCATATTCTGCTGCCTGAATCAGTTTTAAGAGAATATTTTCCACATCCTCCCCTACGTATCCGGCCTCGGTCAATGTGGTAGCATCTGCAATAGCAAAAGGAACATTGATGATCTTTGCCAGTGTCTGGGCCAGAAATGTCTTTCCGCATCCGGTTGGTCCAATCATGATAATGTTGCTTTTCTGAAGCTCCACATCCAAATCCTTTGGAGCAGTCACTCTTTTATAGTGATTATATACAGCTACCGATAGTACCTTCTTGGCATCCTCCTGACCAATTACATAGTCATCTAAAAATTCTTTGATTTCTACCGGCTTCAAAAGATTGATATCCAATTCGTCACAGATTTCATCATCTTCGTACTCTTCTTCAATAATATCAGAACAAAGCTCCACACATTCGTCACAAATATAGACGCCTACAGGCCCTGCAATCAGCTTCCGGACCTGATCCTGAGTTTTATTGCAGAAGGAACATCTTATCTTATCATCTGCATTCTTTCCTGCCATTTTCCACTCCTTTGAATTCCTAATCCTTATTTTTCTTCTTTATCCACACGGTTCTCGATTACCACATCGATCAGACCGTATGCCTTTGCTTCTTCAGCAGACTTCCAGTTATCTCTTTCCGTATCTGCTGCAATCACCTCATAATCCTGTCCCGTATTGGCTGCCAGTATCTTATTTAACTTTTCTTTTGTGTATAAAATGTGCTTTGCAGCAATTTCAATTTCCGTTGCCTGTCCCTGGGCGCCGCCAAGTGGCTGATGAATCATGATCTCCGCATTAGGCAGGGCCATTCTCTTTCCCTTTGTACCTCCTGCCAACAGGAAAGCTCCCATGCTTGCTGCCATCCCGATACAAATCGTGGAAACATCACACTTGATATACTGCATGGTATCATAAATTGCCATTCCGGCAGTAACCGATCCCCCCGGGCTGTTAATATAGAACTGAATATCCTTGCTGGTATCCTCTGACTCTAAATATAACATCTGGGCTACGATCAGGCTTGCTGTCACTTCGTTCACTTCTTCGCCAAGAAAAATGATTCTTTCTTTTAAAAGTCTGGAATAAATGTCGTAGGATCTTTCTCCACGGCTTGTTTGTTCAACGACTACTGGTACTAAACTCATATACAAATCCTCCTGACATATTTATTAGGTTAGCACTCTCTTACTATTTCTCCTTTGCGTGCTCTACTACGAATTCTGCTGCTTTGGCAACAGCTAAATCCTTCATGACTTCCGTCTTGCCATGTTCTCCTAACGTTTCTTTTACTTTGTCAGCTTCCATCTGATATGCAGATGCCATTCTTTCGATTTCCTTCTCAAAGTCTTCTTCTGTTGCTTCAATATTTTCTGCTTTCACAACTGCTTCCAATACAAGACGGGATTTGATTCTTGCTTCCGCCTGGGGTTTTACCTGCTCCAACATCTTTTCAGGTGTCAGTCCGGTAAACTGGAAGTACTGTTCAAGAGACAGGCCCTGCATCTGAATCCGCTGTGCAAATTCATCCACCATTTGTCTCTGTGTGGTGGATACCATGGCATCCGGAATCTCCATCTTGGAATCCTCAACAATCGCCTCGATTACTTTAGATTCCTTTGCATTTTTTGCTTCTTCCTCTTTTTTCTCTGTCAATTTCTTCTGAACGTCTTCTTTGTATTCTGCCAATGTATCGAATTCAGAAACCTCCGTTGCAAATTCATCATCTAATTCCGGAAGCTCCTTTTCTTTGATTTCCTTTACAGTCACTTTAAATACAGCTGCTTTTCCAGCCAGCTCTTCTGCATGATAATCCTCCGGGAAGGTAACATTTACTTCTATTTCTTCCTCCAGCTTTGCTCCTACTACCTGCTCCTCAAAGCCCGGGATAAATGCGCCGGAACCAATGGTAAGAGGATAGCTTTCCCCCTTGCCGCCTTCAAATGCCTGACCGTCCACGAAGCCCTCAAAATCAATCACTGTCATATCACCGTCTTTTACCGGTCTGTCTTCTACCGTAATGGTCCTTGCATTTCTTTCTCTTTCTTTGTCGATTTCCGCTGCAACCTCTTCTTCGCTAACAGCAGTATCTGCTTTTTCTACCGTCACGCCTTTGTATTTTCCAAGCTCGATTTCCGGCTTTAACGCTACCAGTGCAGTAAAAATGAATGGCTTTTCCGGCACAAGCTCCACCACTTCAATTTCCGGAGAAGAAACGATTTCTTCTTCACATTCCTCCAAAGCCTTTTCGTAAGCGGAAGGGATCACGGAATTTGCCGCTTCCTCTAAAAAGATTCCTTTTCCATACATTTTTTCCACCATTGCACGTGGAACCTTTCCTTTACGGAATCCCGGAATGCTGATTTGTCCTTTATTTTTCTGGTAAGCCTTTTCCACTGCTTTTTCCATTTCCTCTGCCGGTACTTCCACAGTAAGCTTTGCCATGTTCTTTTCTAATTTTTCTACTTGTAAACTCATTTATTTATTTCCTCCTTATTATAAGTCCATCCTGCCATGAGACATATCTTTCTACACAATCACAGTCATTTTACGATTATAGCACAAACCTTTTAAAAATAAAAGTAGAAAGTCTGCTTTCTTCACTAAATTCTGGAAATTTAATGGTATTTTAATATTTTTTAATTACAAATATGTGAAAATTTCCTACAATGCAATCAGAATGCCCTGTAATCCTGCACACTCTTCCTTGGAATGAGTGGATGCAATGATTATCTTCCCCACTCGTTTTTCGCGTATATACGTCATTGCCTTTTCAATATTTTCACGATCAAGTCCACTAAAAGGTTCATCCAACAGCAAAAGGTTTCCTCCTGCCATAACCGCCCGGACAAGCTCCACCCGCCGCCGCATTCCGCCGCTCAACTGGCTTACCGGTTTATTCAGACTATCCTCTGGCAATAAGCGGACAAGCTCTTTTTTCACCGTCTCCTTTGTGAGGCTGCTGTTTCTTCCTGCTGTTACCATTACATTTTCTATAGCGGACAGGTTTTCAATCAATCTGCAGTCCTGAAATACCATAGCAGTCCCCTGATTCCATGGAGAAATCCTTCCTTCCTCAAAATCCTCCACTCCTGCCAGTATTTTCAAAAGCGTAGTCTTTCCAATTCCAGACTGTCCCATCAGACAATAAATTTCTCCCTGTTCAAACTGCTGGTGAAAGCCTGCAAGCACAACATGGTCTCCATAGCTTTTACTTACATGCTCCACAGAAAGCACCCCATTTCCTTCCTGCCTGCCGTTATGAAATCCCCGTCTCTTTCCCTTCAGGAACCATTTTGCCCTTCCTGCCTTTCCAAGCAGCCACAAAAATCCTCTTTCCAAAAGAAAGCTTATGGCAATCACCACCACTGTCCAGCCCAACACCCCCGGCGTATCCAAATAAATCTTAGCCATATAAATCCGTTCTCCAATGGAAAACTCCGGTGTGCCGATGACCTCTGCCGCCACGCCGGATTTCATGCTCATGCCAAGGCACGTTTTGCAGCTGTTCATTAAATAGGGAAAGACGGCAGGGATATACAGATACATCACTTTTTTGGGAAAAGA
Source organism: Lachnospiraceae bacterium (assembly GCA_014804675.1). Lineage (GTDB taxonomy): Bacteria > Bacillota > Clostridia > Lachnospirales > Lachnospiraceae > RGIG3040. The sequence continues at coordinate 108,269 of JAAUZH010000011.1, forward strand.
AACCTGATAGACCTCCATCATTTCCCGCCTTTTCCCGTCAAGCTGGGCAAGACCAGTTAAAATACTTTCATAGACATTGGGAAAGGCAACCAGAAAGCTGCAGAAGTAAGAAAGCTTTCCCGAACCAAACCAGATCAACAAAAGCACTACAAAAGAAGCAACCGGAATGGATTTAAAAACACCGATTACGGGAGCTGACAGCTCTTTGAAAATGGAACATCGAAAGCTGACAGCTCCAAGAAGAATCCCCGTCAAAAAAGCCAGCAGAAATCCCATGCCGATTCTCATTACAGACAAAAGCACCACCTGCCAGAAGTCCGCTTTTAACATATGAGAAATCAGATACCGGGCAACCTGTATAGGACCTGCCAGAAGTATAGAATTAGCAACCACTAACTGCATTCCCTGCCATACTAAGAGCCAAAACAGAATAATGCCCAATCTCTTCCATGGATTCTTTTTTTTCATGGATTCCATCTGCTTCATATAAACTCCTATTCGTAATAGAATTCTTCCTGTGGCAGCACGCCTCCTACTGAATCCGGATTCTGATTATACAGCACCTCCAGATAACCTGCTAATGCCTGCTTCATATCCTCACCATCCAAATAGGCAAGATTGCAATTGGGAATTGCTTTTTCGGCAATGGCTTCCTTTTCCACGATTCCTGCCTTTACCACAAGGGCTGCTGCTTCCTTGGGGTTTGCATTCACATATGCAATGCTTTCTTTATGTTCCGTCATGAACTGCTTTACCAACTCACTATGTTCTTCCACAAATGCCTTTCTTGCAATGGTTACTCCAGTCACCAGACTGCTGCCGGATTCTCCCTGAAGGGCTGTCCACTCTTCATTGAGATCCAGCACTACAGACAGGGCTTCATTCTGGGTACAGGCAGCCGTTACAAAGGGCTGTGGCAAAAGTCCGATTGCTTCTGGATTCTCCTTAAGCACTGCTGCCACCTCAGTAGCTTCTGATTTATATTCCAAAGTTACATCCTCCACCTGATTTTCTGCAAGCAGATAGTTTAATACATACTCTGGCGTGGTTCCCTTTCCAGTCAGATAAATCGTCTTTCCCGCCAAATCCTTCATGGTGGAAATGTCCTCTCTTCCTGTTACCAGATAAAGAACGCCCAATGTGTTAATATCAATGACTACAATGTCGCTTTCTGCTGCCGTTTCCAATGCCCTATTATGCAGGACACTGGCAACATTTGCCGGAATCAATGCTATGTCCACTTCTCCCTTTAAGACCATAGGCAGAATGGTATCCGCCGCTGTCTCCATTACGAATTCATAGGAGGCTTCTGTTTCCTTTTTTTCTGCTTTATCCATCAAGCCTACAAGCCCCATGGAGGTAGGTCCCTTCAGGGAGGCTACCACGATTGTATCTTCTGCTATTGTGCCTTCCGTTTCTGTTTCATCTGCATTCGCATTTCCCGTTTCCGTTTCATCCGTATTGACATTTTCTGCTATTGATTTCTCCGGATTAGCATTTTCCGTTTCTGCGTCTTGCGTATTTGTTTTTTCTGTTTGCATTTCCTGTTCTGATTCTGTCTGCCCGCATCCTGTCAGGAATACAAGCATGCATACTGCTACCATAAATAGTGAAATCCATTTTTTCTTCATAATCTTCTCCTCATCTCCCTGTTTATATGGGAATTTTTTGTTATCGTTATCTGTCATTGCTATCTTACACCATTTTTCCAGATTTGACAATGAATGGAGGGAAGGGGATATCTTTTGAAAACAGAATTTTTCGTGAAAGTAAAGACAGGACGGCTTCTTACGAAACCGCCCTGCCTTTATTTACTGCATTTATTTCATTTGTTCTTCTTGTTTTTTGATCATTCTACGAACCATTTCGCCGCCAATGCTTCCAGCTTCCTTAGAAGTTAAGTCGCCGTTGTAACCTTCTTTTAAGTTTACACCAAGTTCAGAAGCAACCTCTGTCTTAAAACGATCCATTGCAGCCTTAGCTTCTGGTACCTGCATAGAATTAGAACTGTTACTTGCCATTGTTATTCACCTCCGTAATTTTAATTTCTTTTATCTATTTTCAGATAAGGACATCATCCGCTATTGACATATTCCATTGGAATGATGTCCTTTGCTGAATGTTTATCACTTATCTTGGTATTATTATTAGCCGATAAAATCTTTTTATGTTGGTAATTTTTGTTATCATTTTTCTTGATTTTTGGCGAAAATAATACCTTACAGAGCGTCTTTCATGGACTTCACATATTCTCCAATATAACCCGGTGCATCTTTTCCGTATTTTTCCAACAATTTTATAATTGCTGAGCCCACAATGGCACCATCAGAAATATCCGCCATCTTCTTTGCCTGTTCCGGAGTGGAAATACCAAAACCAATTGCGCAGGGAATATGACTGTTTTGACGGACCACCTGAACAATGGCTTTTAAGTCTGTCTTTATTTCACTTCGCATTCCAGTAACCCCAAGGGAGGATACGATATATAAAAATCCCTCCGCTTCCTTTGCAATCCTGGCAATGCGGTTTGCTGAGGTGGGAGCAATCAAAGATATCAAATCCACACCGTACTCATGGCAGACAGGCAGAAATTCCTCTTTTTCCTCAAAGGGCAGATCCGGCAGAATCAGACCATCCATCTCCGCTTCCCTGCAGGCTGAAAGAAACCGCTTGGCACCATAAGAAAATACTACATTGGCATAAGTCATAAATACCATGGGCACTTTGATATCTTTTCGAAGCTCTTTGACAAATGAAAAAATTTTATCTGTAGTAACGCCACCCTTTAAGGCACGAAGATTGGCTGCCTGAATAACCGGCCCTTCCGCAGTAGGATCGGAAAAGGGAATGCCCAGTTCAATAAGATCGGCGCCGTTTTCCACCGCCGCACGAATCGCTGCGGCAGTAGTTTCCAAATCAGGGTCGCCGCAGGTAATAAAAGCAATAAATGCCTTTCCATTTTCAAAAGCTGATTTTATCTTACTCATAAATATCCTCCCCTCTATAACGGGCAATTGCAGCACAATCCTTATCTCCCCTGCCGGATATGGTAATAACCACAATCCGGTCCTTTTCCATCTTAGGTACAATCTTAAGGGCATAGGCAACTGCATGGGCGGACTCAATGGCAGGGATGATTCCCTCCATCTTTGCCAGATACTCAAAAGCACATACTGCTTCCTCGTCCGTTACCGGCACATACTCTGCCCTTCCTATGTCATGCAGATATGCGTGCTCCGGCCCCACACCGGGGTAGTCCAATCCGGCAGAAATAGAATATACAGGGGCAATCTGTCCATATTCGTCCTGACAGAAATAGGATTTCATTCCATGAAAAATACCGACCCTGCCAGTATTCATAGTTGCTGCGGTTTCAAAGGTATCAATTCCTCTTCCTGCCGCTTCACAGCCTATGAGCCTTACGTCCTTGTCTTCCGTGAAATGATAAAAACTGCCAATAGCATTAGAGCCGCCTCCTACGCAGGCAATTACCGCATCCGGAAGCCTTCCCTCCTTTTCCAGTATCTGTTCCTTGATTTCTTTGGAAATGACTGCCTGAAAATCACGTACAATAGTAGGAAAGGGATGAGGGCCCATAACCGAGCCGAGGCAATAATGGGTATCGGCAATGCGGGAAGTCCATTCACGCATTGCTTCCGAAACAGCATCCTTTAACGTTCCGGTTCCTGATTTTACCGGAATCACTTCTGCTCCAAGCAGGCGCATACGATATACATTCAATGCCTGTCGAATGGTATCTTCTTCTCCCATAAAAACAACGCACTCCATCCCCAGCAAAGCCGCCGCCGTTGCTGTGGCAACCCCATGCTGTCCGGCTCCTGTTTCCGCTATCAGGCGGGTCTTGCCCATTTTCTTTGCAAGCAGCGCCTGTCCCAGCACATTATTGATTTTATGGGAACCAGTGTGATTAAGCTCTTCCCGTTTCAAATAAATTTTGGCTCCTCCCAGGTCATTGGTCATTTTCTCAGCATAATAAAGTCTGGAAGGTCTTCCGGCATATTCGTTTAAAAGTTCATTCAATTCCTTGTTAAATTCAGGATCATTTTTATAATGATTATATGCTTCTTCCAATTCAATTACAGCATTCATCAATGTTTCGGGAATATACTGTCCTCCATGGATACCGAAACGTCCGTTTGGATTTGTCATTTTTTTCCTTCCTTTCTGACAGCAGAAACAAATGCCGTCATCTTATTTTTATCTTTATAGCCATTGCTTTCAATACCGGAACTGACATCCACCCCATAGGGCTGTAACACACTTACTGCATATCCCACATTATGGACAGTAAGTCCGCCGGCAAGAAAATATGGGCGATTGATCTTTTTAAGCAGGCTCCAGTCAAATACTGTGCCGGTACCGCCTGTTTGGGAATCAAGAAGCACGTAATCTGCATTGCTTGCATTTGCGGCTCCTATATCCTGTTCCCCGGCAATGGAAAAAGCCTTGATAATGGGTTTATTCGTATATGTCCGCAGCTGCCTGATATACTCTTTTGATTCCTCACCATGGAGCTGAATAGCATCAATAATATCTCTTTCTATATATTCCCTAACCGTTTCGAGATTTTCATTTACAAATACTCCCACTGCCTTGATTTCAGGATGTAATTCTCTTTTTAATTCAAAAGCCTTTTCCATGCTCACATACCGTTTACTTTTCGATGCGAACACAAACCCGATATACTCCGGCTTCAGTTCATTCACAGCCTCTATATCACAAGGTCTTGAAAGCCCACAAAGCTTAATGTTTGTCATACCGCACCCCGCAGCCTGGCAAGCTCTGCCTTTTTATCTATGGCTCTCATCAGCGTTTCCCCAATCAATACCCCATCTGCGCCAATCTCACGAAGCTTTTCTATATCCCGGGCACTGCGGATGCCGCTTTCGGACACAAATAGAACCTCTTTCGGTATGCTTTTACGGAGCCTGCGGCTGTTTTCTCCATCCACGGAAAAATCCTTAAGATTGCGATTGTTGACACCAATCATACGTGCCCCCGCCTTCAGCGCCATTTGTATTTCCTCTTCGTCATGGGCCTCTACCAGTGCCGACATTCCCAGCTCATCACATATGCCAATATATTCCTTCATCTGTTCCGCATCCAATATAGAACAAATCAGCAGCACTGCAGATGCTCCAAGCAGTTTTGCTTCGTAAATCATATATTCATCTACAGTGAAATCCTTTCTCAGACAGGGAATCGAAACTGCATCTGCAATTTCCTTCAGATAAGCATTGCTGCCAAGGAACCATTTTGGCTCTGTCAGCACGGAAATACAATCGGCTCCTGCCGCCTCATATTCTCTGGCAATCTGCAGATACGGAAACTCCGGAGCAATCATTCCTTTTGACGGAGATGCTTTTTTGCATTCACAGATAAAAGAAAGCCCCTGCTTTTTGATTTCTTGTTCAAAGGAAAATTCACCTTTTGGAAGGCACCGAGCCTGTTTTTTGATTTCTTCCGCAGATATTTTCCTTTGGGCCTGCTCCACCCGCTCTCTTGCATAGTCGGCAAGCTGATTCAATATGGTCATTCTTCCACCTCCGGGCGGTTGCTTACCTCAATCAACTTTTCAAGCGTTTCCATTACCTTACCGGAATCGAGCAACTCTGCCGCAAGCAAAATACCATCCTGTATGCTTTCTGCCTTCCCGCCAATATAAAGAGCTGCTCCTGCGTTCATTAAGACCGCATTGCGTTTATGTCCCTTTTCTCCATTTAAAATCGCCCGGACGATATTGGCATTTTCCTCAGGCGTCCCTCCGGCAAGATCTTCTTTGGTGCAGCGTTTCAAACCAAATTGTTCCGGTGTGATGACGTAGGATTTGAACCAGCCATCTTGAATCTCACAAACCGTAGTGGGAGCACACATGGAAATCTCATCCAGCTTTTCCTGACCGTATACCACCATTCCCCGCTTCACTCCAAGGCTTATGAGTACCTGTGCCAGAGGCTCTACCAAATATTCATCATATACGCCCAGAAGCTGCATGGCGGGACTGCCGGGATTGGTAAGAGGCCCAAGAATATTGAATACGGTCCGGAAGCCAAGCTCCTTTCGGATAGGGCCTACATACTTCATGGAAGTATGATATTTCTGTGCAAAGAAAAAGCACATGCCCACTTCCTTTAACAATTCTATACATCTTTGGGGACTTTGCTGGATATTTACCCCTAAGGCTTCCAGACAGTCTGCCGTTCCACACAGTGAAGAGGCTGCCCGATTGCCGTGCTTGGCTACCTTCATGCCGCCTGCAGCACACACAAGGGCAGAGGTGGTGGAAATATTAAAGCTGTGGGCATTATCTCCTCCGGTTCCTACAATTTCAAACAATTCCATATCGGTTTCCACTTTCACGGCATGATCTCTCATGGCTGCTGCACATCCGGCAATTTCATCGGTTGTTTCCGCTCTTGTGCTTTTTGTGGAAAGGGCAGCAAGGAATGCTGCGTTCTGGGTAGGCGTGGTCTCACCGCTCATAATTTCATTCATTACGGTATATGCCTCATCATAAGTAAGGTCCTCTTTATTTACGATTTTAACAATTGCTTCTTTGATCATAGCTTTATCTCCTTTATAAAATTAGTTAACATCATTTTTCCATCAGGGGTCATAATGGATTCCGGATGAAACTGCACGCCGAAAATAGGATATTCCTTGTGGCAGACAGCCATTACTTCACCATCCTCTGTAACGGCAGTCACTTTCAATTCTTCCGGAATGGTATCCCCATCCACTGCCAAAGAATGATAGCGGGCAACCGGCGCCCTTTCGGGACATCCTTTAAATATCGGGCAGTCTGTATGGAATATCACCTCTGATTGCTTTCCGTGCATCAGCTCTTTTGCATAAGTAACCGTTGCGCCAAAAGCTGCACAGATAGCCTGATGTCCCAGACAGACGCCCAAAATGGGAATATCCCTTCCGAGAATCTTTGCAGCTTCCATGGTGATACCTGCCTCCTCCGGCCTGCCGGGTCCTGGTGAAAGGATGATGCGGTCAGGTTTTTGCTCCCTTATTTCCTGTATGGTCATTTCATCATTCCGAATGACCCTGATATCAGGCTCTATTTCTCCAATAAGCTGATAGAGGTTATAGGAAAAACTATCGTAATTATCAATCAGTAAAATCATATTTCTTCCTCCTCTGCAAGCTTTAAGGCATTGATAACCGCTTTTGCTTTGTTAATACATTCTTCATATTCTTTTTCCGCCACGGAATCTGCCACAATGCCTGCTCCGCTTCTGACAAACACCCTGCCGTTTTTCTTATAAGCAATGCGGATGGCAATGCAGGTATCCATATTACCGGTAAAATCAATGTATCCAATAGCACCGCCGTAAATACCCCGCTTATTATTTTCCAACTGGCCAATCAGCTGACAGGCCCTGATTTTAGGTGCACCGGAAAGAGTGCCTGCCGGAAGCACCGCTTCAATGGCATCCAGTGCGTCAAACTTCTCTGAGATTTCACCTCTGACCGTGGAACCAATGTGCATCACATGGGAATAACGCTCAATGGAGTGCAGCTTCTCAACCTGCACAGTGCCGAACCTGCTGATTTTTCCCAAATCATTCCGTCCAAGATCCACCAGCATATTGTGCTCAGCAAGCTCTTTTTTATCTGCAAGAAGCTCTGCTTCTAATGCCTGGTCTTCCTCTTCTGTTTTTCCTCTTGGCCTCGTTCCAGCAAGAGGAAAGGTATGAAGTATGCCATTTTCCAGTTTCACAAGCGTTTCCGGAGAGGCTCCCGCAACCTCCACATCCGTTCCTGAAAAGTAGAACATATACGGTGAAGGATTGATGGTGCGAAGAACCCGGTATGTGTCAAATAAACTTCCCTCAAAAGGTGCGCTTAAGCGGTTGGAAAGCACGATTTGAAAAATATCTCCTTCCCGGATATGGTGCTTTGCCTTTTCTACCATATGACAGTATCGTTCTTTATCAAACAAGGGCATGACCTCTCCTAAAAGCCTTCCTCCCGGTTCCTCTTTCTTTTTCCCCGTATGCAGCAGGCCGCATAGCTGTTTCAGCTCCATAACCGCCTTGTTATATCCAACCTCAATATCCTCCAAAGTCATATTGACGATTAAAATAATTTTCTGGCGGAAGTTATCAAAGGCGATTACTTTATCAAAAAGCATCAAATCCACATCTTTAAAATCCTCTGTATCCCATACCTTCGTTCTGACAGCCGGTTCTCTGTATCCCTGATAGTCATAAGCAAAGTAGCCCACCAGTCCCCCCGTAAAGGAAGGCAGATAGTCAAAACGGGGGCTTTTATAATCAGCAAGAATCTGGCGCAGGAACTCCGATGGAGCATCTGTCTTGAAACTAATATTACCTGCTTTCATTTCGCCGTCTATACAGGTAATTTCCAGCTTCGGGTCAAATCCCAGAAACGTATAACGTCCCCACTTTTCTTTCTCTGCAACCGATTCCAGCATATAACAATGGGTGGATACATTCTTCAGTATCTTCATAGCTTCAATTGGCGTACAGATATCCGACAGAATTTCACAGCTGACCGGCAGCACCTTGTACTTACCGGTGGCGGCAATTTCCTTCACATCCTCTAGGTTTGGTGAAAATTTCATGGCTTTTTTCCTCCTATAATGCTCTCTGGCTCTATTTGGCAGGTTTTTATTTGATTTTTCCGTACTTCTAAGCGGTATACACAAAACAAAAACGCCCTTGACAGAGCATGTGCTCTATCAAGGACGAATAAATACAACATTTGCTTTTATCCGCGGTGCCACCTTGTATTCACGGGAATGACCCCATGCACTTAGCAGAATACCAACATATTCCTGGCAACTGACGTATGCCTCCACGTTGCAGAATACTTTGCGCAAAACGCATTTGACTGCACCCTCAGCGGTCCATTTGACAACTTGTTTCTTACCCGGTTCTCAGCACCACGGATTCTCTGTATAGGCATCATTGCCGTTACCTCCGCTTCAACGGTTTAACATATTGAATTGTTGTTATCTTATCACGTTCCTGGCGGGATGTCAATATTTTGGATTCATTTTTCGATTCTAGTCATTTTATTGTTTATATCCGTTTGGCCTGAGCTTCCATCATCCCTCAAAAGCTAATCTAAAATTTAAAGTTCATGATAATAAGGACATATATCTTCATACCGCCCGTCTTTCATGCGAAAGCCGTTAGGAATGGTTCCTAATTGAATGAATCCCAGCCGTTCATAAAGATGGCGTGCATGAAGATTCGTAGCTACTACTGCATTGAACTGCAATATCTGAAAACCATGACGCTTTCCCTGGAGCAAACAATCCGAAACTAATTTTTCACCAATATGCAGTCCTCTGCTTGCCAAACTGACCGCATAGCTTGCATTGCATATATGACCGCACCGTCCTAAATTGTTAGGATGTAGTATATATAATCCACAAACATTGCCAGTATCCGTATTTACCGCTACGGCGCTGTATGTCTGAGAGGCAAAAAATTGTTTTCCGGTCCGGGCGTTCAAAAGCTCTTCCTGTGGAAATGCATTGCCTTCTTCCACAACCTCATTCCAGATTTCAATTATCTCAGGTAAATCTTTTTCTTCGTAAGGCCTTATTTTAATATTCATTTTGTTCCTTTCTGGCTTCTGAGAATCAAATGCCTTCTATTTATTTACTGTAAAGGTCTTGAAATGTTCTGCTCTGTCATACTCCTTTGTAAACCCGTCATCCGTATAAAGCTCATAGGAAGCTTCCGTTTCCACAAAGCTTAAAAACTCTAACTGTTCAAAGTCCACTTCTTCCACGCATTGTCCGCCTTTCGATAGAGGAAGTATTTTATCAGGACGGATAAAAAGTATTACTTCATCCAAAGCAACATCTATATAATGATGTCCCTTTTCCATAATCTGTTCCTCTCTATCTGTCAGGCTTTTCATTTTAACCAGTTTCATCTTCTCAGGAAGATACACATATCTGCCCTTTGCATTTTGTTCATGTACAGGCGCTATCATAATGCTGTCGCCTACCAGAAGCTGATCCTCCACCCTTTTTGCAAAGTCATCTTCCCGATAATCAAATGCCAGCGGCCTAAACATCATTTCTCCTCTTAAGGACGCTTTCATATATTCACTGTAAATATACGGAAGGATTCCATAACGGATTCCTATTAAATCCGCAAATGCCTTCTTGTCCTCAAACTGATATGCTTCCTGCCTTCTTGTTCCCATTGCAGAATGATTGCGCATCAACGGCGTAAAAATACCAAATGCTAACCAACGAAGCAGTAAGTCTTCCGTAACATGGGCCCCAAAGCCTCCCAAGTCCGCTCCCGTAAACAAAAAGCCGCACATATTCAAGGCAGGCATCATACGGATATTTAATAGCAGGTGGGACCACCATGACATATTATCGCCCGTCCATATTCCGCCGTAACGATGCATTCCTATATAGGAGGCTCTGGAAAACATCAGTATTCTTTTCTCCGGCTCCAGCTCCTCAAATGCTTCTCCCGCCGCTCTTGTCATATAATAACCGTACAGGTTATGAACCTTATCATGACGGATTTTTTGCCCCTTATACTGATGGTAAAAGGACTGATAATCCTTTGGATTGTTAGCAACTCCTAACACCAGGTCCTTCATATGGAAAAACTTGTAAATGTCAAGATTCTCCCCTTGAAGCTTGGAAAGCTCTTTAAATACTTCTGCCAGATGATCCTCCGAATAGAAAATTGCCGGTTCATTCATATCGTTCCAAAAGCCTTCGATTCCCTGATCCAAAAGTATCTTATACTTTTTCCCAAACCAGCTCCTGGCCTCTTCATTCAGCATATCCGGAAAATGGACTTTTCCAGGCCATACACCTGCCACGAATTCTTTTCCGTCTTCCTTTTTGCAGAAATATCCCTTTTTCAAGCCTTCTTCATAAATCTCATAGCCTTCTTCTATCTTTACGCCAGCATCAATGATGGGAACCAGATGAATGCCCTGTTCCTTCATCTCCCGGCAAAATACATCAAAATCCGGAAATGCTTCTTGATTTATCGTAAAGTCCTTATAGCGCTCCATATAGTCTATGTCCATATAAACACTGTCCAAAGGAATCCGGTTTTCTCTGTGTTCTTTTACTACTTCTCTAATCTCCTCTTCATTCATATAGCTCCAGCGGCTCTGTCCATAACCCAATGCCCATTTTGGGGCAATGTAGCTTTGTCCAATCATTTTTCGGAAGGCTTTTACGATTTCCTTTTCTGTTTCGCCTGTAATGACATAAAATACCAGATTTTCTTCCTCAATCCGAATGGACAGTTCATTCCTTTTCGTATAACCGATATCAAAGGTTACCTTTCCCGGAAAGTCCACAAAAACACCAAACAATTCCTTCCCGGAAAGAAGGATAAAATTGTGGGCGCCATACAGGGAATTGGTATCCTCTCTGTGGCAGGGATCGTCGCTGCAGCTGCTTATATAGAGAAATCCTCTTTTATTCATTCCCCTTACATTTTCTCCAAGGCCATATACGATATCCTCTTCCTCCATCCTATAAGAAAAGCTTATAGTCTTCTCTTCTTCTTTTACAGCAAAAAAGGGCATGGATTGCTCTGCCCCTTCTATCTGCTCTACTACCGCATCTGTTTCGATAGGTGTTCCATACACATACTTGAAAATCATAAAGCTACTCCTTCTTTGCCAATATTGCAGGTGCACTCCCATCTCCGGAAGAAACCGGACATCTTAGCAGCCTGCTGTCTGACACTATCATAGCATGGCATACTAATGATTTCCAGTACCATTTCTGTTTTTTATATTCCTTTTGTAACAGTGCTGCCGGCTCAACGTTTTCCAAATGTGCTCTCATCCCAGGCAGGCTGAACTGTTACTTCCTTTTAACCCACTCGATATCCTGCACCCCATACAACCTGAAGGTACTGAGGATTTTTAGGATTCCTTTCAATTTTTTCCCGAATATGACGGATATGGACTGCCACTGTATTGTCCGCACCCACTGCCCGCATATGCCAGATGCTCTCATAAATCTGATTGATGGACAGTACTTTTCCATGCTTTTCCACTAAGAGCTTCAATATTTTATATTCAATCGGAGTAAGCCTTACTTCATTTCCTTCTACTGTCACTTTTTTCCTATCATCATCTATGTACAGCTCTCCTACCCGAAAAGTAACCGCTTCTTTTTTATCTGCACAAGTCAATTGTATATAACGGCGCAGCTGGGCTTTGATTCTTGCCACCAGTTCCAAAATACTGCAGGGCTTCACCAGATAATCATCGGCGCCTCCGCTAAGTCCCAGCACTTTATGCCTTTCATCCCCCTGATTGGATAATATAATGATAGGCAGATCAAAACCATCTCTTACCCGACTGATAAATGCCAGGCTTGTCTGCTCCTTTTCTTCCATATCCGTAATAAGAAGCTGAATCCTCTCCCTGCCAATTATACAGAAAGCTTCCTCTTCCTCGTATGCCTTCCATACTTCGTATCCTTCTCCTGCCAGATAGAAACCGACAAACTCTGCCAGTTCCTTATCCTTATCAAAAATTAAAATCCGATTCATTGTCCGTCTCCTTTCCATCCTGCTTTGATAAAGCTTTTTCTTTCATACTATTATTATTTAGACGAATAAACAGCAAAAAAAGTCAGTCTGATTAGTCCCTGCATATTTCTTTTTTATCCTTCTATATATAATACGAATGAAAAAGCAAAAAAACTGCAAAATTTTTACAAATTTTACAGTTTTTTTAGAAAATATCTTTTATCCATATATGATTTTCTTTGAAAGCTCTTTTGCCGTCTCTTCATCCTTCATTCTTGCCACGATTGCCAGGCCAAACTCAATTGCCGTTCCCATTCCCCTGCTTGTAATGATATTCCCTGCTATCTCTACCGGATTTCTTGTTACCTGCGCTCCTTCTAAATGGCTTTCAAAATCCGGATAGGAGCAGGCACTTTTTCCTTTCAGCATTCCCCGATGTCCGAAAATACTGGGAGCAGCACAAATCGCAGAAAGATATTTCCCTTCCTCATGAAATTTCTCTATCTGCTCCATAAGAAGCTGACATGCTTCCAGATTCTTTGTGCCGGGCATCCCTCCCGGAAGCACGATCATATTCACCTGGGAAAAATCCACTTCTTCAATCAGCATATCCATTTCCACCCAAATCTTATGGGAGCTTTCCACCCTTTTTTCTCCCGTAATGGACACCATAGATACATCAATAGCTGCCCTTCTTAATAAATCCACTACCGTCAGCGCTTCGATTTCTTCAAAGCCTGTTCCAAAAAATACGCATACCTTGTTCATTTCTTATTTCCTTTCTAATTCTATTTTGTAATCTGGATTGTTTTTTGTTTATTATACTAAAGTGGGGGAGGATTTTCAATGAATGTGGGGGAGAAAAAAATTGTGAGGGGGAATTGGAGGGGGGACGTTGGAGCCGTCATCTCATAGAAAAGCCTTCCGGGCACGCTCCCGCTCTATGAAAACGCAGCAGTACTAACGCACCCAAATACGGTGCGTAAGGACTGGCGTTTTCATCAAGGCCCGGAAGGCTTTTCTATGAGATGACGGCTCCAACTGTGTATCGAAATGCCAGAGCTCTCAGAGTTTTTTTAGGTGGGCTGCCTTTTTGTTAGCAGCTACATAATAACTAGTATTTTTTCTCCCATATATGTTATACTGATAACAATAAAAACCAGACAGGAGATTCTTTCATGGAGATAGAACGGAAATTTTTAATCAAATCCCTTCCCGACCAACTGGAAAACTACCCCAAAAAGCATTTAGAGCAAGCTTATTTATGCACTGCTCCAGTTATTCGAATCCGGCGGGAAGGGAACGAATACTTTCTTACTTATAAAGGGAGTGGTCTTATGATTCGTGAGGAATATAACCTTCCCTTGACAAAGGAAGCCTATATGCATTTAAAGGAAAAAGCTGACGGCAATGTAATACAAAAAACCAGGCACTACCTTCCGGAAAAAAATGGTCTTACGATTGAATTAGACATTTTCGAAGGTATACATGCTCCTCTCATCATGGCAGAAGTGGAATTTCCTAATGAAGAAGCTGCCGTTTCTTATATCCCTCCATATTGGTTTGATAAAGAAGTTACAAAGGACCCCGCTTATCATAATTCAAATATGATTTAAATATGTTCTTTGAAAAAGCATATAAAAAGGAGAGGCGCATATGCGCCTCTCGCTTTTTATATGCTTTTCGTGGATTCACGAACTACAATCTCGCCTGAAAAAACTTTATGCTGATGTTGCTTTTTTCCTGCAATGATATCAAACAGCAATCCAATCGTTTCCTTTGCCATTTCCTCAATCGGCTGATGCACCGTTGTAATAGTAGGAGTAATATATTTCCCAATGTCAATCCCATCATAGCCTGCTACCGAATAATCCTCTGGCACTTTTTTCCCAGCTTCATAAATAGCCCTTAAGGCTCCTACTGCCATCATATCTGAAATTACATAAAGGGCTGTAAATTCTTCGCCGGAAGCTAACAGCTTTTTCGTTGCCTGATATCCGTTCTCTATGCTATAAAGCTCCAAAGACTGATCCATAGGTCTGATCAGTTCCGGTCTGAAAGGAATCTGATGATCCTTTAATGCCATCTTATACCCCTCTAAACGCAGTTTACCGATACTTTCATCCTGTCGGGAAGCGGAAATCATTGCAATTTTTTTGTGCCCGATCTTTATCAGATAATCTACCATCCGATAACTCTCTTTCATATCATCCACTGATATGGTAGAATACATGGTTTTACTTGATACTTCTGCAATACCTCCTGACGTGCTTAGAATAAAGGGTACATTCAAATATTCCAGCTTTTCCGAGGAATGCTTAAAATATCCGCCTAGAAATATAATTCCCTTTAGCCGTTTCTCCTTTACAAGCTCCAAGGCTACATCAATTTCATCTTCCTCATATTCTACTTGATGCAATACCATTGCATATTTTTTTTGCTTAATTTCCTTTTCAATGGATTTCACCATGCTTGTAAAAAAGGGATTGCTCATTCCTTTTACTAATACAGCTATATTCTTTGCTTCGGTACGCTTTAAATTTCTCGCACTATTATTAGGTACATATCCCTGCTCCCTAATGACTCTGTTAATCATACTTTTTGTTTCCGGATTAATGTCGGGATGATTATTTATAGCACGGGATACTGTACTAATGCCTACACCGCATATTCTTGCAATATCCTTAATCGTTACCTGCTCCATAAACGCCTTCCCCACCGTCCATCAAATTTTTACAAACGATAATAAAGCTTTGTAATGTCATATATCTCTTCTGCCAGTTCTTCCGTAAACTGACCGTCTAACAAACGCCACTTCCAATTATTCCCTAAAGTAGAGGGTATATTGATTCTTGCCTCAGACCCTAATCCTAAATAATCCTGCATTGGAATAATTGCAGTATCAGCCACACTTGCCATACAAGCTCTTACGAATGCTTTATAGATATCCTTATTGGAGCGAATATTTAAATATTTTTTTGCAAATGCCTTATCACTTTTTGCAAAAGTTGACCACCAGCCCATAATTGTGTCATTATCATGAGTTCCGGTATATACTACACAGTTCTTATCATAATTATGAGGTAAATAATCGCTTTCCTCTTTGGAATCAAAAGCAAACTGCATAATTTTCATTCCCGGATATCCGGTCTTCTTTACCAGCTTAATAACTGTTTCTGTCAAGAATCCAAGATCCTCTGCAATGACATCCTTTTGTCCCAGCTTTTCCTTAATCACTTTAAACAAATCATAGCCAGGTCCCTTTTCCCATTGGCCAAACTCTGCTGTTTCATCACCGTAAGGAATAGCATAATACTCATCAAACCCCCTAAAGTGATCGATGCGCACTACATCATATAACTGATAACAGTAAGCCATGCGCTTTACCCACCATTCATAACCGGTTTCCTTATGATAGGCCCATTTATAAAGTGGATTGCCCCATAACTGCCCTGTTTTGGAAAAAGCATCCGGCGGACAGCCTGCTACTGCAATCGGTGTAAGCGTCTCATCAAACTGGAACAGCTGTGGATTCGCCCATGTATCAGAGCTGTCAAATGCCACATAAATAGGAATATCTCCAATAATTTCAATCCCTTTTTCATTAGCATATTCTTTCAGCGCAGTCCACTGCTTCATGAAATAGTACTGTTGGAATTTGTAGAAATCAACCTCATCCTTATACTTTTCTCCATAAGCCTTCAGAGCATACTTCTGACGTGTCTTGATATCTTCATCCCACTCATTGTAGCCGGCACCGCCAAAAGAATTCTTAACTGCCATAAACAAGGCATAATCTTCCAGCCAATAGCTGTTTTCCTTAACAAAATTATTATAGAGAGTATTGCTTAAGTCAAACCTGGAAAATGCCTTTCTCAATACTTCAAATCTGGCATTATAGATTTTTTCATAATCCACATAAGCTGCATTGTCACCAAAATCATATTTATCACATTCCTTTTTGGTTAATAAGCCTTCCTGAATCAATTCTTCCAAATCAATGTAATAAGGATTACCAGCAAACGTGGAGAAAGACTGGTACGGAGAATCCCCATACCCAGTCGGCCCCAAGGGCAGAATCTGCCAATAGCTCTGCCCGCCTTTTTCTAATAAATCAACAAACTCATATGCCTTTGCACCGAAGGTGCCGATTCCGTACTTTGACGGAATACTGGAAATTGGTAATAAAACACCGCTCTTTCTCATGTTTTCCTCCATTAACCCTTAACAGCTCCGGCAACAACGCCTTCGATGATATATTTCTGACAGGTAAGATAAAAGATTACGATTGGAACAATTGCCAGAACCAACATAGCCATCATTGCACCCATATCTTTATTACCATTAGATCCTACCAGCATCTGAACTACTACAGGTATTGTTTTATAATTTGTAGACAGACCAATTACCAAATATGGCAATAAATAGTCATTCCATACCCACATTGCCTGCAAAATCGCAACAGTGATTGCAGTTGGCTTTAAAATCGGAAATACGACTCCAAAATAATTTTGAAGAGGGTTGCATCCATCAATCATAGATGCCTCTTCAATTTCCAATGGAATGGATTTTACGAAACCACTAAACATAAATACTGACAGACCGGCTCCAAAGCCCAAATACAAAAGGCACATACCAATTGGATTATTTAATCTTAACTTATCTGCCAAGCTGGACATCGTAAACATTACCATCTGGAATGGAACTACCATTGAGAATACAAATACATAATACAAAGCAGTAGATATCTTTGACTGCACTCTGGTAATATAATAAGCTGTCATGGAAGTAAACAGCACAATCAATCCAACTGAAATAATAGTGATAAAGAATGACCAGCCAATTGCACTTAAGAATCCTGTCTTTGTCAGTCCGGTAACATAATTAGTAATTCCTACAAAAGCATCCCCGCTTGGAATAGAAAAAGGATCCTTGCTGATAAAAAATTTACCTTTAAAAGAGTTGATGATAATAAACAGGATTGGATATAAAAATACGACTACCAATACACATAACAAGCAGAATATTCCCCACTGCCCCATGCTCATTTTTTGCTTTGCTTTTTTACTTCCCATTATTGCTCTACCTCCCTCTTTCTAGTGAAGACTACTTGCATTAAGCCTACAAGTGCCACAATTACAAAGAATATCAAAGCTTTCGCCTGGCCTACACCTTCAAATCCAGTTCTGCCATAGAAAGAGTTAACAATATTTAAAGCTACCATTTCTGTCTTGTGACCCGGAGCGCCAGCTGTTAAAGCCAAGTTCTGGTCATAGAGCTTAAAGCTGTTCGATAAAGTAAGGAAGGTACAAATCGTAATAGAAGGCATTACCATAGGAATTGTAACCTTAAATAATGTCTGTATGCTTGTTGCACCATCAATTTTAGCTGCTTCAAGCAAATCTGTCGGTACATTCTGAAGACCTGCAATATAAATAATCATCATGTAACCAATCATCTGCCAGTTCATAAGGAGAATCAATCCCCAGTATCCATAAGTCGGACTGGAAATCAAAGTTTTTTCATACTGAAGAAGTATTGCATTTAACATTTGCTGCCATGTATAACCAAGCACGATACCGCCAATTAGATTCGGCATAAAAAATACAGTTCTAAATACGTTAGTACCTTTAATCTTCTTTGTCAAAAGAAGAGCTAACGCAAAAGCCAGAACATTAATAGAAATAATTGCAACTATTACAAATTTTATTGTAAAACCTAAAGCTGCTAAAAACCCACTGGTCGAGTCAAAAACATTTATATAGTTTGAAATCCCATTAAACGTTGCATTATCTACTGTGGTGAACTTACAGAAAGACAAATAAACACCCAAAATAAAGGGAATAACAAATGCTAAGCAAAATGCAATTAATGTTGGTAATGTAAAAATCAAAAAATACTTTTTTAATGTTTTCTGCATATGTTCTCTCCTTAAAAAATGATATTTCCCTCATTTTTATAAAAATGGCAAGGGCAGTTAATACCCTTGCCACTTATTTACACTCATATTTAACACTTATTCACACGGAATCTGTATTAAAACACCCATAAATGAAAGCCGATTATTCAGCAGCTGATGCTGCTTTTTCTTCACTCCATCTTGTAATTACTGTATCTACAACTTCATCCCATGTCATAGAGCCGCCAGAATATTGAAGTAAAGCATCACCGATATCTGTCTTATACTGCTCGCTTGGGAAAGATGTGAATGCCCATGGTACTGCTGTTTTTCCTGATTCCATAGAGGAAAGCATGGAAACTGCCAATGGATCCTGTGGCTTTTCATCATCAGCAAATGTTGTAAATGGAGCTGTATTTCCTAATGAATTAACCATGTAATCTTTACCTGCATCAGAACTGATCATCCAGCTGATAAAGTCTTTTGTAGCCTGAATATCAGCATCAGAAGCCTGTGAGTTGATTGCCCAGAAGTTTTCTGTACCAATTGCCAGACCATTGTTTTCTTCACCGTCAACGCCGCAGTAAATTGGTAAGAACTTAACATCTTCTTCTTTTACTACGTTTCCTTCAGTATCAGAAATCTGTGTCCAAGCCCAGTTACCATTCTGTACCATAGCAACCTGACCTAAAGCGAACTCAGCCATAGAGTCTGTAACAGACTTATTACCTAATAATGCAGGAGCTACACAGGAATTGTTGATGTATAAATCAAAAATATCCTTGAAGTTGTCTCCGTATGAGAAAGTAATTTCATCTAAATCAGTAACACCAGCATCCGCAAATTCAAAGTTGATTGGATAGTTTAACAAGTGTGTCTGCCATCTCCAGTCTTCACCTGGAAGTAAGGAAGTGGAAGCAAATACACCTTCAATACCTAAATCATCTTTTTTAGCTGTCATATCTTCAACAACTTCTTTTAATTTAGCGAAGTTATTGATTTCATCCATAGAAGTTGCTACTGCACCATCTAATGCAAAGTAAGCCTGCATGATTGCATCATTGTAAATGATACCATATCCTTCAATTGTGTAAGGAACTCCATATACACCATCACCGTCTGTTACAGCCAGACTCTTGTCGGATAATGCATCATAAACATCTGTGTCTGATAAATCCAAGCAGTAATCCTTCCAAGACTGATAACCTACAGGTCCATTGATCTGGAATAAAGTAGGAGCGTCTGTCTTAGCGATTTCTGATTTCAATGTTGTTTCATATTCACCGGAAGCTGCTGTAACTACTTTTACCTCTACACCTGTCTCTGCAGTATATGCTGCTGCAATTTCCTGCCACTGATCGTCAACTTCTGGTTTGAAGTTTAAGTAGTAAACCTTTCCGCCTTCTGCACTTGCAGAGCCGCCTTCATCTGCTGCACCGTCATCTGACTCTTGTGTATCTGATGTTGCGCCTGCATCACTGCTGCCTGAGGAACTGCTGCCATTGTCGCCACATCCAACCAGCATAGTTGCAATCATTGATACACAAAGTAAAGCACTAATAAGTTTCTTTTTCATAACTTCTTTACCTCTCCTTTTCTTTGTTGTTCTACATTTTCTATAAAGAGAAACCATACTCCCAATTCGGGGCTCTCATAAATAGAAGCGGAAATGTAGATTATCATTCCGATACCGTTTCCGGTAACGTTTCCGCTCATATGGATAATATAGCACAGGGTCATCCTATTTGCAACCTATTTTTTGCAAATTTGCTTTTCTTGCTAAATTTTTATTTAAAAATTTGTGCATTTTCACAGTTAATATTTACATATTTCAAATTTTATGTAAATTCATCCCGCATTTTGTATAAAAATATAACCATGTAAAATGAAGCAGGCGCTGTGGAATCGATCCCCAGCGCCCATTCAGGCAAAACTCTTATTTCAGTTTCCAGATATCTCTGTTATATTCAGCAATTGTCCTGTCTGATGAGAAGAAGCCTGCTTTTGCAATATTGGTAAGCATCATCTTTTTCCACTTCTGCTTATCTTCATAATCTGCAAACATTCTGTCCTTCGTTGCAATGTAATCCTTTAAGTCAAGAAGCGTCATGAACCAGTCTTTATTT
Source organism: Lachnospiraceae bacterium (assembly GCA_014804675.1). Taxonomy (GTDB): domain Bacteria; phylum Bacillota; class Clostridia; order Lachnospirales; family Lachnospiraceae; genus RGIG3040. Next base: position 128,842 of record JAAUZH010000011.1, read on the forward strand.
AACAGTTCATTATACAGTCTCTCTAAATTCTCTTTGCTTCCTACCTTCATCACTTCATCGCTTACGATAAAGTCAACAGCCTCTTTGATTACAGGGTCTTTTTCATAGAAGCTTCTGGAAACATAATCCGCTTTTGCATAATGTTCGATAACCTGCTCGGACTTTTCACCAAAGATATAAATATTATCGTCTCCTACCAGCTCATGAATCTCAACGTTAGCGCCATCGGAAGTACCGATTGTAACCGCACCGTTTAACATAAATTTCATGTTACCTGTTCCAGATGCTTCCTTGGAAGCCAGGGAAATCTGCTCAGAAACGTTACATGCCGGAATCAGTTTTTCCGCATAGCTTACATTGTAATTTTCTACCATGAGTACTGTCATATATGGGCTTACATCCGGATCGTTCTTTACGATTTCCTGTAAGCACAATAATAAATGGATAATGTCCTGTGCAATAATATATGCCGGAGCAGCCTTTGCACCAAATATAAAGGTAAGCGGTGTGGCGGGCTTCTTTCCTGCTTTAATCTCCAGATATTTGTGAATGATGTAAAGGGCATTCATCTGCTGGCGTTTGTACTCATGAAGTCTCTTTACCTGAATATCAAAGATGGAATCCGGATTTAAAGTAATGCCTTCTGCTTCTTTTACATAATCTACCAGTTCCTGTTTCTTGATATTCTTAATGTTCATCAGTTCATCCAAAACGCCCTGGTCATTGATCTTTTCTAATAACTTTTCTAACTCATCCGCATTTTTCTTATAACCGTCACCAATTGTTTCTGATAAGAAATTAGCAAGGGGCTTATTACAGGATAATAACCAGCGGCGGAATGTGATACCATTTGTCTTATTATTGAATTTTTCCGGATAAATCTTGTAAAAGCTGTTTAATTCGGAGTCTTTCAATATTTCTGTGTGGATAGCGGCAACACCGTTTACGGAGAAACCATAGTGGATGTCGATATGTGCCATATGCACTCTTCCATCCTTGTCAATGATCTGTACTGCCGGATCGTCATATTTTGCCGCAACTCTCTTATCCAATTCCTTAATGATTGGAACTAACTGTGGAACTACCTTTTCCAAATAGCTTAATGGCCATTTTTCCAAAGCTTCTGCAAGGATAGTATGGTTTGTATAAGCACAGGTCTTGCTCACTACTTCAATAGCTTCATCCATAGTAAATGCTTTCTCATCCACTAAGATACGGATCAATTCCGGAATTACCATGGTTGGATGAGTATCATTGATCTGAATCACCGCATGGTCATACATTTTGCGAAGGTCATACTTCTTTTCCTTCATTTCCTTTAAAATCAGCTGTGCACCGCTGCTTACCATAAAGTACTGCTGGTAAATACGAAGCAGGTTGCCTGCCTCATCGGAATCATCCGGATATAAGAACAGGGTCAGGTTCTTTTCAATTGCTTCTTTATCAAAGCTGATGCCTTCTCCTACAATGCTTTCGTCAAGAGACTCAATATCAAACAGTCTTAATTTATTTATACCGTTTTCATATCCTACTACATCAATATCATACAATCTGGATTTAACAGTTCTGTCTCCGAATTTTACATCAAAGGTTACATCCGTCTTATTTAACCATGATTTATCTTCAATCCAATCATTCTTTACTGCTTTCTGCTTTCTGTCCTCAAACACCTGTTTGAATAATCCGAAATGATAGTTTAATCCAATACCATCGCCCGGCAGACCTAATGTTGCAATGGAATCAATGAAACATGCTGCAAGCCTTCCAAGACCACCGTTTCCTAAAGATGGTTCCGGCTCGATTTCTTCAATCCTGGATAATTCTTTTCCATTTGCCTTTAAGATTTCATCCAGCTTCTCATATACTCCTAAATTAATCAGGTTGTTGGATAATAACTTACCAATTAAGAATTCAGCTGAAATATAATAAATTTTCTTATCACCGCTGATGGGTGCAGTTGCCTCCATAAGACCCTTGGATAATTGAAGCACCGCATAATAAATTTCACTGTCGCTGCAGTCTTTAATAGCCTTTCCGTACATATCCTTTGTCAGGTCCTGTAACTGTTGTTCCAAATTCATTTGTAATACCTCCCTTTGCATTTTTAGCTGTAAACTCATTCTATTACCTCCTTAGCTAAACTTAAGCTTAACTAGTTCGTACGATTCTGTACTGTTTTTGTTATTTGCTCCAGTTCTAATTCCTTTATTCTCCTCATATGTTATGTAAAATACATTTATGTGGAAACACGTTCCACATATCTTTCGGAAAACGTTTTCTCATTTTCCATTTACTACTTTAACATAGGAAAACGTTTTCTGCAAGCTTTTTTTTCAAAAAAATCAACCAAATATTTTTCAACTTTTTAGTGAGTTTTCACATCTTTCTCTATTTTATACTTAAAAGCAAAAACTTTTCCTCTAACAGATAATATCCTCGTACTTCATGCGTGCCAGACTGTAATCCAGCTTGATATTTCTTCCTTTTTCACCATCCATAAGGTTATTCAGCTCTTTTACAGCTTCCGCCGATATCCGGTAAAAATCCTGCTTTACCGTATTCATCTGTTTTCCTACATACCCCATCAATGCGATTCCGTCAAAACCACATACCGGACGAAAGATATCCATCTCCGTAAGTGCCTTCATCGCTCCAATTGCCATCAGATCCGATGCGCAGGCTACCATATCTTTGTTCTTTGCATATTTAAAAGTAATCTGCCTTGCTTTCAGCTCACTGAATTCTCCCTGTCTGATCATCAGCTTCAATTGGAATTCTTCTGCCAGCTTTTTAATTCCTTTTAAACGTTCCTCTGTCACGTATCCGTCGCTCCTGCCTGCAATATACAGGATGCTTTTGCAATTTATATTTTCTGTTGTTTTTTTCGCCACATCATACTGGGCCTTTTCATTGTCAATCCAGACTGATGAAGTATTCTCATTATATACCGGTGCATCAATTACCACTATCTTAAATTCCTTCGAGTCAATCAGGCCGTGAAGCTGCTTGCTTTCTTTATTCAGGCCGCATATGATAATGCCCGATATGCTTTGGGATTTAAAATATCTTATAATCTCTTCCACACTCTTATCCTGCAGCATGGAAAAGAAGACAGTGATAATATCCAGATTCATCCGCATAGCCTGATTAATGGCACCGGACAAATACTGCATATTGATTTCGTCAACAGCCTGGGTCCGGGGATTCAAATTGATCAAAATCACCACCCGCCCAGCTTTTTTACTGGAAAGAGCTGCCGCTACCGCATTGGGTACAAATCCCAGTTCCGCAATGGCTTTATTTACTTTTTCCTGTGTATCCCTGCTGACATTGGGATAATGATTCAATACCTTTGATACTGTGGAAATGGCCACTCCCGCATGCCTTGCTACATCCTTAATCGATACCATGACAGTCCGCCTTAATGTTCTGTTTCTACATCTTCCTTGCTTTGAAAATTTTTAGAAAAGGAAGAGCCCTCCTTAGGCCAGAGCTCTTCCTTCTTTTCTCTAATCAAACAATTCCTTCATTACCAAATGGCGTGGAAGTCCATCCACAAATAACGGTGTCAGTTCACCCATGATAAGCGGTCTTGCATATTTTACATAGCCATCATTTAAGTTGCATCCATCCTCTGTAATCCATTCTGCCGGAACAGGTCTTTCCACGTTAGCAATTGCATGGATATCATATGCAGAAGTTCCGCACTGATACGGATCATCACCATTTCTGTCAAGGGTGATCATCATGCCGGTCTTGCCTTCTTCCGCTGCCTTAACCGCATCGGAGCCAACCTGGAATGCTTCATTGATATCTGTTAAGGAAGCCAAGTGTGTAGCAGCTCTTTGCAGCGTAGAGAATTCTACTGCACGGGTCTTTAAGCCTGTTTCTGCTGCGACAATCTGTGCCAGATAAGCTGCGGTACCGGACATCTGCTTGTGTCCAAAGGCATCTACTGCTACATTTTCATTTGCAAGCTCGCATACATAACGGCCGTCTGCAATGTGGACACCTTCTGAAACCGCAATTACTACAGAAGATTTAGTAGCCGCAAGTTCTTTTACTTTTTCCATGAACTTGTCCATGTCAAATACTTTTTCAGGTAAATAAATCGCATCACAGCCTGAGCAGTCAGGACCTTTTGCAAGAGCTGCTGCTGCTGTGAGCCAGCCAGCATTACGTCCCATAATCTCAACGATACATACGGTAGGCTTCTTTGCCCCGAAGGATTCATTGTCACGAATGATTTCCTTTACGGAGGTAGCAATATATTTTGCTGCAGAACCATATCCCGGACAGTGATCTGTCACTGGAAGGTCATTGTCAATCGTCTTTGGAACGCCCATAAATCTCTGTGGCTTGTTATGAGCCGCCGCATAATCGGACAACATCTTAACGGTATCCATAGAGTCATTGCCGCCTGCATAAAATAAGCATTCAATGTCATGCTTCTCCATGATCTCAAATACTTTTTCGTATACTTCCTCATGCCCTTCAATCTTTGGCATTTTAAAACGGCAGGAACCTAAAAATGCAGAAGGAGTTCTCTTTAACATTTCAATTCCTGTCTCGTCATCAAGATATGGAGCAAGGTCAACGATTTTGTCTTCCAAGAAACCTTCGATGCCATGAACCATGCCATAAATTTTGTTTACTCCTAATTTCTTTGCTGCTGCGTATACGCCAGCTACGGATGAGTTGATTACGGCCGTAGGTCCGCCGGACTGTCCAACTACGATATTACCTTTCATTCTGTTCTCTCCTTTAGAATTTCTATTTTTCATTTTCACAGGACATTCCCTTTCCATGGGAAAACATGGAATATCCCGTATCAATCCGATTATAGCAGATAATATTTCGTAATACAAGCACTTAAATCTTTAAGGAAACACTTTTTCGCCCCTTTAGTCAATAGCGGCAATAACACTTTCCACTTTCGATAATTGTTGGTCTATCTGCGCAATCTCTTTTGCATATTTCACGCTGCTTTCTGCTTCTTCCTGTATCGTCAATGTCATTTCAGCGAGCCGCTGTGCATCCAGGCTGGTAGATTCCATTGCGGTATTCACTTCATCTGTAGTAGTCTTTATTTGATCCATGGAAGTATATATGCTGCCCACTTCTTTCACGATGCTCTCCAGCTTTTGAATGTTCTCGGATATGCTTACTGAGACAGTCTCTATTTTCCCTCCCATCTCATTATTGGATGCGCTGGCTCTTATAAGACTTTCTTTGCTTTCCTCTGCCGCAACGGAAATATTCTGGACAAATTCCTGCATTCCCAACAGGTTCCTTTTCGTATCATCCGCTAACTGCCGGACCTGATCGGCAACCACCGCAAATCCCCGTCCATGTTCTCCTGCCCTTGCCGCCTCAATGGAAGCATTTAAAGCAAGCAGATTCGTCTGATTTGCAATGACCTGCACACTTTTTACAATCTTTTCCACCTCTTCTGCAAGCACTACAAGCTGCTCTATTTTTTCTCCCATGACATTCGTATCTTTTAACACCTGATCCTTTAAAGCGCTCACCTCATGTAAAAGCTTTTTACTTTCATCATTTTTTTCAACCAATCGGTTGGCATCCTCTGTCAAAATCGATAATGTATTTGCCGTATCGTCCACTGTACTGTTTACCTGATTCATGCTGGCTGTTGTCTCTTCAATGATAGCAAGGTTCGACTCGCTTAACACTGCAAGATCCTTTGCGAAGCCCAGTAACTGACCGGAAATGTGTCCCATCCCCACATTAAAATTGCTGATGGAGCTTGTAATATCCATAATTTCCCTGGCAGAAGCTGCCATTTTTATTTCATTGGCAACCAGTCTTTCCAACCTTGAAATCAGTTTGCTGTTTTCCGGATTCATGCTTTCAGGATAATTCCCGCCCATTTCTCCTTTCAGCTTTTTTTCCACGCATTCCAATATTTCTTGCATTTCCCCATATGTACTTTTTTTCATTGCCATATTATTTCCCTCCCAATTATATTTTTAGATTTCTATCTTATTTTCTATCTTGGATATTCATTGCACAAAAGTCTATAAGGCGCTTCATCTTCTTCGATGGCAGGAAAGCGTCCCACGTTCTCATAAAACCGATTGTCCGTATTGTCATCATTGCACATGGATACCTCACCAATCAGCACATCACCCGTTCCCGGCTTCACATCAAAATCATGATACTGATGAGGCCACAGGGTAATGCTTTCTCCCGGCTTCAATTCCACTCCGGTTCCCGCCGGCACCAGGTAAGAACGTCCATCACTGTTTACAAGCACATCCGTATCATCCAGACTTCCATCTCCTTTATCATTATAAACATGAATGAGCAGAGTGCCACCACCACGGTTGATGATATCCTCGCTTTTATTCCAATGAAAGTGCATGGGCGAATGCTGTCCTTCTTTCAGCATAAGAAGCTTTTCCGCATATACTTTTTTGTACTTGGGATTATTCCGGTTCCCGTTCCGAAGGGTAATCAGCGCAAATCCAACCTTGTCCCAGTCCCCCAGCCCATAGTCAGTAATATCCCATCCCAGCATATTATCCCGGACCTCATCATATTCACTGCCTTTTTCCTGCCATTCTTCCGGTGTAAAATGGCAAAAGGGCGGCAGATGGAATCCATGCCTGCTGATAAGCTCTTCCATTTCCCTGATGCAGGCATTGATTTTTGAGCGCTTCATAAAACCCCTCCCCTTCCAGATAAAATACATGCCTATATTTTATCATATCGACCGGCGATTTACTACCAAAAAGATAAGAAAAGACAGCTTCGAAACCAAAAAAGGTTTTTGAAACGCCAAAGGCATCTCAAAAACCTTTTTTATGCGGGTGACAGGACTTGAACCTGCACGGTCGCCCACCAGAACCTAAATCTGGCGCGTCTGCCAATTCCGCCACACCCGCAAAACATAACAGTGCAATTATAGCCTATCTTTCAAGGACTGTCAACGCATTCAGAGACTTTATTTTTTAATGTAGAATGCCAAATACCCGTATCCGGCAGCTGACCCGCAACAGATAATACCGTTTTCTCAATTTCCTTAAACCGGGCGCCCTGCAAACTGCTTACCGCACGCAGGACAAGCTGTTCTTCCAAGCTGAAAATAACCTGCATTCGATTTCCCTTCGGGGATTTGCAATTCAGCCGGAGCTGCTGGCTGACCATTGTTTCCGTTTCCACGGGCACTTCTACACAACAAAAAATGCCATCTGCAGAATCATATCCTCACAAACGACATTCACATGAGCCACCGGGGACTCGAACCCCGGACAACTTGATTAAAAGTCAAGTGCTCTACCACCTGAGCTAGTGGCCCAAAACCTGGGCTAGCAAGATTCGAACTTGCGAATGCAGGAGTCAAAGTCCTGTGCCTTACCGCTTGGCGATAGCCCAATATCATCTTTCCTGCTATATTTTATACCCATTATACAAAATATATACAAAAGGTGGATAAAGGGATTCGAACCCTTGGCCTCCAGAGCCACAATCTGGCGCGCTAACCAGCTGCGCTATACCCACCATATTGGGCAAGTTCTTACCCTGAACGTGCTCGAAGGGATTCGAACCCCCGACCCACGGCTTAGAAGGCCGTTGCTCTATCCAGCTGAGCTACGAACACACGCAAAGCGGGTGATGGGAATCGAACCCACGTATCTAGCTTGGAAGGCTAGTGTTCTACCATTGAACTACACCCGCATAACAAATATAAATTTTCTTGTCACCACTCGGGGTGACAGGATTCGAACCTGCGACCTCCTGGTCCCAAACCAGGCGCTCTAGCCAAGCTGAGCCACACCCCGTCGTTCAGCCTTTCGCCGTGACGCAAGACATATTATATAATAGGGATTGGGACTTGTCAACCTATTTTTTACAACTTTTTTACAATTAAACTGATTTTTTCCGTAAGCCCCTTTTTTCTATAGACATTTTAATTCAAAATGGGCTTTTCCCTGTTTGTCAAGCTCCATCATAACATACGTAGGCCTCTTTCCATCCTGCCTTGGATAAGAGAGGCTTCCCGGATTGACGGCAATAATATCTCTTTCCATATCGATGACAGGCCTATGGGTATGTCCGTAAAAAACCAGATTTCTATCTTTTGATTTTGCATATTTCTTCAATGTCTCACTTCCCATGGAAACGTAATAATTATGTCCATGAGTGATCAAAACCCTGTATTCACCCATTTCAAATTCGATTTCACGAGGCAGCTCCGAGAAAAAATCATTATTGCCCGAAACAATATGCACGGGGCATCCTGCGCTTTCGCAGATCAAATATTCGCTTCCCTCCGAATCACCGCAATGAATCACCATATCCACAGGGCGTTCTCTGTCCAACACACGGAGATAGTTTTCATTCCGCTTGTGGGTATCACTAACAACCAACACTCTCATATGTATCCTACTCCGCTTTCATTTCCATTTCTTTAAAAGCTCCGCTTTCATTTCCCTTAAAGCTTTTCCCCTATGGCTGATCCGGTTCTTTTCTGCCGGGTCGATTTGGGCAGAGGTCATGCCATATTCCGGCAGATAAAAGATAGGATCATAGCCAAAGCCATTTTCCCCCTTGCTTTCATATCCAATCCTGCCTTCCATTGCTCCATGGGTCGTAATCAAAGTTCCATCCGGCAGAACCGCTGCCATGGCACAAATAAACCGGGCAGTGCGTTTTTCCTCCGGCGCCTTCTCCATGCGCTCAAGGATCAACCGGTTCTTTTCCCTATAGGGAGTATCTTCCCCCAGATAACGGGCGGAATAAATGCCCGGCTCCTTATTCAGATAGTCAATTTCCAGCCCCGAATCATCTGCCAGTACCACAGCATCTGTCAGTTTTGCGATTTCCTTTGCTTTGATGACTGCATTTTCTTCAAAGCTGGCGCCATTTTCTTCGATTTCAGCCGAAATGCCCGCCTGTTTTAAAGAAAGCACTTCTACGTCCATATCAGCCATAATAGCCTGCACTTCTCGAACCTTTCCTTCGTTGCCTGTTGCAAATATTATTTTTCTCATATTATTTTCCTACTTCCATTCCCAGCTGCTGATAAGCTGCAATAATCGCCTCATAAAGCCCTTTTGCTATTCTATCCTTATAATCCGCTTTTGACAATAGTATCCGTTCCTGCCTGTTGCTGAAATATCCTACCTCTACCAAAGCTACCGGCACTTCAGCCTTTTGCACCAGATACATGTTTTCCGCTCCGGTCTTCAATCCAAGCGCTTTGGCAGATGCATTTTTCGTTACATTTTCTTCTACCAGATAAGCAAAATCCACACTGCTGAAATTCGGAATAAAAAAGGTCTCATTATAATAAGAAGAAATGCCGTACATGCTTGTGTCCGTTTCCTCCAGTGCGCCATGAATGCTTAAGAACATATCTGCCTTTGTGCCGTTTACCAAATCGATGATCTGCTCCATGGTTTTATTTTCATCGGTGGTTCTCGTATAGTACACTTTGATATCCGTATTGTCCAAAAGCCTCTTTAATCTAAGGGCAATATCCAGAGTCACCTCTTTTTCTATCAGGTTTTCCACCCGAATACCACTTTCATTTCCACCATGACCCGGATCGATTACTACTATTTTATCATATTTTTCTCTCGGAGGCACAAGGCTGATATACAAATGTCCTCCATCAAAGGCGCTTTCATACTCCAATATATCGTTATAAGCAATAATCAGCTTACTGACGCCTACATTATTTTTATAGGCGATTTCCTTTATTTGTTCTATATTTCCCGATAATTTGTGACTGTAAAAGTAATCCTTTTTCAGCTTTGAAATAGTAATCGTCAGCCTCCGGGTCATTAAATTGTTTTCAATGGATATCTGCTCTTCTTTTATCTCCTCATCCAAAGGAATACACAGATACTGGCTATCCGTACTGTTTTCCTCATAAATATCCGTCAATGCCCCGTCAATTTCCGCTTCTTCCTCTTTTTCCAGTGATTCCTGGATTTCTTCCGTCCGTCTGCCGCCTCTTTGTATACAATAAGCCACTATTACCGTCATGGCCAGAATCCCAAGTATGCTGCTGTAAAGAAAGAGCAATTTGTTTAATTTTTTTGTCATACTATCCCTGCTTCTTATTTTCTGGGCGGCTTTGGCCCCATAAACTGATACAAATAAGTTTTCATCATGCCGTTGTAAATTTTTCTGTTTTTATCCGCTTTTCTTCCAATATATCTTTCTGCTTCTCCATAAGAGGTAATCAGATACATAGACCAGGCGTCCAAAGCCCGGAAACGTTCTCCAATCGTTTCATATAGCGCCGGAAGCATTTCCTTTTCTTCCAGCCGTTCTCCATAGGGCGGATTTGTAATGACAAAGCCATATTTTCTGGAATGGCTCAGGTCTGCCACATCCCGCTTTTGAAAATGAATCATCTGTTCCACGCCGGCAAGCCTTGCATTGGCTCTTGAAATCTTCACCATGTCTTCCGACAAATCATAGCCTTGAATATCCGTCTTCACGGAAAAATCTGCCAGGTCATTTGCCTCATCCATGCTGTCGTACCAGATTTTCTTTGGGATGAGATGGCTCCATGCATCGCTTAAAAAGCTTCGATTCATGCCCGGCGCCGCATTGGCTGCCATCAATGCAGCTTCAATGGGAATCGTGCCGCTTCCGCAAAAGGGATCTACCAGAATCCTCTCTTTGTTCCAGGGGCTTAACAGAATCAGGGCTGCCGCCAGATTTTCTGCAATGGGCGCCTTTGCTGTCAGCTTTCGGTAACCTCTCTTGTGAAGTGACTCCCCTGTCGTATCCAGAGCCACTGTCACCTGATCCTTTTTCAAAAAGACCCTCACCGGAAAGGCTTCTCCGTTTTCCTCAAACCAGGATATCCGGTATTTCTGCTTCATGCGCTCCACCATTGCCTTTTTCATAATGGACTGTATATCAGAAGGGCTGAAAAGCTTACTTTTTATGCTGGCTGCCTTTGTTACCCAGAACTTTCCCTCTTTTGGTATATATTCCTCCCAAGGCAGGCTTTTCGTACCCTGAAACAGCTCTTCAAAGGTTTCTGCCTGAAAACTTCCTACTTTTAGCAGGACTCTCTCCGCAGTGCGCAAAAAAATATTGGCTCTGCAAATCCCCTCTTCATCTCCAAGAAAGGTTATACGACCATCTTCCACCTGTAATATATCATATCCTAAATCCAGAATTTCTCTTTTTAATACCGCCTCTAACCCAAAATGGCAAGGGGCTATCAGTTCAAATTTTCTCATAGCTATATCTTAGCAAGAAATGAATAGTCACGCAAGTATTTCCTGCTTTCAGAACAGCAAAAGAGGAGACACCTTTGTCTCCTCTCTTCTGATTCTGCCACACACTATTTGTTGTTATTATTGTTGTTATTGTTATTATTGTTGTTCTTGTTGTTATTGCTGTCGGAACAATTTTCGTTGTTAGTGTTCTGGCTGTTCTTCTGCTGTGTACTGTTAGATGTCTTGTTTTGTGTGCTGTCGTTGTAATCATTTTTTGCCATGTCTCAATTTCTCCTATACATATTAGTGTTATTAAAAGGCAGTTGCTTTTTAATACAACAATAGTATGTGAAAAAAATTTTTGTTTATACATAATTTTTTGAAAAAAATTTATCTTTTTCTGTATGTAAAATTTTATGGTCCAAAAGTACCATTTTTTTCATATTTTTTCTTGCCAGAATGATACTTTTGTACTATAATGAATATTGACAAGAACAATTTCTTGTCAGAAACCCTTATATAATTATTTATACTCCCCTCAAGAAGGATTATCTCCCAGATAATCCTTCTTATTTTTTACTCTCTGCCCTGCTTTCTGTTTTTTACCGCCGCCCGACAAAAAAACGGAAAATAGATATTACTATAAAAACAGGTATGATAACGGGCAGCAGTGACCAAATAACGGAAAAGGCAACACCCAGAATCACAATCACCACAAAAAGTATCAAAACTACAATCAGCCATCCAGGCACCCTCCGTCCCCCGGAGCCTCCAAAATCCTCTCTCTCCCATGAGCTCTGTCCATCTTCTTCTCCATAAAAGCCGCCTGCGCTCCCGGTTCCTTTTACGGACGCAATATTCTTTGCAAGAAGCCGGGGATCTCCTAATTCCTCCAGCACCTGGGCTTCCGGCTTTCCCTTTTTGATTTCCCCATCAATATAGTCTTCATAATACCGTATAGTATCCTCTAACTCCATTCCGTCTATTTTGCCTGTCAAAGTTTTTCTCAGGCTTTTGACAAATTCATATTTGTTCCTCACTCTTATGGCACCTTCTTTCCCGTAAATTTTATGAAATCATCACATTAAGGGACCAAATATCCGGCAGATCCTTCCTATGACCCTTGTGAAAAGCGAAAACCTCTTATAGTCTCCTACGGTAATTTCCTGACATTTCTCAAGTGTCTCCAAATAATCCTTCTTTATATTGTCGATTTCTTTGTTTTTATATAAATAAGCGGCACATTCAAAATGCTCATAAAGGCTTCTGTAATCCAGATTAATACTTCCTACTACAGCTTTGTTGTCATCCGATACCCACACTTTGGCATGCAGAAAGCCCGGTGTATATTCGTATATCTTCACCCCTGCCTCTAAAAGCTGGGTATAATATGTTCTCGCAATATAAAATACGACTCGCTTATCCGGAATATGGGGCATCATAAGCTTTACATCCACCCCTCTCTGGGCCGCAAAGGATAGGGCAACTACGGTTTCATTGTCCAGAATCAGATAAGGCGTCATAATAAAGACATACTTTTCTGCCTTATTGAGAATATCCAGATAAACATTTTCCGCAATGTCCAATCTATTGACAGGATCGTCATTATAAGGAATGACATAGCCGTTTCCTTCTTCCTCCTGTGGGTCACAGTTTGCAAATACATATTTCTTGTAATCTTCTCTTCCCACCTCATCCAGATTCCACATCTGTAAAAACATTACGGTAAAGCTTCTTACCGCACTGCCCTTTAAACGGATAGAGGCATCCTTCCAGTGTCCGTAAAGTACTTTTTCATTGATGTATTCATCTGCCAGATTGATACCACCCGTATATGCTGTCTTTCCGTCTATAATCAGGATTTTCCTGTGGTCCCGGTTATTCTGTCTGGTGGATAGCAGGGGCTTTATAGGGGAAAAAGCCTTTGCCTTGATTCCATATTCCCCAAGCAGCCTTGGATAATGATAGGGCAGATTTACCAGAGAGCACATACCGTCATACATAATGCGCACCTCCACTCCTTCCTCTGCCTTCCTTTTTAAGACATCCAGAATGGAATCCCACATAATTCCCTGCCCAATAATGAAATACTCCAAAAAAATAAATTTTTCCGCCTTTTCCAATTCTTTTAAAAGGTCTTGGAACTTCTTTTCTCCTAATGGAAAATATACCGCTTCCGTACAATCAAAGGTGGGGAAGCCGTTCATCGTCTCAATGTAATGGGAAATTCCCTGAAGCTCTGCCGGTTCATTTTTTAATTTTTCCCGAATCCTGGAATTCGTCTTTAGAAGGCCGGATGTTTCATCGATCCTCCTTTTTAGCTTTTTCTGAAGTCCAAAGCTGCCCGGATTTAGCCACACGAATAAAAACAGAGATGCCCCAAAAACCGGAAATGCACATAAGGGCATCATCCATGCCAGCTTAAAGGCAGGATTTTCCTTGCTGTTTACAATGGAAATAATAAAGGCTACCGATAATACTGTCATAAAATAGTAAAGCCAGTCAAAAACCCTTCCCACCAACTGGAACATCGTAACGATCGTGACAATCTGCACCAGCAACAAAAGTACAGTTATCATGGTCCTCCCAAATAGCAGCCGGAACAAAATCACGATTCCCTTGTCCCTGACTCTTTTCCCCTTTTGCTTGACGTTTTCACGAAATGCTTCTGTGCTCATAATCTTTTTCTTATTTACTCCTTTATTTTTACAATCTCTATCTAAACATAATATACAGTTTTTACAAAATTCTCCATAGGTTTTTATAAAGAAGTTATGAAACTTATAGAAATTTTTCTGTTTTTATGGCATATTTATTTTATGGAAATTTAATTTTTTACATTGTCTTAAGGGGGGCTTTTCCATGAAGGGCTATTTATCCATAGGTAAGGTGGCAAAGTTAAAGGGAGTAAGCATTAAGTCATTACGCTATTATGACGAAATCGGAATCCTGAAGCCCGCTTTTATCAATGAGCAGACGAATTACCGCTATTATAAAGAGGAACAGCTTATGATCATCGATGCCATTACTCTATGTCTGGAGCTGGGCATTCCTTTAAAAGAATTCGAAAAGTACAGGGATGCTTCCGGCGCCTTACAGCTTTCCAGCCTGCTTTTTGACGGAAAGCAGCTGGCAGAAAAGAAGATACGGGCTATGAGCCAGCGTCTGGAAGCTCTTCAGAATACTCTTACCATGCTGGAAAACAAAGAGACTAAGACACCAGTCTATAGAATGGAGCAGCTTCCCAAACGTGTTATTTTGCTGATTCCCACTAACGATTCCACTTCTTCACAAAATCATAACCAAAAGCTGCTGGAATTATTAGTAACCGCACAAAAAGCGGGCTTGCAGTCCAGTTATCCTTCCGGCATCCTTTATCACCATACAAAAGGCATGACAAAAAGATTTGTATTTATTCATATTGTGGAAGACGAAGCTTACGCCCGGCTTTGCCACACAAATACCGCCAATCTCCTATCCCGGAGCAATTGTATTTTAATAGAGATTCCCAAACAGGAGTATGCCTGTCTGGGAAGCGATTCTCCTTCCATAGACCGGGCAGAACAGATTTTTCAGCCTCTGCTTTCTGCAAGAGAAGATTACGTCCTTATGGAATTAAAGAACATTGAACAGACAGGGAGCAACCCCAACGGGCTTTACGAGCTGATGCTATGCTGTGCTCCGTCCTCCATTCATCTTCCGAAATAAGGCGCCTCTTCCTGCTGATAAACACAAAATGCCAAATCTCTTAAGTTTGATGATGTTTCTTCCACTTCCGCCTTTTCCTGCAGAAAATCATTCCCGCTCATTCCGTTTCGTACAATCAGAGTTCCCTTTCTGTAAGCATCATAATTTCCTGTATCGTAAGATAAAAACGTCAGACCGTCTTCCTTTTTTCCTTCGGTCTTTTCTACTACTACATAGTAACAGCCTTCCCCACTTTTTCCATCCACCTCATCAAAGGACAGGGTTACGAATTGATAACCCGAAATTTCTCCCCCTTGGATATTCTGCTCTGCCAGTACTTTCTTTTTATCATCCAGCAGCATTACATGGTAAACGGCTGAATTGCTTTCCCCTGACTCGTTTTTCACCTGAATGCCCAGCCGATTGAACTTTTTATCCCCCTGAAAGCTCTGTATATACAGCACGTTTTCCATAAGCAGCTCCTGTTCGTCACACTGATACAAAAACTGATTTACAGTAGCCTCATTGGTAATATAGTTTTGCCGGAAAAATGCCTGATTTTTTAGAATAAGTAATAAAATAATGCCTGCTGCCGGAACCAGACAAAGGTATTTCCCTTTTTTCACCATCCGTTCCCTTGTTATTTCTTCCAGATACGCAAAGCCTTCTATCATGGAAAGGGGCAGCAGCAGCATAAAGCCGATGCTGTAAATAGTCCCGGCTTCCCAAAGCATATGGAACAAAAAACCGCCCAAAAGGTTCAGTTTTACCACGTAAAGAAAATCCATTTTCTTCTTCCAGATACAAAGAAAGGTACTGACTGCTGTAACCGCTAAGGAAAAGCTGTAAAAAACAGCTCCATATACCCCCATAAAATCCGATTTGCTCCCCAGAAAATACTTATGGACAGATAGATAGCTCTGGCTTACTCCCAGCTCCGATAAATAACCGCCGCTTCCTTCCGACCAGGTAAGTCTTAACTTATCCAGCATCAGCCTCCCATAGCCCGCTGTCCCCAGTTGTCCTATCCGTTCCTTTAAAAGCGCAATGTCCCCTGTTATCTTTTCTTCCTTCGTTTCAAATCCAATTGTGTAATATTCATCCACAATGTTATAAACCCCCTGTCCGCCTGCTCCCATTGCAATCCAATGGACCGGAGGAAATGCAGTATCCCTGCTGTCAAAGGAGATATATTTCCTCTCCTCCCATTTCCCTGCAAATACCATAAAAAGCACGCCCAAGAAAAGAAACAAAAATTTCAAAGCAGGAATCTGTTTTTTATTGTATCTACCGATTGCCGCATCCTTCCTTCTGACTTCCTTCAGCAAAAAATATGCTGCCGCAGCAATCACCGTAATAAAAACAGTGGCTCTTATGCTGCATCCTGCCCATAAGGCCATGGCGCATAAGAAAGCAGTAAGACATTCCTTCCCTATGCCTAAATGCCTGTTTTCTTCTCCGAACAGCCGGTAGATGCCATAAAGCCCTGCCATCAGGAATCCCATGGAAACCGTATTCGTATAATAAAAGGGCGTCCAGATCAGGAAAACCGGATTGCAGAGAGAAAACAGCAGGCAGAGGAATGCCATTTTTTCTCCCTTTATCTTTCCTGCCAGCTTCCATCCAAAAAAAATACCGATATCAATCATGGCTATATTGACCAGTCCAAGCAATGTTACTGCATTCTGGTACTGCTCACCTGCTATTCCAAGCACACGGAACAGCTTCAGCAGCTCGATTGTAAGAAACAGTATGGGATAATTATTGGTATATCTGGCAAAATAGCCATCCAGATGGGTATCGGATACTGTGCCTGTTTTGCATACGCTGACCGCTTCATCCAGGGTCTTTAATGCATCATAGCGAAGTCCTACCTGCATAGCAAGCAGGTAAACAATCTGAAACAGCACATAGACAGAAAACAAAAGAAAGGCAGCTCTTTTTAACTGCTTCTCTTCTTTTTTCCATATAATCTGTCCTATGGAAAAAAAGAGAAAAAACAAAACAAGGATACCAGGAAGCGCCAGAAGCTTCCTTTGAGATGGCAAAAAAGATTCCAGAAAAAAAGGAGCCGCATTCCAGTCTGACATGGAATGATAAAAAACAAAAAGAAGCAGTCCCAAAAACAAAAGCATGGATGCCATCCATATAGTTCTTTTCATAATTTCCACTATTTTCATGTAGATTTCCTCTTCCTGTATTTTTATAATACCTGTTAGGTTGCAACAACTATTGTTTCTTCCGCAGTAAAAACAGGCAGGAAGCAATTGCCGCTATCATACTGATTCCAATTCCCAGGAACATATCTGTTTTTTCCTCCCACAGAATATCCAGTTTCAAAAAGGCAAACAGATTTCCGCTTATATTGATGATTCCGTGAATCAGCATGACCATTTTCAAGGATTGAAGCCTCTCACATAAATATCCCAAAAGAAGACCTATGGAAAACGCATAGACGAACTGAACCACATTCTGATGATACACGCCAAAGAACAGAGCCTGTATGAAGTTGGCACACCAAAAAGGAAGCTCTCTTTTTTCATATCCCAGAATCAATCCCCTGAAAATCAATTCTTCTACAATAGGAGCTAAAATCCCCATATATAGAAGGGGAAATATCCCTTGTCCTGTTCCCATATCTTCTAAAAGCTCCAAGTAATTGCTTTGAATTTTGGGAAACAAGGGCAAAATCAAATTCAGGACATTGCTGCAAAAGCACTGAATGGATATGCCAAGCACCATAGCCCCGCCTATCAGCGGGAAGGAAAACTCCTTCCTGTGCTGAGGACGCATTCCTCCTTTCGGAAGAAATCCCCTCTTATACCAAATGCCAAATACACAGCAAAATACCAGATAAATAAAACAATTTCCAAGTATCTGTATTTCCTTCAGCCATGCTTCATTCAAAAATAAGCCTGATACCACATTACTGTCTGCCCTTATCTGTTCATAATGAAATATGCCCCATACAACTCCGCTCCCTATGAGAAAGAAAAAGGTAAGTATATATATAAGTATGAAAGCTGTGAAAAAGGGAAGACAGCCATAACATATTTTTTTCCATTTTTTCATAAGTGTATTCAACCTTTTATGTGCTATTATTCTTTCATTTTATCAGAATTTTGCTTTTTTACAAGAGTAAATGCAATCCCCCTCTTGACAACAGGCAAAAACCATTGTAAAATAATCCATGTTGTTTCCGATATCCTAGGAAACAGCTACACGTTTGTGGGCATAGCTCAGCTGGATAGAGCGTTTGGCTACGGACCAAAAGGTCGGGGGTTCGAATCCTCTTGCCCACGTTTTTCCTCATTACCCTATTCTAAAAATTGTAAAAAAGACTGTTTTTCAACAGTCTTTTTTTGTAGTCATTCTTCTCTTTTTCTTGCCACACAGGCAGTTGCCACCAACGGGATGCCTGTATCACACAAATCCTCCAGTATGGTTTCTCCCAATATCACCGGTGCCTCTGCTACGGCCTGTTTAATCTGCTCCATGGCAGGCAGCAGCTTTTCCTTTGGAATTTCGCCTTTTGATTTTACCGCCACTACTTTTTCGGTTCCTCCCAGCACTTTTACAGTAGTTGTCAGCACCCTGGTGGGATTTACCACTTCTTTTTCGGCATACTCTTTTCCGTTTCTGCATTGATTCCCGGATATGGAAACGATGCCTCCCTGATCCATCTCCACTAAAATTCCACAGCCCCTCGGACACTTAATACAGGTTAATTCTTTCTTTTCTGTCATATTATTTCCTCCAAAATATACCTTGCCGCACTTTCTCCTGCTTTTTGTGCCTCCTGCGACACATGGTCTACCAGATCATGTACATGAACTACATTGCCGCAGGCAAATACTCCCTGCAAAGCAGTCTCCAGCTTTGGAGTCACAACAGGTCCTTTTGTCTTTTCATCGATAGGAAGCCCCAGTTTTTTAGTTAATTCATTTTCCGGAATCAGCCCTACGGACATCAAAAGAGTGTCACAGGAAATAAATTCATCCGTGCCCGGAACAGGCTCCAGATTTTCATCTACCTTTGATAACGTTACGCCCTCCACTCGCTCTTTTCCATGAATAAAGGTAACCGTATGGCTTAGCTTTAAAGGAATTCCAAAATCCTCCAGACATTGCACGATATTTCTTTGAAGCCCTCCTGATTTCGGCATGATCTCCACCACGCATTTTACTCTGGCTCCCTCCAGGGTAAGCCTTCTTGCCATGATCAGGCCTATATCTCCGGAACCTAATATGACGATTTCCTTTCCCGGCATAATGCCGTCTATGTTTACAAAGTACTGGGCCGTTCCTGCCGAATAAATTCCTGCCGGACGGTAGCCGGGAATATTCAGGGCGCCTCTGGGCCGTTCCCTGCAGCCCATTGCCAATATAATAGCTTTTGCCTGAATATGGATAAGCCCAACCCCCTTTTCCATAACGGTTACCTGCTTATCCCTTGTAATGTCAATCACCATTGCGGATACCTTATATTCTATCCCCTTTTCCCGGATTTTATCAATATAACGGGCAGCATATTCCGGTCCGGTCAGCTCTTCCCGAAAAGTATGAAGTCCAAATCCCGTATGGATGCACTGGTTCAAAATGCCGCCCAGCTTATTATCTCTTTCCAGAATCAATATGCTCTGAATTCCCATTTCCCTTGCAAAATCCGCTGCCGCCAACCCTGCCGGTCCACCGCCTATTATAACTAAATCGTACCAAAGCATATGCTTACCTCCTGCTTTTTCGTCTGACATGCTCCATTGCCACCTTCCCCTCATCGGCTTTCTCAAAAATCATCTGTTTTCATCTGTCAGAAGCCCGGAGCTTCCTCCTGTCTTGGTAATCTGAAGCTTGCTTATGCCCAATTCTCTTTCCAATATTTCCACCAGCTTTGGCGTACAGAAGCCTCCCTGGCACCTTCCCATTCCCGTTCGCACCCTCCGTTTCAAACCATCCAGGCTCTTTGCTCCTAAAGGCCTGTGAATGGCTTCTAAAATCTCTCCTTCGGTAATCATCTCACAACGGCAGATCATGTTTCCATAAGCCGGCTTTTCTTTTACGATAGCTTCTTTTTCCCCGGCAGAAAGAGAAGCAAAAGGAACGATTCCTTTTCTTTCCGTCAGAAACTGCTCCTTGGGCTTAAAGTTATTTTTTTCCGCTACCATTGCTGTCAGGGCATTGCCTATAGCCGGAGCTGCTGAAAGGCCCGGCGATTCTATGCCTACGGCATCAAAAAAGCCGGGAGCATCTTCTGCTTCTCCTACGATAAAATCACCGTTCCTTTCATGGGCTCTTAGGCCTGCAAAAGATGTGATTACCATTCCGGTATTCAAATCCGGAACCGTATGCCTTGTATCATTCAGCACCTTTTTCAGCCCTTCTTTGCTGGTTGCCGTTTCTTCTTTGTCCCGTATGCTTTCTGCCGTTGGTCCTAACAGAAGATTTCCATGCACAGTTCTGGTAACTAAAACTCCTTTTCCCATTTTCCCGGGCACTCTGAACAAGGTCGAAGAAACGGCTGCCCCTCCACTTTTATCCAAAAGGCAGTATTCTCCCTTTATGGGAGTGATCTGATAGCTGTTTCTACTTATCATATTATGAAGCTTATCGCTATAAAGTCCTGCGCAGTTTATAATATTTTTGCCCAAATAGCTTTCCTGCTTACCGGGATTTGTCCTGCTGCTTACTGTAACTTCATAACCCTTTCCTGTTTTTTGAATATGGGTCACTTCCTTTTCAAACAGAAACTCCGCTCCGTTCACATTGGCATTTTCAGCAAGGGCTATCGTCAGAAGGAAGGGACAGACAAGGGCTGCTGTAGGCGCATACAATGCCGCTACTGCTTCCTTGGACAAATGAGGCTCTTTTTCCAGAAGCTGTTCCTTTTCCAGAATGACAAGATCTTTTACGCCGTTTTCTTCCCCCTGCTTTTTTAACCGCTTTAAGGTTTCCCTTTCCTCCCGTGAAAATGCCAGCACTAACGCACCATTTCTTTCGTAAGGCACATCCAGCCTCCTGCAGAGTTCCTCCATCATCAGGCTGCCCTGAACATTATATTTGGCTTTCAGGCTGCCGGGCTTTGCATCAAAGCCCGCATGAACCAGACCACTGTTTGCCTTGGAGGTTCCCACGCAGACATCCTCCCCTTTTTCCAATACAAGAATGCTGCACTGATATCCGGATAACTCTCTTGCTACTGAAGCACCGATTACACCGGCTCCGATGATGATTGCATCATACATGGCTTTCACCTCTTGTTTTTTATGAAATATTATAGCAGACTCTCGTTCATTTGCAAAAAATATTTTTAAACCGGCTATTGAAGGACCTCCATGACTTTCTCATAAACTCCCAAAGCCAGCTTTTCATGACCGGTTTCATCCAAATGTTCTCTATCCACCACGCTTGGGGCGGCAAAGTCACTTGCTGCCAGGAAAGCGCAGTGATAATGGGAAGCAATTTTTTCATACTCGCTCTTTAATTGTTTTACGGTTTTTTCAGAGTTTTCATCAAATTCCCCGTCAAAGCCTTCTTCGCCAATCCCCACTCCCATATGTATTGGAGATATGAGAAGAAGGCTGATATTTCTTTCCGAAGCTTCCTTTACCTGCATCACCAATTGCTCCATTCCTTTCCCAATTACTTTTGCAGAAGCCTGATATCTCCTTTTACAATCATTGGTGCCAAGCATAATGATTACCAAATCAAGAGGATTGTGGGTTTCCAAAAGCATGGGAAGTATCTGTTTTCCTTTTCGGTTCGCCCGAAGAGCATCTTCAAATACGGTAGTCCTTCCACAAAGCCCCTCCTCCAATATTTGATATTCTCCTCCAAGCATATGCTGCAAGCGGCCCGTCCATCTGACACACTCGTCATATCTTCCGCTTCCGTCCGGCTTATAACCATATGTATTGGAATCTCCAAAGCATAAAATTCGTTTCATTCTCTTCCTCCTTCTGCTGCCGGGATGGCTTCACAAATCTTTCAGATAAAAAAAGAGCACCAGCACAATTTATCCGGGCTGATGCTCAATCTGTCAGTTTCTATTCGAACAGAGGGGTGGACAAGTATCTTTCCCCTGTATCCGGCAATAATACCACAATATTTTTTCCTTTATTTTCCGGTCTTTTTGCAAGTATCGTTGCTGCGTGAATCGCCGCACCGGATGATATGCCCACCAAAAGTCCTTCTGATTTGGCCACTGCACGGGAAGCCCCAAAGGCATCTTCATTTTCAATCTTCAATATTTCATCTACAATATCTAAATTCATGACGCCCGGAACAAACCCGGCTCCAATTCCCTGAATCTTATGGGGACCCGGATTTCCGCCTGACAAGACCGGAGAACCAGCAGGCTCTACCGCTACAATCTTTATTTCGGGATTTTTTGCCTTTAATACTTCACCGGTACCAGTCACTGTACCGCCTGTTCCAACGCCTGCTACAAAAATATCAACCTTTCCATCGGTATCCGCCCAGATTTCCTCGGCTGTAGTAGCCCTGTGGACTGCAGGATTCGCTTTATTTTCAAATTGTTGTAAAATAACGGCATTTCCATATTCTTCCAACAGCGACTGGGCTTTTGCAATGGCGCCTTTCATTCCCTCTGCTCCCGGGGTCAGTACTACCTCTGCTCCAAGGGCGGATACGATTCTTCTCCTTTCAATACTCATTGTATCCGGCATAGTGAGCACCAGCCTCAAGCCCTTAGCTGCTGCCACAAAAGCAAGGCCAATGCCGGTATTGCCGCTGGTAGGCTCAATGAGCACCGTATCCTGATTGATTTTTCCATCCTTGATGCCCTGTTCTATCATGGCATTGGCAACTCTGTCCTTTACGCTGCCAAGAGGATTGAAATACTCAATCTTTGCGATGATATTAGCTTCAAGGCCATTTTTCTTTCCATAGCTGCCCAGCTCTAAAAGTGGAGTATTTCCAATTAATTCCGTTAATTTCTTTGCTATTTTTGCCATATTTTGTTCCTCTTTTCTTTTTCCTGCTTCTTTTATGGATTCTCTCAAATATAGTACATGGTATTTTCGTTCTGACAGAGCCCCAAGTATTCCTGCACAATATCCTCCAGGGTAACCGTTGTGAGTATCTCCTTTAGCTCTTCATTTACTCTGCTCCAAAGGAGATTTTCCACTGCTGTGGAAATATTCCGGTAGGAGGCCGCCTCTTCAATCTTATCCTCCTCAATCCTATAATCTCCTTCCAATGCCAGAATAATTGCTTCTGCAGTAATGTTCTTTGCCTTGTCTCCAAGGAAATAGCCTCCCTGAGCCCCTTTGATGCTCTTTACGATTCCTGCCTTCTTTAAGCTGGCGAACACATGCTCCAGATAATGGACGGAAATCTGATTGCGGTTGGCGATGCTGTTCAGCGTAATATATCCATCCTTTGCATTCACTGCCAAATCTACCAATGCCCTTATTCCATATCTTCCTCTTGTTGATACTTTCATTCTCCCACTACCTTAAATGCTTCTTCCAGATCCTGTATGATATCATCAATATTTTCCGTTCCAATAGACAGACGAATGGTATTTGGCTTAATGCCCTGTTCTAACAGTTCCGCTTCATTCAACTGTGAATGGGTAGTGGAAGCCGGATGAATCACTAAGGACTTTACATCCGCCACATTTGCTAACAGAGAAAACAACTCTAAATTATCAATAAAGTCTTTTGCTTTTTTCGCATCTCCCTTAATCTCAAAGGTGAAAATAGAACCGCCTCCATTGGGGAAATATTTCTGGTATAGTGCCTTCTGGCTTTCATCCTTTGTAACAGAAGGATGATGTACTTCCTCTACCTGCGGATGATTGTTTAAGTATTCCACTACTTTCAAGGCATTTTCCACATGACGTTCCACCCGGAGAGATAATGTTTCCAGACCCTGCAGGAAGAAAAATGCATGGAATGGTGATAAAGTAGCTCCGGTATCCCTTAATAAAATAGCACGTATTTTCGTCACAAATGCTGCCGGTCCCACTGCTTTTGTAAAGCTTACACCGTGATAACTTGGGTTTGGCTCTGTCAGAGAAGGAAACTTTCCGCTTGCTTCCCAGTCGAACTTTCCGCTGTCAACAATGACACCGCCTATTGTAGTACCATGTCCTCCGATAAATTTGGTAGCAGAATGCACTACGATATCCGCACCATATTCAATCGGTCTTACAAGATACGGTGTAGCAAAGGTATTGTCAATGACAAGGGGGATATTATGCTTATGGGCAATTTCTGCAAGTTTTTCAATATCCACCACTTCTGAGCGGGGATTTCCTAAAGTTTCAATGAAAACCGCTTTTGTATTTTCCAAAATAGCATTTTCTACTTCTTCATAATTGAAGGGGTCCACAAAGGTTGTTGTAATTCCATACTCCGGAAGGGTATGAGCTAATAAATTATAGGTACCGCCATAAATATTCTTTGCGGATACAATATGTTCTCCTGCCTTTGCCAGATTCTGAAAGGTGTAGGAAATTGCTGCTGCTCCGGAAGCTACTGCCAGGGCTGCAACGCCTCCTTCCAAAGCTGCGATTCTCTGTTCAAATACATCCTCCGTAGGATTGGTAAGTCTTCCGTATATATTTCCCGCATCCGAAAGTCCGAAGCGCGCTGCTGCATGATCGGAATTCCGAAATACATAAGAAGATGTCTGGTAAATCGGAACTGCTCTGGCATCCGTTACCGGGTCTGGTTTTTCCTGTCCTACATGTAATTGTAATGTCTCAAATTTTAACTTTCTGTTTTCTCTTGTTATTTTTTCACTCATGATTTTTCTCCTATCCGGCTGACTGCCTTGATTCTTTTCTTATTTTTTCATTTCGCTGTTGCTTTCTATTTACCTCCTATTGACACCGGCAACACATTCGATGCTCCTTTTTTATGTATTCTGCTTTTACAACTGATATTGTTTCATTTTCCATTCTGGTTACCACCTTTTTCCTTTTTCCATACTTGTTTTGTATGAATTAACCTTACGAGTGCATTATAACCTCTAATTCATACCATGTCAATAGGATTAGTAAACTTTTTTTAAAAGAACCGTTCAGCCCGTCCGAAAGAGCGTGTGCATTTTGAAAGGCATGGAACAGGCAGAGCACATAGTAATCTGTCATGCCTTGGCAAAGTCGCCAGCACTTACGCACCGTGTTTGGGTGCGTTAGTACTGTTGCGTCTTTGCAGAGCGAAAGCGTGCATGAAAGACTACTATGTGCTCTGCCTGCTCCATGCCTTTCAAAATGCACACGCTCTTTCGGACGGGCTGAATGGTTACTCTTTTTAAGAACAAAAACAGAATTTCCCATATACAATTTTTCAGAAATTTGTTATAATTTTACTATCTTTATTTTCAAGGAAGGACATGATTATGAGCAAGAAAAAAGTTGTAGTATCTTTAGGACATGAAGCATTAGGCTATACCACTTTAGAACAATTGGATGCCGTTCAACATACAGCAAAAGCACTGGCAGATCTGGTAGAAGCAGATTATCAGTTGACCATTACACATTCCAACGGTCCCCAGGTAAGCATGATTCATAAGGCTATGACAGAGCTGCGCCGTATTTATATTGACTATACTCCAGCTCCTATGTGCGTTTGTTCTGCCATGAGTCAGGGATATGTAGGATATGATATTCAAAATTCCCTTCGGGCTGAACTGCTTAGCAGAGGTATTTCCAAGCCTGTGAGCACCATATTGACACAGGTCACTGTAGACCCTTATGATGAGGCCTTTTATGATCCAAAGAAAGTCATTGGACGTTATATGAGCAAAGAAGATGCGGACCTTGAGGTCAAGAAGGGCAATTATGTAGTGGAAGAGCCGGGGAAAGGCTACCGAAGAGCTATCGCAGCTCCAAAGCCTATTGATATTGTAGAGATTGATGCCATCAAAGCGCTTACCGATGCGGATCAGGTCGTGATTGCCTGCGGCGGCGGCGGCATTCCGGTCATTGAACAGAAACATGCATTAAAAGGAGCTTCCGCCGTTATTGAAAAGGATTCCATCGCCGGAAAGCTTGCCTCTGACCTACAGGCAGATGAGCTGATTATTTTAACCAGCGTAGAACAGGTTTATAAAAATTATGGCAGGGAGCATATGGAACCCATTTCTTCCATGACTGTCTCCCAGGCAAAGGATTACATAGCAGAAGGGCATTTCGGAGCAGGGAATATGCTTCCTAAAATTGAAGCTGCCATTGCTTATCTGGAAAAGGTTCCTAAAGGCATCGTGCGGATTACTTCGCTAAAGAAGGCAAATGATGCGGTAAGAGGGAAAACAGGGACTGTCATTACGGCATAAAAGAACAAGGAGGCTGCCTCTCTTTCACGGCAGCCTCTTCTTTACTTCATCCCAGCCAAAGCCGCAATCAGGGCTCCTGCCACGATAAAGAAATCCGACAGGTTAAATACCACCTTGGAAATCCCCGGGAAACGTTTGAACCGAAATCCAAAATAATCTACCACGTATTTCCGCTTTATCCGGTCATAGGTATTGCTAAAGGCTCCTCCTAATAACAGGCTCAATCCAGCCTTTAACAGATTGTTTCCCTTTTGAAAAAAGGAAAGTAAAAATAGCATCAGACAAAATACAGTTAAAATGATAGATATTAAAGCCATCAGCTTTCTTTTCTTCTCTCCCAGATTCAAAAAAGCCCCTTCATTATGGTACTTGGTCAGATAAAGCTTTCCTCCCACTATATCCTTTTGTACATTTTCCTTTCCCCATGCTTCTGCCATGTTCTTCATAAACCATTCACACAGAAAAAGACTTCCTATCATAATCACATATACCAAAGCCGTTCTCCTTTCCACTGCCATTTTCCCAAGAGTAACGTTCATAAAATGACTGCTCTTCTTTTAACCATAATTTCTACTAACGGAAATGTCAACTTATTTCTCGTAAGATAGTAAAGGATAAATAACAATTCTGCCTGCCCGCTACGATCTGGCCAATGCCTCAAAAACCCCTGACAGACTCAGCCGGCCAAATCCCCATTCCGTATTGGGATATTCCATCCCGTTTTCTCTGGTGGCTCCCCGTATAAAATAATTTCTTGCTGTAGGTGTATTGACAATCGTATCATGCCCCTCCACAACGGCCCACTGATAAAAGTCAGCCATGGCGCCTGCCGTAATAGCTGCCGAAAGGCTGGAACCCGTATCCGGCCCCAATGCAGTGGATACATTTACACCTGGCGCCGCCAGATCCGGCTTCAGGCTTCCTCTTCTTCCAAATCCTCTTCCGCTTTTATAATAAAAGCTGTTATTGATGCTGTTATAATTGGTAACGGTTATGGTATTCTGGGCATAAGCCGGAGCCGTAATGGTCGCATTTGGATTGGATTGCAGAAAATAGGTATCGCTGCGCAGGAACTGACATATGGGAAGCCATGCATTAAACTGGCTGTTTCCATTTTCTCCTCTTGCATAAACACGAATAGTCCAAATACCCGAAATAGGCCTCGTAAACCGCATGGAAACCAATTCTTCTCCAGAGCTTTGTTCCACCAGCGCATACTCCACCTGAACCCTGCTTTCGCTATAGATAAACGTAAACAGAAGCGGCTGATTTGCCGTGTAAACCGCTTCTCTTGTTTCTTCCCCGCTTGGACTCCTTATGGATACGGTAAACAAATTGGGAATATCCCCCCATAGTTCCAGCAAAAAGCCTTCCTCATTTTCTCCGACCCTAATTTCCACATCCTGCCAGTCCCGTCCGTTTGTAACGGAAACATAGCCTTCATAATGGCTTGCCGCATTCCCTTCATTTCCCCCGCATACTACTACTCCTCTGCTTCTTCTGTTCGCCAGTCGATCTAAATAGGTGGATAAAATGGAATTTCCCATATGATCTCCAGAATTTGTTCCCATTCCTATGCAAATAATAACAGGTCTGTTAAATATCTTTGCAAAATTATCCAGATATTTTAAGCCACATAAAATATCCGATTCCTGGAAGCAGACCGCCTCTTCCGGAATTTTATAGTATTCCTTCAAATGTGCCTTTGCTTCCTTGCATTTTACCATTACAATCTGAGCATCCGGTGCAGCTCCCCGAAAGATTGCGCCACCGCCTAAGATACTTCCTGCCGCTACGCTTGCCATTTTAGTTCCATGGCCGATAAAATCATTGGAGGGCACGATATCCCTGGGATTCTCACTGGAAAGAGCTTCATTAATCATATCATTGGTATATTCGCTTCCATATTCAAATCCTTCTGGAGGTGTTCCCGTCTGAATGGTCTGATCCCAAATCGCCAATATCCGGCTGCTTCCGTCACTTCGTCGAAACACATCCATCTCATACCGGATTCCCGTATCAATAAAACCAATAATGACTCCTCTTCCTGTCAGATTCAAAGGCGCATTATTCGTTTGAATAATTCCGGAATCAATCAGCGGGTCCGGATTAAATATCTGGGAAGTGGCACTGCTGAAATCCTCCCGCTGCATGGGCAAAATCATTCCCGCATCCATAATGCCATAGCATTTTGGTATGAAGTTATACCGAAGGACACTAATGCTTAAGTCATTCATATTTCTCCTGTTAATATAAGATATCTGCAGATCCTGTTCCAACGTTGTCTGGCAATACTCAAGTCCAGGTCTGAAATCGCTTTCTGGAACAATAAAGTCTGTAATCAAATCAAAATAATCATTTGATAATATTTTTTCCTTACAGGTCATATTTTCAGATTTCCTAATTGTTTTCCTTTTATTATATGCAGATATCCACTTTTTGTCTTATATAAAAAATCGTCCCTGCTGTCACAGGAACGATTTTTTCTTTTGCTCTATTCGTTACTTTTTGATTTTTACAGTTTTAGCCTGCCCTTTTCCTTTTAACAGTACTTTATAGTCAGCCAGTTTCTTCTTGGGAACTTTTATAACAGCCTTCTTATAAATATTCTTAAATGCCTTGCTTCCAACCTTTGCAAGCACAGTGGACTTAATAGTAATCTTCTTTAGCTTTTTACAATTATAAAATGCCTTGGAGCCTATGGAAGTTACCTTTTTACCAATGGTTACACTAGTCAGTGCCTTGCAGTTATAAAATGCACTGGACCCTATAGTCGTAACGTTGCTTCCGATTGTTATTTTCTTTAACGCCGTACAATTATAAAATGCCTTGGAGCCTATAGAAGTTACCTTTTTGCCAATGGTCACACTGGTCAGTGCCTTGCAATTATAAAATGCGCTGGACCCTATAGTCGTAACATTGCTTCCAATCGTTATTTTCTTTAATGCGGTACAATTGTAAAATGCCTTGGAGCCTATTTCCGTAACAGAAGCAGGAATCGTAATGCTCTTCAGCTTTTTGTTATTTTTAAAGGCACTGGAGGCTATCTTCGTCACCTTGTATTCCACACCGGCAATCGTAACGGTAGAAGGAATTTTAATAGTAGTTTCCGTTGTAGACGCTGCCTTCTGATAGGTTACTTCTCCGTCCTTATCTCCTTTCTTACTAACGGTTACTACAGCTCCTGTAGCAGCATCCTGATAATTTTCTCCCTCTTTGATTTCCGGCCATTTTACGCTAATAGTTCCTTTTGCAGAAACTGTTTTTCCATCTGATTTGGTAGCAATGACACTAACATCCACTGACTTTTGTTTGCTTTCCGCACTTACCGCCTTTACCAGACCATTTTGATTTACAGTTAATAGCTCTGGACAATTAGATGTATATACCAGTTTATTATTTGTATATTTTGCCAGCTCTGCTGCAGAAGTCACAGTTACCGTCTGGTTCAGACAGTTCGTAATCTTAGTTTCAATCTGTGCTGACTGCCCCGGATTCAGAATCCTTTTTTCGCTGGGCACGATAAGCTGGACGCTTCTCAAATCCGCACTAACTGTATACGTAAATCTTTTAGCATATTGCCCGGCATTGGCAGAACCTGCTGGATGGGATGCAGGATACACCGTTATATGAGCCGTCCCCACCCCTGCCGGAATCAGATAAAAATACTTTTGGGACTGATTATTTTTATTATTTTCTGCCACCGTAGTGGTAATCGTTCCCGGTGTAGCTCCTGTTATCTTTGCAGTACCATCAGAAGCATTCTTTCCAGGATACATGACAGACGGATTATCCGAAACCACTGTCACATTCCAATCCTTAATATTGCTGCTATCCATTTCTTTATCAGAATATTTCAAATCATAATAAATCTTTGGCTTTTCATTTTTAGCATCTACCTGAAGATTCGTAACGGAGTTTGCCTGCAGTTCACCGTCAACCCCATTCTTATTGTCATAATTCCGATACAAATCAGCCTGATACCAGGCCTTTATTACTTCCACCTGATACTTTGTCGTAAAGTCTGTCTTAATACAGCTACCTGTCTCGTAAGAATTGTTTAAAGGAAACTGTACCTGACAGCAGACATATAAAGGATAGCTTCCTTCCTTCACGCCGGTAACACGGAAAACATCCACTGCCTTTTTATTGGTTTCCGCATCATTTTTCTTATATGATGACTGAGAATCGAAGTTGTCTGACATACCGCCCTCACTATTGACATACTGCCCGCTTATCCGGGTAGTATCATTGTCATAGGTATTGATAAAATAACCTTCCACATTACCGCTCACCGCCATGAAAATCTGTTCCCTATCCGATTCCGGCACCGAATTTTGTAGATCTCCCACAACAATATAGCGGAAAGCTTTCAATTCGGGAGCATTTTTATCTGAATTTTCCATATGCACATAGTAAGGGAAATCCATAGTCTCATTGATTCCCACCTTAATAGCTTCTTTTGCAGGCTTTACTGTAATACTCACCCTATAATCTGTAGTATCCTTAGATATGTCTGACCGACTATTAAATGCTTTCGGTTCTATTACTGTAGTGCTGTATAGGGAAACCTTCTCCAGCTTTGGACACCCTGCCAATGCATCTACACTGATATACTTTACACTTGTTCCAAAATTCACCTCTTTCAACAGCTCACAGCTTTTACATATGCTACCCTCTACGGTTTCTACTGCTGTTTTTGAAATATCAAATTCCGTCATAGCCGTCTGTGCAAATGCACTTGTACTAATCTTGGTAAGAGAAGTTGCATTTGAAAAGTCAAAGGATATTTTATAAGAATCTGACATTGTCTTATTTACGTTTCCGTCTGCTGTTTCAATTTCAGCGCATTGATAAAAAGCATTATTTCCTATACTTTTAAGATTCGGGCCAAATTTCACGGCATTAAGGCTCTTGCAGCCCTGAAAAGCATTATTGCCGATAATTTCAACGGAGTCCAGATTTGTGCCCGACAAATCCAATGCAATACAAGCGGAAAATGCATTCTGCTGAATTTCCTTTACCGACTGAAAATTCACTTGTTTGAGTTTACCGTCATTTGCAAAGCATTCCCTCGGCATAACACTCATGGACGGTGACCAGTTCACGGTAGCCAGTTCGTTATTTTCTCTGAAAGCACCTTGTCCTACAGTCTGCAGCTTATCATTTCCCGATAAGTCCAGATGTTGAAAAGCTGTATCGTAAAAAGCCCTTTCTCCAATCGCTTCCAAAGATGCCGGCAATGTCATAGAAGAGTCCTGGGTACTTTGAATACCTGTGCACAGTTCAAAACACTGCTTTCCGATATTCTTTATGGTATGATTGCCCGCCAAATGAATATCTTTCAAATATATACACCCGCCAAAGCATGATTCACCTAGTCCCGATAAATTCGTATTTACAAGAAAATCCAGACTGGTCATATTCAGACACAGTTCAAAGGTGTATTTTGGAAGAATCCCTGTCCATCCCGCCGGAATCCTTGCACTGGTAATAGCTGTGCCGGAAAATACACCTTCTCCTATTCCAACACCATCTGAATTACTTTTCACATAATCCGGTATATATGCAGTTCCTTCCCCATAATGGTTCGGTGTTGCCAAGGTAGTAAATTGAGAAGCCAGACAAAATGCACCTGAATTAATGAACAAGGCTTCCAAGCCTTCCGGTAAAATCACCTTTTTTAACTGTACGTCTTTTTTAGACTTTTCTCTTTGGTTTGCCGGCACGCTTGCATCTGTATCCTGTCCGGCAAATGCCCATCCCCCAATTTCTTTCAAAGCTGAACAGCCTGATAAATCCAGCTCTTCTATCTGACAGCCGAAGAAAGAACGGGCCCCGATTTTCTCCAATGTAGAGCTGACAAGCTTATTTGGAACAGTTCCTATAGTCAATGAGGTCACTCCCGCATTGAAAAAGGTTCTGCTTGGAATACTATCGATACTGTCTGGCAATTCTACCGTTGTAAGCTTGAGGCATTCCTCAAAAATACCATCTCCAAGCTCCACTTGGGAGGAATTTTTCTGAACTTTTATATTAACAAGACTGCCACACCCTTTAAATGCATTGTTGCCGATTGCAGAAACCGAAGCAGGCAGTTTATTAGCATCCTGTTCTTCTCCTATAGTTACCAGGCTGCTGCAGTTGGCAAAAGCCGCTTCTTTAATTATAAACACTTCTTTCGCAGCGGAATAATCCGGCAGCACCACATTAGTCAACAACGTATTTTCTGCTAATGCCTTAACTCCTAAGCTTCTTTCATTACCTGACTTTGCCGCATTCCCATTATAGCTCCACTGAAAGCTTTCTAATTGGCTTTCGCCGTAAAATGCTTGTTCTCCTACTGTAATGACACTGGCAGGCAATACAACTTCCTTTAATGCGGCACATTGTTCAAAAGCAGATTTTCCTATCGCCGTTAGTTGGGCACAGTTGTTTAAAAAGCTGATATCCTCCAGGACTGCCTTACAAAATGCTTCCTCTCCGATAGAAGACAGTTTGCTGTCACTTCCAATCACAGCTTCTTTTAAACCGCCACAGCCCATGAAAGCCTTTGGGGGAATCAGAGTCCATGAAGCGGGAATATTCACATAAGTAATACTCGTACAGTTTTCAAAAATAGAAGCGCTTTTGTCTGTTACAGATACATATTCCGGAATAATCACTTTCCCTTCATCAATACGGGAACTGCTTCCCAATGTATCTAGGGGCGTATGGTAAAATACTGCTTCACTAAAGAAAAGGTTATTGCCACCAGCCTGTCTGTCCGGCAGGGTGATTTTTTGAAGTTTAGAGTCTTCAAAAGCATACCCGTCAAACGTTCCAAGACTTGTACAGTTTGACAAATCAAGGCTGGAAACATTTGCGCCTGAAAATGCCTTGCTTCCAATCTTTTCCAACTTGGCAGCTTCTCCATTTACCTCAACTTCCATACCGCCTTGGGCACCTGAATTTAAAAATGCAGAAACCGGTATATTAGTAATGCTTGAGCCAATGGTTACACTTGTTAGACTGGTGCATTTTGCAAAAATAGAAGTAGCATGTTGAATGGCATGTGCATCCACTGTATCCGGAATAATAATCTTGGTAAGCCCTGCACACTGCTCAAATGCATTACTGCCAACTGTCTCCAGGTAAGGAGGCAGTGAGTCCTCCGTGCTTCCTGATATGATCTTAGCCAGCTTCGAACAATTATAAAATGCCTGGTCGTCTATCTTAGTAATTGTGTCTGGGAATGTAACAGCTGTCATGGAACAATTCATAAACTCCCCTTCCGGAATTTCTTTTACCCCCATACATGTCTGCAATCGGAAAGCGGTTGCCTTTTTGGCATATCCAAGTCCCTTTAAGCTCTTGATATCCCCAGCCTTTTCATACTCTGAAAAGTCAATTTCTCCTGTATAACTGCTTAAGTCATCCACCGTCATGGAAGAATATCTATCTTCACTTCCTAAAATACGGAGAGAAAGCCCTTTTAAAAGCGCCTCATCGGAAATAACCGTACTTGCTGCACTGCCGCTTTTCACTTCCTTCACATTTCCCAGAATGATATCCTCAGCTTCCTCCTGCTGAATCTGATCGGACACATTGTTTTCAGAATGATTCTGTTTCTCCAGGCCTTCCGTATCCTCTTTCGAAAGATCATCCTGCACCTGTTGCAAACTGCCTGTTTCATTCCTGGAAACAGAATCCTCCCCATCCTGTTGAGACGCACCTGCTTCTTCACTCTCTTTTGCTGCTTCTATATTTTCTTCAGCAGCCGAAGCCTGCTTAGCTTCCAACTCATCATCTGTCTTTTCCTTCGCTTGGACATTTGCTACATTCCATGTTACATTTCCAAGCCGCACATCAAAGCAGCTGCTTGTGAGAACCATAGAACATGCTAAAAACATACTTATTGACTGTTTCCAAAATCTCCTTTTTATCATCTTGACTCCTTTCTCATGACTTCTCTTATGTATTATCTGATTCATTGTCTTTTGCTTACAGATATTTCTCTGCAACTGTTATAAGTATACTACATCTTTTTTCACCTTGTAAAGTATAAAACTTGGAAGAAAAAAAGAACTGCCATTGAAAATTGACAGTTCTTTCCAAATACAATCCGCTTTATGAATATTACAATATGCCCTTATCCTCTTATCTCAATAACCGGGCCTCCGGTTCCATTGATATAATCCCCGGTAATCGTTACCTTTCCAATATTCTGGTCCTTTGGAATCTCATACATAATATCCAGCATGAACTCCTCAATGATCGCACGAAGCGCTCTTGCACCCGTCTCCTTTTCCATTGCCTTCTTTGCAATGGCCTTTAGTGCAGAATCATCAAATTCCAGCTTTACTTCATCTAAATCCAGCAGTTTCTGATACTGCTTTAAAATAGCATTTTTCGGCTCCTTTAAAATCTGAATCAACATTTCTTCCGTAAGGGCATCTAAGGTAAATACAATAGGAAGGCGGCCTATGAACTCCGGTATCATACCGAACTTTTTCAAATCCTCGATTTCCACATTTTTATGGATATTTTTCTCCTTGTCAAACTTATCCTTTAAGTCCGCATTATAACCAATGGAGGTCTGTTTATTCAATCTTTGCTTGATGATTTCATCCAAATCCGGAAAAGCTCCGCCGCAGATAAATAAAATATTCCTGGTATTGATTGTAGTTAATGGAACCATGGCATTCTTGCTGTTAGCGCCTACCGGCACCTCCACGTCTGCTCCTTCTAACAGCTTTAACATACCCTGCTGTACCGATTCACCGGATACATCCCGGGAATTGGTATTTTTCTTTTTGGCAATCTTATCGATTTCATCAATAAAGATAATGCCTCTTTCTGCCTTTTCCACATCATTTTCCGCAGCTGCCAACAGCTTGGAAACAACGCTTTCAATATCGTCCCCGATATATCCGGCTTCCGTTAGGGAAGTAGCATCTGTAATCGCAAGGGGTACATCCAAAAGCCTTGCCAGTGTTTTTACCAGATAGGTCTTCCCACAGCCTGTAGGCCCAATCATCAGCATATTGGATTTTTCAATTTCTATTTCATCCATAGTATCTGTTGCAACTCTCTTATAATGATTGTATACCGCTACGGAAATTACCTTTTTGGCATAATCCTGTCCAACGATATAGTCGTCTAACTGCGCCTTGATCTTATGAGGAGCCGGAATGTTTTTAATGTCAAGAGCCGGATCTGCCTTTTCTTTTTTCTTTTTCTTCTTCAGCTTCTGCTTGTTGGGAATGCCTCCTTCTCCCTGGAGATCGGATATATTCACAAAACTGATGTTGGGAAACTGTTGCTGCATCTTCTCCATATCCAGGTCCCCAAACTGTCCCATCATGTTAGGGTTGAGCATTCCCTGATAGTCAAACTGACTTACTGCATCCATGGTCTTGTGCATACAGTCATTGCATACGCAAATATTGTTCGGAAGCTTGAACTGTTTTCCTGTCTTGCTTTCCGGACGACGGCATACAAAGCATACGTCCTCGTATTCCTTATCGTCCTCTTCTTCGGCCGATTCTTCATTTGATTCGGACATTTCCTGTTCCGGGGCAGAATCTGTTTCCATTTCCTCCGGCTCCTGTTCTTCTTCATAATCATCTTCCGAAATTTCTAATACTTCCTCTTCCATCTCCTCTTCTTCTCTTATATGAAGCTTCTGCGAAATCTCCTGCTCTTCCATGAAATCGTCCTCTTCCTCCGATTCCAATTCCTCATTGAAAAAGATTTCGTCTGTTTCATCATAATAGTTTGACATAGTATTCTCCTTTTAATTTTCTGCTTAAGAATCCACACGGCCTCCTAACGTTACCGTTACGGTATTTTCCTGATATCCGGACGGACTTCCCTGCATGATTTTTATTTCAACGGTACTTCCCTTTTCATAACATTCCAATAAAGATGTCAATTCTTCCATGGTACGTACTTTTTCTCCATCGAATTCCACGATAATGTCACCTTTGACAAGGCCGGCATTGGCAGCGCCTGTACCTGAAAATACCTGTGTTACATAAACTCCTTCCGGAAGTCCGTATGCCTCTTGGACCTCACTGGTAACACTGATTCCCACAATTCCTAAATATGCCTTTTGCGCTTCCTCCACTTTCGTTCTCGTGGTTTTCGTCATAAGCTCTTCAATAATGGGCTTTGCTGTGGAAATAGGAATGGCATACCCCATGCCCTCAATAACGCTTCCGCCAATCTTGCTGGAATTGATTCCTATTACTTCGCCTCTGGCATTTAATAATGCACCTCCTGAATTTCCCGGATTGATGGCTGCGTCTGTCTGAATCAGGCAGGCTGTATTTTCTTCTATTGTATATTCTCTGTTGGTTGCACTGATTACACCAGTAGTAACGGATTGTCCATAGCCTAAGGCATTTCCGATAGCAATAGCCGG
This sequence comes from Lachnospiraceae bacterium, assembly GCA_014804675.1. Lineage (GTDB taxonomy): Bacteria > Bacillota > Clostridia > Lachnospirales > Lachnospiraceae > RGIG3040. Next base: position 165,456 of record JAAUZH010000011.1, read on the forward strand.
TTCTCCCACCTTCAGTACGTCCGAATTTCCTAAAGAAGCCACCTTAATAGCCTCTCTGGTCTCCCGGGAAATATTTTCCAGCGGAATGGCAATCACCGCCAAATCTACATCGGCATTGGTTCCCTTGACCACTGCATCGGCAGTTGTATCATCGATGAATTGAACCGCTAAAGAAGTTGCATCCTCTACTACATGATTGTTGGTTGCAATCAGCAGTTCCGTATCATTCTGCCCTACGATAATGCCGGAACCGCTGCCCGGTGATTCGGATTCTGTTCTAAAATTGTGGAATCCAAAATAGTTATCTTCCTCCACCTTATACATTCCTGTGATAGACACTACGGAAGGCATTGTATTTTCCACTACCTGGCTTACATCGCTGACCACCGTATCTCCTGATATATTTGCAGTAGCGATTTCTTCTGCCTCTTTCACGATATCCTGATCGGCAACGGCATGATTGGTGTTTTCCGTAATGGACATACTTTCACTTTTTTCCTGTGCCGTTTCGCCAGGAGCCAAATGGAGCATGATTACTATAATGCTGCCGGCACAAAGTCCAAATACCACTCCAGATAAAGCCATTCCTGCCACTTTCTTAAAGATGCCGCCTTTCTCTTTCTGCTTCTTCGGTTCCGGCGGAATGGGATTTGCCGGACTCATAGAGACGTTTTGGGAAGACGCATCCATATTTCCTGAATAAGAGCCATAGTAATTGGGATACTGATTGTTATTGTTGCTTTCATACATAATAAAAACCTCTTTTCTACCTATACTTTCATCAGACTGCGTTCTTTTCTCTTATAAGATAAACAAAGTATAAGTAGGAATTGTGTTCTTTTTGTGATAAAAAAATGTGCAAAAAATGAAGTTTTTTCCATTCCCACAAGGCGGATACCAGACAAGTTACTCTACGGTCACGCTCTTTGCAAGATTTCTCGGTTTATCCACGTCACAGCCTTTTCCCACTGCCACATAATACCCAAAAAGCTGTAAAGGAATAATTGCCAGAGAGTTGGTAAAATAATCATTGGTTTTGGGAATGTAGATTACATAATCAGCGGCTTTTTCAATCTCACAATTCCCTTCATTGGTTACTGCAAGCAGAAAGGCTCCTCTTGCCTTTACTTCTACCATATTGCTTATGATTTTTGCATAAAGCGCCGGCTGAGTAGCCACCGCTGCTACCAAAGTTCCCTCTTCAATCAGGGAAATGGTGCCATGCTTTAATTCTCCTGCCGCATAAGCCTCGGAATGAATGTAGGAAATTTCCTTCAGTTTCAAAGAGCCTTCCAGGGAAATGGAATAATCAATTCCCCTTCCAATAAAGAAAATGTCCTTTGCTCCAATATAGCGGTTTGCAAAGCGCTGAATCTTTTCTTTATTGCCAAGCAGCAGCTCGATTTGATCCGGAATCTTTTTCAAATCTTCTATCATAGAGCGGAATTCTTCCTGGGAAACAGTCTTCTTTGCCTGAGCCATTTTCATGGCAAGCAAGTATAAGGCAATCAACTGTGCACTGTATGCCTTTGTAGTAGCCACTGCTATTTCCGGTCCTGCCCATGTATACATGACGTTATCCGCTTCTCGTGCAATAGAGCTTCCAACCACGTTCACAATTCCAAGCACCTTGAAGCCTCGTTTTTTAGACTCCCGCAAAGCAGCCAGCGTATCTGCCGTTTCACCGGACTGACTAATGACGATTACCATGGCACCCTCTTCCAGAATCGGATTCCGGTAACGGAATTCTGAAGCCAGGTCCACCTCTACGGGTATCCTTGCCAGCCCTTCTATCACATATTTCCCTGTTACTCCTGTGTGATAAGCGGAACCACAGGCTACAATATGAATCTTTTTCACAGCCTCCAGCTCTTCATTGCTCATATGAAGCTCTTCGATTTCAATATCGTCTCCTTTCAGTCTTGGAAGCAGCGTATCTGATACCGTCTTGGGCTGTTCATACATTTCTTTTAACATAAAATGCTCATAGCCGGCTTTTTCCGCCGCATTTGCATCCCATTCAATATAAACAGGCTCCTTTGTGATTTCTTCCTCATCCATGGTATAAAAATGCATATGATCCTGTCGAAGCCTTACAATCTCCTGGTTTTCCACATAATATACTTTTCTTGTATATTTCAGGATAGCCGGAACATCTGAGGCGATAAAACAGCCTGTTTCGTTTTGCCCTACAATCAAAGGGCTATCCTTTCTCACTGCAAACAGCTGATCCGGATGATCCGCAAAAATAATCCCCAGTCCATAAGAACCTTCCACCCGGTTCAAAACCTTTGTAATGGCCTCCAGAGGATTTCCTTTGTAATAATAATCCAGAAGCTGTGCAACCACTTCCGTGTCCGTTTCCGAAACAAACTGATAATCCCTTTCCTCCAGCATATGACGAAGCTTTAAATAATTTTCAATAATGCCATTATGAACAACCGCAATCGTACATTCTTTATTGAAATGGGGATGGGCATTGGTCATATTGGGAACACCATGGGTAGCCCATCTCGTATGCCCTACACCAATGTGCCCCGGCATGGTCGCCCCACCGTGGGTCAGTTCTTCCAACACCTTCAGCCTGCCCGGTTCCTTCGTAATGTTAACCTTATTCCCGTCAAATACTGCCATTCCCGTGGAATCATATCCTCTATACTCCAGCTTGGCCAGTCCATCTAAAATAATGGGCGCAGCTTCTTGTGTTCCAATATACCCTACGATTCCGCACATATTCTATTCTCCTTCTTTGTCTGCATTTTTTCCATATCCCTTTGTGGCATCAATGCCGGAAACCTCCCATTTCATCTGATACCGCCTCCAGTAATCCTTGTTTGCAGTAAATCTTTTGATCCAGCTCTTGGGAAGCTTTTTATAATTTCTTCCTAATTTATATCCCAGCAGCCTAAAGCCGCAGTTTATATAAAATTTCAGTAATTCTTTTCGTCTCTTTTTCTTTTGAAAATGTTCCCGGGTAAGCTTTACCAGTTTTTTCCCTTCCGCTTCTGAAGGAATGCCTTCAAATACCTCAGGATGGTCCGCCTGGGAAACGCCTAAATCAAAGTTTCGCTTAAACTGCTCCTTATTGGTATAATCATGGGAATGATACACTCTTGCCCCTGACGCATATACAATGGAGTAGCCTGCACGAACCGCTTTTGAAGCGAAAATCATATCCTCATTAAAAATGGTATGCCTGACAAAGCCGCCTAATTCCACGAAGACATCTCTTTTATAAGCTGCACATACATTGGAACAAAAAAATGTTTTGATTCCAAGCCGCTCCAAATCCTTTTCGGATTTCTCCACATCTCCCTCCGGGTAATTGAAAGACCGCACAAAGCTTTCTATTTCTGTTGCCCCCTGTCTGGGCAATTGTCTGGCATAAGAAATAGCCACCTTCTCCTTTTGCAAAGGTTCCAACAGCTTTTCAATCAGAAACTCATCCGCCGGAACCGCATCCTGGGTCATCATGACAAATACATCTGCATCTGAATACCTTACTCCCCGGTTTCTGGTGTTTCCGTGATCAAACTCCCGCTTGGAATGATGATAGACCACCACATTCCTATATTTTTCCTTAAAAGTAGTTCCATAAATCAGCTGATTGAAATATCGTTCTTCTGTATTCATCAATATGATTTTTTCTACAGGGACGGTTTGTTTGGAAAGCATATCCATCAAGGAAAAAAATACTTTGTCCGGTCTGTAGATAGGTATTATAACATCAACTCTGTTCATATCTTTCCTTTTTGCACAAATAGACGGCGCTGCAAAACAGCTCCGTCCTATTTAGCTTCTTTCTTTTACCTTCCTGTATCCTGGCTGACCCTCTGACTGTATTCAGTTACACTGGAGGACGGCTCATAATTTTCTTCTCCAAACAAAAACTTATGAAGCTCGGATACATTCGTCTTAAGATCCGTAGGAATAACACAGCTTTCCTTTCCTACATATCCCGTTGTGCGATACTCCTCAAATGGGAAGCCATCGCTTGCTACAATCTTATATCCGTTAATGTCCCCTAGCAATCCAAGGATTTCCGTTAGTGACAAAGATGTGGCAACCTGATCAAAGGTACTGTTTGCAATCTGGTTCAAGGTGGAAATATTTGCTTCCTTTGCCTTGTCCGCAATTGCCTGAATCACCTCTCTCTGTCTTTCCGCACGTTTAAAATCATCGCCCTTCGTATAACGGATTCTGCAATAAGAGGTTGCCTGCATACCATTTAAGTTTTGATATCCAGTGCTTGCCAATTCTTGATATGTTCTTCCAAGAGCCTCTGAGGTACCTATCTGATAGTTGTTTATATGCTCAAATTCTGCGTCATCTACGTCAATCATAACACCGCCCAGCGCATCAATGGTGTCCACAAGCCCTGCAAAGCCAACCGTAACATAATCGGTAATCTGTAAATCCATGTTCATGTTCAACATACTGATTGCCTGCTTAGGTCCGCCCTTTGCATAAGCTGCATTAGCCTTACCGTAACTGTCATTTCCCTGATTTAAGTAGGTATCACGGAAAACAGAGACAAGCTTTATCTCTTTCGTACTTTCGTTAATGGAAGCCAGCATAATCGTATCGGTCCTGGTTCCTTTTCCAAGGGCGCCGTTTCTGGCATCCACGCCAAAAAGGGCAATTACCCGATAGCCATCTGCGGCTTGTCCGCTTCCGGCCTTATTGGCTACTTCCTCATTGATTACAATATCTCCTTCATTAATTTCGGTTCCTTCCATCTTATCTGTTTTTGTAATTAGATAAAGAGCAACACCCATAACGCAGAGCACTAAAACTTCTGCTGCAATCAAAAGAATCTTGTTCCGTTTCTTCTTTGCCTTTTCCTTTTTGGTCATTTTCTTCTTGCCCTTGGTATTTGTCTTTTTCGTTGCCATAACTAACTCCTCATTTTCCTCTGTTTAATATGCATTTTTATTGATAAAGCCTTTAAATAATGTCAGGAACAATATTTTAAAATCAAGGCTCATTGTCCAGTTCTCAATATAATATAAATCACAATCAATTCTTTTTCGTATGGAGGTGTCCCCCCGATAACCGTTAATCTGTGCCCATCCGGTCATCCCCGGCCTCACTTGATGCTTAATCATATAACGGGGCACTTCCTCTTTAAATTTTTCCACAAAAAATGGCCTTTCCGGTCTTGGTCCTACAAGACTCATATCCCCAATAAGCACATTAAAAAGCTGGGGGAGCTCATCAATGCTTGTTTTTCTCAATACCTTTCCAACCTTTGTTACCCGGGGGTCATCCTTCGTCGTCCATTCCTTTTTCTCTGCCTTAGGCTTCTGCAATTCCATTGTACGGAACTTATACATCTTAAAAGGCTTATTGTGAAGTCCCACTCTCTCCTGCTTGAAAATAACAGGCCCAGGGCTTGTTGCCTTGATTAAAATGGCGCTTACCAGCATAACCGGTGAAAATAAAATGACAGATACCAGGCCTACCAAAATGTCCACCACACGCTTTGCAATGGCATTTAACGTATTGGTAAGGGGCACATGACGGATATTGATGACCGGAAGTCCGTTTAAGTCTTCTGTATAGGGCTTGCTTGGAATCACACTGTTGTAATCCGGTATGAATTTAGTGTGTACACCGGACTTTTCACACAGATTCACAATTTCCTCCAGCCTGTCGTAATTTTCCAGAGCCAGCGTAATTGCGATTTCATCCAATTTATTTTCCGGCAGAATAATCAAAAGGTTGTCAATGCGGCCTAAAACCTTGATTCCCCGATACATGGTACCTCTTGGAATCCTGTCATCCAGAATCCCCCTGATTACATATCCCCATTGAGGATTTGCCATAATGCGGTTAATATATTCTTCCGCTGCCCTGGAATATCCCACTAACAGGATATACTTTACATTATACCCCTTTTTTCGCATGAAACGAAGGGTCTTCCTGACAAAAACCCTTGTAGCTATCTGCAGCACATTGCTTAACAGATAAAAAATAAAAATCATGGAACGTGAAAAGTCAGGCTGGTTTATCACATACAAAACGCCAAGAAACAAAATCAAGCCCACCGTATTAGACTTTATCACTGCAAAGGCATCCATTCTTAAATTGGTGATGCGTTTTGGCTTGTATAAGTTAAAAATATAATTTAAAATCAAATATCCTGGCACAATAAGAAACAGTGCGCTGAAATATGTGTTTCTATCCAACACACCCGCACCTTCTGCTACCAGCTTCAGGCTGCTCTCAAATTGAATGAACCAGGCAAGCATATATGCCAATATAATCACAACGGCATCTAAAATTACATGAAGCCTGTTGAAATATTTCTGATTATCTTTAATCAAGAATCTCACCTATTTCTTACTACTGTCCGTTATTTTACATGATTTTTCCAAAAAGGGCAACCCTTTAAGCATTTCTTAAGAAAATGAAAAGATTCTTCCACAGCTCTATCTGAATGCTGCAGTAATTTTTCAAATGCTTTCTTTGGAAAGGAACCTTTTTTTCTTTCCTTACCTTAGTAAGATAACCATAAATTCCTTTCATAATGCCCTGTATATATAACTTTCCCATGGATTTTTTTGAGAAAAACACCCACTTTATGAGTATACCCGCCATAAGAAATGGAAAATTGAAAAGAATCTGGAAAAAAGGCATATTTTTTCCAATGACATACATATTATTCCGGCTGGATAAGGTTACTTTAAATTCATTGTATCTGGAGCCGGAAAATCCGCTTCCAGCATGATAGACCACCGCCTTGGGACAAAATCCATTCTTATACCCATAAATCCTTGCCCGGTATCCAATATCCACATCCTCCAGATAGGCAAAGTGATTCTCATCAAAATAACCGATTTCCTCCAATATTTCCTTTCGATAAATAGCTGCCCCCGCACAGGCGGCAAACACTTCTCCTGCTTTCTGATAGTATTTCGCTTTCTTCCCCTTTCCTCTGGCAAATGCCCAGCCAAGCGCACAGTAAAAATCTCCTGCATCGTCAATTCTGTCCGGCTCCTTCATGGAAAGCATTTTGGCTCCTATGCTAAAATAATCCTTTCTTTTTTCCAGAGCATGTTCCAGATTTTTTACAAAATCCGCTTTTACCTTCACATCATTATTTAATAAAAGCACATAAGGGGTCCCGGAAGCCTCAATTCCTATATTGACCGCCCTGCAAAAGCCCTGATTTTCCGGCAGGGTAATCAAGGACACCTCCGGAAATTTTTCCTTTATAAAGGAGCAGCTTTCATCCTGGGAACCGTTATCCACCACAATGGTGTCAAAACTCCAGTCCTGCTTTGCCAAAGAGCTTAAACAATCCTGCAAATATGCCATTCCGTTATAATTTGGTATCACTACGGTTGTCTTCTTCATGTTAAATCCTCATTTAATTTATACTGCACCTGTTCCCAAAAGTCAGGTATATACAGAAAAATATCCCCTTTTTCTCTGGCAATCCGCTGTTTTTCCTGAAAAGAAAGCAGCTTTCCTTCCCTTTCCATTTGTTTAAATAACTTTTGATATTTTTTATTCCAGCATACAGCCCCCTCAGGCATCACATCTACCTGCATCGTCATTTCTGCCCGGTGCATATAGCCTCCATAGGATGCCTTCAAGCCTGCAAAAAGAGGAAGTTCCCTTTCTTTTGTTTTCCATAACGGTCCCTCCGTCACTATCCCCTTTTGAATTACCCTGCCGCATAAAGCCGCCACTTCGGGTCTTGTCTGAAAAACAGTGGGATAATACGTCACTTTATAAAATCCCAAATGGGCCGTATGGCTTACCTGTGCCTGCTCTTTTCCTAATTTCATGTATGTCCTTAAAAAATCCTCCACCGCACGTTTTCCGGCTTCATATGCATAACGCTTGCTTTCCGGATTGGACGCAGTAGAACTTTCATGACAGCGCCAGTGGTAGAGCACCTTTGGTATATGGGCAATTTTCTCTTTTCCACCTTCCTTAAAAAGCAGCTCCCCTGCCGCCCGCAGCACCAGATCATAATCCTGTGCCCCGTCATACTCCCGCCGGAATCCAAGCTTCTTCATAAGCTCCGCCTTCATTACAAGGAAATGGCAGATATAATTATTGGAGAGCAGATAATCCAGATTAAAATCCGGCTTGAAGTGGGGCTCGAAAAAATGAGCCATCTCCCCATCCGACTTATCCTCATCGGAATAGAGAAGTTCATAATCCCCTTCCTCCAGCTTACAGCGCACATGGAACAAAGCATCAGACAGAAGTACGTCATCATGGTCCAAAAGCCCGATATAGTCCCCTGTTGCCAGAGAAAGGGCAGCATTGGTATTTTCTGAAATGCCTTTGTTTTCTTTTAAACGGATATATTTGATAACGGGGTACTGTCTGCTTTCTTTTTTCTTTGCACCTGCTACCCGGGCAAGCGTCTCTTTTACCTCTTCTAACCGCTTCCTATATGCCTTTACTACCTGCTCCACCTGAGCTGACTTACCTGCATCCGCAACAATCAGCTCCACCTTTGCAAATTCGCTCTGTGCTATTACAGAGTCAAGCATTTCTTTGAGATGCTTTGGATTTGTTTCATAAGCCGGAACCAGTATGCTGAATACAAAGTCCTTTTGAAACTCCGGTTTATCTGGAATCTTCTCCGGCGGTATATGTCTGAGGTCATCTCCTGCGGCATACATAAGTCTTACCTGTTCTTCACAAAAATACCGGCTTCCCTTATAATCCACCGCTTTTTTCTGGCTTTCCTCCAAATGGCGTTTATCAAGCCGCTCCGCCACTTCGCAACAGGTGTTTTTTATTCCATTTCTTTTCAGGTAGGATATGGTTTTGGACAAATTGCTCATAGACTGCTCCCTCCACTGGCAATACCCGCTTTCATTCCTTTCCTTCCTGCCCATAAATACAGCAGCAAAAAGACCGTCAACACATATCCCGTCAGATATACCGGATAATAATACATGAACAGTCTGGATGGCGCTGTCAGGAAAATCAGGGGTATTTTTGCCATATGGCTTGCTAACAGCAGGGCATATCCCCATTTTCGTTTCCATAAAAGAATCAGAAGAATCACAAGTTCAAGCACCATGGCAGGCAGGGCGCTGTAAACAAAGGAATATCCGGAAAGCTTCTTATGATAATCGCCAGCTTCCCGCAATTCCAGTACGGAAATGACTCCATTCCGCAGCCGGTGGGAAACAGGCGCCGTCATGGGAAGGTTTCTAAATGTTTCATAATTGGGGACATTTTCTTTTGTAAACATCTCTGTGGTATTTTCCAGTAAATCTTCCGATTGCAGGAAAGTCTGAAGCCGTTCCTTTAAAAAAACTTCCGGATACTCCAAAACAAGCTGCCAGTAGATCTTTCGGAATACAGCATACTGCTCATCTGTATAATCCCTTACAAATTCATCATCCGACCAGTACAGGCTGATTCCGGTTCTCCCTTCCTCTGCCGCCTGCGCCGCCTTGTATACATCCAAAACCCGGTCCATCAAATACAGTCTGCATACCTGTTTAAATATAACGGGTGTGTTTTTATCTTCCAAAGCCGAAAGAGCCGCTTCCTCCGACTCCGGATAATAAGAACTGGCAAGAGCATCCATATAAATATGTCCAATGAGAGGAACAACCGGAAGGAGCATACTGGTCAGCTCATATTCGTGGGAATTTTTATAAAATTGCTTTTGACTCTCCCCTATTTTTTGTGGTACAGCCAGTATAAGGCTTCCAGCAAGCACACAAAGGATAAATCTGGATTTCATTTTCTTATCCGTCAGTCTCCAAAACAGCACAAGGAAGCAGACCGGCAGCGCCAAAACATAATAAACTGCCTCTGACCGCCAGTTGATGATCACGGCGGATAATATAGCAAGTGTTATTACATTTTTGCCGCTAATCCTTTTTTCCACCGAAAGAAATACAAATTCCCCTAAAAGCAAAAGCTCTAAAAAGGCATAAAGGCTCATGCGCATGGGATACAGATTGGAATCCAGCACAGGCAGGAACAAAAACGGCACATAACCAAAATAGATGAATTTAGAAGCTTTATCCGTAAGAAAAAGCTTTTGAAACCGGTAAAGAATCCAGCCTACAATCAGGGAAATACAGGCATTCTGCAAAAAAATCACGCCGGATGGAACTGGGATGAGCATAAGTGCCATAATATAAAACACACTGGTGAGATAATGCTGCCAAAACACTGGAAAGACATTTTCCGCCTCAAATAAAATGCCGAATTCATCCATCCTCCAGATTCCCGGCCAGGTAAGAAATAACAGCACGCACATCAGCACAAAATAAATGCAGGTAAGTCTCACAAAGCTTCTGTCCGCTTTTTTCAGAAACCAGAACCAAAAATGCCAGAAGCCTATTAAAAAGCACAAAAAAACAGCCTTACTTCCCCATGCAAATATGGTTTTTATGGCAGCAGTGCCGTCCGTAAAATTCCATAATGAATAGTGGAAAATAAGCCTGTCCGTAAAAAAGCTGATTAAAAAGTGGATGCAGGCAATAAAGACCAGATATTTATTTAATTTTTCCTTTAGCCGCTTTTCCATATCCGCTCCTTTGTCTTTTTCCACTGCTTCTGCTTCTATCATGTCATATTTGTCATTTTATTGTGCTGTATAGTTCTTACATGTTATATGTGTTCAAGAATGTCTCTAATTCCTCCGGCGTTCCAAGCACATGGACTTTTTCATAATCCACTATGGAAATCCGCACTTCTCCGCCTTTTTCAATCAAATAATTATAAAGAGGCGCTACATATTTTTCCCCTTTTTCCAGCTTATCATTCTGACTGTAATATTCTTTGTACAATTCTTCATAAAGTCCGCAGCTTTTGAAATAATAGGCTCCCAACGTGCAGTTATCGGAAATCCGCTGCTTTTCCCTTACTTCTACTGCCTTTCCGGCTTCATCCAGCTTTACAAAGCTCCAATGCTCTCCCGGTGCATGGAAGCAGGGGATAAATCCGTCTCCTTCAATCTGGCTTTCATTCATTTCTCCCGCTTCCACATACGTATCAATGTTATAAATCAAAAGACCAGAGTCCTTATCCCAATAAGGAGCGCCTAACATGGCCGTGGTAGCCTGTCCGTCTGTAAGATAGTCGATTTCCACTACCTTCACCTGATGGATTCCCATTTTATTGCAAGTGTTATTTATGAATTCGGAGGCGTTGTCTTCTTTTCTCACTATAAAAATATATACATTTTCATCGCTTTCAAAGCCTGCCAGACTTTCCATAGACCACTCAAATAAGCTCTTTCCATGAGCCTCAATCATATATTTGGGCACCGTATAGCCTGCTTTTCTAAATCTGGAACCAAGCCCTGCCATAGTAATCACTATCGTCATACTGTCTTTCCTCCCGTTATACTGTTCTATAAGGTTACTTCTCCGTCATGGTCCATAAGGGACACTCCGTAAATTCCTTCTATGCCGGCCACTGCCTGAACCATGGCAGATTCCTCTTTTGGCTTACACTCTATGATCATATCAAGCCCTTCCTTTGACAGGTTTCTGGACTTTACCTTTACTACTTTACTAAATTTTCTTACACTCTGCAACACTTCCTGCTCTTTTTCCGGCTCTGCAGCATTTACGATTAAGATGCCTGAAGCCCGTCCCATAGGAGTAAGCTCTAACAAAAACAGCCCCAGTGTCAGAATAAGAGATGTAATAATTGCGATTTTAAACATACCTGCACCGCAAATGATGCCAATGCTGATAGACCAGAACAAAAACATCAGATCCGTTGGGTCTTTAATGGCTGTACGAAAACGCACAATGGAAAGAGCGCCTACCATACCAAGGGATATTACCAGATTTGACTGCATAGCTAAAATAATGCTGGCAGTGATTATGGAAATCAGCGTCAGGGAAATATTAAAGCTTTTGGAATAGAAGCTCCTCTTTGCAGCCAGGTAATACACAATAAAAATATAAATACCAAGAATGCAGGTCACAAATAATGTGACTAAAATTGACGCTGTCGTCAGACTGCTCCCGCTCATTCCCTCTAAAAATGACTTTTTGAAAATATCTGAAAATGTATTCACAAATTTCCTCCTGTAAATGAATTTTAATTCTTAAATGACTGCTTTCCAAATCACTTATGACTCAAAGCCCCATTGAAGCAAACTTTCTGCATAAGTAATACTTGGAAAAGGTAGTCTGCTGTAATCTGCCGATTTCCAGCCGTTCTTTTAAAAAGGAAGGCAATAATTCATCATATTTTACTTCCAAAAGCACCCTGCCCTTTGGCAAAATAGGGGCACTTGTCATGTCCCTGTGAAAAAAGTGGGCAAAATCCACAGATGACTGTATATTCTCATCTATGGTAATTCTTACATTTCCCTGCTTATATACATAGGGGATTCTATCATAGGCCACAATCACCTTTGGCTTCCCATTCTTTACCGCTATCCACACCACAAACTCCTGCAGCAGTTTTGAATAATGCTCAAACTCCTCCTGCTTTAAGGAAAGGTTTTTCCCTTGAATAAGCAGTTGGCACTGTTCTCTGGTAAGAGGAGTGGAAAGCTTCCTCGTCATGCCATGAAGCTTTATTTTCTTTTCCAAAGTAATCTGTTTTTCTGAATGATTGTAAATCCGGATCCGGTACTTCATCCGGTCATCCACTCCTGCTTCATTCATTTTATAGCAAGTGTTATTATAGTCGTCAAAATACAGGCTGCGAATATGATAATATCCCTTTTCCCCCACATGAGAATCCAGTCTGGCAATTCCCTTCAGACCAGCCTTCAGTATAGGGATATCCGTTGCTCCACATAGATATTTTAATTCGTGGCGGTATTTTTTTTCTGTTTGCTTTTGGAAAAAGCTGTTTATCTTAATCATATTATCACTTTCTTGCCATGCAGGCAATGAATTTTGTGGGAAAGGGGAGGTAGAAAGTAACAGTCTGAATAGCACAAAACTTACATTACTCGCTAAGCCCTTCCACATATTCATCCACATATTGAAGCCTCTGCAGTGCAAACTCCTTCATTTGGGAAAAGTCCTCTTCATACCGTCCCTGGGGCCATCGTTCCTTTTCCCGCTCATAAGCGCCTGAGCCCTTTACTGTTTGTTCCAGGCTGTCTATCCGGTCCAGTATGGAATTTTGGGAAAAGCTGGTGCTTCTCCACTCTTTCCATGTCTGTTTTAATATGCTTACGGAATCATCCACATTCAAGTCAATCATCCTTTGACCCGGCTGCCAGCGAATCAGTTCCTTTACCACGCTGAAATCAGCTTTACAGTAATATGGATTATCCGTATATACATCTCCAAAGGATATATTTAAATCCCAGGGAATGAAGTATCCCTGCGGCTTTCCGTCTCGGTTTCGCACTGCATAATAGTAATTTTTCCCATAATTGTCAAATCCACCGATTGCCTGATAGAACAACCAGTTTTGAAGGACATTCTCCTGATTTACCAGGGAAGTGATTTGACCTGCAAATTCTTCATCGCTTCCTTCGATACAGGCCGCCAGGTCGTATAGCGGCTTCCATTCCTCTTCATTTTGTAAAATCAAATCGCCTTTTAAGAAGAATCCTCCACGATAATCCGGCATATTTTCATCCGGAAGGGCGCCTTGGAAATCTTCTGCCTTCCATTCTGCTGTGTACTTTTTCTTATAAATTCGTTCAATGACCGCTTCTCCAGCCTCTACCTGAGAAGAGACAGATGCCATTCCCAGCTGTTTCTTGTCAATAGGAAACATTAAACCATACAGCCCCTGATAAGCATCGTTAATAAATACCTCAACATATTCCATATGGGTCCCAAATGTTTTCTGATAGGGGTTTTCTTCTGCTCCTGCCTGCTCCCACAAATCATTGGCAAGCTTATCCTTTATTTTGGAACCATCTGCATAAAGCCCATTTAATATCCAGTCATTATCCGTTCTCATTCCAAGCAGACTTTCATTCTTCTTCTGAAAGCTGCCGTCCTTTTTCTGCTCATACAAATTCAGCCGCAGGCTTTTCTTTTCGTAATTCAGGCTGGTATTTCCCCGAAGCCGGCTTGTAGTGTAGCAGTTAGTTACAAATTCACCGGCTGCCCGCACACTATCCTTTCCGTTTTTTTTCCCATCTGCTGCCAGATTGTCATAAACCTTTAACAAAAACAAGGGCTGCCCATCATCCATTGCATACTCACTGGAGGTAAAGTCCATGATAGAAACGCCCGTTATTTTAAGATAGCAAAGGCAATAGCCATCCTTTTCCACCATATAAAAGGGAATGGCCTCATTTCCTGCCATCAGGGAAAGCTTCTTCTTTTCCGTAAAGTCCTCTAAAAAAACCGGCTCTGCTCCTTCCATATCTGTTCCAAAGCTGCCGCTTTCAAATCCCTCTTTCTCCATGCTAAGGGGCAGAAAAAAAGTGCGGCTTTCCCGATCATAAGGTAACACCTGTTCCCGAAAGGTCAGCTTCGCCTGTACCTCTTCCTTTTCCCTTAACCTTTCCAACAGCTTATTCAGTTTTTCTTCCTGAAACACCTGCACCTCCATTGCCGGACGGGTTTTCTCAAAAATCCCCCATGCCACAAAGAAAAGAAGCACAATCAGGCTGCCTGCCATTATCCATTTTTTCATGAAATATCCTATCCCAATCTGCTCTTTTTGCAGATTTCATCCAGCTCATCCAGACTGTATTTTAAAAATTCATCCGGACGGACGGTTCTGTCATCTACATAAAAGCCCCTATGTCCCGGCCAGGGCTTTCCATAAATAATTTCATCATATGGGATGTCCCATTTATCCAGCCATTCCAAAAGAACCTTTGCTGTATTGGCATTGATCAGACCGATATTTCCGTCATAGCTGTTCATATTCCTGGAAGTAAACAGAGTAATCGTTGCCCCGCCCGCTTTATATTCCCTTAATTTTTCCACGATTTCCGGAAAGGGTACCAAATCCAGATAATCTTCTTCTTTTTTCTTAATGGGACATAGAGTACCATCTATGTCAAAGCAAAACTTTACTCCTGAATACATCCTTCTACCTCATCTAAAATATTGATTGCATTTAATATAAATCCAAATACCTTACCCGGCTGGTCCATATGATAGGGCAGCATGGATAAGAATAAGCTTGCCTCATAAAGGCGTACCAGCCTGTAATCAAAATCATTTTTCTCCAGATAGCCCTTAAATACTTCCACATAAGGCTGCTTGTCCGCATCAATGGTCAGGGACAGCTTCATATCCCGGTCCATAGTAATCTCATAAAGACCGCTGTTGAAAAAATCATAGCAGCCACAAATGGAATGGGACAGCTTTGCCAGATCATAATACATATCCGTATATAACTCTTCCTCCTGCAGGGCCCCTTTGGGATCGATCAGCTTCAGTATATCTGCCTCCCTGCTGTAAAGAATATTGGAAAAGCACAAATCTCCGTGCCCGATTACCAAACAGTTGTTATCTTTTTCTGGACGTTTTACCTGCTCATACAGCTTACAGTAAGTTTCAACCACCTGCTCTAAGCTTTCGTATTCCGTTCCCATGGCAATCATATGGTCAAACTGCTCATACTGAGGATATTTCTTCAGCTCTTCCATACGGCTCTTCAGCTTATCTACATAAAGCTCTTTGGCAACTGCCCTCACCTCTTCCCTGGAAGCTTTTTTCCTTCCCCGTATTGCAAGAAAGTAAAACAGCTTTTCCAGTATATCAGATAGCTCTTCCGTAGAAACCGCACCATGCACGAAACGGATGGCAATATCCGTCATGTGATAACGTTCCATCGTATAAGAAGCAAAATCCTTTCCTTCCTGATAGTCAAAAGGCATGACAAACCACATTTTCATATTATCCGGCAAAAGATAATAAAAGTTATATTCTGATTTAATTTTTTCTATTTTATTGGATTTCTTTGTAACTGTATAATCGTCACCTAATAATGCATTGAAAAACCGGGCATCAAAACCACTTGTAATAAAGGTAAGGAAATTGCTGCGTTTTGATATGTCCATAAACGCATCCGTAGTTATGATTTCTCCTTCAAAGCTCCTGCTTGTCAAATCCTCAAAATGGCTGAAATATTCCTCTCCTCCGCTAACAATGGCCATAGCTGTTTTTTCCTGACACATTGCCACAAAGGATTCCTTGGCATATTGCGCCTTTGTGAGAAGAACGGAAAATTCCTTTGTATCCTTTAGGGCAAAATTCGAGTAGAGATGTACCAGATTTATCGGTTCCTCCAAATCCTTATAAGCCTTATAAATCTGTTCCCTATCCTCTATGCCGGAGTAAAATAGGATGTGGGCTACCGCTTTGTTTTTCTGGATTTCGGCTTTCATACGGTTTTTTAAGGTAATTCTTTTAAAAATCGTATCACCATAGGAGTTATGCCCTGTAATGGTTCCCACCTCTTTATTTGGTTTTACGCTGTCATCATAAATGACGAAAAGTCTTTTCATGGCTCTTTATCCTTCTTTTTCCTTATGATATAAACCAACTGCCCCACAATGGAAAGCAGAAGAAATACTCCCGCTCCCACCAAGGTATAAGTACTTGCTATTCTGCTTTCTCCTGCCAAAAAAATGCTCTTTATATACTGGGAAAAGCTTCCAATTCCAAAGGGAACTGCCAAAAAGCCCGCCAGTGCCTTCAAGGCAAGTATTTCAAATACCCATCCGGCAAAGGAAGCAAGAAAAATCAGCGCAAACCTTCCCTGCACCAGATTTTTCGTAAATTCATACCAGTTATTTACCACATCCAGCCCTTTTAAGACTGCCATGGAACGGCCTGAATTCTTTTCTTTAATAATATATTTGTTCAAATATTGATAAGTAGGCTCTATGGACAGATATATACAGGCTATTATCACAATGATTGCCAGAAATATCCATGTAATAAAGGAGATATCCCCATAAAATATTACATCCAGCGGCAACAGCACAAGTAACAATGCTGCAATGTCAAAAAAGCGGTCTATGAGTACGCTCAGGATTCCCACCTGCCATACACCGCTTTCCCTTCCAATAGCAAATATCCGGTAAATTTCCCCTGCCTTAAAGGGAATGAGCAAATTCACAAAGGTCGTTTTCAGGTATAGCAGAAGGAATCTGCTAAAGCCGATTTTATGCTCCATGAGCACCAGATACAGCCTTATCATTTTAGCCGCATGCACCGCCAGAAAACAGACTGCAATCGCCAGAATGAACCACCACATGGTTTTCTCCTCTCTAATATCTTATACCGGCAAAATTCCGGCTATTCAGACCTTTGATTCCAGTTGGGTTATTTCTTCACTGGTATAAGTATCCCTGATTATTTCCCGATATTCATCCTTTATGGACTCCTTCCGGAACAAATAAGTAAATGCCATCTTCAATACGGTAATGGCCTGATTCATCATTTTTACATTGGAAACCTGGTCCTCTTCCCTCCAGGAAACCGGGCAGAATATGATTTTGTGTTTGTAATAATGGGATGCCAGAATCATAGCATAATTAAACATCAGGTTGTCCGGAAACTTTTCATAAAAGCTATCCTTCAACATTTTTGTGCTGTATAGATTGAGTCCTGAACCAAGGTCGAAAATCCGCTGTTTTGTCACAAAAGCAAAAATAAAATTGTACACTACATTTCCAAAGGTGCGGAATCTGGAATACCCCGTGAGCCTGGAACCTCTCATAAATCTTGCTCCCAGCACACAGTCATAACGTTCATGGATTTCCTTTTGCAGCATAGGAATAAAATCATGGATATCCCCCTGATCATCTCCATGCAGCATACAGACATAATCGTAGCCATGGTCCACCGCATAATGAAATGCCATCTTCTGTGAACCGCCCAGACCGTAATTATCCGTATTCCGCATGAGCTTAATGGGCTTGTCCGGATTTTTTTCTATATAATCCAATACTACCGCTTCCGTATTATCTGTGCTCCGGTTATTTACCACAAGCACCTTGTTAAAATAGGAAAGCACATTGTTATCTAACTGTCCCAGCACCCGCCCTATCTGCTTTTCACAGTTATAAGCCGGAATAAAAAGTAACATTTTATTACTCATTGGGTTCTCCCTTCTTTTCTAAGAATATCTTTCTCGTAATGAAATTATAAACCATAACGATTCCAGTTGCCACAATTTTCCCTGTGATTTCCGCCAAATCATCGGAAATCAATTGATTCAGCCATTCCCATTGTGCATAAATGCCATCCACACAGCCTAAGATAATCAATTCATTTAATCCAAGCCCAATCACACTTAATATAACAAAAATAACGAATTCTGTCTTTCTGTTCATTTGCTCCTTGCGCACGAACACAAACTTCATGCTAAGAAGATAATTGATGATAACCGATATGACAAAGCCCCAAAAGGCTGCCACGGCATAATGGACATTTACCACATAATTCAAAAAAGAAAATACGGCAAAATCGATGCCAAAACAAATTACGCCTACAATACCAAATTTCACAAACTGTTCTAATAATTTCTTCATAACCTTATCCTAACTGTTTTATTTTGAAACATCGGGAAGCTTATCCAACAGCGCTGTTTTTAATGCCTGAAGCTTCTCTTCACTGTCCTGTAGATTCGTCCCCTTTACCCCCATGTAAAATTTAATCTTTGGTTCTGTTCCAGAGGGCCGCACGCAGCACCATGCATCATTTTCCAATTCAAAATAAAGCACGTTGGACTTTGGAAGTTTCACGGAAGAAACGCTCCCATCCGACAGATTCAAGGATTCTGCGGTACTAAAATCCTTAATTGCCACTGTTTTAAAGTCACCAAAGGCTGCAATCTTACTGCTTCTTAAATATTCCATGATCTTTCCAATCTGCTCCTGACCGGAAACCCCCTTTAAAGTAATGGTGTGCAGTCCTTCTTTAAAATATCCATATTTATCGTAAAGGGCAAGCATCTGGTCCCAAAGGGTAATCCCCTGCCGCTTGCAATATGCCGCCACCTCACAAAGGCACATAACCGCCACTACCGCGTCCTTATCCCTTGCATGGGTTCCCGCAAGGCAGCCATAGCTTTCTTCCAGGCCAAACACATAATGATTGGAGCCGGTTTCTTCAAACCATTTAATCTGCTCGCCAATGTATTTAAAGCCGGTAAGCACTTCCTTTAATTCCACATGATAATCGGCAGTAAGTGCATCTGCCATATTGGTAGTCACCACTGTTTTTACAAGAGCCGGATGTTCGGGCATAGTATTTGTTTTTGTTCTTTCCCTTAAAATGTATTCCGCAATGAGCATTCCCGACATATTGCCCGTAAAGGGAATGTATTCGCCGGATTTCGTGTCAAGGGCATAAATACCAAGACGGTCTGCATCCGGGTCTGTTGCCAGAATCACATCTGCTCCTACTTCCTTTGCCAGCTTTAAGGCTAAGGCAAAGGCTGCCGGGTCTTCCGGATTCGGGTAGCTTACTGTTGTGAAATTGCTGTCAGGCAGCTCCTGCTCCTTTACTACATATACCTTTTTAAAACCAAGCTCCGACAGCACACGCCGCACCGGAACATTGCCTGTTCCATGAAGAGGTGTGTATACGATTTTTATTTCCTCTGCCATTTCCCGGATTATGTCCAGATGAATGATCTGCTTTTTTAACTCCTCCATATAGGCATCATCGATTTCTTTTCCTATGACCGTAAGAAGCCCCTGCTTTTCAGCCTCTTCCCTTGGCATAGTCTTTACCCTATGGTAATCCGTCACTGCCTTTACTTCTCCGATGATTTCTTTATCCCTTGGAGATGTAATTTGGGCGCCATCCTCCCAGTATACCTTATATCCATTATATTCCGGCGGATTATGGCTTGCCGTTACTACGATACCTGCTGCACACCCAAGCTTCCGCACCGCAAAGGACAATTCCGGCGTTGGCCTTAAGGCATCAAATAAATATGCCTTGATTCCGTTAGCACAAAGACAAAGCGCCGCTTCTAAGGCAAATTCCGGCGAATATTTTCTGGAATCATATGCAATGGCGGCCCCTTTTTCCTGTGCCCCCTGCTTTTTTATATAATTGGCAAGTCCCTGGGTAGCCTTCCTGACCGTATAAAAATTCATCCGGTTGGTTCCAGCGCCGATTACCCCTCTAAGACCGCCGGTGCCAAATTCCAGCTCCTTATAAAACCTGTCTTCCACTTCCTTTTCATCGTTACGGATTGCTAATAACTCCTCTTTCGTTTCTTCATCGAAATAATCATCCTCTAACCAAAACTGAAATGTATCTCTATATCCGTTATCCATTTCTTATCTGCTCCTATCTTATTTGTTGTTTCTTCCAATTCACGGTAAAATCCGAGTGATCCAGCGAAAAATTCCTGTTGTAATAAGGGTCTCCTTCCGAAAGCTCCACCTTCCACCGTTCTTTAAACTTGTCCGATTCCTCCTGATAGCGGATGGCATTGGCATCCTTTTTATTATCTGAGCCTCTGGACTTTGACTCATAATGATACAGCTCCGCAAAGGGAGTAAAAATATTTAACAAACCAAGCTTTCTGATTCTCAGGCAGAAATCCACGTCATTCAATGCAACTGCATATTCTTCATCAAGCCCTCCTAACTGCTGGTACAAGGACTTCTTTACAAGCATACAGGCTCCCGTTACTGCCGTTACGTTTTGAGCATAGCATAGCTTTCCCATATATCCCACATTGGCTTCCGGCACCTTATAATGAGTGTGTCCCGCTGTCCGGTGTGCCCCAAGGCCAATGACGATTCCCGCATGCTGGATAGTCTTATCCTCATAATACAGCTTGGCGCCTACCGCTCCAACATCCTCCCGCTGTCCGTACATAAGCATTTCTTCCATCCAGCCTTCAGTTATGACCTCTGTGTCATTGTTTAATAATAACACATATTCTCCTTTTGCAAAAGACACTCCATAGTTATTTATCTTAGAATAATTGAACACTCCCTGATAGGTTACAGTGCGCACCTTCGGATGTTTGGAGATTTCCTGATAATATTCCTGAATCTGTTTCGTCTCACTGTTATTTTCCACTATGATGATTTCATAATTTTCATAAGTGGATTTATTGATGATGGATTCCACACAGCGGCTTAAATCCTCCACATGATCTTTATTGGCAATAATAATGGACACAAGAGGCCGTTCCTTCAAATCATATTTAATGCGAAATATGGTTTCAAAGGCCCTTGTACTTTCAATGGAAAAATCATGGCAGCCTTTACTTTTCAAATGCTCTGCAATAGCTCCCTTGGCCGCCGCTATGGCATAGGTCTTTGCACCAATTCCAGATGCTACGCTTCCTTTATGGGAGCGCCAATAGTACAGAATCTTAGGCACATGGACAATCTGCTTTGCCCTTCCGGTAAGGCGCAATATCATATCATGATCCTGACTTCCGTCAAACTGGCTGCGAAACAGCTCTGTGCCTTCCAGCAACTCTCTTTTGAATACGCTAAAATGGCAAATATAATTATTTGCTCTCAAATTATCCGGTGCAAAATCCGGCTTAAAGTGCAGGGTAATCATATGATTGATGCTGTTTCCTTTAAAGGTTGCCTCATCGCAATACACATAATCCGCATCCCGCTCACAGATTACCTTCATATATTCATACAACGCACTTGGATGCAGCAGGTCGTCATGATCGAAAAGCCCGATGTATTCCCCGGTTGCCATAGCATAACAGGCATTGGTATTCCCTGATATCCCTTCATTTTTCTCAAGCTTTTTGTATACAATCCTGGAATCCTTCTCGTAATAGCTTTTACAGATTTCTCCTACAAAGCCATGCTCCCCATCGGAGCCGTCTGCCAGGCAAAGCTCCCAGTTTTGATAGGTCTGCGCCACCACGCTGTTTATCATTTCCCGCAAGAAACGTTCCGGCGTATTATAGAGGGGAACCAGAATGCTGATTTTAATATCTTTTGAAAATTTGGTATCTTCCTCTTCTTTTCTTCTGGAAGCAGTTGGGAAGCTGCCTGTGCCATGTATTTTAATTGCTCTTTTCTCCCGGTATTTATTCACGATTTTCCTGGCAATCCCTTTGGGGTTCCCATGGCATAAAATGCGGTTTTTCTGCCTTATGAAAAAATGGATGACCACACGGAAGGGCTTGCTCATTGCCCAGAAAGGCGAGTCCTTAATACGGCTTAGCTTCATGGCAAGATCCTGACATTCCCGTCTGGAATCCGCCAGTTCATAAGCAAGCCGCTCACTCTTTTGCTTTTCCCTTTGGTAAAGCTCCTTATAATATTCTTCCAAATCCTTGTTATCTTCTTTCATATTTTCCTGCTTCATCTTCCTTTTTCCAGTCTTTTTTACTTTCTTCGTCCAAACTCCCTAAGGGGCTTTGTAATCTTCCAGCTGGTGGAGTTTTCATAATTTGCGATTTGCTCTTCCCGGTTTGCAATCACTTCCCGCATATCGGAAAGGCTTCTTATAGTTTCATCCACAAAGGCTTCCGGCAGCTTTTCTATCTGCAAACTTACATATAGGCGCTTAACCTGCGGTTCCAGCCGGCTAAGGGAAAGATATGGCTTTTCTTTGTATAAATATAAGATGGGATTTACCGAAATTCCGTTGGTTTCATAAGCAGGCTCCCTGGAACCGGAATCATCTTCCTGAAGGAATCCTATCCGCACCATTGTATTTTCTTCTCCAAAGCTGATTTTCACCCCCTGGACAGATGGGTCCGGAGGCAGATCAAGCACCAAAGATAACACCCCGTTTTCTTCCTGTCCGGGAATCCTCTCGAAGCTGTCTTTTTCCAAAAAACCCTGCCCCATGTCATATTGTATGACGACGCTGTTTTCTTCCGCCTTAGACAACTGTTCCTTAAGGCGGGACATGGGAACAACCGGTCTGCCCTTTTCTAAATACATATCCCTAAGCAGCTTACAATCCCCCTGGGCATATTTCTGAAAATGGGTTTCCATCTGTTCAAACAGTTTCTTTCTTTCCTTGGAAATTCCCAATTCCTCATAAAAATCAAAACTGTTATCAAATCCTTCCATTTTTCTTCTGCTTTTCTGCTCCAAATAACAGAACAGTACTCGATAAATCAAATAATCTACCGGAATTGGGAAATCAAAGGTCCATTCATAATCAATCAGAGTGACCTGCTCTCCCAGCAAGACATTCTGGCATACCATGTCAATGTCCGTAACAGGCAGTGCCATCATGGCTTCTTCCTGTTTCAATTCCATGCTGTCCAGCCCGAACACATTGGTAAATGCTTCTGTAAGCTGAAAGGGCTGCTGGCCTTTCAGCTGCTTTATCATTCTGCAAAAGCCAAGAAGTGTTTCCTTACAGCTTTCAAATTCACCTTTTTTCAGATAGGCATCCAGATAGTTCTCAAGGCTTTCTCCCTGAATAAAGGAAAAACTGACCTGCTCCTTCCCGTTTTTCTGCCCGCTTTCCAGTATCCGGTTTACTACAACAGTACTTCCTAAAAAGCTTTCCCCCTCTAAGTGGGATGTAAGCTTTTCCTGCCAGCTTATAAGCTTCCGTATGTGTTCGTTAGAAGCATCTTCAAATGCCGCTTTTTGTACAATCCGCTTTCCGTTCCTATCTTTCAGGATGCTGGTGCGGATTCTCTTATCCGCTCCTCTTTCCACAGAATAACGGCAATACAATATATTGGTATTTTCTTTTGCTATTTCCAACAGGTATCCTCCGGCAAACTGTGAGTACACTCCTGCCTTTACTATTTCATCTACAGCCTTCATTTCATCAAAAAAACCAAAACGGGCATGATGAAAATTGTACAGGTTTTCATCACATTCCCCCGGCTTGGGTAAATATTCTTCTGTATACACAGCTGAAGGAAACCGAATATCCGGATATGGATAATATACTTTTAAAGAATATTCTTTTCCGCAATGCTTCATAGCCGTTTTTGCCTGAGCTGTCAAAAAGGGCAGACTCATTCCTTTACTCTCTTCAAATCCCTTTGGCAAAAATGCCTTAAAGAAGCTTCCATCCGCCTCTGCTTCTCCCGAAATCCGATGAAGGCTGAAGGGATTCTCCACAGCAAGATACAAGCGTCCCCCAGCCGAAAGCATCTGCAAAAGCTTTTGAAGCTTTGGAGCTCCCTGCTCTTTTTCTTCATAGGGAAGCACGAAAATCCAGTCATAAACTTTATGCTCTTTTGGTATCTTCTCCATAGAATCTATCAAAAGCAGTTCATCTTCCTTTTCTATGGGCAGAAGCTTTATTAAATTGCCATTTTCGATATTTGTACATTCCATACAGTTCTTTATGCTCCGCAGATGATTGATTTATGTTAACTATTTTCCACCGTAATCCGAGTATTCATATCAAAAAATCCCACCGTATTCTTATCGGATATGACCGTAATGCTGACCAGGTCATAGAGCCTGTGATATACTTTGAAATCATCTCCCACATACCCGGTACAGCCAAGGGAAATCAGATATTCCCCGCCTTGTAAGTCCATTTGCTGTTCATAGGTGACGATCCTGGTTTCCCCTTTGGAAACCTGCCCGGTCTCTACCCTTTCAAACATGGTGTTGGTTCCGGTTATATCCGTTCCCTGGGCATTTTTTATAGTAAATGTAAAAATTGGATTTTTTACCTGCTCATGGAAATAGATTTTAGCCTTTACCTGAAATTTTGTTCCTTTTTCAATGAGATTATTCATAGCCCCATATTGGTCTATAATAGCAAAATCCACAATCTCCGCCTGTTTTTCCCCATAGTCGGAAACAGAATCATTTACAGTGAAATTCTTTCGCCAGCTGTCTTCTCCGCCATTTCCATCAATGACCTGACTTTTTTGACTGATATCTTCCAGTGTTTCCACATCTAACTGGTTTACTAACAGCTTTTTATACATATTGATCATGGCCTTTGGAGAGCCTTCTGACAGCTTCACTCCCTTATTTAACAGAATGACCCTGTCACAATACTTTGCAATGCTGCTTAAATCGTGGCTGACAAATAAAATGGTCTTTCCCATTTTCTTGAATTCTTCAAATTTATGAAAGCACTTTGTCTGGAAAAACACATCTCCAACTGACAAGGCTTCATCTACAATCAGTATTTCGGGATCAATGTTGATTGCTACTGCAAAGGCAAGGCGCACGAACATACCGGAGCTGTAGGTCTTGACCGGCTGGTGCACAAAGTCCCCTATATCTGCAAACTCTAAAATGTCGGAAAGCTTTTCATCAATTTCCTCTTCTGAAAATCCAATCATGGTTCCCTGAAGATATATATTTTCCATTCCGGTATATTCCATATTAAAGCCGGCCCCTAACTCTAACAGTGCGGAAATCCTTCCATTTACCAATAGTTCTCCCGATGTCCTGCTTAAGACTCCGGTAATGATTTTTAAAATGGTGGATTTTCCCGATCCATTGGTACCTATGATTCCCACTGACTCTCCCTGGGCAACTTCAAAGGAAACGTTACGAAGGGCATAATGCTCTTTATAATTTTTCTTTCTGGTAAGCCCTAAGGATTCCTTTAGACGGTCGGAAGGCTTATTGTACAATTTATATATTTTGCTGATATCCAGGACCTGAATTGCAGGGGGGACTTCCTGAAGCTTTCCCGTTTCTTCTGCCGGATTTTCTTTGCATTCTCCGTTTTTGCTTTGAAGGCTTACTTTCTTTTCCATAATTTCACTATGGGAACCAGTCTTATTTTCTTCGTTCATGCGTTCACCTGTTTTTCCATCTTCCATGCTGTTATGTCAATCATGTTGGTTTCTGATTTTGTTGCTTCACCGTTTTGCTGTCCTATAGCACTGCTTATAATACGTCTGCAAAGTGGGGCTTTAACCGTTTAAATACAAAGGTTCCCAAGGCAAACAGGGCTATGGTCAGTATCCAGAAGTATGCCAGCTGTCCCGGCTGCTGCCAGAACCAGACCTCATCAAACAATGCCTGTCTGTAGCCGGTCACGATATAAAATACCGGATTCAATCGGAATATCCATTCAAATCCAGTTCCTTCCGCACGGGTAAAGGACCACATAATAGGGGTCGCCCACATGCCAATCTGCAGGGCAATATTGACAATCTGGGTCAGATCCCTGAAAAAGATAACTACCGAACAAAAGGTATAGCTTAATGCCAGCACCAGAATAAACAGGCAGAAGCTGTAATATACGATCTGCAGGGTATAGGGGGTAATGTGATAGCCATATATGGAGTAAATGACTAACAGCACTCCCATAAAGAAAACATGTATGAAGCCTGCCGCTATAATTTTAATCAAAGGAAGTATGCTGATTTTGAACACCACTTTCTTTACCAGATAATTGTATTCCAGCAAAGCATTGGTGGCATTATTGATTGCCTCGGAAAAAAAGAACCATGGCACCAAGCCGCTTGTCAGGTATACTACAAAGGGCACTTCCACACCTGACTTAAAAATTTCTCCTTTTGCAGAAAAGCCTTTTTCAAACACGAGCCAGTATACCAGAATGGTTATGACGGGTTGTACAAAGGCCCAGATAATTCCTAAATAGGAGCCTGCATATCTGGTTTTGAAATCGTTTTTAGACAGCTTCCATATAAGGCGTCTGTTCTGCCATAGTTCTGCCGGCAGAGAAAACATTTTCTTTAGAAAAAGAGTCATGGTGGTTGGTTCTCCTCTGATTGGTGTTGATGGTATTGTGCATAATTAGTAGTTATTGTACCATATTTCTCCATAAATATCAATTTATGGAGAAATAGGCTATATTACGGTTTATTTTTGATGTTATTTTATTTTTGCCAGGGCAAGGGGAGAGATTGTGGAGGGCGGACGCAGGAGCCGGCATTGCAGATAGAAGTCTTCCGGACACGCTCTCGCTCTGCAAAGACGCAGCAGTACTAATGCACCAGAATACGGTGCATAAGTGCTGGCAACTTTGCCAAGGTCTTGAAGACTTCTATCTACAATGCCGGCTCCTACTGGTTGTCATCGGAAGCATTTTATTTTTTAATTAGACGCTTATGTGCTTTCTTCTTAACTCTTTTAAAATTTATTGGTCAATCTCTTGGGAATGCTTTTATAAAAACTATAGTCACAATACTAACGATGTATAATAATCATTTTCTTTTACTAAAGTCATATGCTTTCCTTCCAATAAGGAAAAATCCTGATTGTGAGATATGATGATGCATATATATTCATCACTCTTATTGCTGATTAAATCATATACAATATTTTTGGAGTCTTCGTCAAGATAGGTTGTTGGCTCATCCAGTATAAGCACACTAGGTTTTCTAAGCAATGATCGGGCAATTGCGATTCTTCTCTTCTGACCTCCCGATAAATTTTTCCCGCCCTCTAAAATCGGCAAATCCAATATCTCGTTTTGATTATCTAAATTACTTTTCATCAATCCTACTTTTTGAAGACATAATATAATTTCTTCCTGCGAAGCCTCTTTATTCCCTGCAGCCATATTTTCTTTCAGAGTGCCCGTAAATAGAAAGGTTTCCTGAAATACAATTGCTATTTCATCACGTATATTTCTCAAACTCAAGTTCTTTAATGATTTTTCATTATAATAAATTTCACCTTGGTATTCATCATATAGCCCTAAGAGCAGCTTAACAATTGTCGTTTTCCCAGAGCCATTTTCCCCCTTCACTATTAATACATCTTTTTTCTTCAAATCAAAGTTAATGTTCCTTATTACTTCTTTGTTCGTGTAAGAAAATGTCAGGTTTCTTACAGAAATACTTTCAATTCTCCCAATTTTTGTTCCTCTATCAATGTTCTGCTCTTTCACTACATTAAAATATTCTAACCTTTTTAAAGTTGCCAATACAGGCTGAAAAGTTGTATATATAGATGACATCATTTGAGCTGGTGCCAAAACAATTCCCGAATATTGCAGGATAGCAATGTAATCTCCGGCTGTTATTTGCTTTTTCGCATACATAGTAACGCAAATCAAGGTGACAATCACACTGACCACGATGTTAATTATGGATATAGCTTCACTTGATTTTGTAAAGGTTACGTTTTGTTTCAAATTATTTTTATATAATTTTTTATTTAATAAGTTTATACCGTCTGTTTTTTCTTTTATCAAATTTAAGGATTTTATTTCAGCTATGCCTTGAAAGCTCTCCTGCATTTTACTTCCCAGTTCACTTCTTAATTGAGCAGTATCATAAACCAAACCGAAATATTTCTTTGCAGTTGTAAGCGAAATATATCCAATTACAGGAATAAAGATTAAATATATCAATAAGAAAACAGGATTGATGTTCACAATTATTATAATTCCTCCAATTGACGAAATTATCGTTGTGACTATATTCAATATGGCCGGAGTAAAGATTAAGGAAATATTATCAATTTCCTTAATTCTTTCCGATAATTCACCACTATTTATTTGATCAAAAAAATTCATGGAAAATTTTAGAATTTTATTAATGTACTTTTCTTTCGTGTATTTCACATAATCAATACCTAATTTGGTTATCAATATATTTCCCAGCATCTTAAAGCCAGAATTTAAAACCGAAAGCATTACCAATGCCAGACACAGATATATGGCAAATGAAAAATTACTATCTATTAAAACTATATCTAATATTTTTTTATTGATATTGGGAATATACAAGTTAATAAAACCGGATGCTAATAAACTGATTATTATAATGAAACCATATAATATTATTTTTTTCTTATTTGTCATATCCTTCATTTATCCTTTATTCATTATCATTTCTGTTTCTTTTCTGCAAAATCCAATTACCACCACGCACAATTTTTCAGCACACCCCGTCCGCTTATTCAGGTGCAGCTTTTTCTGTATTGTAAGTTCATTTTTTGCCTGCTCTCTTATGGTATGATTTATTGCAGAATACATTGGAGTTATTGGTATAGTATATGGAATTGTTTTGAATGTCAATTTATTTATTCTGCATATTCTAAGGGGTTGGAGCATAGAACAAGGCGAATCTCCTAATTACCGAAGCAAAATTATTGATAAATACAATATATCGAAGAAGAAACTTCATTTTCCAGACACCTCTTGCACCTTTTTCTTATTTATGTTAAACTCATCACAACTTCAAATCATAGAATAATTGCTAATTCATTTTATTCCATTTATTTTCAGGTCATATCGGCCATTGTTTCAATTTTTTATCATTCAAGACGAAGAAATGTCTATGATTGTATTTTAAAAGCAATTTCAACATATTTTAAATTATCATTTCTATAATCAATTCAATATCCCAGCAGATAATAGAATAACTCAAAACTGTCAGAATCTTTTTTCAATAACGTGTATTTTTGTCTTGCAAATTCCTCATGTATTTCATATACTATGATTAGAAAGACTTAGCAGTTATCTCTTTTTCTGCTCTATCAATCGGATATATTTCAGACAGAAAAGGAGCATTGCAAAAGATATCCTGTTTTGTCAGGAAGTCATCCGGACGATTTTAGAAGATGAAGACTTGGTGGTAATTGAAAGCAACTCACAGCAGACCATTAAAAACCTACAGGGCCGTTCCGTTGTGCTGGATATTCTATGCAGAGCCGGCAATGGCAAAGTTATAAATGTAGAAGTACAGAAAGAAAATAATGTTGACCATCAACGCAGAGCCCGCTATCATGCTTCCTGTATTACGGCAAATACAACCGACACCGGCTCTCAATTTAAGGACATACCGGACTTATGTATTATTTACATATCGAAATCCGATATTTTTAAAGAGGGGAAAACGGTTTATCATATAGACAGAATTATCCGGGAGACCGGTACTATCGTGGAAAATGGCTTACAGGAAATCTATGTAAATGCCGCTAATAAAGATAGTTCAAATACTTCAAAGCTTATGACCATCTTCACGGAAAGCAATGCATATGATGATGTATTGTTTCCAGTCACATCAAAAAGGAAACGCTATTTTAAAGAAGATACGAAGGGAGTGGCAGAAATGTGTGCAATTATGGACGAAATCAGGGAAGAAGGAAAAGAGGCAGGAAAATTAGAAGTAGCAGAAAGCCTATTAGAAATGGGTCTCAGCGTTGACAAGGTTATTCAAGCAACCAAACTTCCGATTGAAACTGTACAGACAATCGCAAATAGAATAACACTATACTAAACAAAATCTAAAAACCATCCAAATGTCTATTATCAAGGCATTTGAACGGCTTTTAATAACATGTGCTATTTTACAAGTGTCTGGGTAAAATAGTAACTCCCGGCCCTCAGCTCTTCCTTTCTTTCCCCATCTCCCTCCGGCAGGATAAGAACAGCCTCCCCATTGGCTGGTATCGTCACCTCATAGGAAAGCATATCATCGGAAATACTCCATTTTACCTGTATCTTTCCGTAAATGGAATCATAATATCCTTCACAGTTTTGAATCTCCATTGTCCCATCCATCAAAACAATCGGATTCAACAGTATCTTTCCTTCAGGAGCATCTATGGAAATGCCAAGTAATGATTCATATAAGAAAGCTCCCACGCTTCCATTGTTAAAATGATTAAAGGAATTCATTCCATCCTTATAAAAGCCCGATTCTTTTGTATAGGAATCCCATCGTTCCCAAATAGTAGTGGCACCCTGATTGACACTATAGAGCCATGAGGGATTTTCTTCCTGCATCAAAAGCTCATATGCCAGTTGGGCATGTCCTTCTTTTACAAGCACCGGCAGAAGCTCCGGTGTACCCAAAAATCCGGTGCTCAATTTGCTTCCATTTGCTTCAATAGAGGATACCAGGTCCAAAACCGTATTTTCTTTTGCCTTACCATCCAACAGTTCATTGGAAAGTGCCAACAAGCAGGCTGTTTGCGTTTTTTGAGCCAAACGGAAATCGATAACATATGTTTTGTTAAAGTATGATTTAATCTTTTTGTAAAGATTGCTATACTTTTTCTGATCGCTCTTTTTCCCTACTGCCTTAGCCATTTCCATCATCATTTTGGCATCCCTTGCATAATAGGCGGCAGAAACCATTTCCTTATCCGTTTCCTCAAAAGCAAGCCAGTCTCCATATGCAGTAAGGGCTCCTATTCTGCTGCCCTCTCCTTCAAAGCTGCTTATAGCTTCCAGATAATCCATATATCTGCTCATGGAATCATACATTTCTTCTATATAAGTAATATCTCCATACTGTTTATATAACTGATACGGAATGGAGATTCCCCCATCCGCCCATCCGGCATTTCCGTTTCCTGTGGCCTGAGAATATGGAATTGTATCCGTATAGGAACCATCCTCTCGCTGACTATCCCTTAAATCCCTTAGCCATGTTTGGTAAAAATTTCTTAAATCCTGATTAAACAAAGAGGTTTTTTGAAACACCTGTATGTCGCCAATCCAGCCAAGCCTTTCATCCCTTTGGGGACAGTCCGTTGCCGTCAATAAAAAATTGTTCCTTTGACTCCATTCTATGTTTTTAATGAGGCGGTTTATTTTCTCATTATCTGTTACGAGCATTCCGCACTCTGGTGAAGCATTACTCACGGCAATTGCTTTTATTTCTAACAGCTCCATATCTTCTGAAGCTTCAAGAGAAATATAACGAAACCCAAAATAGGAAAATACCGTCCGATACTCCTCCGTTTCCTCTTCACCCGATCGAATCGTTACGGTGGAGGCAGCTGACCTGTAATTTGCCTGATACAAGCTTCCTTTGGGACCATCATTTCCCTTTTCTTCTTCTCCGCTGTCATTGAGCATTTCCCCGAAATGAAGTGTAATATCCGTTCCGCTCTTTGCCTGATATTTTATGTATGGTACGCCAGTCATATTTTGTCCAAAATCAAATATTACCGTCTGTCCCTTTTTTATCGCTATTTTTCCTGTTTCATCCGTCCTTGAAATCTCATTGATATGTCCATAGGTACTGTTATCACTGACAGTTCCGTCATATATTGTCAGGTTTTCCGGTTCCCTATTATACTCCTTTCGCTCTTTTACCGGATATCCGTAAAAAGCCCGGAATTTTCCCGTAAATCCCAATGTGTCCTCTGCAGGCACATAGACAGACATCCTATCTGACACTATTACTTCCTGCTGCCCTGCATTTCCCGCTTCTGCCACGGACTCTTCTGCAGTGGTTCTCTTTCCAAAATCATATACCTCTCCATTATAAATATCTGCAGATACTACAGCAGTATCCTTGCAGTATTCCCAGCTTTCATCTGTAGCAATAACCTGACTGCTTCCGTCTTCATACAAAATGTGAAGCTCTCCAATAAAAGCCGGCAGATGATATCCGTAAGTTCCCTGAGAAACCCTGCCGCACCACCAGCCGGTTCCCACCATGAATGCCATGGCATTTTCATCATTTTCCCTAAGATAATCCGTTACGTCATAGGTATTATATAAAAGTGTGTCTTCATAATCCGTCCAGCCGGGCTTCCATTCATCATATTCCGTTTCATTATTATCCTTATCCCCATTCCTTCTTCCCACTCTTTCTCCATTGACATATCCGTCATAAATCCCAAGAGCACTGGAATAAAGCACTGCTTCTTTAATTTTCTTATCCTCCAGCACAAATTCCTTCCGAAAAATTGCCTGTCCTTCATCATAAACATTTTCCTCCGGGTTCATGGCAATGAACTCTCCATGGGAAAAGGCATTTTCCTGCCAGAAGGCCGTTGTAAATGCAGCTTCCTCAGAGCAGACACTGTTTCCGTGGCTGTCTGTTACTGTAACTGTCCAAACGTAGACAGAATGCTCCTTCAGCTCTTCTCCTTCATAAGTGACAGCAGTGGTATTCTTACTTTTTACCCTGCCGCTGTCCCATACAAGAGCTTTTTCACCAGTAAGCTTATCCGTCTCATACACCCGGATTTCATATGCCTTTTGCAAAAAGCCCTGTTCATCCGAAGCGAGCTTCCATGAAAATGCCGGAGTCCGGTTATCTATCCCAAAAGGCATCTTAACTGCATCCACTTCCTGCTGAAAGATTTCAAACTCTCCCATTCCTTCCTTCTGCCCACAGCCAGTTTGGAAAAGAACCAGGAACAAAAGCAGGAATTGGCATAGCCTGCTCCTTATTTTTCTGACACAATTGTCTTTTTCTCTTTTATTCTTCATCTTTTCTCTTATACATCCTACTATTGCATGGTATATTCCGCCACATACCACACACCATATGCTGTACTCCGCTTAATGCAGGATAATCTCATTAGGTGCAGTGGCATAGCTGATGATTTTTACCCCCATGCCTTCCATTAGCTCTATATAATGGGGAGTCGTATAGTAGCTTTCCTCCCCCGTTTCCCTGTTTCTGTTTTCCATAAGCCAGTCCGGTGCATCAAACAGAGCCGTTTTAGGGGACACAAGCTCATAAAAAGAGTCCGGCAGGCTTCCGTTGCCATGATGGGACATCTGTACATAATCCGCATCCAGCTTATCCCCATATTCCGTCATGATTTCATCCGCCACCAATTCCCCCACATCTGCCAGATATAAAATGCTTTCTTCCTTTGCGGACAGCTTAAATACCATGGAACCGTCATTTAAAATATTGTCACTTTGGGAAATCACCAGTTCGTCACAGCTATGGAGCACTTCCATTTTCAATCCCAAAATGTTTTTCTCATCCCCGGCTTTTAGCCATGTGACGTTATCATGGCCTTCCAGCCCCTGCAGTAAATAGCTATAGGTATCCACACGGATGCCCTGTTTTTTTACCGCCTCATAATCCATCTCCCCTATTAATATCTGGCCTATGGATATTTCCGTCTGATCCCATCCGGCTGCCAAAATCGAACAGAGCACTCCGCAATGATCATCATGAGGATGGGTAATGATCCAGTAATCCACCCTTCCTCCTCTCTTTTTGATTTCCTCCACGAGAGGAATGGACTGCCATGCCCGGCCACCGTCCACCACTGCCAAACCGCCTCTGCCGTCCTCTATGAGATAGCTTAAGCACTGGAGCCCTTCCACATCCGCAAATTGAGTAATGGTATAGCTTTCCGCCGGCTGGTCTTCCAGTTTATAAACAACATAATTCTCCGTTCTTCCAATCAGGTCAATAGAATACTTTTCCATATTTTCAGGCAGAATATGATGCGATGCAAATACTACATACTGGTACTGATCCTTTTTCATCTTCCTGATGATCCGTTTTATCTGAATTTCATCATTGGACATCAACAGCTGCTTTGCAGCCCTTTTTACCCCTTTATAATTTCCGAAGCTTTTCCGCACGAACAGCAACTGGATATTGGCATTATACATACGGATATCCTCTGCAATAGGCTCTGTCACCATTGCTTTCGGCCCTTCAAAATCCTTTCGGTTTGGAATGATTCTGGCATCCTCCGGCAGCTTTTCATAATCCCTTAAGATGATTTCACTTACTTCAATTGCTTCCTGACTGATCTTATAAATATTTTCAGCCGGCTTATACTCAATGCTTGTATAAACCGTATTTCCGCAAAGCACAATCAACAGCAGGCAGGGAATCCACAACCATTTTTTCTTCTCCGAAATACGCACAAAAATTGCTGCAATACAAACAGGCGACAATAAAAGCCAGAAAAACCGCTCAAATACCTTCATCATTTTTGCTTTTGACACAATCGTCAGAAGTATCGGATTCCCAATAAGAAACATCAGAATTGCTCCGTACCAAAGATAAACCTTCATTTCCCTGCTCTTTTCTTTCTTTAAAAAGAAAAAAAGGAATGCGCCAAGAAACAGAAGTCCAAAAGCTCCCGTTCCCCAATAAGTATTTACTTCGTCCTTTAATGTGCTAAGCCACCACATATGGATTCCTCTCTTTCCTTTACAATAGGAAAACCGCCATCAGCAATACCTCTGGCAGAAGACTTAAGGCCGCAAGGATACCGTTTTTCCATTTTCCCCTTACAATCAGATTTGCAAGAGCCGAGACACCTGTTACAAGAAAATTCAAGTATAGCCCGGTCTCTCCCATAAAGGCCCCGGCCAATAAGCCTGCCGCCACCAGAAACCAATAAGGCATTGCTTCTTTCGTACTCTCCTTTTCCCATGCCCGGTTCATAAAATACCACACATAAGGAAGGCTGATTGTGATAAATAAAGCCTTTCCCTGCCATATCCGGGTAATAAGAAAGTTTTCCGGGCTGAATACATAATAATTCCCGAACATGTGAAGAAACGCAAAAAACAAAAGAAATTTCCCTAAATCCTCTTTCTTATTGGTCAGCTTATGCGCCAGCATACAATAAAGCCCGTATGACAGAGGCATATAAAAAAGCGGGTAAAGATTATGACAGATGATCAGTGTATGAAGTCCCTTGCTCATAAGGGACAGAGATGCCTGATAAACCGGCAGGGCTGCCATGATATACCGTGTCTCAATGGGCATCTGCATCAGCCCGTCATATGCACTGTACTTTAATACATAATCATAAGAAAGGCACATGGAGGATAAGCCCGTATAAAAAGCATCATCCTTATCCGGCGTAGACATGACTAAA
Organism: Lachnospiraceae bacterium; assembly: GCA_014804675.1. Lineage (GTDB taxonomy): Bacteria > Bacillota > Clostridia > Lachnospirales > Lachnospiraceae > RGIG3040. The sequence goes on from JAAUZH010000011.1 coordinate 200,809, forward strand.
ATTACCAGCACCTGAACTGCCACCAGTGCCGCTCCCATAAGGAAATAGGGGTCCTTATAGCACTTATATTCCTTCCCGGAGCCTTCTTTCCTTTTGCTGCCACTTTGTTTCTTAAAATAACAATACCAGCCATAAACGCCTAAAAGAGCCATTATCATACTTGCGCCTATATATATCCAGCTAAGGAGCCGGAAGCTTCCATCCAGCAACACAAAAATCATGGCAGCTATCTGATAAACTCCATAATTTAAAACTAATCCGGTTCCCATGGCAGAAACCACCAAAAAACCTTTCTGCTCTGCCAATATCTTTACAAACATTCCCCCTGCCAGAAGGGGAATGATGCACATCCAGAAAAATGCCAGTCCATATTGGAATATCATACTCATGCTACTCACCTGCCTGCCTATAAAATATATAATAATTTTCTGTGTTTCCTACCGCTTCATAATTCCTGCTTAAAAAGGTTCCTTCCACATCCACATTTTCAAGTCTCTTTACTTTAGAGCCTCGTTCCTTCCAATGTCCTGTCCCCCGATACATAACCACATAATCACAGGCTACATTGCTGTTTGCATTTAAAGTATCTGCCAAAACCTCCACTTGCTGCCATTTATTGGCTAAAGGACCCTGAACCGACTCATATGTTGTATAAAATTCATAAAGCATTCTCAGCGTATCATCATAAGAAGCTTCATATCCCAATGCCGCCTGCTGGTCCCATAAGTCTTTTCCGTAAATAGGATAAAAATCAGCACTATATACGCGACAGTCCTTCATCCAGTCCTTTGGTCCCCACACATAGGCTTTTTCCAGTCCCCTTCTTTCCATATCCGCTAAAAGCAGGTCATAAGTCTCCACATATTCCTCCTCCAGGCCTGAGTCATGGCTCCATGCAGGGTTTTCTTCCAGAAACACAGGTGTTCCAGAAAGAAACAGCATAAGAACCAAAAGGCCTGCTGCCCCAAGAGTCTTTTTCCAATCCTGCTCCTGCTTAACCCTTTCCATTACCAGTACTGCCCCAATGCATAAAAAGAGCGGGATCTGGCAAAGCCACCGGATAGGATAATACAGAGAAAGCCCCGGAAACCATGTTACCAGAAAAAAGACAGATGCCGGACAAAGCAAAAAGAAATAAGATAACATCCCATATCCCAAAACAAATCCCTTTTTCCTTGTAAGAAGAAAAAACAGCACTACAAGAGAAATGAGAAATAATCCCCAATACTTGTCTTCCAGATTCATGAAATAATACCCAAGTTCCATGCTTTCCTTTATTTCTGCCATATTCCCTTCCTGACCTTTCTAAATGCTTCTACCGCCTTTTTTCATCAATTCTTTATCTCTCTTTTTCCAAATACTTTTTCCAAGTATACTAATTCCCCCTACAATACATGACAGCACTGTCATAGTGATAGGCAGACCCAATCCGTAATCAGCTCCCATGGCAAAAAGGCCGCTTCCTATGAAAAGCACATATTCAGCCAGCCAGATAAGGACACGGGGTATAATCAAAGATTCCTTACCTTCCTCAGTCTTCCCTCCATTTTTCAAAGCTCCGGAAAAAGCTGACAAAAGCAGATAAAAGCCATACGGCAGCAAAATTCCCGTAAGCACTGCCTTTCCCTCATAAGCATAATGAAGCATTTGATAAGCTTCATTCATGTATGCCTGATCCCCCAACAGCAACACCAGGGAATAAGCCCACATGCATAATATACGCCCCTTTTTCCATTCGCCAAAAAAGAACCCGGCAAACTGGTAATAAACAAGAAAGCTGATAAAAAGCATCCACAGAGGTATCCAACGAAACAACAAACCCGCCGTATCCACCTGACACCAATTTATTAGACACCCATAAAAAGCCGGCAGATTCAACAGGCTCCATCCAAACTGTTTTTCCGTCAAAAACAGCTGTCCGGTAAGAGGATTATAACCATGAAGGGAATTGGTATCCAAAATGGTATTAACCGTTTCCGGCACCAGATACCAGCTTTCCAGCTTAGGAGCATAAAGAAAGAACAGACTGCCCACAAGAAGAAATGCAGGCAGGATCAAAAGCAGCTCCGTGGGGAATTGTCTTCTCTCCCGCTTTCTTTTTATCATTCTTATACAAAAAACAACCATACCCGCACATAAAAGGACAGCAAATACGTAGAAAAACCTGCGGGACAATGTTTGAAAGTCCCATCCTCTTAAATTTGCTGCTATAGCTGCCGCTTCAAAGCTTCCCCATAAAAGCAGCACGCCGGCTATATAAGTCCCGCTTATAGTTCGTTTCCCAAACAGCATCCCAAGCAAAAAAGGAGCCGCTAAAAGCACAGCTGCAAGCGCTGCCAAATGAAGTATTTCCATAAAATCCCCTCCTTTCCACGGAAATCAATTTTCAATCAGAGGCTTTTGCCGCAGGCATTGGGACGGGCTCTATGCTGAGCATATTTTCTAAAGGAGCCCTTGTAAAAACGCCAGCGCTTAGCGAGGTACTTTCGAGCTTAGCACTGTTGCGTTTTTATAGAGCGAAAGCATGGCGACGTAGAAATATGCTCAGCGTAGAGCCCGTCCCAATGCCTGCGGCAAAAGCCTCTGGTTGAAAATTGATTTCCGCACCTCCTTTCTCCTTAAGATTCCCGAAGCTTATAAATATATAAAGGACCTTCTATCACAGGTTCCTCATAGTTCTCCCGCATAAAGCTTCCAAAAGGCTCTTTTTCCAGCCATATCCGATAATCCATTGTATACTCACAGTCCAAAAATATGACTGTAGGAATCCTTTCCGGAAACCTTTCATAATAGGCAAGCAGCTGCTCCCCAAATGCAGGAGTGCTTATGGTATTCCCTGTACCGATTGCCGCCTCCGTTTCGCCATACAAAAACATATCCGCTCCCACGTACAAAAAGACATCATCCTTTGTCACATGCTCATGAAGGGAAGCCGTTTTCCATTCATACTGCCTGTAGTCCGTGTCTCCCAAACGGATACCGCTTAGCACCCCGTGCCATGCTTTATAATTAGGCTCAAACACATTCAGCCGCTGTGTTGCCGTATAACGCACCAGAAAAATCCGGCTGGTAAACACCATCCCTGAAAAAACCACTGCAAATAACAATACCGCTGCTTTTCCCACACCCCTGCTGCCTGCCAGACTTTTTTTCGCAACAGCCGTTCCTTCCACAGATTTCCTCTCAAAAAATGCCCTGACAATCATGTACAACCCTGCCAGAACAGCCGGAAATAAAAAGGACATGGAATAATTAGCAGTCAGATTCGAAGAAAGCAATACTATAACGACTAAAAACAGATTCGGGACAATCATCGTATAAAAAAGTACCTTCTCCTTCTCCGTCTTCTCATAAGACAGATAAAAATAAATACCAATTACCAGAGTCTGTAAAATAATGGGGAAAAAAATCAGAAAATTCACACTGTTTATCGTATGGAACTGCACAAGAGCATAAGCTGCCTGAAACAGCAAAAGCCCCGTAGCAAACAAATTACTCTCTTTCTTTTTCCACCTTCTCCATAATATCCTGCCTATATGACAAATCAAAATAGCCGGAAGGGTTACCTTTAGCATATCCCACAAGTACTGCAGATGGCTCCATATATGCTGGCTCATAACCTGCGCATGTGATTCATCCATAAGAACATAAGATGTAGTTTCCAGAAGCCCCTTGAAAGTCGTGCCGCTTAATACATATGCCATGAACAAAAGCCCGCAGACTGCGCAGCTTCCTGTAAAAATCCCCATATTCTTCCATATCTGTGCTCTTTTCAAAGCATACTTCTTTTCCTTTCCCCCATCAATCAGCTTTGTCAAATATGCTATCACTGCCAGAAAAGGAAAAAGCAAAAATACTGCTGCCGGATATGACAGAACTGTCACCGAAAGCCCCACTGCCGCCCATACCAAATATAAATAAGCATATTTCCCTTTTTGCTTTTCATAAAACCTCAAAATTGACATCATTGTCAGAACCAATCCCCAGTAACACATTAGTGCATATTCCGGAGATTGAATATGCTTGGGCGTAAAATTAAAAAACAGCATGGCAAGCATGCCTGCACAATTGCCGCCCATATAATTTCTACATATCCGATACAAAAAAAAGGTCAAAAGCCCTTGTATACAAACCCCTATGATTCTTAAATACACCAGCATTCCTATAACGGAGCCATTTACTTGTTGAAACAACCAGACAAAAGGCGCATATAACAGCGCAGAAGTCTGGTGAAGCTCCCACATATCCAGAAACAGCCTGTCTCCTTTTACCAGGCGGCAGGCCATCGTCACTGTATAGGATTCGTCAATATCCGCACTAATATAAACGGTCTTTAACGCCCCTAAAACCGAAAGGGCAAAAACCAGTATCCATATGCCGATCCAAACCAGCTTATTTATCTTTTTGCTCATTTAAGCCGCTCCATTTAGTATCCTTTTCAGAAATTATCAGATCCTCTCTTGTCATTCCTTCCGGCATAGGCCACTTTACGCCAATGGCCTCATCACACCATAGCAGGCCGCCCTCATCATTGGGATGGTAAAAATCCGTACATTTATATGCAAATTCCGCATAATCCGATAACACGATAAATCCATGGGCAAAATTTTTCGGTATAAAAAACTGCTTTTTGTTTTCTGCCGATAAATGCACCCCATACCATTGTCCGTAAGTCTCTGAGCCTTTTCTCAAATCTACCGCCACATCAAACACCTCTCCGCTGACAACCCGGACAAGCTTATCCTGCGGAAAATTAATCTGATAATGAAGCCCTCTTAATACTCCCTTTTTGGAAGCAGACTGATTGTCCTGAACAAACTCCATGTCAATTCCCGCTTCTTTAAAATCATTATAATTGTAGGTCTCCATGAAGTACCCTCTCTCATCGCCGAATACAGCAGGCGTAATAACCTTCAAGCCTTCTATATGACAGGTTTCCACTGTTATTTTTCCCATTTTTATCTTCCTTTCTGTTATTCCTATTTAAAATCCCACATAGCTGATATTCAAATCCACTCTTCCGTCAATACCGTCTACCGTTCCAGAAGAAGTATACTGCCACAAATCATAGCTTCCCTCATAGGTAGGCATCCTTCTGTATTGGGCAAGCCATATATAGTAGCTTTCCAGTACGCTCACATCCACATTGCTGCCAAACCAGCTTTTGCTTGCATATACCCCTGCATTAAATCCGGAATTTTCAATGGTCTCGCAAAATGCCTTACATACCTGGGTGCGGGTTTCCTTATTCAGCTGGTCGGCCCGGCCTTTCCCCCCTGCTCCTTCTGTGTCTATAAAAATAGGAAAGGCAAGTTCATAACCCTTGCAGAGAGTAAGCACCATACTGGCTTCCTCTACTGCTTCCACTGTATTAACAGCCTGCGTAAAGAAATAAATGCCCACCTTGATTCCTTCCTTTGTGGCTCCTTCTATGTTCTTTCTAAAATAGGGATCTTCCACCAAGGCACCGGTAGAGGAACCTCTATATCCGCAGCGGATAATAACAAAATCCACACCTGCATCTTTTACTTTCTTCCAGTCTATCTCTTTGTTCCATTTGGAAACATCAATCCCAAATCCCGTATTTTCCTTTTTTAAATGCTCTACCGTTTCCGTGCTGTCAGCATCCGCCAAAGCCCCTGAAACCTCGGTATCTTCTATGGAAGCATCCACTTCCTCTTCTGATTTGATCATGTAGGAAATGTCTTCTATCAGCCGGTATTCAATTTGCTCCTTCACATGGATGGAAACCGCATCCGGCACAGTAAAATCATCCATTTCCTCCAGGGAAACCCGATAATCTCCCGCTTTCATATCGCCTACGTAAATAAGTCCATCCTTGTCCAAATCCTTATAATAAATGCTTTCCTTTACCGTGTCACCTTCCAAAGCTTCCAGCAAAACCCGAAATCCTCTTCCTGTAACAAGCTGGTCGTTTCCGTCAATGACGGTTACTCTTAAATCCTTTTCCACAGAATTTACCAAAAGGGATAATTCCTTGCTCTTTCTCTCAGACTCGGTTTCCTCCGAGGTAGTTTCCTGATCAAAAAAGTCCGGATCTGCCAAAAACGCATAAGGATCCTTTTTGGGATTCAAGTCATATTCTTTATATATTGCTGCGTCACCCTGCAGCACCTCTTCCGTATCCTCTGTTTCCGGCTGCTGCACCTTATTTTTCTGCAATCCCTTGGGCAGAAAGCTGCCTGTTGCTGCAAAATTTGCAACAAATACGGCGCCGACCACACAGATCATTATGGTAATAACAGCCAAAATTACCTGTTTTTTTAACCTAGAGTCCATTTGCAACCTCTACTAAATATTTTCCATAATCGGTTTTCATAAGGGGCTCTGCCAGACAAAGCAGCTGCTCCCTGTCAATAAATCCTCTTTTGTATGCGATTTCTTCAATACAGGAAATATAGAGCCCCTGTCTTTTTTGAAAAGCAGCAACAAAATCCGCTGCATCTAAAAGGGAATCATGATTCCCCGTATCAAGCCATGCAAAGCCTCTTCCCAGCGTCTCAACCTGAAGAGTTCCTCTTCTTAAGTATTCATTATTGATACTGGTAATCTCAATTTCCCCTCTTGCTGATGGTTTTACATTTTTTGCAATTTCCACTACATCATTGTCATAGAAGTAGAGTCCCGGCACCGCATAATTGCTCTTGGGCTTTTCTGGTTTTTCCTCAATGGAAAGAGCTTTTCCGCTTTCGTCAAATTCCACTACTCCATATTCTCTAGGGTCCCTTACATAATAGCCGAAAATCGTGGCACCATTTTCCCTCTCCGCCACCTTCCGAAGGACCTTCGAAAAACTTTGCCCATAAAAAATATTATCTCCTAAAACCAGGGCAACGCTGTCACTGCCGATAAAATCCGCTCCAATAATGAATGCATCCGCAAGTCCCCTGGGCGTTTCCTGCACAGCATAGGAAAACTTCATTCCAAGCTGCTCTCCGCTTCCAAATAATTCTTCAAATACAGGCAGATCCCTTGGAGTGGAAATAATCAATACCTCCTTGATGCCTGCCAGCATTAAAATGGACAGTGGATAATAAATCATAGGTTTATCATAAACCGGCATAATCTGTTTTGAAATTGCTTTCGTAAGCGGATATAGTCTTGTTCCCGCTCCTCCCGCCAGGATAATTCCCTTCATAGCTTGCTCCTTTCCTGATATGAAGCCGAAAGCTGCGCTCTAATCCGCCGCTTTGCTTCTATACCTGTGTACACTAAGGGGGAAGGCTGTCTTCAACCTTCCCTCCGGATATTTCTATTGATACATCTCGTTATAATATTTTTGATAGTCGCCGCTCGTTACATTCTTCATCCATTCTTCATGCTCAAAGAACCATTGAATAGTCAGCCTGATGCCTTCCTTGAACATAGTCTCCGGCTCCCATCCGATTTCTGTTTTAATCTTATCCGGTGCAATGGCATAGCGTCTGTCATGACCTTTTCTGTCTGTCACATAAGTAATCAAATCCTTAGACACCAGTTCTTTTCTTGGGTCCCCCTCTGGAAGCATTTCCTGAAGCGTATCGATTATAATGTTGATGATCTCTATATTCTGCTTTTCGTTGTGTCCGCCTATATTGTAGGTTTCAAACAACCGTCCCTTTTCCTGTACCATGTCGATTGCTTTTGCATGATCCTCCACATAAAGCCAGTCACGTACATTTTTTCCGTCACCGTAAACCGGAAGCTTTTTTCCCTGCAGCGCATTGTTGATAATAAGGGGAATCAGTTTCTCCGGGAACTGATAAGGGCCGTAGTTGTTGCTGCAGTTGGTAATATTGGCAGGAAACCGGTACGTATCCATATATGCCTTTACAAGCATGTCCGAGCTGGCCTTGCTGGCAGAATAGGGACTGTGCGGATCATAAGGAGTGGTCTCGTAAAAATACTCTCCTTCCTCCTCCAGGGAACCGTATACCTCATCCGTAGAAACATGAAGGAACTTTTTCCCTTCCTTGAAAGTACCATCCGGCTGCTCCCATGCCGCCTTTGCACAATTTAACATAACAAGCGTTCCCAATACATTGGTCTGAACGAACACTTCGGGGTTTTTAATGCTTCTGTCCACATGGCTTTCCGCTGCAAAATGCACTACCCTGTCGATATCATTTTCCGCAAACAATTTTGAAATGGTGTCCTTATCGCAAATATCCGCCTTTACAAATGTATAATTCTCCCGGTTTTCCACTTCCTTTAAATTTTCCAGATTGCCTGCATAGGTAAGGGCATCCACATTGATAATGCGTATTTCATCACCATATTTTTTGAACATATAATGAATATAATTGGAACCAATGAAGCCTGCGCCTCCTGTTACCAAATAAGTTCTCATTTATTATCCTCCCTGTTTTCATTGTCCGTTTTTGTATTCTTAGGATATGCAGTCATAGGATTTTCTATTTATCCACTGTCTCTTTCGTTTCCTAAAACATCATGCGGATATTCTAACATAAATTCTCTGTTTTCGCAACTTCACTGTGCATTTGTTGCCATAAACTGGAAAATCCTGTATATTTCTTTCTTTTTTTCTTATGATTTGCAGTTTTTTGTCAACGTAATTAGGTTGACCTCATTCACAAAAAATGACACAATATTTACAAAACAAGCAAATCCATTGGAGGAATTTTTTATGTTATATATTCACTTATGCAATCATTGCAGCCGCTTCCATATTCTAAATGGCCATAAAACCCATTGCCCTATTTGTGACAGCCCTCTTCAGGAAATGAAGCTGGATTTTCTAAATTATACGCAAATGAATGAGGCGGAAAGAGAAAACTACAAAAGAAAGGTGCAGACCAGCAACCGCTAACATGCACCTTTTCTCCGGGATATCATCAGGAACCCACACCAATCTGATAATATTCCATTTCTAATTTCCTCATCATTTTCTTGTCATATTGATTCCTGCCGTCAAAGATAACCGGATTCTTCAAAAGATTTTTGATTTCTTCCATGTCCGGCTGTCTGAATTCCTTCCATTCCGTAATCAGAATCAATGCATCTGCGCCCTTTAATGCCTCATATTTACTTTCCACATAAGAAACACTGTCATTTCCCTTTAAATAACATTCCCTTGCTTCGTCCATAGCCTTTGGATCATAAGCAGTGACTCTGGCGCCGCGTTTCGTCAATTCACTGATAATAGTAATGGCTGGGGATTCTCTCATGTCATCCGTATCGGGCTTAAAGGAAAGCCCCCATGCGGCAAAATTCATACCGGTTAAATCCTCACCGAAACGTTCAATCACCTTTCTGGGAATGACAAACTTCTGGCGCTTATTTACCGCTTCTACCGCCTCCAGCATCTGAGGTTCGTATCCAAACTGATGACTTGTCCTTACCAGCGCCTGGACATCCTTCGGGAAACAGCTGCCGCCGTATCCACAGCCGGCATAAATGAAAGAATAACCAATGCGCTGGTCGCTGCCGATTCCCCGCCTTACTTTATTTACATCCGCACCTACCTTTTCGCAGATATTGCTGATTTCATTCATAAAGCTGATCTTGGTAGCAAGCATGGCATTTGCCGTATATTTGGTCATTTCTGCACTGGCTATATCCATTAAAATAAAATTTTCCGTATTTCTCACATAAGGAGTATACAGCTGGCGCATTACCTCGGCTGCTTCCTCATTGTCCGCACCAATCACAATACGGTCCGGACGCATACAATCACCTACCGCAGTTCCCTCTTTCAAAAATTCCGGATTGGAAATCACATCAAAGGTTAAATCACTGTTTCTTGCATCCAATTCCGCCTGAATGGCAGCCTTTACCTTTTCTGCCGTGCCAACCGGAACCGTTGACTTGTCCACTACGTACATGTGATGCTGCATACCTCTTCCAATGCTTTTTGCCACCTCTAATACGTAGTGCAGGTCTGCGCTTCCATCTTCTCCCATAGGCGTGCCCACTGCAATAAAGCACAAATTTGCCTTTTCCAAAGCCTGATTAATATCCGTAGTAAAACGCAAATGCCCTATTTTATAATTATTGAGTATCAGATTTTCCAGTCCCGGTTCATAAATCGGAATAATCCCTTGTTTCAGTTGCTGGATTTTTTCTTCGTCCACGTCCACGCACCATACATCATTTCCCATGTCGGAAAAGCATGTGCCTGTTACCAGTCCAACATATCCTGTTCCAACCACTGCAATCTTCATTCTTTTATCTCCTTAGCGTTCCGATTCATAACTAATATTTGACTCTCATCATTTTCCTGTTTCATTTTTCCGGTTTCCATTTATTGGGTGCGAAGCTTCTTTCTCTGAACCGCTTCAGCATCGGACATGTATTTTTCTCCGGTTCCAAGCGCCAGATGAACATCCTTGATTCGCTTGTTCAGCATATCCATTGCATGTACTTCCAGGCTTGCTTTCTGATCGCTTCCCCACATATCATGGGACAAGGTAACATGTCTTTCAATCACACAAGCGCCTAATGCCACTGACGCAATGGTAGGTTCCAGATTTGCCTCATGTCCGCTGTAACCCACCAGACAATCAAATCTTTTACGCAAAGTTCCAATCATGCGAAGATTAAGATCCTTTACCGGTGCCGGATAAGCACTGTTTGTATGAAGTAAGATATAATCCCCTTTTCCATACTTCTCCAACACTTCTACTGCGTGATCCACTTCTTCCATAGTAGTCATTCCGGTAGATAAAATAACGGGCTTCCCTGACCTTGCCGCTTCTGCAACCATATCATCCCTTCCATTTGACGCACTGGCTACTTTAATATAGGGAATGTCATATTGAAGCAAAAACTCAAGGCTTGGCATATCCCAGGGCGAAGCGCTCCATGTCATTCCCTTGTCCCTGCAATATGCATCGATGATATCATACTGTTCTTTTTCAAATTCTACCCGGTATTTGTATTCTAAATAGGTCATGGTTCCCCAAGGGGTTTCCCTGGGCACGGATTTCTGTGCCTCCGGAACTGCCAGTTCCGGCGTCCGTTTCTGGAATTTTACATTATCCCAGCCGGTAGCATTTGCCGCATCTATCAATTTTTTTGCAATCTGGATATCTCCGTTATGGTTGATTCCAATCTCCGCTATCATATAGGGGGCACTATTTTCTGTAATAAGCTTGTTCCCGATTTTGATTTGTTTGTTTGCCATGACTTGTCTTCCTTTCCTGTTCCACAATTATATTTGCATATTATTTATTGCCAGTCAATATTGCAATGCCTTAAGCCTTTGAAAGAACATATGCGCTGTTTTTTCATCATCAAACCATTCAGGTAATATTTCCTGTATTTGATTTAATCCCACCTCTTTTACTGCTTCTATAGCAGCTTCCTTCTGACTTTGCTTTTTCACTGTAGTCAGGCAGTTGGCTCCTTCTATTGTCTCATAAGAATGAAATGCTTTATTAAAGTCCATTAAATCATATAATCTTATAGGCTGGTTCGTTTCATTTTCTATCAACAGCCCCCAATTGCCCCAGTGCCTGTCCGTATTTCCCACTAAATAGTCTATCACATTCATCATATGATAAGAATATCCATCCAGTTTCAAGATGTATTCCATCTTATCAATATCATGATTCAGCGCATAGATTTCAAAATATTCCATTGGAACAATGCTTCGTTCTAAAGATGTGATAAGCCTGCTTGCTGACACTTTTTCTCCGTCATAAAATTCTTCTTCATAGTCCACATGTCTTACCTGAAAGCAACTACAAATCCTGCATGCCAGCAATTCCCGGTCAACCGGTTTTGTCCCTCCATCCTTTAACAGCCAGAATCCGTTTTCCCTCCGAACCCATGCTTTTGGATAATGTCCCTGAGTGCCAAGATCATCTGCAATCAAGTGGCTGTTTTGTATGGTCATCTGCCTTCCTCTCAGGGATACATCCACAAAAGTCGATTCCAAATGATTTTCATACAGGTTCAGGGTGGCGAATTCCTGCTCCTCACCTGCTTCCCTGGTCCAATAAATATCCATAAGAGACAAACAATGATATGACAATGCTATCTGCGCTCTGTCTTTATCCGTAACGGGCTGCATGGCACCAATACTATTTAAGATTTCTTTTGCATATTCTCTGTCCAGAGTCAGCACACGGGAAGCACACCAATGATAAAAATTATCCAGGTTCTGTATTCTAATATCTATATCATCCCCGAAATCCTCTTCCAAATACAAGTTATATGGCATCATCTGCCCGATATAGATTTTACAAGTCCCATTTTTACAAATGCTTGCCACTATGCGTTCACCGTGCATAATATCGTATTGCCGCCAGTCCATTTTACATATCTCTGCCTCTCTTTACAATTCTTTTCTATTGTAACATATTCATTTTGGAAATGCTACCAAATCCGATTTTCACTTCTCAAATAAGCAACCGTTCAGCCCGTCTGGAAGGGGAGTGGATTTGGAAGGCATGGAGCTGGCAGCGCATATAGTAGTCTGACAGGCCTTGGCAAAGTCGCCAGCACTTACGCACCGTATTCGGGTGCGTTAGTACTGTTGCGTCTTTGCAGAGCGCAAGCGTGCCTGAAAGGCTACCATATGTGCTGCCAGCTCCATGCCTTCCAAATCCACTCCCCTTCCAGACGGACCGAATGGTTACTCAAGCAAAATTCTCAAAATATATTTTCAATAACTTTTTATCGTCATTCTCCCTCATGAAATACTCTTTAAACTGCCTGCGGATTTTAGGACCTGCAGTGGCATTGGCAGCAATCGTTTCCCTTAACCCCGGCGAAAAACCCAGTAACCATTCCAATTCAAATTCCTTATAGTCAAAGTGTTCCATGTCTGAAAGAAACCTTATGCACGCATCTTCTGACTGGCGGCAGGCTTCTTGATATCGATCTTTTAAAATAATTTTTTTGTTTAAATACAAATTCATCATATCATTCAACAAAATTGTATACATGTTGGGGGAGTGATGTCGGCTTTCTTCTTTTATTTCAGGAAGTGCATCCCATATGTTCTTTTCATATTCCTTTGTGGGCATTATGATTTCATTCATGACCATATCATGATATAGTAAAAAACTCTCCTTTCCGGCATTTTTCATGTATGTTTCCAAGCGCTCCCTTATTTGTCCTTTCGCCTGTTCATCACAAATCGGATATATCAGCGCCAGAGTTCTTACACATTCTCCCTTTTTTAAAACAGGCATGACAGAAGCCTTCCTGCATGTTCCATATACCTGCCTAACTATATTCACTATATCCCTTATAAGGACAATGTAACGGGTTTCATTTCCTGTGTTTGACAAGCTGGTTAAGATTCTTTCAAGCAGACTTTCCAATGCCGGTCTTTGCTGTTCGGATAGTTCTTTTGCCTGCCCCAACAGCTTTTTATGATTGAAATTATTGATAATAAAATTCAATATTACCGTTTTTTGGGTACTAATATCAAATTCATTGATCAGCTGGCTGATTCCGAATATAATTTCCTCTATAAACTCACTGTCCAAATCAAGTTTTGTAACAAATACCAAAAAGACAAATACTTTATTTTCAGAAAACACCTTTTTATTTGTCTGCAGCAGCAGATTCCCAAAAACCTTCTTTAAATACTCCTCACATCCATCCTCTATCTCCAAATGTTCAATAGAATATTTTTGCATGACTGCTGTTAATTCCTTTACATTCCAGTAACGCAAAATCAGGAAAATTTCAAACTTCCCCAGCTTATCCGCCCGAATATTAGAACTATATTCGGAAAACACATTATCTCCTTTTGAAACCATATCACTGCTTCCCACGGAAGAAAGATAGCTTTCCAGATAAAGCTGAAATATTTCTCTGCATTCCACATATTGGTCCAGCATAAGATAGTTTTCTTCCAGATAGAAAAAGTAATCTTCTATTTTTATACGCATTTTCTCATATTCCGGAATATCGGAATGTATAAAATATTTTGTCGTTGCCTCTTCCATAACCTTTCTGGAACTTTTAAATATCTCTTGAAAAACCAGATAATTCACCTGAAATGTATACAATTCCTTCAAAAACTGATTTCCATCGTTTCCTATGTTTGGCACTTTTGAAAAAATCTTTTCCAGTTGTATCTTTTCAATCTCAGACTTTACCACAGCCTTTATCTCATTCTCCACTCTCACATTGGGACTTAGGATGATTTTTCCAAGAAAATGGCGATTTAATTCTGCAATGAAATACCATTGATACAATTTCCGGCTGTAGCTGGCTGCTGCTGCCTGCTTTAAAAATTTATAAGCATTTATATACTCTTCCAGCCAATAACAGATATAGGCTTGTTCCAAATACAATTCCGGGATTTCTTCCGAAAGAATCATATCCTTTTTTTCTTTCTGTTTTCTAAGCGCCGCTTCATCAAATTGATACATTGCTATAAAACGTTGAGATAAATCCTTACTTTCCATGGAATATCCGATAAGGTCCGTTCCTGTTTCCTGTTTTTGGGAATCTTCTATATAATGCACGCTGCTTTTCCCAAGCACTTCCCGAATGGCTTTTACTTTTTCCCCTTTTTCCTCTGACATAAGCTCATGGATAATCTTCACAGAATCCTTCCCACTGCTGCTCCTGTCAAATGCCCACATTACATGGTTTTCTACCACAATGCCATATTTTCCAAAGCACTGGCTCAAATACCTCTGCAATGTATAGTTCATGCCACAAAAGGGCCGCAAATAGTCATAAATCTCATGAATTGCATTTTCTGTCTTTTTATCCTCCAGTATATAATCCAGCATTGCAACCACATATTGTGAGGCATGCTCTTTTTGGAAGCTATCTTTTACCGCCTGGGAAGCATATAAAACATTCACTCCAAGATTTTTATAATATTGATGATCGTTTCGATTATATTCGTGATATGCCTCAATCATATAAGCTCTCTGAAAATCATTGCCCAAAATATTTTTTACCCAGTTAAAAAGCTGTTTCAAATCCGGATCACTAAAGGAATACCCTATAAAAAGCACTACATTACTGGCTATGAGCGATTTTACATAGGTTTCTATGAGTTTAAAATTTTCGCTATAATTTAAATAATCGTCTTCTTTCAGCACAAAATTATTATGTTCAAAATCTCCATGCATCTTCAGCACCTCTTTTTGTGCTGTTTTATATGGCAAATCCTGATTTTGGCTGATAATCTGCATAAACTCACCCTTTTCTGAAGCAGCTTTTTCAATCAGGGTGTCATAATTGGTTGTTATAATGGTATGGGCATTCAAATCAATAATACGGCGATGAATATCAGAAGGTTCCAGTGCATCGTCATGGCGGAATATATGCCTTGCCAGTTCCACGTATTCCTTTTCCCCTCTTGCATTGTAATAAAGCTGGGGGATTTTGAGATAATCATCCTGCCGCTCATGCTCTCCCATATGCAGACACTCTTTGAATTTTTCAACCGCATCCCTCCACATTGGCATTCCGGAGGGAATAGAAGCCCCAGCGCCTACGAAAACCACTAATTTCCCCTCTTCTTTTGCTTTTCTTAACAATCTCCGCTCTTCTTTATAATATTCTTTATCCAATGTAATCATCCCAAATTGCTCCTTGCCTGATTATTAAAACAATCGTTTGTCTGCCATTTAATCAAATTATAAATACTGGTGTTTTTCTTGTCAATAGATGCATTTTCCTAAAAATAGAACAAAAAATTCTAAAGTATGCCAGTCATTAGAAATGTATATATCCTTTCGTTTATCATAGGAACAGAATAGCTGTTCTAAAGAATATAAGAAAAGACCTTCAATCGGACTATGTATATTTTATGCCGGTTTGAAGGTCTGAAGGTTACAAAATAGTTATTCTATGTTATTTGTTAAGTTATTTTCTTGTTTAGTTTAGATTCTTTCTAAGTATACGCTTTTATTTTTTTCACTTTCTAAGTAATATTGCTTTTCTATAGCACTAATTATTTTTCATCTTCTTTTCAGCTTGAAAAAGCTCTCTGCTTTCTATTATGATATCTATTATGATTTATTGTGATATAAGTAAACTTTATAATTTTAGTAAATACTCCTCATAGGTATTATATGGAAGCCTGCGTCCATGCTGTACCATCTTTTTCCAGAGCATACCTGCCCTGTTTTCAGTAATAATGCTATGCTCCTTTGCATAGTGAATAATATCTGGAACTGTCCATAGTTCCAAATGATAGTCATCAACTGTCTTTTTTACATCCCGCAGGTTATTGCTTGCGATTGCAGCCTTGGGAGTATGAATTGCCAAGCTCAATGCTGCAGCTTCCCCGTCTCCCAACCCCTGGCCGTTCTTGAACTCCATATACGTATCAAATTCCTCTGTGCCAAGCATGATATCCTCTGTATTTATCGTTCCTTTTCTAATCTCAGCCTCTATCGGTTTTGCAAGCAGTTGTCTTGTCCTATCGGTAGCTTTTAGCTCATCCAGTACAACAAGAGGCACCACCATCTTATACCTTTTGTGTTCAAATACATCTAAGACCGTCTTAAATGAATTTACACACAAGAAGGAACTCAGCACATCGGTGTCATTAAATATGACCCGTTTTTCCTGTTCCGGCTCCTTTCCTATGCCTTCGCACTCAATCATTGTACATCACTCCTTTTTCCAATATTTTGAGTCTATTATCCATAAATGCCTCTCTGGCAAATTGACCGTATCTACTCTCACTTATGGCTCCTGTAGGCTTTAGCAATTCCATAAGCTGTATATATTGACCATCAACCATGTATTGTCTCCAGCTTTCATTGGGCTGATATAATTCCGGCTCTGCCACACTGATTGTTTTCAGGGCTTTTTGAACATCCACACACTTCAACAGTTCATATTCATCCCGGGTAATGCGCTTTTCCTGATATAATCTAACAATGACTGCCATAAAGCTCATCCGGTAATATTGGCTTAGCCAAAAGACCTGCTCCTCGTTCCACTGCTCGATGTGATGCTGCCCTATATACCACTCCATTCCATCATATGGCATTAAAAAATAGGAGGCAAATTTATCAGCTTCCATCTCGCTGTCACTCTTTTTATCATCATAATCGCTCTTGCAGATAGTACCGGTGCATTTTCTCTCCACTTCTACATGGTACAACTCATGGGCGGCCGAAAATCTCTGCCGTCCAAGGGACATGGCAGTATTGACCGCAATGATTTTGGAATCAGCTTCTATTATAGACATGCCGCTTATATCCGCTGTAAATGCCATTCGTATCAACGTGTACTCCGGACAATTAAGAAGCGCATTTGTAATAGCAATTGGCTGCCTATTATCATATCCAAGCATTCCTCTGACTTTAATCGCCTCAGAATTTAACTGAATATCCGATTTCAACACCTCACCTCCATTTCTGCCAGTTTCTTTAACGTGCGGAGATTTAATGCAATCTTTTGTACTTTGGCAATCGCATCCAAATCCTCATTCTTTAAGTCCTTTGCCCGATACGCTATTGCAATAGGCTCAAACTTGCTTTCACCGAAAAGCACATTCATATCGCATCCAAAAAGCCTGCATGCCCGCTCTAAAGGCGCAGCTCCGATGCTTCTCTCACCCCTTTCAAATTTGGCCACAAGACTGCGGTCAATTCCTATATACTCCGCAACCTGACATTGTGTAAGATTTAATTGACCTCTTATTTCCTTAAAACGTATTCCTATACTCCTCATCCTTTCCTTATTTTTTATCTCCATCAGACATCACCCTCCTAATGATTCTTGATACATGATACATATTTAGTATATGCAATTCTGTCACAAAAATCAATATAAATATTGTAAAAAATGTGACATTTCCATGCCAATATTGAATTGGACAATTCGGCTGCGGAACAACTGGTGGCATAGAATAATTGCTTCTTCTATGATTTGTTCCAAAGACTTCTGCTTTTCAAGCTTTTTACAAATCATACGAATTAAATATACCTCCCCGCCTCATACCGAATCCTTAGCTGATTATATCCTTTCCGAAACGACTTCTGTGCATCGCTTTCCATGCATTGAGGAACAGGATAATAGGCTTCCTCATCTCCCACTACAGAATTATAATATTCTTTCAGCCATTCATACTTTATAAAAATATCCCGATTCTGTTTTATAGATTCATTAGATTTTCTATTAAAGATTTGATACAGCTTTTCATTCCATTTCATTTGAAGAGAAGCATATCTGTTAAGCCCTTCCACTATAACCATCCGTAGATTTTTAAGCCACTGAAAATATTCGTCTCCCGCATTAGACAATTCCCTGTCCTGCCTAAGCATATCCACAAAGTACCTTCCATCCCTGTCCTGCCTCAAAAGATTCAGGATATCCTTAACATCATAATGGTCAGCTTTCCCAAGCTTTATCTGCTCTTTTATAAAAGAATTTATATTGTGTACATCAGCTATTACTCTTGGATATACTGCCTTTTTGGACTCAAGCAGATATGCCTCATTCATGGCCGGTCCATACACAATGCTCCCATCATGATACAAATCACCAATCGTAATGCCGCCCCGCAGCAATACATCATAAGAGGCCAGTTCTAACTGCAGATGCACTAAATCCAATAATAAAAAGAATAATCCATCTATGTCATCTGCCGGATAAGAGATTACCGCACTGTCAGAAAATGTGGTGATTTCTACACCATGGCTTTTCATTTCAAGCACAGAGGATAAATCCTCATTATCCAGCTTAATCTGTAATATTCGTTTCAAGGCGGTATGAAGCTTGTGGGCAGCTGTTTTTGAAACAAGGCTGTCATCTACTTTTGTTTTAAAGCCCAGAATATCTATAAAGGCTATGATACGTTTTTGGTAGTATTGGTTCATCTTCATGCAAACCTCCTATCCTAAATAAATTTTCCTCTTATATATGGATTTATATTAACTGTTTTTCGATAATTTTACAAGCATTAAATTGAATCCGCTTTTATGCATTCCAACAACACAACTTAGAAAGCAGCATTAGACTTCATCCCTTGCCCTCTCTACTCCCGGCATACCGTAAGCCAATCCAAGGCTTCCCACTACAAGTACATTTTCCGGATGTTCTTCCTATAATTTGGGGAAATGCGAAATGGCGGTGTTAAATTTTTTCTCCATCATAAGAATCATGCCAAAATTCAAGCACAGGAAAAAATCCTCACAAAATCTTTTCACGTACAGTTCAATACTTTCTCCTTTACTGATACTGAAAAATCTTCTTAGCAGATTATCCCAAAAGGCTTTTACCTCCATATCTGTATCCGAGTCATGAAAGTAACTCTCCATTCCACAACATTTTATAAACGCTGCCTGAAGCTCTTCTAACTTACCGATAATATAAGAGTGAAGCTTCCGCTACTTTTTCAAATAGATAGTTTTTCCTGTACTCTTTAAATGCTAATTGTGAATTGTTTACGAATTGTATTCTGACTGATGCGGCAACAGACCGCACCACTAGAATATTTTGATATTTCATTTAGAATTGCATATAAACTTCATATTTATATTCTTACATTTCCTTCTCGAACTGCTCTATAGAGCCTACACCGGCTGCAAGCTTCAGCCATCTTTTCAGCACTTCCAAATCTTTTTGTGCTAAAACAGCTTCCCTGATATGCTCCGGGATGGCGCCATATTCCTCTAACAACTCAAGGATATCCTCTTGTTTTCCTTCTCGCCTGGCTTCCTGACTTGCTTTTTCACAGCTGGCAGCCACCCGCTCTTCTACTTGAGTAGTCATCTGCGCTTTCACTAGTGCTTCAAACTTTTCTTCAACCCGATCTTCCAGCTCTTCTTCAACCCGAGCTTTAAACCGAGCTTCCAGCTGATCATTTAACCATTCTTCAAGAGTCATATATCCCGCCTCCAGTCTCCGCCATTTCTTCAGTTCCGTCACTTTTTCATGCAGCTTTCTAATAGATTCCTCGGTAAGCTCCGATACGTATTCATCGTTGCTCTGCTCCATATACTTTAGGAAATGCACCAGTTCTTTTGGGACGTCCTCATCGTTTCTGCCCCTGGTGTTTAAGAATATCTTTCTGGTATCGTCCCCAAGACTCATATCGTACTCCAAACACCTTTCTTCAAAGGTATAACGATACAGCCCTTTGCCAAATGGATCAAATGTACAGATAAAGATGACATAACCGGGCTTTAGGTCGTTGAAGTCGTCTCCCGGCTTCA
>JAAUZH010000012.1 GCA_014804675.1 Lachnospiraceae bacterium
GCTCTGCAAAGACGCAGCGGTACTAACGCACCAAAATACGGTGCGTAAGTGCCGGCGACTTTGCCAAGGCCTCTAAGACTACCATAGGCTATGCCGGCTCACGCATCCGTCTATCCACCTCCGCCCCACTGCATTATCTGAACTGTTACGAATAAAAAGGAATGGAGAGGAAAAATGTTAAGTGCCCATGCAATATGCAAATATGAAACAGAAAAGCTATTAAAAAGCAGGAAATGGATGGTGCCTGCCATTCTATTTATCATGTACCTTGGAATGTCCTATTCGCTAGGTCCTTTGGACATTTTAAGCTGCTTTGGCATTTGTTCGCTGGTAGTGTTCATTGGAATATTAGCAGTGCTTTTTATGTGTAATGACCTTCCCTATCAGGCAATGGATCAGACGGTCTTTATAAGAATTTCCAGTAAAAAAAGCTTTTATATGGGCAAGGTTCTATTGGTGGGAAAAGTTAGTATGATTGGTGCAGTTATTTCTATTTTAGTACCGATTATACAATATGTGGTAAACGGAAAAGATTTTTTTACCACTCCTTTCACGGTAGGAAAAGGAATATCAGGTTTTATTTTGTTTTTTCTGTCCGGATTTTGCGGAGGGATGACAGCCTTATTGTTAAATGACAGATTTGTACCTAAAAAGGAAGCTTCTATTGCGCTATGCATTTTTGCAGTTTTATTAACGATTATAAAAGGTGGCCTACATGAAAAATTTCCCGTTACAAAGCTGGTTAGCTGGGTGCTTCCGCCTTTGTATGATTTAAGCTATGCGTATAGTCATGGAAATGATAATTTATTCAGAGATACGGGGATTTATTTTTTGTGGATGTTTTTTTATTTGATCATCCAGATTTTTATTTATGTATGGATTATGGATAAAAAAAGATTTGAATGAGAAATTAAAGCTGTTAACCAAGCGCTAAGAAATTATTACTAAAATTTACCAAAATATTTATGTATTTCTACCAAACTTTTTTTGATTTTGCAAAAGCTATTGTATATGTGTCGTAAAATTATATATACTTAGGTTGTCCTATATATTAAAGTGGTAAGTATGGGCAAAAACAAAATTAAGGGAGGTAAAAAATGAGACATTCAATTAAGAAACAGGCAAACAGGTCTTTGGCTTTTTTCTTAGCCATTGTGATGGTTTTAACAATAATACCACCATCAATGGGTATGGCTACAGTAAAAGCTGCGGGGTCGGATTCCTCTGAGGATTTGACTACTATGCTGACTGATTTGGTGCAGGTAAAGCTTGGTGATGATGTTCAGACAATGAAGCTTTATAACCAAGGAGTGTATGAATGCAAATTTGATTTTGCCAAGGATTTGCAGGAAGAAAGCTTGAATGCAGCATCAGAGGCATTAGAGCCGGAAAGAGAAGCTTTTGCCAGCCGGGCAGCAGCTTCTGAAGAACCGGAAGACAGAATTGCCAAGGATGAGATGATTGATGAAGAAAGCATATCAGGCGACAGCATTCCAAATGACGAGGTAGTGCTGGAAGAAGATGAAAATGATGAGGCAGAAGAGCCGGATGTGATTGAAGAACCGGCAGATGTTGAACCAGCTGTTGTAGCAGTAGGAGACGAGGCTACAGAAGAGAAGGTAGCAGTTCTTCTTATTAATGGAGAAGAGGCAGCCAAGGTAACTGTAGAAGTGGGAACCGAGGATATTTATTTCCGTCTCGCTTCCGGCAAATTCACTAACTCCACAGAAAGCGGATGGGTAAAGAGCGTGGCCTTTGTTGGTGATTTTACCGGCTTAAGTTTTGTTAATGCAGACGGCGAAGAAAGCCCTATAGAAAACTGGCAACCAGAGAATGAGAATGCAGAGCTTACATATGTTGGGGGCGGCATCTGGTCTGGTACGTTCTTGTTTGAGGAATTAAGCGAGGATGTGAAAATTAAGTATAAAACAGCAGCTAATGATGGATGGGATATGTCCTGGGGCAATGACGACGGCAGTGACGATGGCAATATATCGCTGACAATTCCGGCAGGATCTTCCCAGTTAACTGTTTATGCGGATACAGCAAATGGAAACGTTTATGATTCTATCCGTACAGCACCTTTTAAAATAGGAGCAGACGGAGATGATAAAACAATTGAGCTGGTGCCATTCTCAAGTACAGTATCTTTAATCGGTACGGTAAGAGGTGGCGATGATGACTGGACTCCAGGTAAAGAAGGATGGGACTTCACTCAGATTTCTGATAAATGGTTTATAAGAACAGAAGTTTATGCAAAAGGAAGCTATGATTGGAAAACAGTTTACAACCATAGTTTACGGTCAAATATTGGCAACAAGACAATAGAAGTTGCAAATAATGATACTTTCGTGATTTTCTTATTTGATGCGGAAGAAGATAAGATTTATGACAGCATTAATGATAAGAGTGAATTGGGCGAAATGCTTGGTCTTGCAACAGGAGCTGCAAAACAGGAGGTTATCAGGAATGCAAATGATACCTTAAGATTTGTATGTTCACCAGTCACCACCAGCGACGATTCCGTTAACGGCAACACTTCTGTCAGCATAAATTCTGTAGACCTTGTATACGGTGTTTATGATGCTGACAGCGAAGAGGTAAAAAATCCTACAACCGTTACATTAAAGGCAAATAAAGATGGTTCCTTTACATCCAACAACCTTTACTTTGGCGATGCAGAAACAACTATTGCATATTATTACAAAATCAACGGAGTAAATACATTAGATGATAGTGCGCAAAAGACAGTAACGGATTCCGAAGGTACTCAGTGGTCTGCTTATGTGAAGCCATTATTTACAGGAAGATATGTTTCACTTCCCGGCACAGTAAATGGCAATGGATGGACTCCGTCAAAAGAATCTGAAAAGCTGACATACAAAGGCAATGGTATTTATGAGATTACCATAAAGAATGTGGCAGCAGGTAATTATCAATACAAAATTGCAATTGACGGAAGCTGGGCAGAAAATTATGGTGCACAAGGTGAAGCGGACGGAACTAATATGAGCGTCACTGTCAGCGAGCTTTCCGATGTAACCTTTACCTATAATGACATCAGCCACCTTACCGTAAACAGCATTGATTATATTTTTGCTGATATTATGCTGGAGGGTACAGGCATTCCGGAGGGCACGAAGCTTACGGATGATTTGTTAAAAGGTATTTATAGTGTTACGGTAGATATGGAAGCAGGTACATATTCGGATATTAAGTATGTTTATGACAAAAAGAATTATCCTGTTTCAGAATTTACATTAGAAGCAGATAAGGCAGTGACTTTCTATTTTGATCCTGTAACGGAAATTTATTACAATGATGCATCCGATGTAAAGGTAGATACAGCTAATATTTTCTATGATTCAAAGGATACTATGTACAAAGATCCTTTTGGAGCCATTGAAGCAGGAAAGAAAGTAAAATTCTCAATTCAGACCGGAACCGATGCAGAAAAAGTTGCATTGGTAGTAAAAGGACAAGACAAAAAGACAATATGGGTGGAAGAGCCTGAAACAGAAGAAAATGGAAAAAAAACCTGGTCTATGGAAACAAGTTTTAATAAGATTGGTGAATACCATTATTTCTTCGCAATATCCAACGGTTCCGCAATCAGTATTTATTCTGATGATGAGGCAAAGAATTATGGCGAAGGTATGTCAACAGACTTATTAAATGCAGTACCTTATGACTTTATCGTTTATCAGGAAGGATATAAGACACCTGATTGGGTGAAAAACGCAGTTATTTATCAGATTTTCCCGGAGCGTTTCTATAACGGAGATGTTTCAAATGACACAATCACATCAGATGCCCGCGGTTCTGTTCAGTATGAATACATGCCAGACTGGTATATCATACCGAAAAATCCAGAGCAGCTGGAGTTGCATCCAGAGGGCTATCCTACCTTTGCTTATCAGGGAGATTTCAACTGGGGCAATGATATCTACGGCGGAGACTTAAAAGGCATTACAAAACGTATTGATTACTTAAAGGAATTGGGCGTTACCGTTATTTACCTAAATCCGGTATTTGAATCCATTTCAGCTCATAGGTATGATACAAGTGATTACATGAATATTGATCCAATCCTTGGTACTCTGGGAGATTTTGAAGAATTAGTAGAAGTAGCGGCAGACAATGGAATGCACGTTGTATTAGACGGTGTATTCAATCACGTATCAGATGATTCTGTTTATTTTGACCGTTACTATGAGTATTTAGAAGAAGGAACAGATAAAATCGGCGCTTATCCTTACTGGGCATATGTTTATGATTATATGGCAGAAAAGAAAGCAACTCAGGAAGATGCCGAAAAAGCAGCAAAGAAATACTTTACAGAGGAATATGGAATTACCAATTATGACTATGTAGAATGGTTTGACGTATTTACAACAACCTTAAAAGATGATAATGATGAGGAGGTTTGTGATGAAAGCGGCTTACGTGCCGGCAAACCGGTTTACGGTTATGATGGATGGTGGGGTTATGACTCCATGCCGATCATCAAAGCAACCAATGGCTCTGAATATCAGACTGGAACCTGGGCAGAAGAAGTAATTGGCAAGAACGAAACCAGCACCACTTCAGACGACAGTGTTACACAATATTGGTTGTCTAAGGGAATAGACGGATGGAGACTGGATGTTGCAAACGAAGTTTCTGATGAAACATGGCAGCATTTCCGTAAGTCCGTAAAAGCATTGGATAGTGACAATGTAATTATCGGTGAAATCTGGACAGATGCATCCGAATACCTGTTAGGCGATATGTACGATTCAGTTATGAATTATATGTTCCGTAATGCAGCCGTAACATTTGTAAGGGACGGCAATGTACAGGAAGCAGTTGATGTTCTTGAAAGATTGAGAGAGCGTTATCCAGAAGAAGCATTCTATGCAATGATGAACCTGGTTGACTCTCATGATACCACACGTATTTTATCCTATCTGGATGGCATTGATGATGACAGAAACCAGAAAGAAGTAAACGAAGCATTCCCAACCTATGAGAATACTTCCGATCTTGCAAAGAAGAAACAATACTTAATAGCATTTATGCAGTTTACCTATGCGGGTGCACCAACAATCTACTATGGCGATGAGCTTGGTATGGTTGGAGCAGATGATCCGGATGACCGTCGTCCTATGATTTGGGGACAGGGAAATCAAGAACTTTTAGAGTGGTATGCGAAATTGGCAAAGATCAGAAGCAATTATACAGCTCTTCGCACCGGTTCCGTAGAAATGGTGGATACCGAACAAGAAACAGTTCTTTCCTATGTAAGACGTGATGAGGAAGCAGCAATTCTTGTTATGATGAATAACGGGGAAGCAGCAGTTTCATCTACCGTAAATGTATCAGAACTTGACATGGATGTAACAACCTTAACGGATTTAGTAACCGGAACAGATTATACAGTAACAGATGGAAGTATTACTGTGGAAGTTCCTGCATTGAAGGGTGTTATCCTGGTAGACAAAGTTAAGGTAAAAGCAAGTGATATTAACACAGAGAACTTAAAATATGGCTACGATGAAGCATATGAAGTAAAAGCTTCAGAGCGTGCCGTAAAGGTAACGGGAGTAACCCTTTCCAAGACAGCCCTTGCATTAAAGAGCGGCGAAACAGCAGCTTTAGGCGGAAATGTTACAGTTGCACCTGCAAACGCAACAACAAAGGGTGTGAAATGGTACAGCTCAGATAAAAAGATAGCTACAGTGGATAAGGACGGAAAGGTAACCGCAGTCGCAGCCGGAACAGCAACCATTACTGTAAAGACAAATGATGGTCTTTTCCCGGCAACCTGTAAGGTAACCGTAACCGCATCTGGATCTGGATCCAGCGGTGGCACCACACAGCCACCTGTTGTAAAACCTGCTGATGTAAAGGTTAGCAAGATTTCCATAAGCGGTATTTCCAAAAAAATCGCAGCAGGCAAGAAGATACAGCTTACTGCAAAGGTTACACCTGCAAATGCTACAAATAAAGCAGTTACATGGAAGACCAGCAATAAGAAATATGCTACCGTAAATTCAAAAGGTAAGGTTACATTGAAAAAAGCAGGAATCGGCAAGACAGTTACCATTACTGCAACCGCAAAAGATGGCAGCAATAAAAAAGCTACCTATAAGATTAAGATCATGAAACATGCGGTTAAGAGCGTGAAGATAAAAGCATCTGCAAAAACGGTTAAGGCAGGAAAGTCGCTGAAGCTGAAAGCAACAGTAACAACTACTGGAAAGAGTGTAAACAAGACTTTGAAGTGGACCAGCTCCAACACCAAATATGCAACAGTAAGCAAAAAGGGTGTGGTAAAGACAAAGAAAGCAGGAAAAGGCAAGACAGTTACTATTACTGCAATGTCCACGGATGGTACTAATAAGAAGGCTAAGATCAAGATTAAGATCAAGAAATAACAGCCGAAAGGTAGTAATTGAAAATGAAATGAAAAGTGGCGGTACGGCAATGCTGTACCGTCATTTTATGCGTATTTTTCTGATTAGAGCAAGAATATAAAAGAAATAGAGGATGTTTCACAGGTTTTTAACATTATCAACACATTTCTTTCACTGGATAATTTTATAGTAAATTATAAAATGATGTTAACATGGGTATGAAACAAAAAGCCCTAAAGGATAGGAGAAAAAGCATGAAATGGAAAAAGATAGCAGTATTTAGCAATATGATAATGATGTGCGCAGTATTGGCAACAGGTTGTAGCACCGATACCCAGGAAAAAAATAACAATACTATCCAGGAGGAAAAACAGGAGGCTCCCAAAGACGAACAGAAGGAAAAAGGGGCTCCGGATGGTACTCCCCCGGCGAAACCGGATGGAGATCAGAAAGGACAGCCGCCGGGCGGTTTTGGAGGCAGCCGTGAGGTTACAAACGGCAGTTCTGCCAATACGATTATAGAGAATTCTACCATAAACGGAAAAACCTACAGTTCCACAGGTGATGATGAAAATGCATTGCGTGTGGACGGAGCTACGGTAACTTTAGATGATATTACCATAGAAAAAACAGGCGGAATTTCTTCCAATACGGAAAATGGGGATTTCTACGGTCAGAATGCCGGACTTCTTGTATTAAATGGAGGAAAAGCAAATATTACCAATGCAGAGGTAAATACTGATGCGGTAAACGGAAATGGAGTATTTAGTTATGGAGAAGGAACCACGGTCAATATATCTGACTCCAGAATTCGTACGACCAAAAACAATTCCGGCGGCATTCAGACTACTGGAGGCGGCACTACCAATGCAGTGAATCTGGATGTGGAAACAAAGGGTAATTCTTCTGCAGCAATCCGCAGCGATCGTGGAGGAGGAACGGTAAATGTCAATGAAAGTTCTTATGTGACAAATGGTACAGGCAGTCCTGCTGTTTATTGTACGGCAGATATTCATGTGACGGATGCCCATTTAACTGCAAATGCCAGTGAGGGTGTAGTAGTAGAAGGAAAAAATTCCGTATCTCTCACGGATTGTAACGTAATAGGAAATATGAGCAATACATATCATGGTGATGCGGATGAAAATATCCATAATATTATGATTTATCAAAGCATGTCCGGTGATGCAGAGATAGGAGAGGCTTATTTTTCGGCAAAAGGCGGAAGTATCATTTCAAAATCGGGCGATATGTTTTATGTAACCAATACAGATTGTGAGATTTATTTAGAAAACGTGGCTTTTACGCTGGCAAATGACGTGTTTCTGAGGGTAGAGGGTAATTCTTCGTCCAGAGGCTGGGGAACGGAAGGTGCAAATGGAGGGGATGTGATTTTTACTGCCACTGCACAAAAGATGGAAGGGAATATTCTGGTGGATGAGATTTCTACTCTTGAGCTTACCATGAAGGAAGGTACGGCTTTTACCGGAACGATTAATCCTGATGGTGAGGGCGGAACAGTGAAAGTGTCTTTGGATGATGATTCTATCTGGACATTGACCGGTGACAGTTATGTAAGCAGTTTTGATGGGGATGCTGCAAATATTGATGCAAACGGATATCATTTATATGTAGGCGGAAAGGAGTTTTTGTAAGGTGTTCAGGTTAGGAATGGGGAACGAAATGCAGCAATAATAAAATACTTGTAAACATCCGATTTCCCATGCTACACTATACAAAAGTAGGTTTTTAGCAAATGGAAAATCAGTAGAAGGGAAAATAAGTTATAAGTTATGAAGAAAATGAAAAGTATAAAAAAAACAGCAGGTATCATTTTTATGATTGCCATGATTGGATTAACCGGATGTGGAAGCAATCAGCAAAAAGAAGATTTTGCAGAAAGTAATCAGGAAAATAAGGATTCTGCAAAAAATTATGAGGAAATTGCGATAGGTGATACTGCTCCTGATTTTACGGCTGAAACGGTTAGCGGAAATAGTTTTACACTTTCTGAGCAGAATGGAAAGGTCGTGTTATTGAATTTCTGGGCAACATGGTGTGGTCCATGTGTTGAGGAAATGCCGGCATTTGAAAAGCTTTATGGTGAATATGGAGAAGAAGTAGCCATACTTGCGGTAAACTGTATGGAGGATAAAATATCTGTGGCTCAATTTCTTGCGGATAAAGGATATACGTTTCCTATTGCTTATGATACAGAGGGCGCCATCAGCATGAAATATCCTACGGATGGAATTCCCTATACGTTAGTGATCGGCAAGGATGGAACGGTAAAGAATGTTTATCTGGGCGCCCGGGATGCGGACACACAATATAAGGAATATAAAAGCGCCATTGATAAAGCATTGGAGGAATAGCCAAGGGAAGGCAGGGAGCATTTTATGAAGCATCAATATATAAGAAAGGGACTGCTTATCGCAGGAATTGTGCTTATTTTCATGGGAATAAGTCAGAACGGCTTTCAGGATGTGAAAAATAAGGCAATCCGAATCTGCTATGAGTGCATTGGGATAGGATGATAAAAAAACGAAAACTGATTCAGGTAATCTGTGCCCTATTATATAATTGTAATTTCACCGGATTTGCCAATGGGAAAATATATCAGGGCGATGTAAAGGGAGTTTGTGTTCCGGGACTGAACTGCTATTCCTGCCCCGGAGCAGTTGGCGCCTGTCCTCTTGGCAGCCTGCAGACCGCATTGCTTTCCTCTAAATACAAATTTCCATATTATATATTGGGGATGTTGTTGCTGTTTGGCGTAGTGCTTGGAAGAGTGATCTGCGGGTTTTTATGTCCCTTTGGGCTGTTGCAGGAGCTGCTTTATAAGATTCCTTCCAAAAAAGTAAAAAAGAGTAAATGGACCAGGAGGCTTTCCTGCTTAAAATACATTATTTTGATAGTATTTGTCATAGGAATTCCTCTGATATGGACCGTACCGGGATTTTGCAAATATATCTGCCCTGCAGGCACATTGGAGGGCGGTCTGTTTTTGGTAACGATGGATCAGAGGTTACGGGCATTGGCAGGGGGACTGTTTTCATGGAAAATAGCAGTTCTGGCGGTGGTAATCCTTTCGGCAGTATTTATTTTTCGAAGTTTTTGCAGATTTATTTGTCCTCTTGGGGCATTTTATTCGTTGTTCCATAAGGTGGCCATGGTGGGGATAAAGGTGGATGATAAAAAGTGCAATGGCTGCAATGCCTGTGTTTCCTTTTGCAAACTGGATGTGAAAAAGGTGGGGGATAGGGAATGTATCCAATGCTGGGAGTGTATTGAGGCCTGCAGGAAATGTGCACTGAGCTTTGGAGTGAGAAGGGCAGGGCAGGATTGTTTTTGTGCAGATTTGCAGNGTAATAAAGNGGANTAAAAGTGGTATATNGGTAATACCAAAACTTTCGTGCATTAATGCAGAGGACAAGNCTCGCAGAGNGAAATNCANCCATTACGCAAGCAGTGNTTATGTAATGGGAATTTCGCCCTTGCAGGGGCATAAGTCACNCTAACGAGACTTNCAAATGTGGATACATTTGTNATAATTTNTACTTTNATTTAATGAAAAAANATGGTATANTATTACAAATAANTGATATTGGATGTGCTATACTTCNAGAACAGGCAGAATTTTTATTAGGCAANCACAGGATTGGGAAATAAGCGCNAAAATAGCATCAAGCAAAAGGCAATGTGATTTATACAAATGCATGGGATAANAAATAGCAGNGAATATATATGAATTTTATGAGAAAATTTTTTGATTCATTCAATACAGATAAGAAGNANCAAAGGTACAATGTACCAGTTCAAAAANTATCTGTGTATGAAGCAGAAATGAAACTACGAAAAACTAAACAATTAGCCAGTATNGCAAACAAAACTACCAACAAAGAAGANTTTTATAATTCTATAGATGAAATAAAGGCTATTCTGAANGAATTATCAAAATATGAGGGGGAATTACCGTTTATCGGGTCTCCGTCTGCTGATTTAAGGAATTTAGAAGAAAATAAGCAGAAACAGATAGAGCTTTTGGAAAAGCGGATAGCNGAAAAGAATAGAAGTGTAGAAATGCAAATAGAGAAAGAAACTACACAGAAAATAAATTGTAATAATACATATCAGCAGAATATTGATTATAGAGCAACAAATAAAGAATTAGATATGTTTGACATTTATTTAGTTGATGCAGGACGCTTTTTAATAGATAGAGATAAGGCNTCAATAGGAATGATACAGAGGGCATTTAAAATTGGGTTCAATCAAGCTGCACGAATCATGGATAAGCTAGAAGAAATGGGCGTTGTTGGAGAAGAATCGGGAACTAAGCCAAGAGAAATTTTGGTAACAAGAGCAGAATATGAAAAAATAGTTGAGAATTACCACCAAAATAATTNAGTGCAGAAAGTTAAAACTTTTAATTATGAGCAGAAAAATTTTTATGGCTATGTATCCCCACAAGATGCTAAGATTGTAGTGAAAGAGAAATTTGGAATTGAGTCAGACTATTCAAATGACGGAAAAGTTTTGAAAAAGTTGAAAAACATTATAGTTCCATCTGTATCAAATGAAATTCAAATTGAATNTATCAATACATTGTTAAAATATAACTCGCCGGAAACAATGAGATTAATCTTGATAGATGATAGTATTATAAATTACAGTATCTATAATGGAGTTCCACAATTATTTATTCCGGTTGTTACAGAAACAAATAAAATTGATGCAGTTGTTAATTGGTGTTCTGCTGANATGGAAGAACGTATCAAAAAGTTTGTNGACTATGGAGTAAAAAACATTGAATNCTACAATGAAAAAATNTCAGAGATTGGAGAAAACTCATTACCCCGAATTATAATCATNGCAAATGAAACTAAAGAATTNTTTGATAGANCATCNAAACCGCTAGAACGTATGTTTATGAACTCTAATATGGTTGGGTTATATTTTATTCTATTTTCAAGATTTTCTTTGAAAAATTTGTCATTGAGGATGATGGAGGAATTACTGGAAGTTTTCAATGCTGATAAACTGCGTGTATTATTGTCACAAACTGAAAATACAAAACNCAAGCAACGCATAACAAGAAATTTTGACGATATGGATGGACATCAATTTGAGAGGTTTTGCGCNGATATTCTTAGAAAGAATGNCTTTAAAGATGTGGAAGTTACACAAGGAAGTGGCGACCACGGAATAGATATACTGGCAGAAAAAGATGGTATCACATATGCCGTACAATGTAAATGCTATTCTTCTGATATTGGAAATTCCGCAGTACAGCAAGCCCACACTGGAAAAAGCCTATATCATAAAGATATAGCAGTCGTAATGACTAACANGCATTTCACTCCGCAAGCTTTAGAGGAAGCAAAGGCATTAGGCGTTAAGCTGTGGGATAGGGATAAACTGAATGAAATGATTAGAATGGAGGATAATTCATGAAAAATATGGAATTTTTNTATCTTGCAAATGAGCAAGCNAAACGGATTACATCNATTGAAGATTTTCTTTTNGGAGGGCTTGCACCTATTGGTGGAGGGGAATTTTATTTTCTTGCGATAGGTCTTGAATATATGGTAAGCGCACACCTTGCAGAAATTACNANTCAGACGGGGTGTGATTTAGACGAATTTTCAGAAGTTTCTTTGAAAATATTGGATGCCGAAAATGAGAAAGTAATAGATANGATTGTTGCTGATTGTATGAAAGAATATGGCAAATAATGATAAGCNACCACTTCACAACCGCAAGTCATTGAAGAAGCAAAGGNATTAGGCGTTAAGCTGTGGNATAGAGNTAAATGGAATGAGTTAAACCGTTACGGGGTTTTANAATACAGAAAAGGGAGGGTATGGCATTAAAATATGGCAAGNAAGTTGACCAAAGAAGAATTGCTTAATCATAAAAANAATGCACTAAAGAAACTAGATGCCTATTTGACCCAATTAATCGACAGTNCTGACAAGAAAATAAATGCGAAATCNGATAAGTTAAGCTATTGGCTTGAAGATTGGACAACATTTCTTGATTTTGAAAGCCNTTTNTCTCCCTCNAGTTTAAAAAGATACAAGCGTGGAGAAATTATCAAAGTGCATCTTGGNTACAATATNGGAAGTGAAGAAGGTGGTCTTCACTATGCTGTGATAGTGGAAAAAGATAATTCCATACATAATCCGGTAGTCACTATTGTTCCGTTAACATCTATAAAGCAAGATAAGGATTTGTCTCATTTAAGAAAGGGAGAAGTATTACTGGATAACGAACTGTTTTCAAAATTCAGTGCTAAATTTAATGATACGTTTTACAGCGTCAAAGGGGAACACCAGCGGTTGCAGGACAAACTTCAACAATTCAAAGATACCGAGCACGTTCTACGTTCCTATGCGCTTGAGATAGAGAGTAAACAAAAAATAATCAACAGTCAGCTTGATCTTCTTGAAAAAATGCGCTTTGAAATATCGAAAATGAAAAATGGAAGCATTGCTCTGGTAAACCAAATTACTACCATAAGCAAAATACGCATTTATGATCCCAAAACCGCCAAAGATATGTTTTCGGGCATTACCTTATCCGATGAAGGGCTTACAAAAATTGACGAGGAAATTATTAAGAGATACACAAAGTAAGGCATTTTTTGTTGACTTCTGAATATACTGAGGTTATAATGAATGTGTTAAAACATCGCCGTTTACCGGCAGAATAGAAGACACAGCCCCATGCGGGCAGCATTCATTTAAGACCTCGTAGTAATACGAGGTCTTTTGTGTTAGATGAGAAGAAATTTGCATTGGTTTTGTGTCGAATTAGATTATCGTTTGCTTATCATTGGAAATATAGTTAATCCATATTACATATTCTGCACAGATAAAATTTATCTGTCCTCTTTTTTTGAAATTTTTGTAAGCATTTCAATCAGTCCACCATTTCCCATATGTTTTGTGTTACACTATGCTATATGATTTTGTTTCCCTTAAAAAGTATCAAATCACAATCAAAAGTTGTTCTGGAGAGAAGAATGCGAAAATTAAATATATTATATAAAATTTACAGTTGTGCTTTAATATTTTCACTTTTGACTTTGGCAGGTTGTTCAAGAGAAAGCAATAGTTTGACTGATAAGCAATCAGTGGAAATGCAGGCACCGGAAGAAATAATACAAAGAGAAAAATCATCCACGGAAGAAATTCCGCAAATAGCGGAAACAACAACAGACGAAGTCCAAGAAGAAATTATCGAACCGGTTATAGCAGAAGTGGATTGGTCAAATTATTTTGACAAAATAAATGGTGCTGCTGTTATTTATGATCCAACTGAGAATTGCTATCAGATATATAATCAGGAATTAGCTCTCACCCGGCGTTCGCCATGTTCTACCTTTAAAATAATTTCTTCTTTGATTGCTCTGGAAAATGGAATAATTGAATCGGAGAATTCCACCCGTACATGGAGCGGAGAGATATTCTGGAACGAGGAATGGAATAAAGACATTGATTTTTCTGATGCATTCCATGCTTCCTGCGTTTGGTACTTTCGAGAAGTTATTGATGAAATTGGAAAGGATATGATACAGGAGGAATTAAACAGGCTTCAATATGGCAATTGTGACATATCTGATTGGGATGGACGATTAAATACAAATAATAACAATCCAGTCTTAACGGGATTTTGGATTGAATCGTCATTGCTCATTTCACCAAAGGAACAAGTGGAAGTAATGGAACGCATTTTTAGCGATAATACTGCTTATTCTGAAGAAACATTAAACCAGTTAAAACAGGTCATGTTGTTGTCAGAGCAAAATGAAGCAGATATTTTAATTTATGGAAAAACAGGAATGGGCAAGGCTCAAGGTATTGTGGTTGACTCATGGTTTACGGGGTTTGCAGATGCTGCTGACAAGAGAATTTTCTTTTGCGTGTATTTAGGTGAGACAGACAATAAAGATGTATCCAGTACTAAGGCAAGGGAAATAGCCATTAAAATAGTATCTGATTATTTGAATTGAAAATTGTCAAATACTTTATGTATTATACTATTTCATAAATTAGGAGGGGCCTGCAGGGGGCGGCATATATGAAAATCATAAATCTAATGGAAAATACAAAAGGCAGTAAAGGCTGCCTGTTTGAACATGGGTTGAGCTTTTATATAGAAAGTCATAATCACAATCTACTTATAGATATACTTTGGATGAGATACGGGTAGAGGAAGGAATGTAAAGTATGCAGCCAGCCTTCTTTTTTCCAGGAGTATAAATATAAGCTGGAAAATCTGTATGCAAATTTCTATACGGCTCGTGGTGGAGAGATTGCAAGAAAACAGCAGGAAAATGAAAAAGGACTTCCAGAGAAAATATCTTCGGGAGTTTTTTATAAGCAAAACTGGCATGGTAAAAAATACTAGAATTGGATATTTCTAAAATACCAGTAATTTGTATAATAGCTATATAGTAATTATACAGATATGAAAGGTAGGAAATAAAAATGGAGGAAAAAAGATATGAGTTAAACAAACAGCTGGCACAAATGCTGAAAGGTGGCGTCATTATGGATGTTACCACTCCGGAACAGGCTAAAATCGCAGAAGAAGCCGGGGCATGTGCCGTAATGGCATTAGAACGTATCCCGGCAGATATCCGTGCAGCCGGAGGTGTTTCCAGAATGAGCGATCCAAAGATGATAAAAGGAATACAAGATGCAGTTTCTATACCGGTAATGGCAAAGTGTAGAATTGGGCATTTTGTAGAAGCACAGATATTGGAGGCAATTGAGATAGATTATATTGATGAAAGTGAAGTATTATCTCCGGCAGATGATATTTATCATATTAATAAGCATGAATTCAAAGTCCCCTTTGTTTGTGGAGCAAGAGATCTTGGAGAGGCACTTCGCAGAATTGGGGAAGGAGCATCTATGATTCGTACAAAGGGTGAGCCGGGTACCGGAGATGTAGTCCAGGCGGTACGACATATGAGGGCTATGAATGCAGAAATAAGAAGGGTACAGAATTTACGGACGGATGAAATCTTTGAAGCAGCCAAACAACTGCAGGTTCCTGTTGATTTATTACAATATGTACATGAGCATGGCAGGCTTCCGGTGGTGAATTTTGCAGCAGGTGGCATAGCAACTCCGGCAGATGCCGCACTGATGATGCAGCTGGGAGCAGAAGGAGTATTTGTGGGTTCGGGAATTTTTAAGTCAGGCAATCCGGCTAAACGTGCAGCTGCTATTGTAAAATCCGTTACTAATTATCAGGATGCCAAGTTAATTGCAGAGCTTTCTGCTGATTTGGGAGAAGCAATGGTTGGTATTAACGAACAGGAAATCGAACTTTTAATGGCAGAACGGGGAAAGTAGGATGACAATAGGAATTTTGGCTTTACAGGGAGCTTTTGCTGAGCACGGATACATTTTGGATAAGCTGGGTGTGGACCATTTTGAAATCCGCCAGAAAAAAGATTTGGAGCGCTCCTTTGACGGGCTGATTCTGCCAGGAGGAGAAAGTACGGTTATGGGAAAGCTCCTTGATGAATTGGGAATGTTTGAAAGTATCCGTAAAAAGATTCAAGCAGGTATGCCGGTGTTTGGAACCTGTGCAGGGCTTATACTTTTGGCAAAGGAAGTAGAAGAAGAGCCATCCTGGCTGGCTACTATGAGCATTCGGGTAAAAAGAAATGCTTATGGAAGACAGCTTGGCAGCTTTTATACCCAGCAGGAATTTAAAGGAGTTGGAATAATACCCATGTCCTTTATTAGGGCGCCTTACATAGAAAACGTATATGATGATACAGAAATATTGGCACAGGTAGATGGAAAAATAGTTGCTGCACGGCAGAAAAATCAGCTGGTGACAGCTTTCCATCCGGAGGTTACCGATAATTTAGAAGTACACCGATATTTTTTGGATATAATTGAATAAGGACTTTATAAGTAATTTCAAGAACTTATAATAATTGATTCAACCATCGCTTTGATTTGAAGTGATGGTTTTTTTATATATGAAAATGATAAAAACTACAAAGGCAAATTATTAGACCCTCAAAAATGACAAAATATGTAAAAAAACGAACAAAAATAACAATTGACAAACATTGGTGTATTATATATAATCTAATCAACTAATTTTAAAGTGTAAATTTAATAAAATAAAAATTTGGTAAAAAATAAGCCTAATATTTTATATTTATTAAAAATAAGTTTGGTATTAATTATATATACAATAAATAAAAATATTATTTTGTTCAGTAAATAGTGTTAAATTTTATAAACGTCAGATGAAGCTGATAAGCTTAAGTTATAAATTGGTTAATACAGTTAATATATCTGAATTTTCTAAACATAGTTTATGTGATGGTCAATGACAATATTTTCTCAAACGAAGAGAACATTAAAAAAACCAATAAGAATACAGAAGATAGGAGGAATAAGTTTGAAAATATCAATAGCAGTAGTAGATGATGAAATGAGTTTTAGAAAAAATGTAATAAAAAAATTAAAATATGTATTAAATAATTTTGCCTTTTCTTTCGAAATAATAGAATTTTCTAATGGAGAAGTATTTCTTAAGGAGAAAAAAAGATATGATATTATTTTTCTTGATATTCAAATGCCTAAAATGAATGGATTTAAAACGGCAGAAACATATCGCTTTTATGGGAAAGAAGATATTATTATTTTTTTAACTAATTATGAAAGATTCTGTAAAGAAGGATATAAAGTAAATGCCTTTAGGTTTTTAGGAAAGCAAGATGAAGAAAAAGTATTTCATGAAGCCGTATCCAGTGCTCTTAATCTGATAAATGGTAAAAGAAGTTTAAAATTTCATCAGGATACAGGACAAGAAGTTTATTTGAGCTTAAATGAAATCTTTTATATTGAGGCTTGTGGAAGACATATTTTGGTTTATACGAATAACAAGGTATTTAAGGTAAAAGAAAAAATATCAGATATTACTTCTTTATTACTTGGCAAAGGTTTTTATTTAGTTCATAGAGCATACTTAGTCAACATGCAAAATGTAATTTCATGCTATAAAAGAACAATAGAAATGAGTAATGGCGACAAAATTTATGTTAGTGAAAAAAGATATACTGAATTTAAAAAATGTTTATTTGAATATAAATTTGAACGAGGATATAAGTAGTGCTTATAACATTAGAACATTTTATAATAGATTTATTATATGTAATTAAAATTCTAATTATTTGTATTGGTGTTATTAATATGCCATTTAAAAAAAGCAATAAGAGTGTTTTAAGAGCATTTATATTGCTCATCATAAGTTCCACTATAAAATGGTCAATATATGAAAATCAGGCTTTAAAAAAATGGTTATTATTATTTACCCTTATTTCTATGATCATTTTAATGCAATGTTTATTAATAATAAAAAAAATAAAGGGAACTTTATTTTTTTTATTATTGTTTTTTATGAATGAAAATTTGGATAAAGTTATAAATACTATTTTTTTCACTCTTACAGGAAATGATAATTCTTTAACAATAGAAAAAATAAATATTTATAGTAATATTACATCATTAATTTTTTGGTTTATATTTCTCTTATCTTGTAGAAAAAAAATAAAAGGAAATTATTTATGTATCAGTACATTTAAATTAATATATTTATTAATGTACTCTGTCATAAATTTCGTTTTTTTAAAAACTTTACTTATATATCTTAAAAAATTAGATCTTATTACAAAAGAAAAAATTTTTACTTTTCTGATTATGTGTATTGCACTTGAAATGTATTTACAAATATATTTCTATATATTTGAATGTATAAATTTAGATTTTTATAAAAATAAAAATTATATAAATAACAGTCTATTAGCAGCTAATAAAAAACAGATTGAATATTTGCAGGAAAAAGAAGAGGCTACAAGACGTTTTCGGCATGATTTGAATAGTCACATTTATACTTTAAAAAGTTTGTGTGAAAAACGAAATTGGAAGTCTATGAACCAGTACATAAGAAGAATAAATCAAGAAAATATAAAGAGAAATGATTTTTTACAAACAGGGAATGGTGTAGTAGACGCCATTTGTAATTTATATATGGAAAAAGCACAAAAAGAAAATATATCTATTGTTTTTTCGGGAAATATCCCTAATAGAATTAACATTGAAGATTTTGATTTATGTGTAATTTTTACAAATTTATTGTCCAATGCTATAGAAGCTGTAAGGTTCGGGGATAATAAAGATATTTTATTGGAAATCAAATATAATGAAAATAATATTTATATAAGAGAAAAAAATTATTTTACGATACCTATTAAATGTAAAGAAAATAAATTTTTAACTATTAAAAAAGATTCGTATTTACATGGATTTGGAATTCAAAATTTAGAAGAAAGTGTTAATAGATATGGAGGATATGTACAGATAGAAACCGAAAATAGAATATGGAAAATAAATATTTGCATACCATATGTTTTGTTAGAAAACTAATCACAAAAAAAGCCATTGTTAAATTAAGTTAAAATTTCTTATTTAGCAATGGTTTTTAATTGCCATTTTTATATAAGAGTTTTTCAATAGTCTTTAATTTTTTTATGCTGGATTTAAATTAAGAAATATAACTTGCCGTATTCATGTCGAAATTTGCCGTTTTCATGTAAATATACTTGAAAAAATGAAGAATTTTGTTAATTATAAATATAAACATAAAAGTAAAGTATATCTTTAATTCCGATAAAAATAGCAATAGAAACGAAAATAAGAGCTGTACTAGAAATAATTTTAAATTATTTTATAAGAGGAAATTTTATGAAAATAAGAACAGTCATATTAGATCATAACAAGGATTACCTAGGCAGAATATTAACCTTTTTTCAGCAACAATATGGAGACAAATTGGATTTATTTTCTTTCTCAGAAAATTCACTTTTTTATGAATTCTTTGAAAATAATAAAGTAGATGTCTGTCTGGTAGATTCAGAAATTATTATAGATGAAAGTAAAATTTCCAGTCAATGTGCAATTGTATATTTGGTAGATACAAGAGAAATTGAAAATTATAAAGGAAGACCTACTATTTTTAAGTATCAAAAAGCATCACAGATATATAAAGAAATTATCAATATTGCTTCAGATAAGATATCGAACGTTATTTTCAGGAAGAATGATACTAAGGTTGAAATAGTAGTATTTACATCTGCAAAAGGAGGCGTTGGAGTGACAACTACAGCCCTTGCGTTTTCTTTTAGTAAAGCTAGAAGTGGGAAAAAAGTGTTTTATTTAAATCTTGAGACCCTGGGAGACACTTCTTTATATCTCAATGGAGAAGGAAATATGACTTTTAGCGACGTACTTTTTAACATAAAAAGCAGGAAAAGCAATATTTTACTAAAAATGGAAGGTGCAGTAAAAACAGATAGTTCGCTGGTAGATTATTTTGAGTCAAGCAGGAATCCGTATGATAGATTAGAAATGACAAAAAAAGATCAGGAAATTTTAATTGAAAATATTATTCAAATGAAGGATTATGACTATATTGTCATTGATACAAGTTTAATTCTTGATGATGCATTCAGCCAGATTATTATGAATTATGCAACTTCTGTAGTTTTAGTTAGTGATGGGACTATAAATAGTAATTGTAAATTATCAAAACTTATAAATATTTTTAAAATATGGGAGCAAAAAATAGAGCAGGATATTTTAGGTAGAGCATATTTACTTTATAACCGTTATAGTTCTACCTGTGGAAAACAATTAGAAGGATTGCCAATTAAGTTATTAGGTGGAATACAAAAGTTTGAAAAAGCTACAGATAAACAAATCATAAACGAGATTTCTTTTATGGAAATAATTAAGGATATGGAATTTGGCGGGGAATGGCAATGACAAGTGAAAGAATAGAAGAATATATTCA
Source organism: Lachnospiraceae bacterium (assembly GCA_014804675.1). Classification (GTDB taxonomy): domain Bacteria; phylum Bacillota; class Clostridia; order Lachnospirales; family Lachnospiraceae; genus RGIG3040. The sequence goes on from JAAUZH010000012.1 coordinate 20,298, forward strand.
AAAATGTAAAAATTATATTTATGAAAATATAAATTTAAATATTACTTCTGATGATGATTTGCAGAATAAAGTTGAAGAGCTTGTGGAAGAAATGACTGCAAATGAATATATCTCAATTGAAGACAGAGTTTTAATGGTACAAAGGGTTTATAGTTCCATTAGAGGTTTGGGAATGTTAGATACTATTATTCGCGACGAAAGCATAACAGAAGTTATGATCAATGGACCGGAAGATGTTTTTGTAGAAAAAAGTGGAGCATTGTATAAGCTGGAGGATAAATTTGAAAGTGAAGAGCGTTTAGAAGATATTGTGCAAAAGATAGTTGGTACAGCAGGAAGAGAAGTAAATCAGGCAAATCCCATTGTGGATACAAGGCTTCCAGACGGATCTCGTGTAAATGTAGTCCTTCCGCCTATATCTCTAAATGGCGCTATCGTTACTATACGTAGATTTTCAAAAACTCCGATGACCGTAGAGCAGTTAATTAAATATGGATCCATTACACCGGAAATTGCGGATATATTAAAAATATTTGTAAAGTCCAAATTTAATATATTTATTGGTGGAGGAACAGGTTCAGGAAAAACGACATTTTTAAATGCCATTTCAAATTTTATTCCTCATGATGAACGTGTTATAACAATTGAGGATTCAGCAGAGTTGCAAATTGCAGGAATAGATAATCTTGTAAGACTGGAAACAAGAAATGCAAATGCGTCAGGATGCGGAGCTATAACAATCAGGGACTTAATTAAATCTTCCCTGCGTATGCGCCCTGAGAGAATTGTAGTTGGAGAAGTGCGTGGTGGAGAGGCGTTAGACATGTTGCAGGCTATGAATACAGGTCATGATGGTTCATTAAGCACAGGCCATGCCAACTCTACAAAAGATATGTTAAGTCGTCTGGAAACAATGGTTCTGCAAGGAGCAGAGGGACTTCCTTTGGAGGCAATACGTCAGCAGATAGCATCTGCTATTGACATTATTATTTTTTTATCAAGATTACGGGACAAGTCCAGAAAGACAATGGAAATAACGGAAGTTGTAGGATATGAAAAAGGAGAAATTATTTTAAATCCGCTATATGTTTTTGAGGAAGATGAGAATTCTACTGTGGAAAAGGTTTCAGGAAGCTTAAAAAGAACAGATAACCCTTTAAAAAATACATTTAAGCTTCAATTAGCGGGTGTAAAGACGAAGATTTAAAATAAATGGGGATGAATAAGTGGAGAAAAATACAATTGATTATTCAACATACGAAATGAGTGTAAAGGAAAAAATGATTGGCTATGTGGCAGGAGCTGCAGCAGCATTTATAGCAATCCAGATATTTTTTGGATATGTAATCTTAAGTGGGATTTGTGCCGTTGCAGCAGGCTTTGTGGGAATTAAAATTTATCGACAAGTGCTTAAGAAAAAAAGGGATAATGTGCTTTTAATTCAGTTCAGAGATATGCTTGGATCAGTCAGTACATCCATTGGGAGCGGAAAAAATGTAGTAAATTCCTTTAATGATGCTTATCAGGAAATGCAAAATCAGTTTGGAGATAGTTCATATATAGCCAATGAGCTGAAATTTATTATAACTGGATTGCAGAACAATATTACTATTGAAAATCTTCTTATGGATTTTGGAGAGCGAAGCGCCCAGGAAGATATTCAGTCTTTTGCAGAAGTTTTTTCGGTGGCAAATAGAAGGGGCGGCAGCATCAGACAAATAATTTTGGACACTAAAAATGTAATATCAGACAAAATATCAGTAGAATTGGAAATTCAGACTTTAATAAGTGGAAAGAAAAATGAGTTGAATATTATGATATTGCTTCCGCTAATTGTAGTATCGCAGGTTAATACAATGATGGCGGAAACTAGTGGATTTGATATTATCACATTTATAGTAAAAATTGTTGCAATTGCTATGTTTGTTTTTGCTTATTTTATTGGACAAAAGATTATGGATATCAGGGTTTAGCAAGGGGAAAAGAAAATGGAATTAGATATTTTCAGATTTATTTTAGCATTAGTAGGTACTGTATTAGGAGCTGGATGGTGTGTTTTATATTCAAAAAGATATCAATATGAAGAATATGTGGAAGCTTTGGATGAAAAAGAATATTTTATGAAAGATTATTATGGAATTGGATTTGCAGTTCTTGATTTTATAAAAATAGACTTTACAAAAACAAGTTTTCGGGATAAGGAAAAAAAGATAGCAGAAATACGGGGAAAAAAGTTTGCAAGATTTTATTTGACAGCTAATTATGCGGCTATGTTTACATATATTATTACTTTTTCCATGATTAGTATACTGCTTGCAGCAACAAGTGGGAAAAAAGAGCTTGCAATATTAGGGGTTATTCTGGCAGTCTTGCTTGGCTTATATGTAGAATCTGATTACATGAATAAAGTTAATAAGCGCCATGAGGAAATATTATTGGAATTTCCTCATGCACTATCTCAATTAGCTTTATTAGTAAATGCTGGAATGCCCCTTAGAGAGGCAATTGCGTCTACCATAGAAAGCAAAGAAAGTATATTATATGATGAACTGAGAATTACGTTAAATGATATGTACAATGGAAAATCAGACATACAGGCAATGATGGAATTAAACAACAGGTGTGATATAGCAGAAATAAAGAAGTTAACAAATTTAATTATACAAAACATTCAAAAGGGCAGCTCGGAGTTTGGAACAAGCCTGGTAGAATTATCTACAGAAATCTGGAAAGAAAGAATTAACCAGGTGAAAGAAATAGGTGAAAAAGCGTCAACAAAAATGATGCTGCCCATTATGATTATTTTTATTGGTATTTTGATGATGGTTATGGTCCCATTCCTTAGTGGATTGTCTATATAAGGATATGAGTCATAAAAATATGAATAGAAAGGAGGGAAAAATATGTTTTATAGGTTGGATGCTATGTTGGCTACAAAAATTTTTCAAGCAAAAGAAGCAATGAGAAATTTTGTGAAAAATGAAGATGGCGATACCAATGTTATTTCTGTAATTATAATACTTGTTGTTGTTATTGGATTGGCAGTAACGTTTAGAAAAAATATTTTGCAAATAACAACCGACATGTGGGAAAAAATTAATAGCGATGCAAGAAACTTTACTTAAGAGTAAAGATAATTTAGCTGTGGTGAATGACATTTATTCACCACAGCTTGTTATGGATATGGGGAAAGAATATGAGAAAATTAGTGATACCATCCATAATTACATTAATTGTAATAGCATGGATAAGTACTATATACACAGAAATTAAAACACCAAATGAATATAGGGAATATGTAAAAAAAGCAGATTCTTTGGCAGAAAGAGGGCTATATATTAATGCGTTGGAGCAATATAAAAAAGCAAAGAATATAAAAGAAAATTATGAGGTTGAATTAAAATTATTAAATACATATGAAAACCTGAATCAGGAAAGTGAGTATATACAGTCTCTAAAAACTTTAATTAGTAAATATCCAAAGGAAGCTAAGCTGTATATAAAATTAATTTTAAAGTATGTGGAAGAGGAAGATTACAAACAATTAGTACCTTTTTTAGAAAAGGCAAAAACACAGTTTCCAGATAATGAAGAAATAAAAAATATATATCAAGAAATAGAAAAAAAATATAAAATAAATGAAACTGCTTATTCCGAAATCACTTATTTTAAAAATGAGCAAATAGAAGCAGTCAGAGACAATGTTATTTTAAATAATGATGTATATGAAAATTTAAATTTTGATGATGAAAATCAGGAAACTAAAATTCTTTATGGAATGGTTTCTCAACTGATAGATAGTAATAATAAATATATTATTAATGATTATTTTAAAAAAATTCGACCTTCTGAGGATGGAAATTCATTTTGGGTACAGGATTTAAAAGGAAGATGGTATGGCATAGACACAGATTTGTATGAAATTGCAAATAATGCTCAGCAAAATTTTGAAGAAATCAGCGTATTGCCAATGGAAGGAATTTCTACAGCCATTATAAAAGGAAAATACAGATTTATAGATCAAGATATGAAAGTAGCAGAAAATGAATGGGATATGGCGGGAGTTTTTTCAGAAGGATTAAATGCAGTAAAAAAGGGAAAAAAGTGGGCTGTTGTGACTATGGATAACTGGAATAGTGTAAAAGAGTATCCCTATGATGATGTAGCCTTGAATTTGTATGGAAATTGCAGTACTGCTGGACGAATAGTAGTCAAAAAGGATGGATATTACAAAATATTAAATGAAAAAGGCGAAGAGGTATCAGATAAGAAATATCAATTATTAAAGGCATTTTTAAGTAATGAGCCAACAGTATACGAAAGCGAGGGAAAACATGGGTTTGTAAATACAAACGGAGAAATCTGCATAAAAGCCCAATATGAGGATGCACTGCCGTTTACAAATGGTTATGCTGCAGTAAAGGTAAAAGGCTTATGGGGATATATCAATAGTGACAATGAAATGATTATTGAACCGCAGTTTCAGGAAGCACTTCCTGTTATGTCCAATGGCACTGCTTTTATAAAGGACGAGTTTGGTTATTGGAATCAGATTATCATGTATATTTTGCAATATAAATAAAGGATAAGAGTATGAAAATATTATTTGGTTGTTTTATTGGGATATGTTTTACCTTAGCAGCTTGTCTGTCTTGGCAAAAATATGAGCTATTTTATATAAAAAGGATAAAAGAAAAAAGAGAATTGTTTTTGCTTTCAGCAACATTTTTAATAGCTGGCGGCATGGAAGTCTTTTTAGCTTATCAGGAATATCATTGGATTACTTGGTTGAAAATCAGCTTTTTATTGGCAATTCTTATTATATGTTCTTATATTGATTTGGAAAAGCGAATAATACCAAATAAGATTTTAATTATGATTCTTCCAGCAAAATTAATAATTAGCTTTATAGAATATTTTGTTTTGCCGGAAACATTTATATCCATGATTTTATTATCTTTGATAGGAGCAGTTTTGGGAACAGGACTTTTATTTGTTGTATCTCTTATAGCAAAGGGCGGGCTTGGCATGGGTGATGTAAAGCTGTTTGGGGCAATTGGATTGATGATGGGCTTCTATGGAATGTATAATACTTTATTTTATGCAGCAGCATTTATTACTTTATTTGTGATAGGTGGTTTAGTATTAAAGAAAATGAACCGTAAAAGCCATATTCCATTTGGACCATTTGTTTTTATAGGATATATAGCAGTAATACTAATGGGGGCATTTTAGTATGAAAAAAGAATTTAACAGTCAAAAGGGAGAAATACAAATTGAGGCAATTGTAGTAGTAGTAATTGTTATATATGTAATCTTTTTTCTTATGAATATAGGAATTTTAGTTTACCAGCAGGAAAATGTAACAGTGACTGCAAATCAGGCAGCAGCAGATGTTGCCAGGACTTATGCCATGCCATATTCAGATCCTTTTTTAAGTTATATTAGCTTGGAATATATTAAAGACCGAAGTCCATATAGATATTGGAGCTTTTCGAATAGTAAGCATAATCTGGATAAGCAGGCAAAAGAAAAAGCAAAATGGTATGCATGCTACAGGCTTGCAGACAGTGAATACAATCAGGAACAAAGTGGAGGCTATGATAATGTAAGTGTAGAAATGGGAGAAAATGATATGGGTATGCGTGTATTAAAGGTTACTATTTCCAGAAAATACTCTGCATTAATCCTAAATCCCGTTAAATATTTTGGTCTGGATCCGGATTATACGGTAACAGCAGAAGGAACGGCTATTTGTTATGATGCCATTCATGATATGAATATGACAGCATGGTATCAGGAATTGCATACGAAAGGAAGCCAGTTAACAGCAGCTGGAAGGGCATGGGATAGTTTTGTTAAAGCAATATCCAAGATTATGAATGCCGTGAAATAAGGGGGTAAGTATGTTAAATTATTTTGTAAAGAACAAACATGGTGTTATATCGGTTATGTTGGCTATTATTTTAACAGGCATATTATCATTTAGTTCCATTTTGGTAGAGATTGGAAGATATCGAAGTGTAAAAGCATTATTTAATGAAATGTCAGATAATGCATTATTTTCTACATTGTCTCAGTATGACAAGGACTTGTATGAACGATTTGGATTACTGGCAATGGAAAAGAAAACAGATGAAGACACTTATAAAAAATATTTAACAGAAAACATGAATTTATCTAATGAAGACCTAATTCAGATTGATAAAATAATTCAGGATTTAAGCATAGAAAATTTTGATAAAATTTATGATCTGCAAAACTTAGATGTATTAAAAGGTCAAATATTAGAATGCGGGAAATATAGAACAATTGAAAAAAGTTTAAACGACATAACAGGATTAGAAGATAGTCTGAAAGGGCTGATAAAGGAATTTGAAAAAGCAATGCCTATTTTGGATTTAATAAGTAATATCAGCAAAGTCGGTGAAGCATTTGTAGAGATGGTTATTAGTGAAATTGAATTAATAGATATTTGTCAGAAGTATCAGGGAAAAAAGAGTTCGTATGAGAGTGCTTTACAGAAATATAATGAAGCGGTAGAAAAAAGAGATAAATATATGGAAGACTATTCATCGGATAGTGATAGTGAGGATTTTGACGAAAATTATGAAGAAAATATAACGGGAAAAAATGAAGCTGTATCTTTAGCAGCAAGCAACTTAAAAACCAAGGCAGAAGATTTAAAAGGAGTTTTAAAAGAATATAAAGAAACAATTGAAAAATTTGATAAAGCATATAATTTGTTTATTTCTTCGGGAGCAAATGCTATTGTTTCAGAATGTAAACAAAAGCTTAATGGGTTGAGCGGTAGTGAAAAGGAGCAGATGAATGAATTTATTGGTAGTATAGAAACAAATTTTAAAAATGGAACCGATTTAGCGAAAAGTTTAAAAGAAGAAATAGAAAGGTTAAGAGATGAGGATTTTATAAGTGCTTATGACGAATTAGATGAACAAATTAAAGAATTGGAAAAAGCTATTCAAAATGGTGAAGAAGGAAATAAAATGGAAAGCGTTCCTGGAGTTAAAGGAATTATATTTCTTGTAATAAGTACTATTCTTACTTGCTTTGATACAATTGTAAAATTGAAAAATAACACAAATAAAACAATATCTGAATTCAAGAAATTTTTACCTGTTTTGGAAATGATATTAACAGAGAGGCTTACATATAATACGAAATATAATAATTATTATAGTGGTTTGTTTCCTTCTCAAAATCCAAGTGCAGGGAATTATGGGTTTGATGCAAATGATAAAGCAGTAATTGATACTGCGTTAAGTAGAAATAAAAATGTAGCGGATCAGCTTCAATATAATACCGGAAATATAAACCCTCAAATTGATGTGGAATGGCAGGAAATAAATAATATTTTTAATGCAATTGCCAGTAGCGCATCAGAATTTATGAATTCTGCTAAGGCGCTTAGTGATTTGTGGGGAGTTATTAAGGTACTAAAAGCATTAGGAACACTTGTAATAAATATTATTAAACTTGCTAGTATATTTATTCAAAAAGGTGCCGCAGCAATTGCAAAAATTATATATACTCATTTTGAATTAGGTGTTTATGCTACTTCGATGTTTCCCAATAGAACATCTGAAGATACAGATAAAAATTTACTAGGAAATCCTTGGAGTACATACAAAAAATATTGGGCGAGTGCTGGAATAAATTCCAGTGTTTCGGTTGATACGGATAACTTTTCCTATGCAAGAGCGGAATATATTTATGCAGGAAATCGTTCTGAAATTTTCAATCAAGTAGCAGTTTATAATATGATTTTCTTCTTGAGATTTACATCGAATATCATACCGGTCCTTTTAAATGAAGAAGTAATGGATATTGTGGAATCGGTGATTGAAGTACCGATTATTGGTGCCATTATTGCAATTTTAATCGTTATTGTGCTAATGTTTGCAGAATCTCTGCTGGATATGATAGTACTTATAATTGCCAGAGATTCTGTTCCAATAGTAAAAACAAAAATGTATTTATCTGCAGATGGAATAGATGATTTTGTAAAAAAAATGAAGAAAATTTTAAATTCACCAAGTAAGGACGATCAGAAAAAAGAAGCAAAAGAAATTTTTAAAGATGCAGGAAACAAGATATTGGATGAAGTGATAAGCTGGGACTATGAAATGTATTTAACATTTTTTATCACGTTTCTTCCTTCAGATACAATTGTTGGACGATGTGCGGATTTGATTCAAATGGAGATGGCTTCTATGAAAAGAAAAAAACTAGGAGATACACCATTTAAATTAAATGAAATGTATACTTGCGTAAGAGTAAAGACAAAGGCAAAATATTCCCCAATTTTGCCAATACCATCCATATCCGGAGCAAATAAAAGTACACTGGATGTTTTACATATCAGTTATGCAAGTTATTAGGAGAATTATATGAATAATAAGGAAAAAGGTGTTTTATCGGTTGAAGCTACAATAGTGCTTACTACACTCATATTTTTTATTATGCTTATTTTAAGCTTTGGAAGAGTATTTCAAGCACAAAATTATATGGCGCATGGATTATTGGAAACGGGGAAAGCATTAGCTTTTAAATCTTACGAATATGAAAAGGTAAAAAATAATGTATTAGCAAATACTGTTAGGCAGTTACTTTCTGAGAAAAAAGCAAATGATGGAAACGTGAGAAGCAAATGGAATGAAAAAAATATTTCAATGGCGGCAGATACAGTTTTTCATTACATCGTTATAGATTCAGGCGAATATATGAAATATTATGGAATAGAAAATATAAATTTTTCCAAAAGCAATATAGATAATAAAGATATAGTTCTTCATGTGACATATGATGTAAAGCTGCCATTTGGATTTTTTGGTCATGAATATATTACAATGCACCAACAGATGCGGGCAGGTCTGTGGAGCAGATAAGAAGGAGTTGGAAATATGTTTACTTTAGAGATGCAGGGTACAAATACGTTTTTTACTTATCAAGTTCAGGAAAGTGATAAAAAGGATATTACAACTTTAAATATTCTAAAAAATAATAAAATTGATGGATTATTGCCCTTTGCATATTCTCAAATGAATAAAGATGAGTTTTTCCGCTATAATGTTACCTCTAAAATAACATTAGAAAAATTTTTGCTGGAAATCATAACAAAAGAGCAAATACTGACTATTTGGATAACTATCATAAACACAATCATGGAATTAGAGGAGTATATGATAAATGGAAATACACTGCTATTGAATTTAGATAAAATTTATGTCAATGTAAGCACGTGTAAACCAGAACTAATTTGTATGCCTTTATTTAATTTAAAGATGGCTGACCAAGAAGAGTTTTTTAAAGAACTTATTTATAAAATGAGATATTCGCAAGAAGAGGACACTTCATATGTTATAAAGCTAATTGAATATTTTAATGGAAGTCAGCCTTTTTCGCTTATAGAGTTAAAAAACTTATTGGAAAATTTAAATGAAAAGGCTATTTCGGCTTCCAGCAATAAAACAGATGTAAAAAATGTTCCTCAATATCCTTTGTCAGGAGATTTGAACAAAAAACAGTATGACGTTGAAATTAAACCAATAGTGAATACGGAATTAAATAACAACTTTGAAAGTAAGTTACATACTTTGAGTTCTATCCCAGAGCCTGAACTACAGAGAGTTGTTTCTGTACCGAATGTGTCTAAAGATAACATAAAAGAAAAAAAAGGATTCTTCTGGAAAAAGAAAAAAAATTCTTCAAAAGAAAAATCGAAAAGTAAAACCAAGGCAATGAAAGGGATGTCAGTTTCATCTAATATGGAAGTTCCCGGACAGGCGGTATCTGCAAATGAGTATTTTTTAAAGCAAGAGGACAAGAAGATTCCTGTCAAAGAGAATCAAAATAGAAATGCACAAGTTTCTACATATGGAGTAGACAATTACAATATGGTTGCAGGAACAGGTTTTGGAGAAACCACAGTTCTTTCAATGGAAATAGGAGAAACCACCGTACTATCACAGGATATGAAGAATAATGTTGGAATTTCGGAAAGGACTGCTTACATTATAAGAAAGAAAAATGGTGACAAAAGGCTTATACATAAATCGGAATTTAAAATAGGAAAGGAAACATCTTATGTAGATTTTAGTATTGAGGACAATTCTAATATAAGCAGGACTCATGCTAACATAATTCAGGAAAATGGAAAGCTTTATATTATGGATAACAATTCTACAAATCATACATATGTAGATGAAAAAATTGTTATGCCGGGAGAAAAAATAGAATTATTTCATACTTCTAAAATCCGTCTGGCAGATGAGGAATTTGAAATTAACTATATATAGAGGGACAAGTTATGGGATTTTTAACTGCTTATTGTACGGATAAAGGAATACGAAAAACGACAAATCAAGATGCATTACTGATTAAGATTGCTGATACATCTGTTGGGGAGATAGCATTCATTTGTGTATGTGATGGCATGGGTGGATTACAAAAGGGTGAGTTGGCAAGTTCCATGGTGATAAAGCGATTGTCAAAATGGTTTGAAAAAGAACTACCAGATTTGCTTAGCATGGAAAATAGAGGAAAAGAAATTTGTCAGAGTCTTAAAAAAGTAATTTTGCAGGAAAATGCTCAAATAAGCAGGTTTGGAGAAAGTAGGGGGATTAAGCTTGGAACTACACTTACGGGAATGTTGGTAATAGGAGAAGAATATTTTGTAGTCCATATAGGAGATACCAGATTATATGAAATTGGGACTACTATCAGACAAATAACAGAAGATCAGACTTTGGTAAATAAAGAAGTGGAAATGAAACGTTTGAGCAAAATTGATGCAGAAAAGGATCCAAGGCGAAGTATTTTGCTTCAATGTGTTGGAGCATCTCCAAAGTTAGAACCGGATTTTTTGACCGGAATTTTTCATCAGCAGGCTATATATATGATTTGCTGTGATGGTTTTCGGCATGAAATTACATCGGAAGAAATTTTACAAGGTTTTCGACCACAGTTATTGCAAAATGAAGAATCTATGTATGAACAATGCAGACATTATATAGAAATAAACAAAAGCAGAATGGAAAAGGATAATATTACAGTTGTTTTATTAGGTAGGGATATGGAGGATCGATATGCTTAAAATCGGTTCCGTGATTGATGGAAAATATAAAATCTTAAACGTAATAGGAAAAGGTGGAATGAGCATTGTTTATCTTGCTATGAATGAACGAGCAAATAAGCAATGGGCTATTAAGGAAATAAGAAAGGATGGCAGCGAAAATTATGAAATTATAAAGCAAGGACTAGTGGTGGAAATTGATTTGTTAAAACAATTAAACCATGCTCATTTGCCAAGTATTGTGGATGTAATAGATGATGGAAATACGTTTCTGATTGTTATGGATTACATTGAGGGGATTCCTTTAAGTAAGCTATTAGCAGAGGAAGGTGTACAATCACAGGAAAATGTGATTGAGTGGGCAAAACAGCTATGTAGCGTACTGGATTATTTACATACAAGGGATAATCCAATTATTTATAGGGACATGAAACCATCAAATGTAATGCTAAAACCGGATGGGAATGTTGTTTTAATTGATTTTGGAACGGCCAGAACCTTTAAGGAAACCAGTGTAGGGGATACTACATGTCTTGGTACTCGTGGATATGCAGCTCCGGAACAATTTGGTGGCAGGGGACAAACGGATGCAAGGACAGATATTTACTGTTTAGGAGCTACAATATATCATTTGGTTACGGGACATAATCCATGTGAGCCACCTTATGAGATGTACCCAATCAGAAAATGGAATTCCCTATTATCTTCTGGATTGGAAATAATTGTATCTAAGTGTACTCAACCAAATCCTGCTGACAGATATCAAACCTGTGCAGAACTTATGTATGCATTAGAACATTATAATGAATTGGATGAATCTTACAAAAGAAAACAGAATAGAAAATTGGGAATCTTTTGTGCGACAATTTTTACGACTGTAGTATTTGGAGCAGCATCATTGGCAGGATATATGCTTGAGACCAGCGCAAAGTCAAATAGTTATGAATATTATATTGAACTTGCACAGGCCCAAGTTCAAAAGGAAGCTGCAACTTTATGTTATAAAAAAGCAATAAACATAAATCCTGCAAGAGGCGAAGGTTATGATAGGTTACTAAATGATGTGATATTAGATGATGATGTTCTTACAGAAGAAGAAGCATATCAGATAAGAGATATATTAAACGAAAGTAATGGCAATAACAAAACAAACGAAAGCTATTTTAAGGAAAATAAGGATGAGTATGAAGCATTTTCATATAAGCTTGGAATTGCTTATTTCTATTCGTATGAAGATAGTGGAAACAAAGCTCTTTCTAAAAAATGGCTTGAAATTGCTATGAATGGGGAAAGTCTTAAGGAGCAGGAAAGGGAAAGGGCAAAATGCTTAGGAAAAATTGCAGGTTATTACTCTAAAATCGGTGTTGAGAGTAAGTCAGGAGATACAAGCATTGGATATGCAGAATACTGGGAAGATATGATTTCTATAACATCAGATAATCTGGTAGATAAGGATAATGCCATTACTGCACTTGTAATGTACAAGGAATTAGTGTATCAGATTTATACCAATTGCGTTATTTTTAAGGAAGAAGGAATAACGAAAAATGAAATGCAAAAACAATTGTTGAATATAAAAGATAAGCTTGTAAGTGAATTTTCATATACAAATTCAAAGGAGCAAAAACGGGTAAAAAAGCTGATAAATGAACTGGAAGAAAATGTTGATTTGGCACAAAAGGCTATTGAAACAGCTTTTCAGGAAAATTTAGAGGAGAGCGGGGGAAAATGAAAAATATAGTTTTGCAATTAGTCTTAATGGAAAATATAACTCTAGAAAATAAAGTTAACATTTTTCATAATATATTTCTTGTATCAATTGCCTGTGCTTTATGTGGAATTGTTATATCTATCATATTGTTTTTTTTGTTTGATATTCCACAAATAATAGGAATAAAAACAGGACATATTCAAAAACGGGCAATTGAAGTTATGAGAGAGCAGCAAAAAGCAAATAAAGGATTAAAGGAAAATAGAATTATAAATCGAGAGTTTATTTTCAAAGAAGAGCGGCAGGAAACGGATTTATTAGAAGATAACTATTACCACAAAGAAGATATGTCAAAAATAAAATTTGTAGTGCGTAAGAGTGTCGAAATCTTCCATTCTAACGAAGAAATAGTATAGGAGCAGAGGAAAATGATTAAGAAAACAAAGGGAATTATTACATTTGCTTTAATGGTTATATTTATTTTGCAGATATTTTTTGAAAATATAATTGTAACAAAAGCAGAAGAAGAAAATAAGGTTCAAGTTATTGTGAAAGATCAGGAAGAAATAATAGATAATGCCATGGCCAGGGTTATCTTGCAAGATGGAAGCTCTGTTATTTTAGAAAAATGTAGCGGTGGAGTTTATGAATCTCCTATTGTAAGTGAAAATGCAGTAAATGGAAAATATTTTATTACAGTAAATGCAGATGGATATAAGGAAATAGAAAAAGAAATAGATTTTACAATGGATTCTACTATATTAAAGGGAGAATTAGATATATCAGATCATAAACTTTTTCAAGTTACAGGAAAAGTGTGTGATTTTGATAAAAAGCTGCCTTTGAGAGAAGTTTCCGTAGCTATTAATCAACTGGATGGAAATTTAGAAAATCAATTAAGTACAAAAACAGATGAAGATGGTAATTTTTCATTTAATGTGACGGCAGGGAAATATGAAATATTTTTTAGGGCAGATAATTATAAAACAATAGTACAAGAAGTTACAGTAGCAAATGAATTAAATTTAGAAAATGTAGAGATGAAAAAAATATATGAATACTCTTTAAACGTTATAAATCCAAATGACGGTACTGTAACTGTAAAAGTAAATGATGAAGCCAGAGACATCGTAGACGGAAAAATAATTTGTGTTGATGGTGATAGAATTCAAATAATAGCATCTCCTAAGCCATATTATAAGCTGGCGGATAGTTGTATGAGTGAAATGCAGACAGATGTACAAGATGGAAGTGAGTTTTATTTATCTAAAAATGTAGGAGAAGATAATATATATAGCTATACAATAGAGTTTCAAAAAATGCAATATGCCGAAATTAAATATGATGGTTCTTCCATAAATTATATTCGTCAAATGGAAGGGGGAACTGTAGTATCAGAAAATTCTACGGATTTTAAAGTTTTACCAGAAACAAGTAGTAAATTTTATGTAAAAGATATAATAGGAGAAGTTTCTAATATAGAGCAGGAACTCTATAGATTTAAAGAAAAAGGTACTGCAAAAATATATTTTGATAAAGATGAAGATAAACCAATTATTTCACTAAGTGAAACCGATGATAGTATTGACAGGGTATATATAGGCGGGATAAAAGATATTTTTGTTGTTGTTAAGGATGAAAAAACTTCGGTAAAAGAAGTATTTTATAAAATAGGGACAGAAGGATATAAGGAGGCAGTTAAGGAGGGAGATAATTTATATCGCATAAGGGTGCCAAGTAATCTGAATTTGGAGAATGATTTATTTGTTAAGGCAAAGGATGTATTTGAAAATGAGGAAGAAAGAAAATTTAAAATTTATTATGATAATAGTCCGCCTGTAATAAAATCCGTTTCACTGAATTCCACAGTACCCGTATGTATGCAGGGAGACAAGCAATATATAAAGCTTAAAGACGAGGCTGGAAATAAGAAAGAAAATTTAACTGCATTTCAAATAGACATAGAGGATGAAAGCATAACAAAGAATATAAAATACTATATAAGCGATAAAATATTAACAGCTGATCAATTGGCTAAAAAGCTGGAATCATCAGAGGAAACAGATTCTTTTATAGAAACGGAAGAATTAAATATATCTGGCCAAGGGACATATTCACTGGAAGTTAATTTAAATTCTCTTAAGACAGGTTGTTACTATATCTATATAAGTGGAGAAGATGTTGCAGAGAATATACAAAAAGAAAATTTGGGACAATATTGTTTTTATATTGATAATGAACCCCCAAAGGTAGTAAAGGCAGAGGATATATCTGATAATAAAGAGAAATGGAAAAGACCATCGGATTTCATAAAATTTAATTTCATATTTAGTGATGAAGAAACACCAGAGAATATGGAATATTTATACGAAATAGGAGATATAAATGAAGATTCATCTTCTATAGAATATACAAATGAATGGAAGCGTGTAGAAAAAATAGGAAATGATTTTTGTGTAATAAGTGAAATCGGTTGTTTGCCGGAAGGAGCATATAAACTGTTTGTAAGGGCAAAAGACGGATGCAATAATCTTAGTGAAGTTTTAGAAACAGAGTTCTATATTGATGGAACAGCTCCGTATATTGAAGATATGAAATTTGATGTGAAGGAGAATAATAAGAAAGTTGAAAATTCTTATTCTTTTCAATTTGGGAATTTCTTTCGTAAGGATAAAACACAGACTGTAGAATATCAGGTAAAAGCTTCCGATGTAGTAAATAGCTCCTACGGAAAAAATGTACCGGCTATAAAGGAAATAAGATTATATTATATAAATATAAAGGTTAAAGAGGAATTAGAACAGGAGGAAGATTTTAAGAAAAATATAAATAATCAGCATGAAATGCCAACATTCAATAATTCTAAGAATTATGAGTTACCATATAAACATGAAAATGGAATATATTATTTTAGGTTAAATATTCCAAGTGTAAATGATTTTTATGAAATCTTATGTGTGGCATCCGACAAAGCTGGAAATATGGCATATTGTGTTCCTGCACAGGAGGGTTTGGAAAATAGAAGCTATAGTAATCGAGTTATGGTGGATAGAAAGATACCAGAAATATCAATGACTTTAGATGGAAAGTATTGTACACCAGATTATATTGAGGAAGTAGGTACAGAAATCAGGAATTGGTATAAGGGAGAAAAGAATGTTACTTATCAAATTAGAGTAAAGGATGAGGAGTCGGGCTTATCACGAGGAGTTATAAAGATTAATGAAAAGGTCGAAAATCTTATTTTTTCAACAAATATTGTAAAAAATATGACAACAGAAGAGACATATACAATTAGCTCTTCTAACGGAAATAGGTCAAAGAATGATCAATATAGCTTCTATGTTCAGGTACAGGACAATGCAGGGAACGTAGCAGAAAAGACAGAAAGCATATATATAGATAAAGAAAAACCGATAATTACATCTATAAAATTTTCCAATGGAAATGTGGATAATTTAGCAACAGCACCTAAACAATATGGATACTTTTTTAAAAAGGCAACAAGGGTAACTGTAACAGCAACAGATTTTGCAAAAGATCAAAAGACACCGGGCTCAGGTATTAAGGAAATCATTTGCTATAAGGAAAATGCTAGTGGTAAGAAAGTAAAAATAAAAAATTTAAAATTAAAAAAAGGAAAAAATAATACATATACAGTTTCCTTTAGCCTGCCATCTGATTTTAAAGGACGAATTTGTGTAAAAGCAATTGACAATGTAGGGCAGGTATCAGAAGATTACAATTCAAAAGGAATTGTTATAGAAAATGCTCAAAAACATAAAAAGTATTCTTATGCCCGGATAAGCCTTCCTAAAACTGCTTATCAAGACAGTGAAGGCAATCCATTATATAATTATATGCCATTATTAAAAATGGAAATTGGAGATGTAAGAACAGGAATTTCCAAAGGCAGCTGGTCAGTAAAAGCATATAATGATTCAGAAGCAGAAAATAAAGGAAATTTAAAAGTTCAGTCCACTTATGATAAGAAAAAAAACAGTTGGACAGCTTCTTTTAATGGAGATGATAAATGGAAAGCTGTTTCAGGACTTGAGTCAAATTTAGTAATTGGGGCTCTAAAAAACTATAGAATATGTTCTGAAAAAAATCATATGGAAGCCACGTTGGAAATAACGGATAATATCGGGTATGTATCCAAAGCAAAAAAAGGTATCTTTAGCGTGGATATGACAGCTCCTAAAATTGAAATTGAATATGATAATAATGAATCCTTTCATGAGAAATATTATAAGGAAGCGAGACATGCTACAATTACAGTTGAGGAAGCTAATTTTTCTAAGGAAAAATGCAAAATGGAAATAACTGGTCCTGAAGTGGAGATTTCAGAGTGGGATCATATCTCTGGTTCAGGATGTGATGGGAAAATTCATGTAAAGGATTGTAAATGGAAGTGTGTTGTAGGTTTTGTAGAAGATGGGGACTATACATTTAGCTTTGATTGTACAGATCTGGCAGGATGGACGGGAAGCTATGGCAAGGTTGATGAATTTATTATCGATAAAACAAAACCCGTAGTGGAAGTATCTTATGATAATAATGAGGTAAAAAATGAATTATATTATAAGGAAGCAAGAATAGCTACTATATCCATTGAAGAACACAATTTTATGCCAGAGGATGTGGAAATATCCATTACTGCAAAAGATGGAGAAAAAGAAATTGCTGTGCCGCAAGTTCGGGGATGGACAACAAATGAAGATATCCATAAAGCAACAATTGCATATGATTATAATGGGGAATTTGTTTTTCATGTAAAATATACGGATTTAGCTGATAATGAAGCAGAAGAATTTGTTTCACATCATTTTATAGTAGATTTATCTGAACCGGAAATCAATATTAAAGGTGTTATTGATAAATCTGCTAATAACGGAGTAGTTCTTCCAGTCATATCTTGTTTAGATAAGAACATAGAGGATGTTCAAATTACACTATCCGGCTCTAACAGGGGAAAGATAAAGTGTGAATACAAAAAGTCAAATATAAAAGATGGATTTGTTTATGAGCTTTCGGATATTGTCCATAAAAAGGAGTATGATGATTTGTATACTTTATCGGTAAGGGCAATAGATAAGGCAGGCAATATCAAAGAAGATGCAATTATATATTCCATAAATCGTTTTGGCTCTGTCTATGTTTTGGATAAGGAAACACAGTTTTTGGTGGATAATACTTATACAAGCGAGGAAAAGGAACTTCGTTTAAAAGAACTCAATGTAGATTCGCTTGAAAGTATAAAAGTAACTTGTAGCAAAGATGGAGAAATTAGAAATTTAAATCAAGGTAGTGAATATAATATTCATAAAACCGGTGGAAATCTTTCATGGAAAGAATATGATTATACAATCAACAAAGAAAATTTTCAGGAAGAAGGAAGATATATAATTACTATTTACTCAGAAGATCGTGCTACTAATCAGTCAGATAATCAGGTGAAAGGAAAGAGGATTGAATTCGTAGTTGACAAGACAAGTCCAACTATTTTAGTTTCAGGTATTGAAAATAATGGGCAATATACAGAGGATAAAAGGAGTATGACTCTAAATGTAGAGGATAATATTGGCCTATATTCCGTAAAAATCCTTTCGGGAGAAAGGACTATAAAAACATTTAATAAAGAACAAATACAAGAGTTAAATGGAAATCTATCTGTAGAATTGAATAGTTCTCATAGTTGGCAGAAGATAAAAGTTATAGCGAAGGATGTTACAGGAAATCAGACAGAATCAATTGTATTTAATGTACTTCTTACAAAAAATTTATTTATACAGTGGTATAGAAATCCATGGTTATTTTATGGAACAATTTTAGGTTTTGTGATATTTTTTGCGATTTTATATAAAATTATTCAAAAAAAGTAAAAAAATATCATCCGATAACTATACAGATAGGGTAGTTTAGTGTATAATAAATAAAAAGGAGGGAAAGAAATGAAAAAGTATTTAGTATTATTGGGAACAGTTGTGATGTTATTTTTGTTTTATCCTATGGAGGCTTCAGCGCTAGGAAATGGTGCAACCTTATGGATATCTGACAAGAAAGTTGTTTTTTCGGGCAAGGTAGAAAATAAAGTAATACAAGATGGCAAGGGCGGAACAGCCACTTATGATGAGGTTAATAATACATTAACTTTAAACAATTTTCATTTAACAGAATCAGAAAGTTCCTGTATAGCGTTTGGAAATATGGGAGAGGATTTTCAAATTATACTTAAGGGCGAAAATGTATTATCATCCAATAATAACGCAATTTTAAGTTATGATGGATTAACATTACGGGGGCCCGGAAAACTAACAGCCATGAAACCAATTGTAACTATGGAAACAAAAGAAGATAAGTTTGTTGTTCGGGATTGTGAATTAGAAATAACCAGTAATGGCGGTGGTATAGCATGCGGAGTTTTAGATGTGCAGGATGCGGATATCAATATTATATCAAATGCAAGGGTTGATTCAGTTATTCAAGAATGTTTGGGCATTAGAGCAGAAGTATTAATTGTCAAAGAAGCTAATATTAGTGTATCCATAAAAGAACCGGGTTTTCTCTCACTTTTGGTTCGTAAAAGTTATACCGATGGGAGTTCAGCCCCTTTGAGTGAAAGTATTATTTTATATGGCGATGAAAAAGTAATGGATGAAGAAGGACATTCGCTGCATGTGGAGGAATACAAATACTTGAATGGCACGTTTTATGTATATACAGATAAAACCCATGAGGAGTATATAAAGGATAAAAAAGGTTCTTTGGCGAAAACAGTTAAGATTCTTTCTGCAAAGAGAACTGCTGTAACAGATCCTATAAAAAAAGTAAATGAATTAATTAATGCAATTGGTACTGTAACGCAAAATAGTGGAGAGGCAATTAAAAAAGCAAAGACGGCTTATTTGGCGCTTACGGATTATCAGAAGCAATTGGTGTATAGTTATTCTGTTTTGGAAAAGGCAGAAAAAGAATATGAGGCAATTAATCAAGCTGCTGCGGATGAGGTTATAAATTTAATCGATAGTATTGGAAAAATTACGAATGACAGTAAGGATGAAATAGAAAAGATAGAAAAAGAATATGACAAATTAACTGCTGATCAAAAATCCAGAATAGCAAATTATGCTGATTGGCTAAAAGCCAAGGCAGATTATGAAGATCTTGTGCAGAAAGAACTGATAAAGTTAGCACAGCAGCAGTATAAAAAGGAAAACCCAAAGTTATTTTATGTTAATGTAACAGAGCTAAAAAGTGTTTCATCTAAAAAGAAAGGGCAGGTTACGTTAACATGGAAGACAGATAAAAAATGTACGGGGTATCAGATTCAGTATAGCACTGATAAAAAATTTAAGAAAAATAAAGCATACAAATACATTACTTCTTATAAGAAAAAGAAAGTTACTTTAAAAAAATTGAAATCTAAGAATAAATACTATTTTAGGATACGAGAGTATAAGGTCATAGGTGGAATAAAGTATTTTGGCAAATGGAGCATTATAAAATCAACATATATTAAATAATTAAGCTGCAAAGCATATATGCAATAATATGTCTATATGCTTTGCAGGAATTCATTCGAATCAAAGGAAGGAAAAATAAAATGGAAAAAACAAAGTTTGGTATATCACAGGGACTATTGATAGGGGCTGTCTTTGCAATTGCCATGATTAGCTCCTGGGCAGGGATTGTGGTAGCTTTAATCGTTTTATATATGGAAAAAAGTGAAAGTATAAAGAAGTTTATGGTAAAGGCTATTATATTTACAATATCCTTTGCTGTTGTATCAGAAGCTGTATATGTATTATCACAGTTGTGGAGTTCAATACAAATAGTAATTCCCATATTGCCATCGTTTACAAGGATATTGGATTATGTAATAAATGGTGCTAGAGGTGTAGTATATATTATTTTTATCATTCAGTCTCTTGGAATTAAGGATATAAAAGAGCTTGATATGGATGAACAAGTAAATAAGCACTTAGATTAGAAATTGGGAGATACATATGGATTTGTATGATAAAAGGAATAATACTAAAAAGCGAAATAAAAAGAAACATAATATTACGCCTATCAATATTGTTATAATGACATTAACTGCGCTTATAGTAATATCCGTTGGAATTTATTTGGGGAATAAATGGACTCAAGTGTTAGTGCAGAGGGAAGAGGCAAGAATAGCAGCAAGAAATAATGCAGGTCCTTTTTTTAATCTTGTTGGAACATTTGTCCAAATAGTTGTTGCTGGTATAATTATTTATGTTTTCTTTAAAGGATTAAAATATAAAAAAGTAAAAGAAGAAGAATATGATGAAAAGGTAGTAAAAAAGGCCATTGCAGAAGTGCTTCCCAATGCCGAGTTTATCCGAGATGGAAGTATTGAACCAAAAATATTATATGGATATGGAATCATACCTGTTTTCAATAATTATGAAAAAAGAGGAATGATTCGTTACCAAAAAGGTAAAAAAGATTATTGTTTTTCTAATATACATCTCCTAAGCAGAAAAGAGGATAAAGACGAACGTGTATATTATGATACAATTTATAAAGGACAGGTGTATACGGCAAGTTATAAAACAGGGCTATCAGGAACTGTACGAATATTTGCTACTAAAATGATGGCAGTGATTAAAAAGGAAACAAATGCAGGCTATGCTTCAAAGAGGCCGGGAGAAACAAAGATTGAAACAGAAAACATACAATTTAATGATAATTTTGATGTTTATGCTACAAGTGAACAATCCGCCTTTTTTGCACTTAGTCCTTATGTAATGGAACAGCTGCTTGAAATGAAGAGAAATTATGAGCAGGTAGGTGTGTATATTAGTGGAAATCATGTAGTAATTGCATTAAAGACTAATCGAATATTGTTTCCTAAAAGAATATATATTAATCAAAAAGAGGCAGAATCTTTAGAAAACTCGAAAGCAGAAGTGAGAAAGATGCTTAAAATGGCAGAGCTTTTAGAGGATTCCATAAATGGCAGCATTA
Organism: Lachnospiraceae bacterium; assembly: GCA_014804675.1. Lineage (GTDB taxonomy): Bacteria > Bacillota > Clostridia > Lachnospirales > Lachnospiraceae > RGIG3040. Next base: position 42,101 of record JAAUZH010000012.1, read on the forward strand.
AAAACAATTTTACAAATCTGAGAAGGAATTAAAAGGAGTATATATGGCATTTATAATAATATTAATTATAATAGTAGCCCTTTTTGTTATTTGGGCAATTTCTACCAGAAATAGAATTAAAATGATGGAAGTGAAAATAGATGAGGCAAAATCCGGAATTGATATTGCTTTAATAAAAAGGTATGATATTTTGACGGAATCCTTAAACGTTGCTAAAGGCTATGCAGCGCATGAAAAAAATTTAATGGTACAGTTAATTGAAGCGCGTTCCGGAATGAGCTTGCAGCAGACCAAAGCAGTCATGGAAAATCAAGAAAAAGTTTTAGAAAGGCTTAAGATAGTAGCAGAGGCATATCCACAATTATATTCCAATGGATTGTTTAAAGAGCTTCAAGAACAAATTGCAGTTACAAATGAACATTTGAGTGCTGCAAAACGTGTGCTAAACTCTAACATTGCACTTTATAATCAGAAAATTGTTGCATTTCCTGCCAGTATTATTGCAGGAAGCATTGGATGCAAAAAAATAGCATTTTTTAAAGAAATGGATGAAAAAAAGAAACAGGATGTACATATATCTTTTTAATATTTAATATTTACATACAAAAAGGAATAAAATAATAAGAGAATATCTTAAATTCAGAAGAGTAACTTTTGTCAGGAGCCCTGCCGTTTGTAGCAGGGCTCCATTTTTTCTAAGTTTCCTTATCAGTTGATTTGAAAGCGGATAGCCTAAAATATTTCTTGATAAATGTTTTTTAACATATAGAATGATTATTTTATGCTGATAGTCTTGCTAATTCCGCATTTTTTTAATAGCTTTTTATAGGCAGTCTTTTTTGCCTTTGGTACATTGATGACAGCTTTTTTGTAAATATTGGTAAATGCTTTACTTCCTATCTTGTTAATAGTAGTGGATTTGATAGTAATTTTTTTCAAACGGCTTTGCTTGTAAAATGCTTTCTTTTCGATTGCAGTTATTTTATAGGTGTAACCATTTATATTTACCGTTTTTGGAATTGTGACAGAAGAAGCTGGTTTAATTAATCCACTTACAGAAACGGTTCCGCTTCCATATATCGAGGCATTTGTAACTTTAAATTTCAGGTTTTTAGTTTTTACTTTATATGTGCTTCCTTTTATTGGTGCCGGCTTTCCTATGGAAGAAAAAGCATATCCGTTTTTATTGGCATATTTATTTGCAAAAGAGTCGGAAATAGCCTTGATTGTCTTTAAACCACTTTTGTTAAAGGCATTCTGTCCGATTTTTTTTACAGAAGCTGGAATGGTAATAGTGGTCAAAGAAGAGCATAACTCAAAAGCTGAAAATTCAATTTCCGTTACGGTTTCTGGAATTGTAACACTTTGCAAGTTAGGACAATACTGACAGATAGCATGGGGGATTATTTTGCATCCTTTTTCAAAAATAATGGAAGTAATACCGGAACCATAAAAAGCAAGACCAGCTTCCGTAACATTTTTGGGGATAGTAATAGTTTTTAAACTGGTACACCCTCTAAAAGAAAAATCGCCTATTTTTTTTAAGGAAATAGGGAAATTTACTCTTGATAGGGATTTACATGCCTCAAAAGCTGAATATCCAATGGATTGAATGGTACTTGCAAAGGTAATTGTCTGAAGATCCGGGCAATTCTCACAAATGGCAGGAGGGACTTCTTTTAAGCCCTCTGCAAAGGTAATAGAAGTAAGTCCGGAACAAAAAAAGGCAAGGTTAGCCTCTGTAACATTTTTAGGAATAGTAATAGATTTTAGACTGGTACAATCTCTAAAAGTATAAGTTCCGATTTCTGTTAGGGAATCAGGAAGAATGACAGTATGCAGGGAGGTATACTTCTTAAATCCTCCTTCATAAGAGTTGTATGCTTCCAATTTTGTTATTCCCTGCCCAATTTTTAATACTTTAACAGAATTTTGATACTTGTTAAAAGAACTGTAATCTGTGACACTTCCAGTTCCATTGATAGTTAAAGTACCAGAAGCCGGTTCATAAACCCAGGTACTGGAAGGACCGCACGAACCGCTATCGTTTTGTGCATATGCATTAGAAGGCAACAGAAAAACGATAATAATAGTTGTAACAGCCATTAAAAACATAGATTTTTTCATGTTTAGTAACATAAGTTTTCGCTATTATTTTTTAGTAAATCTACATGATTAAATAATAGCTTCCTCCTTTCATAATAGATATTTTTTGATAATATTATCAACTAAATTATATAACATGCGATAGCGATATGTCAAGATAATTTACATTTTATTTTATCTTTATTATTTGCGTTATAATTACCATATTATACATTTTTTTATTAAAAGTTAAAATCTATTTTATCTCAACAGTATTTTAAAAAGTAAAGAATGTGTAACAGAATGATGACAATAGAATTATGGAGTCACATTTATGGAAAATTCCTGTGAAATTATGCAAAGCTGGACATTAGTACTGATAAATTCTCCGCTTGTTTGCATAATGTTAATTTTACCAATAGCATCATTGATACCCTTTTCTAAAAGACACATTGACAATCCACCCTCACAACCTATATAATACCCACATACCAACGAAAGAGGTGAAAAAATGAGGAAATAACCCACTTTTGAAAGCATGAAACCCATTGTATACAGCATTTTACTGCTGTCTATTCATGTTGCCAAAAGTGGATTATGTTCTCATAACCTCTCTTTTTTAGCGCAAAAATCCTACTTCTGAAACTGAAGGAAGTAAGCTAAAAGAAAATTAACGAAAAGAAATTAGAGAGATAAGGCATAGAACATACAATCCAGAATCATTTGGCAGCAAATGGTTCTTTTTTTTAAAAACAAAAAGAACCAGACAAATCAGGAGGATTCGTATGGCTCAAATCAATATAAATAACTTAACCTTCTATTATGAAGGAAGCTTCGACAATATTTTTGAAAATGTTTCATTTTCCATAGATACCGATTGGAAGCTGGGATTTATAGGAAGAAACGGAAAAGGAAAAACCACATTTTTGAACTTACTGCTGGGAAAACACGAATATAAAGGAACCATCACCACATCTACAGTATTTGATTATTTTCCCTATCAGATATCAAAAAAAGATGAGAAAGAATGTGCCGCTGACTTTATGGAACAATTAAAACCGGGCTGTGAATCATGGAGAGTTTTTTGTGAGCTTGACAAGCTTAAGATGGATGGAGAAGTATTGTATCGCCCCTTTGAAACCCTTAGCCATGGGGAACGTACCAAAGTAATGTTAGCAATATTATTTTCCGGTGATAATCATTTTCTGCTAGTGGATGAACCTACCAACCATTTAGATCAGGAGTCCAGGGAAATCATAAAAGCATATCTCGCTCAGAAAAAAGGATTTATTCTTGTATCCCATGACAGGGATTTATTGGATGCCTGCATAGATCATGTTTTGGTGCTCAATCGCCATTCTATTCAGGTTCAAAACGGAAATTTTTCCAGCTGGTGGGAAAATAAAAGCAGACAAGATGCTTTTGCCCAAAAGGAGAATGAAAAGCATAAAAAGGAAATTGAAACTTTAAAAACAGCGGCACTGCGCACACAACAATGGGCAGAAAAAAGTGAACAGTCAAAAATAGGATTTGACCCTATAAAAGAGCACGACCGGAGCATAGCTGCAAGAGCATATATCGGGGCAAAGACGAAAAAAATGCAAAGCCGTGTAAAACAAATGGAAAACCGGATCAACAAGGAGATTATGGAAAAAGAAGGGCTTTTGCAGGATATAGAAAATCCTGTGGATTTAAAAATCTTTCCGTTAAAACACCATAAAAAAGTATTATGTTCCATAATAGAATATGGATTGGGCTATGAAACTTCAAAAAAATATATTTTTGAAGGCCTGACCATGGAAATTCTTCAAGAAGAGAGGGTATTTCTAAATGGAAAGAACGGGTGTGGAAAATCCAGTCTGATAAAAGCCATTCTGAAACACGCATCCGGCGATGAGACTGTCAAGACCAGCAATTTTATGGAAAAAGGAAGAATGGAAACTGCATCAGGGCTGATTATATCCTATATAAATCAAGACACTTCCTTTTTAAGCGGAAGTATTTCCAAATTCTGTAAGAAAAGAAATTTGGAAGAAAGCCTGTTCTGTGCAGTTCTCAGGCAACTGGATTTTGAGCGTGCACAGTTTGCAAAAAATATGGAAGAGTTTTCGGAAGGCCAGAAAAAGAAGATTCTCATTGCAGCAAGCTTATTGACGCCTGCCCATCTATATATTTGGGATGAACCATTAAATTATATTGATATATTTTCCAGAATGCAGATTGAAAAGCTGATTTTGGAGTATCAGCCTACGATGCTGATTGTTGAACATGACATAAGATTCCGTGAAAAGATAGCAACGAAAGAAGTTGAGATTAAAAAAACATAGCAGTTCAGCCCGTCTGGGAGAGAGAGTACATTTGGAAGGCAGGAAGCCGGCAGGGCATGTAGTAGTCTTTCAGGCACGCTTTCGCTCTGCAAAGACGCAGCAGTACTAACGCACCCAAACACGGTGCGTAAGTGCTGGCGACTTTGCCAAGGCCTGAAAGACTACTACATGCCCTGCCGGCTTCCTGCCTTCCAAGTGTACTCTCTCTCCCAGACGGGCTGAACTGTTACAAAAAATATAATCTTTCCGTAAAATCATATCATTATGCAATCATTTATGATATACTTATTTCTATCATTTTTGTAGTGGTTCATATTTTAAGAGTTCCATGGAGGAAAAATAACCGTGAAAAAAGTCATGGTTATAAAAACAAATCATCTAACAGAAGATGGAAAAAAATACGGGAAGAAGTTTTTATGATGGAACAAGGCTGTAGGAGGAAAATAAAATGCCAAACCCCACTAACTGCCAATATTGCAGCAATTACATATATGATGAGGAATATAATTACTACATCTGTGAGATAAATCTGGATGAAGATGAAATGGAAAAATTCATCCGCTGCTCCTTTGACAATTGCCCTTACTTCCGAATGGATGATGAATACAGGATAGTTCGAAAACAGATGTAGGGGAGAGCCTGCAAGGAAAAAGATTAAGACAAAAAACGCAAAAAAAAGCACCATCCCCAAGGCTCACAGGTCCTTAAAAATGGTACTTATAAAGTGCGCGATCAGGGGCTCGAACCCTGGACACCCTGATTAAGAGTCAGGTGCTCTACCAACTGAGCTAATCGCGCTCACATCGAAATGCAAGAGTTATTATAGTATAGACATTAAAAAAAAGCAAGTCCTTTTTCAAAGAAAATTAAAAAAATTTTAAAAAATTTGTTACATATTAGTTTTAAATAAAAAATGGAGGTTATTATGATTTTTGAAACCCATGCCCATTACGATGATGAAGCATTTGACCAGGACAGGGAAACGTTGTTGGAAAGCCTGCAGGAAAACGGAATCCAATACGTAATCAATGTAGGCGCCAGCCTGCAATCCACAAAAAATACAATATGCCTGATGGAAAAATACCCTTTTATTTATGGGGCATTAGGAGTGCATCCAAGCGAAACGGCAGAATTGAATGAGGAAAACTTTCTTTGGCTGAAGGAGCAGTTTTCCCTGAAAAAAGCAGTAGCTGTAGGAGAAATCGGACTGGATTATTATTGGGACAAGCCGGATAAACAAATCCAGCAAAAATGGTTCAGAAGGCAGCTTGAGCTGGCAAGAGAGGTAAAGCTTCCGGTAGTTATCCATTCCAGAGAAGCGGCAAAGGATACGCTGGATATTATGAAAAAAGAAAAAGCAGGAGAAATCGGCGGAGAGATTCATTGCTTTTCCTATGCAAAGGAAATGGCAAGGGAATTTTTAAATATGGATTTCTATTTTGGCATTGGAGGGGTAGTTACCTTTCAAAATGCCAAAAAGTTAAAGGAAGCGGTGGAATACATTCCCTTAGATAAAATATTATTGGAAACAGACTGCCCCTATCTGGCGCCGGTGCCTTTTCGGGGAAAGCGCAATTCCAGCCTGAATATTCCTTATGTGGCAGAGGAAATTGCCAGAATAAAAGGAATTAGTAAAGAACAGGTGATTGAAGTGACGAATGAAAATGCCAGAAGATTGTTTTCCATTTGTTAGAAAGCGTCATCTGAATATTACAACGGCTGCTGAATTTATAATCAAATCATAAAGGAGTTATTATGGCAACACTTGGAAATCCTACAAATACCATTGCGGTTTTACAAAAATACGATTTTAATTTCCAAAAAAAATACGGACAAAATTTTTTAATTGATGCCCATATCTTAGAAAAAATCATAAAAGAGTCGAACATTACTAAAGCTGATCTTGTTTTGGAAATAGGGCCGGGAATCGGTACCATGACCCAATATCTGGCTGAAAATGCAAGAGAAGTAGTAGCGGTGGAAATTGATAAAAACCTGATTCCTATTCTAAAAGATACCTTGTCCGCATATGATAATGTGACAGTTTTAAATGAAGATATTTTAAAAGTGGATATTTCCAAAATAGCAGAAGAAAAAAATCAGGGTAAGCCAATTAAGGTAGTTGCCAATCTGCCCTATTATATTACCACCCCTATCATTATGGGGCTTTTTGAGAGCCATGTGCCCTTGAATAGTATTACGATTATGGTTCAAAAAGAAGTGGCAGACAGAATGCAGGTAGGTCCCGGCACAAAAGATTACGGCGCTCTTTCTCTGGCTGTCCAATATTATGCAAAGCCTGAAATCGTGGCAAATGTGCCGCCGGGCTGCTTTATGCCAAAACCCAAGGTTGGCAGTGCGGTCATAAAGCTATCCAGATACGAAAAACCGCCTGTTTTTGTAAAAGATGAAGCCTTTTTATTTGCCCTGATCAGGGCTTCCTTCAATCAAAGGAGGAAGACGCTTGTAAACGGGTTGACAAACGGGAATCTGGCCATTACAAAGGAACAGATAATAGAGGCGCTTGATAAAATGAACCTTTCTCCCACTATCCGGGGAGAAGCGCTGACCCTTGATCAGTTTGCGGAATTAAGCAATATTTTGTATTCATAAGTTCACAAAAAGTTCAGAAAAAAACGCATAAATAAGACAGATTTTATGCGTTATTTTTTTGACATTGACATGGTCCTATGATAAACTAGAGGATATGAAAATAGGGAATTTTGTGTAAATTCTTGACAACGAGGTGAAGGAACTTGGATAAGTATGAATATCGTATCCGGGCAGAGGAAATCAATGCCCTGATTGATAAAAAGAAATTTACAGAAGCAGTGAAGATTGCGGATACCATTGATTGGCGCAGAGTAAAAAGTGTTATGATGCTTTGCAAGATCAGCGAGCTTTATAAGATTAACCGCCGTTATGAGGACAGTAAAGATATCCTGTTGCTGGCATATGACAGAAATCCCGGTTCCAGAAAAATAGTATATTCTTTATGTGAATTAGCCATCAAACTGGAAGAAACCGTTCAGGCTGTGGAATACTATAAAGAGTTTGTGCAGATTGCCCCAAGAGATACAGGAAAGTTTATTTTGCAGTATCGTTTATATGAGGCACAGGACGTAAGCCTGGAAGAACGGATAGCGGTATTGGAAGAATACAAAAAAAGAGATTATAGAGAAAAATGGGCATACGAACTCGCTTACTTATATCATAGGATTGGACTTGCAACCAGATGTGTGGAAGAATGTGATGAGTTGATCTTATGGTTTGGCGAAGGGAAATATGTGATTAAGGCAATGGAGCTGAAAATGCTGCACTGCCCCCTTACTGCCAGCCAGCAGGAAAAATATGACAGACGATTCCAGCCACAGGAGCCTGTTGTTGAGGAAAAAGAAGAGACTGAGCCAGAGGAGGAAAAGGACAGCACCCTTCCTATTGAGATTAAGGCAGTGGAGCCTTCTAATGCCCCAACTACCAAAATTCCTTCGAAAAATTTAGAAGAAAACTTAAAAGAAGAGACAGAGGAAAAAGAAAGCGAAGAGCCGGAGAATGATGGTTGCGATCAGCCAGCAGAAGAAGAGCCGGAAGCAATACAGGAAGAACTGGCGGAAGAAGAACAGGCACAAGAGTCAGAAGAAGTTCCGACAGCTCAGCCGAATGATGATTTGGATATCAAAGTGAAGACGATAGATGTTGATAATGAATACAGCACCATCAATCTTCAACAGGAACTGGCAAAAAGCCTTGCAAAATTTATGGCGGAAGAGGATATGGGTGCCAGTGATGCCACTATGGCAATGCCTTTTGCCACCTTGGCCGAGGCTGCTACAAGCGATACCATTATGGGCGCTATTACAGATGATTCCATCAAAAATGCCATTATCGCACCGCTGCTTCAGGACACCGGGGAGCTGACACCTATTACAGAAGAAGATTTGTTAGCATCCATGGAAGAGAATCAAGAAAAGGAATCTCAAGAAAGGGAATCCCGAGAGGAAGAGGAAAAGAAACCTTCCATAGAAGATATTCTGACTGCTGAAACAATTCAGATTCCCACACCAGTGCAAAAGGCTCCCATATCAGTTCCAATCCAAGTGCCTGAAGAAGACAAGCCGGATGAAATAACAGAGCAATTTGTCAAAGCATTAGAGGAAGAAGAGGTACCAGTACTCCTTGCAGAACAGAAGCGAACGGAAACAGAACCGGCAGAGTTAATGCAGCCAAATCCGGTAGAAGAGGCAGTACAGCTTAATCATCCAGAGCGGATAGAAGAACCAGTACAGCCTAATCAACCAGAGCCAGCAGAAGAGCTAGTACAGCCCAATCAGTCAGAGCGGATAGAAGAGCCAGTACAGCTTAATCAGCCAGAGCCGATAGAAGAGGCAGTACAGTCCAATCAGCCAGAGCGGATAGAAGAATCGATACAGCTTAATCAACCAGAGCCAGTAGAAGAGGCAGTACAGTCCAATCAGTCAGAGCAGATAGAAGAACCGTTACAGCTTAATCAACCAGAGCCAGTAGAAGAAGCAGTACAGCCTAATCAACCAAAGCAGATAGAAAAACCGCTACAGCTTAATCAGCCAGAGCCGATAGAAGAGGCAGTACAGTCCAATCAGTCAGAGCGGATAGAAGAATCGATACAGGCTAATCAACCAAAGCTGGTAGAAGAACCGTTACAGCTTAATCAACCAGAGCCAGTAGAAGAGGCAGTACAGCCCAATGAGCCAGAGCAGATAGAAGAACCAGTACAGTCCAATCAGCCAGAGCGGATAGAAGAACCGTTACAGCCTAATCAACCAGAGCCAGTAGAAGAGGCAGTACAGTCCAATCAGCCAGAGCAGATAGAAGAACCGGTACAGCCTAATGAACCAAAGCTGGTAGAAGAACCGTTACAGCTTAATCAACCAGAGCCAGTAGAAGAGGCAGTACAGCCCAATCAGCCAAAGCCGGTAGAAGAAGCAGTACAGCTCAATCAGCCAGAGCAGATAGAAAAACCGTTACAGCTCAATCAGCCAGAGCAGATAGAAGAACCAGTACAGTCCAATCAGCCAGAGCGGATAGAAGAATCGGTACAGCCTAATGAACCAAAGCTGGTAGAAGAACCGTTACAGCTTAATCAGCCAGAGCAGATAGAAAAGCCAGTACAGCCTAATCAGCTAAAGCAGATAGAAGAGCCAGTACAGCCCAATGAGCCAGAGCAGATAGAAGAACCGGTACAGCTCAATCAGCCAGAGCAGATAGAAGAGCCAGTACAGCTCAATCAGCCAAAACAAATAGAAGAAATAGAAAAACCAGTACAAAATAATCAGTCAGAATCAATAGAAAAGCTAGTGCAGACCATTCCATCAGAGCCGATAGCGCCAGAACAAGCATCGGTTCAGAATACGGAACAGGCAGGTTCTGCAGATGCTCCGACCATAGATGCCCATTCGGAATATTCGGAATCGGAAGAACAGCAGGATGATGGACAAATTACAGGGCAGCTCAGCCTGGAAGACATTATGGCGGAATGGGAAGAAACCAAGAGAGCAAATGAAGAGCGTCGCATACAGGAAATGCGGGAAAGAGTCATTCAGCAGACAGGCCCCATGTTCAGTAATTTTGATGCCATGGCAAGAGCAAGTGTTCAGGCGGATTTAGACTTAATCAGTCCGGCTGAGGATGTATTTAATCATAATCATCTGGATGAAGTGCAAGAGCAGAAAGAAAGAGTACAGGCTTTAAAGGAGCCTGTTGAAGAGGAAATAACAGAAGCAGACGAGATAGAAGAAAAAGTTCCTCAAAAAGCAGAACAGACTTCTTCAGTTACTTTTGATACAGCAGAGATTTTCGGTCTGGAAGAAAAACTTTTGGATGTATTGAACAGTCCTGAAATAAGGGAAGAGCCCGTTCCAGTTGAACCTATTGCTATTGACAGTTCTTTCTTTGAGGAAGCAAAAGAAGATGCTGCTGAAAGGAAGATAGTAGCTGCAGAAATAGTGGAAGAGCCTGTTCCAATAACAGAAACACCATCAGAAATACCAACATTGGCACCAACCACAGCAAGAGTGTCCGAAAGCCCATTGGAATCAATGACACCGGCACCAATGGCAGAAGCAACACCGGAACGCCCGATGGGATCACCGATACCGGCACCAGAGGCAGAAATAACACCGGAACGTCCAATGGGATCACCAATACCAACATCAACAGGATCGACAGTACTGGAAAGCCCATTAGAAATACCAATACCGGAAGAACCAAAGCCTGCGCCTGATATTTTTCTTGGAAAACCAGTGGATTTAAAGGCTACGAATGCCATACAGACATTCGTGCCAAAAGATGAAAGTACGGTACGTTCCTTGACAAAGGAAGAAAAAGGCCGCTTTGCTCCCTTTGCTCCCAATAAAGAAGAACAGAGAAAGGTAGCAAGAGCTTTGGATACCATGGGACTTTCTGCAGCAACGGGAAATATGCTGATTACTGGAGAGCATGGAACTGGAACCTTACAGGCGGCACAAAATGTTGTGGCACAGTTAAAAGAAAAGGACCCAACGTTTTCCGGGCAGCTTGCCAAGATTACCGGCACATTGTTGGCAGAAAAAAATATTGGAGCAACATTGGAGAATCTGGAAAACAGCGCATTACTCATTGAACAGGCTGGCGACCTGCCTGCAGATGCTCTTGGAAATCTGTTGTTCCACTTAGACAGACTGAGGGATCGTAGGGTTTTTGTAATTTTGGAAGATACAAAGAAGGAAATTGAACGATTAACCTTGCTTTATCCAGACCTGGCTGTTAAATTTAATGCAAGGATCGATATTCAGGCTTTGGATAACGACGGACTTGTAAATTATGCAAGAGAATATGCGAAAGAACAGGAATATGCTATTGATGATATGGGTATATTGGCATTGTATACAAAAATTTCCGATATGCAGACAATTGAACATGCTGTGACTGTGGCAGAAGTAAAGGAAATGGTGGATAAAGCGATTGTCCGTGCAGGAAGGAAGAATATGTCCCATTTTATGGATATCATTCTTGCAAAGCGATATGATGGGGATGATATGATTATACTTAGGGAGAAGGACTTTCTAAATTAAAAAGTAAGAGAGGGAAATAATATGGTACAAAACAAAAAAAGAGAAAATGATGTTTTTGTTTCTGAGTATGACGAGTATTTATTTACACAGGGAAATCACTATGAGATTTATGAGAAATTAGGCGCTCACAAGGCAGTAGTTGACGGGGTGGAAGGAGTATATTTTGCAGTCTGGGCACCCAATGCCATGTATGTTAATGTGACAGGCTCCTTTAATGATTGGGATATCTACAGACATAATATGAAAAAATTACCCATTAGCGGCATCTTTGAGCTGTTCATTCCGGGAGTACAGGAAAACGAATTATACAAATATGTAATAACCACCAAAGATAACCGTAAAATTTATAAAGCAGATCCATTTGCAAATTACTCTGAATTGAGACCGGGCAATGCTTCCAGGGTAACAGATATTACCGGATTTAAATGGACGGATAACAGTTGGCAAAGTGAAAAGGCAACAAAAGACTGGAATAAGGAACCGGTTGCCATTTATGAATGCCATATCGGTTCATGGATGAAGCATCCTGCCTCAAGGGAAGAGGATTCTTTCTATAATTATAGGCTTTTTGCAGATCGTATCGTAGAATATTTAAAGGAAATGAAGTATACCCATGTGGAACTTATGGGTATTGCAGAGTATCCCTTTGACGGTTCCTGGGGTTATCAGGTAACCGGCTATTATGCGCCTACCTCCAGATATGGAACTCCAAAGGATTTTATGTATCTTGTAAATACTTTGCATAAAAATAAAATAGGTGTCATTCTGGACTGGGTACCTGCTCATTTCCCGAGAGATGAATTTGGGCTCAGCGAATTTGACGGCACCTGCCTTTATGAGCACCCCGATAAACGCAAGGGAGAACATCCTGACTGGGGAACAAAGATTTTTAATTATGAAAAAACGGAAGTGGTAAACTTCCTGATTGCCAATGCCCTTTACTGGGTAAAAGAGTATCATATTGACGGGCTGAGAGTAGATGCAGTTGCTTCCATGCTTTATTTAGACTATGGAAAGAAAGATGGACAATGGGTTGCAAATAAGTATGGCGATAATAAGAATCTGGAAGCAATTGAATTTTTCCACCATTTAAATTCCATTATTCCTAAGAGATTTCCGGGCACTATGGTAATTGCGGAAGAATCCACCGCATGGCCTAAGGTAACAAAACCGGCGGAGGAAGGCGGTTTAGGCTTTTCTTTCAAATGGAATATGGGTTGGATGCATGATTTTTGTGATTATATGAAACTGGATCCGATTTTCAGAAAAAATAACCATTATAAAATGACATTTGCCATGAGCTATAATGGTTCAGAAAATTATATTTTATCCCTTTCCCATGACGAGGTGGTTCATTTAAAATGCTCTATGTTAAATAAGATGCCGGGCTTTATGGTGGATAAATATGCGAATTTGAGAGCAGGCTATACTTATATGTTCACCCATTCCGGTAAAAAGCTTCTTTTTATGGGACAGGATTTTGCTCAGGAGTGCGAATGGAGCGAAGCAAGAGAGCTGGAATGGCATTGTCTGGAAGATCCCCTTCATGCTGGAATGAAGAACTATATGAGAAGGCTTCTTGAAATATACCGTCAATATCCATGCCTGTATGAAATCGATAATGACTGGGCAGGATTTGAATGGATAGAAGCGGATGATTTGGAAAACAGCACCTACAGCTATTTCAGAAAGGCATCCAATGGAAAGAATAACATATTAGTAGTATTGAATATGACTCCAATGGAAAGAAAAGATTTTAAAGTAGGAGTTCCTAAAAGGAAAAAATATAAATTGCTTTTAAACAGTGACGCCAAAGAATTTGGCGGAAATGGAGCAGAGCTTCCCAAGGAAATTACTGCCAAAAAAGAAGAATCGAATGGAAGGGATTATTCAATTACTTTTGATCTGCCCCCTTACGGCGCTATTTTGTTTACTTTTTAAAGCTTTTTCAACCTGTTATGATCTAACAGGTTAAGAATAACGGAAAATCTGCCGAAATAAAAGGTGAATGTTCAATCATTCACCTTTTATTTTGTCATAAGACAGCAGAAAATAGAAACAGAAAGGCAAATGCTCTACATGGAGAATTGATATGAAGGTAAATTTTGAAGGAATGAATCAAAATCAAAATGTAGACAACAGTAAAATTACATACAGCGCTCCCTATGCTCCAAGGATGCGGGCTCAAAAGGGATTCTATTTAGACATTTCTGGTACTGTTATGGATAACAAAGCTTATGGAGGTCAGGGAAAGACCACAGAAGATGTTATGAAGGAAGCTGCGAATCAGGATATTACCAACAAACGCAACTACATGGCCATAATGTCTAATTCTATGTCTGGAGAAGATTTTTCCAATTTGATGAAGGAAGGATTCCATCCGGGAAGCGTGGACGTGGAGACGATTGTTACTGTTGTAGACCAGATAAAAGCAAAGCTTGCGGAAGCCGGAATTGAAATTGCTGGTTATAATGATAATATCAGCATGGATAAGCTGAAGAAGATTACCGGAAATGCCGGCTATGCTATTTCCATTGCTCAAAAGCTGAATCAGTACAATGTTCCTGTTACAAAGGAAAACGTAACAGAAGCAATGAAAGAGTTTGAAAAAGCCGGAAAGATTCAGGAGTTAAGCGATGGCGCCATAAAATATATGGTTACCAACGGAAAGGAACCCACCATAGATAACCTGTACAGGGCGCAGTTTAGCGCTGCTAAAAATGGTGATGTACAGGGAACCGGATATTTTGAGGATGATTTTACCGGCTATTACGGAAGAAAAGCGGATGATATCCACTTTGAACGGCTGCAGGACCAGATGGAAAAAGTAATTGAAGATGCAGGGCTTGTAGTATATAAGGATACAGTGAATCAGGCAAAATGGCTGGTAGAGAAAGGAATTCCCCTGACGAAGGATAACCTGCTTTTATTAAACCAGTTAAAAGAAATTTCCTTCCCAAAAGAACCGGAGGAAATCATCAACTCCATAGCGGCGGCCTTGTCGGAGGGAAAACAGGCAAAAGACTCTCTCCTATCCAATAAAGAAGGAGCTTTGAAGCAGGCAGTCTCCATAAAGGAAACAGTGGATGCCGTTACAGAGGAAGCAGTAGAAAAGGTTTTTGCCGAAGGAAAGACCTTTACTATTAAAAATCTCAACAAAGCGATGTTAGAGATTTCCTTGTCTGCAACCACTCCCGGCATGGCATATGAAAAAAAGAGTCAGGAGAGCCCGGCATTGGTGACTGCTAAAAGGCAGTTAGAGGAAATCAGGCTCCAAATGACAGTGGGAGCTAATTATAAACTGCTAAAAAGTGGATTTGCCATTGAGACGGCAGAGCTTGAACAGGTAGTGGAAAAGCTGAAGCAACAGGAGGCAGCAGAGCAAAAAGTATTGTTTGGCCAGACGGAAGATACTTCTTCTGCGGAAAGAGCCTCTCTTTATGAGGAGGTAACCGGAAAGGTAGCGGCTATTGGGGATATGCCCGTTTCCGTAGTTGGAAAAGTTGCTTTTACCCGTTCCGTATTTACCTTAAATTATATACATACCCAAGGTACGGTACTAAAAAATACTTATGAAAATGCAGGAAAAAGCTATGAAGCCCTTATGACGGCGCCAAGAGGTGATTTAGGCGATTCCATTCAAAAGGCTTTTGGCAGGATTAAGGTGTTATTGGAAGATTTGGATATGGAATACAATGACGCCAATGCAAAAGCAGTCCGTATTTTAGGATACAATCAGATGGAAATTACCGAAGAAAACATCAATGAAGTCAAAAGCGCCGAGGAGGCACTTACAAGGGTCATCCGTAAAATGACGCCGGCAGCAGTGCTTCAAATGATTCGGGAAGACGTAAATCCACTGAATATGAATGTAGAACAATTATATCAGTATTTGAAAGAAAAAGAGACAGAGCCGTCTGCCGAAATGGAAAAATACAGCAAGTATCTGTATAAGCTGGAAAAGAGCAATGGAATTTCAGAGGATGAGAGAAGTGCTTACATTGGAATATACAGACTGTTTCGTCAGATTGAAAAAGGTGATGGGGCAGCAATTGGAAGCCTGCTGCAGTCGGGCAGAGAATTATCGCTGTCTAATCTGTTAGGAGAAACAAGAAATCGAAAACGCGGCAGCTTTCAGGCAGCGATTGATGACGATTTTGGAGCATTATCCGATGTAAATAAAAAAGGAACTTCCATATCAGAGCAGATTCAGGGATATTACAAAAGAAAGGCAGACCATATCTTTGAAGAGCTTTCGCCGGAAAAATTCCGGACAGTGGATATTACAGGAGATACTACGTTAGAACAGCTGGATGAGCTTTTAAGCGGAAATGAAGAAGATGTCCTGCTGGAAAAAGAGTACTTAAAAGAACAGCTGGATGACGTGCGGAAAATCCGCAAGGTAGGAGATCAGATAATAGAAGACCTATTGGAGTATGGCCAGGATATCTCACCGGATAATCTGTTAGCAGCAGATTACCTTATGAATTATAAAGGCGCTACATTTAAACAAATTGCTTCTTATGCAAAGAAGAACGATAGAAATACCAATCGTGCCACAACGAGTGAGCAAACGTTAACTGCCCGCCTGGAGGATGATATGGAACAGATGAAAGAATCCATGACGGACAGGGAATCCATGGAAAAGGCCTACGATAAGTTCATAGAAACCACGGAGGACATATTGGAAAACAGCTCTTTTGAGGAAGGCGCTGCTGCTATAGATGTAAAAAGCATGGCTATCTTTTCCAAGCAGTTAAGACTGCTGAAATGTATGGCCAGGGAAGAAAATTATCAAGTGCCAGTGTCCATAGGCGGTGAAATTACATCCATTCACGTGAAGATTCTTAGGAACATGGGAGAAAAAGGAAAGGTTACTGCTTCCCTGGAAACAGAAAAGCTGGGAAAAGTAGAGGCTTGTCTGGAAGCAGAGCCGGACAGGATTTCCGGATATGTAGTATGCAATACCCAGGAAGGGTTTGAAATATTGAATGCCCAAAAGTCCAGCCTGCAGGAAAAACTCTTTGGAGAAACAGAAAGAAAAGCAGAGGTCCAGATGATTTATGGCAGACACACGAACATAGAAGGTTCTGCCCATAAAAAGGAAACCGATACAGCCATATCAACAAAAGAACTATATCATGCCGCCAAGGCTTTTATAGATTTTATAGAAACATGTTAACGAATAATAGACAAATTAAAGGAAGGTGCCCATATGAAAGTTAATTACAATCTACAGGCAATCATTGCCAATAAATCCCTTAGCATAAGTGAGAACAATCTTGCTGTTTCCAGTACTCGTTTATCTTCAGGCTACAAGATTAATAATGCAAAGGATAATCCTTCTGGAATTGCCATTGCCAAAAGAATGAATGCCCAGTTAAAGGGATTAAACAAGGCGATTCAGAACGCTACAGATGGTATTTCCGTAATACAGACAGCAGAAGGAGCTTTAGCTGAAATTCAGGAAATGGTACAAAGAATGAATGAGTTAGCAGTAAAGGCCGCAACGGGAGCTTTAGTAGATGATGACAGAGCGCTTGTTATGGAAGAGGTTTCCCAGTTAAAGGATGAAATAGCCAGAGTAGCTGCAACTACCGATTTCAACGGACAAAAGCTGTTGAATGGAGAATGTGATTTAAAAGGATACACCAGCGAAGCCGGCGCCACCATTGAATATTACTCCGATGACATCCAATTAGGAACATATTCTTTGGCAATTACACCTGTTTTTGATGCAGATGGGAATTTGACAGATGATACATCGGTAAATTTCGGAGCTGCCGGACCTACAGGAGATGAGCTTCATTTTGACGCAAATTGTGTTACAAAGGTAAAGGGAAATACCATTACAATAACGGATGCATTGCAGAATGAGGTAAGAATTGCCATTGACCAAAATACCTTTACCGGTGCAGGATCAGCAATGACTTTGGATTTAACAGGAATCGGAGCAATGCGTTTCCAGATTGGCGCTAATGAGGGGCAGGTTCTTCCTATACGTATTCCAACCATTTCCCTGTCCAATATGGAAATTGATACATTGGATGTATCAACTGCGGAAGGTGCAAGGATAGGAATTGGACAATTAGCAGCTGCGAATGATTATATATCTGCTGTCCGTTCCAGATTAGGCGCTTATCAAAACCGCTTGGAGAATACACAAGAAAGTCTGGAAGCATCAAGCGAAAGCGTTACCTCGGCATATTCCAGTATCATGGATGTGGATATGGCAACTGAAATGACAGAGTACACAAAGCTGCAAGTGTTAACTCAGGCTGGTACTTCTATGTTGGCACAGGCAAACGAAAGGCCTCAGCAGCTATTGCAGCTATTGCAGTAATCATAGTTAATTTACATGTTAGCAGAGGGTAACCGGAGGCCGGAAAATGAATAATGAGTTAAAGCAGCAATATAAGCTGCGTATTACAAGTGCAAATAAGACCCAATTGGTAGTGATTTTGTATGAAATGTTTTTACAGTACATGGAAGAAGCAAAAGAAGCTCATGAAAAAGAAGATATAAAGGCTTTTAAAGATGCAATCCGATATGCCAGAGGATGCGTAAAGGAGCTGATGCAGTCCTTGAATTTTCAATACGAGCCTGCAAAAGAGCTGATGCAGTTATATGTTTATGTAAACAAGGAGCTTGTCCATGGGGATGTTCATAATAAAACAGAGCCTTTGGAGAACAGTATTGCAGTCATGAAAGGGCTCTGGGAGGCATACAGCCAGATAAGCCACATGGATCAGTCCCCTGCCGTTATGGAAAATTCCCAAAAGGTTTATGCAGGGCTTACCTATGGGCGTGATGATTTAGTGGAGAACCTGAATCAGATTGGTGAGAATAGAGGTTTTTTGATTTGATTCTTCAGGCAGCAAATTTAATTTTGCTGCCTGTTCCAATAAATACTTATATCTTTTTAAACTGGAATTTACTTCATAAATATAGCAGTCAATCAAATCCGGCTCTATGACATTATCAAAGTTGGAGTAGGCACATTCCAGGGCAAATTTCGTCTTATCGATATCATCTAAAAGCTGTAAACGTTCTTTCTTTTTTTCCATATTGGCTGTTCCTTCCAATTTCATCTCTTTCCCCTTTCTTATCAGTCCCTTTTTAGTAAGTATAGTCACAACTGGAAAAAAATATTCATAATAATTCCCTCAATACCATATAATGTAAAAAATCAGATAAGAAAAAGCGGAAGAGATATGAAAATGGAGGAAATCTGGGGTGGCTGTGCCATTGTTTTAGTATGTATTTTAGTGCTTGCCATTCTGTTTTTTAAAAATAAGCTGGAAATTATCATGGGATTTTTTATGAGGGGAATCCTTGGCGCCGTTGTTATATATGGTGTAAACCAATTGTTGTTATTCTTTGGAATCAGTCAGGGGGTAGGTATAAATCCTCTTACGCTATTGACAAGCGCAATCTTAGGAATACCGGGGGTTTGCGTCCTTTTTGCCCTTATATTTATATGACTTATTGTGAAATATTTACAAAAAAAATTTTTTTCTTAAAAAGCTATGGACAAATAGAAAGACATGCTTTATAATCCAACTTACAAGTCAGTCAAACCATAGACTACATATTATACGAGCACATCTATTGTGTTAGATCAAATGCTCCATTTCTAATGGACGTCCATTTTCGGACAACTTTCCCAAGACAGATTTTATAAAAGGAGGAATTGCACATTTACTATTTTATATGTTGTTTTTTGCTGGCAGCCATGATTTTAGATATCTATTGCTATCAGATAAAAAACTGGGTAATACTATCCGGTTTCCTAGGTGGAATCGGCATACTTTATTATGAAAATGACATGGGGATGCTTAAACAAGGATTTTTCAATATGCTGCTTTTGCTATTATGTTTTCTTCCCCTTTTTGCCTTGCAGGTCATAGGGGCGGCAGATGTAAAGCTGTTCCTGCTGCTTGGACTGTTGCTGGACATACGCTCCGCTGTCTATTGCATTTTCATTTCCTTTCTGATAGGAGCCTTTTACAGCCTTATGCAAATGCTTTATTACAAAAATCTATTTCAAAGGCTTTCCTATTTTTATCAGTACATAAAAGATGTTCTAAAGGCAAATCAAATTCAACCATATCATAAACAACAGCCTGATAAAAAGGCAGTGATTCATTTTACGATTCCCATATTTTTAAGCTTTTGTATTTATTGGATTGGAGGTATTTCATGGATGCCCTTTTAGCAATTTGTGATTATGAGAAAAAGTATGTATATAAACTAGCCGAATACCTGTCAGGAAAAAAGCAGTTTCCATTTCGGGTCATGGCATTTGACAATCCGGAAAAGCTTGCTGCTTTCTCAAAAGAAAATCCTATTGAAATTCTGCTGATAGGAGAAAGTATGAAAGATGATGCACCTGTCAGCTTGAAAACAGGGCAAATCCTTTACTTGTGCGAAGAAAACAAGGAAGAGAAGGAAAGCTGTCCTTATGTATATAAATATCAGTCAGGCACTGCCATTATGAAAAAGATCATTGCGCTTTATGCGGAGGGAGAGGACCAAAAAATAATAGCCGCAGCAGGCAGCAAAAAAAGAAATATAGAAATCATAGGTGTCTACAGTCCCATAGGCAGATGCCTCCAGACCTCTTTTTCACTGATTTTGGGACAGATACTGGCAAAGAAAAAAAGATGTCTGTATTTAAATTTTGAAGCTTACTCCGGATTTTCCATGCTTTTGGAAAAAGAATTTAATCATGACTTTATGGATTTAATGTATTTCTTAAAAGAAGGAAGCGGAAAATTCGTTTATAAGCTGGCAAGTATGGTGGACTCTATCGGCAGTCTGGATTTTATCCCTCCTGCAGTTTCCTTTCTGGATATATTGGAAATGGAAGGAGAAAAATGGAAGCTCCTTTTAGAGGAACTGGAAAGAAGTACGGATTATGAAGTTGTGATTTTGGATTTATCGGATCATGTCCGGGGGCTGTTTGAAATTTTAGAACGGTGCAGCAAAATTTATACAATTACAAAGTCTGATGGAATGGCTCTTGCAAAAATAGACCAGTATGAGAAACTTCTGACTTATATGAAAAAAGACGGGCTTTTGAAAAAAACAATCAACTGCAACATTCCGGTCTTTAAGCAAGTGCCCCATAAGATGATTTATTTATCCCATAGCCAGTTGACAGAATATGTGAAAAATCTTTTAAAGGAACAGGAAATATGAGCAAAGAAATAAGCTATGATGCAATCAAAAAAAATTTAAAAACCGAACTTTTTCAAGCAATGGATTTTTCCAGAGAGATGAAGGACGAAGAAATCCGGGAGCTGATAGACGAAAAAATCATGAGCATAGGGAGGGAAACCTACATTCCCCTTGCAGAAAAGAAAAGGCTTGGAAAGGAATTATTTTTTTCAATAAGAAAGCTGGATATATTACAGGAGCTGATTGAGGATGAAGAGGTGACGGAAATCATGGTAAATGGTCCTGAACGGATTTTTCTGGAAAAGAGAGGAAAAATCTTCCAATGGGAAAATAAATTTGAATCCAGGGAGAAGCTGGAGGATGTGATTCAGCAAATCGTAGCCAAATCCAACCGGGTAGTAAATGAAACCAGTCCGATTGTGGATGCCAGATTGGAAAACGGCTCCAGAGTCAATGTGGTGCTTGCTCCGGTAGCGCTAAACGGTCCCATTCTGACAATACGAAGATTTCCAGAGAATCCTCTTAGCATGGAAGATTTTATCCGGATGGGCTCCATTACAAAAGAGGCAGCGGATTTTTTAAAATGTATGGTTACAGCAGGCTATAACATTTTCATAAGCGGTGGCACGGGAAGCGGAAAAACAACCTTTTTAAATGTTTTGTCCGGATTTATTCCTAAAGAGGAACGGATTATCACAATCGAGGATAGTGCAGAGCTCCAGCTTGCAGATACCCCCAATCTGGTATCTATGGAAACAAGAAATGCCAATGTGGAGGGCTGTCAGGAAATTACCATAAGGGATTTGATTAAGACATCATTGAGAATGCGGCCGGACCGGATCATCGTAGGAGAGGTGAGAGGAGGAGAAGCTCTTGACTTATTGCAGGCATTGAATACCGGTCATGATGGAAGCCTGTCTACAGGTCATAGCAACAGCTCAAGGGATATGCTAAGCCGATTGGAAACGATGGTTTTAATGGGAATGGAGCTGCCCCTGCCTGCCATACGGAGGCAGATTGCTTCCGGAGTGGATATTATCGTGCATTTAGGAAGGCTTCGGGACCACACGAGAAAGGTTTTGGAAATTGTAGAAATAACAGGCTTTGACCAGGGAGAAATTTTAACAGCCCCTCTTTATGAATTTAAAGAAGAATTTGACAAGGGAGAAGAAGCCGTAAAAGGCGCCTTGGTGAAAACAGGGAAACTAATGCACAGAGATAAGCTGATGTTTGCAGGAATGGGAACCTGCATAGAGTAAAGGAGTGGACATATGACAAGAAAGTATCATGGGAAAAAACAAAAGAGTCTTGGGAGGAATCAATGTGGGTTTTCAGATAAAAATACAGAAACATATGAGCTCCTGAAAGATATGGTTGGTGGATTGGCAATTCTTTTGTGCATTAGTTATTTCTTTTATCATTCCTTTATTCCTATGATTTTTTTATCCCCCTTTTTAATCGTTTATCGAAGGCTTTGTGAAATAGAGAGAGAGCATTTAAGAAAGCAGAAACTGAGCTTACAGTTCAAGGATGGCATCCTGGCAGTTTCTGCTGCCTTAAAGGCAGGATATTCCATCGAAAATGCCTTTTATGAAGCATATAAAGATTTATGTCACTTATATAAACAGAAAGACAGGATTATACAGGAATTTTTATATATAAACAGGCAGCTTGCAAACAATATGGTCTTAGAGTCCCTTTTATTGGATTTTGCAGACCGCAGCCAGGTAGAAGAGATCCGGGACTTTGCAGAAGTGTTTTCCATTGCAAAACGCAATGGAGGAAACCTGAATAAAATGATTGAGCATACAGCCCTCTTAATCAGCGAGAAGATTCAGGTAAAGCGGGATATTCAGACAATTCTGGCGGCCAGGAAATATGAACAGAAGGTGATGAATCTGGTACCAATGTTTATCCTGTTTTATATCGGCATTACCTCTCCGGGATTTTTTGATTCCATGTATGGCAATCCGGGAGGTATCTGTATCATGACAATCTGTCTGATCGTATATTTTGCAGCTTTTCTTTTATCCAGAAAAATAGTAGCAATTGAAATATAGGAGTTTAAAAATTATGATATTCAGTTTCATTTTATTTACAATATATTTGTTTCTTTTTTTCCAGGGCAGAAAAGAACCGGATAAAAATCTGTTCATGAAATCGGCAGGTTATCTGGTAAAAAAGTCCCCCATAAAAGAAATCAGTAAAGAATCTGTCAGGGAAAATTTGAAAATCTTACACCCCTTAAAGGCCGTTGATAAACAGGTGACTGCCTATTATCAGAAAAAGCTGTCCTTTGTACTTACCGTTGTTTTTTTCGGAAACTGTCTTGTGCTTCTTGCAGGAGTGAGTAATTGGCAGACAACAAATTTAAAGGACAATAGGATTACAAGAAGCTCCTATGGAGAGCAGGAACGGTATGTAAAGCTTTTTGCGGCCATAGGGGAAAGTAAGAAAGAACTGATGCTAAAGATAGCGCCGGTAAAATATGACCAGGCTGAAATTGAAAAAATATTTGAAGAAATGGAAGCAGAAATAAAGAAAGGGATGCTTTTGGAAAATGAAAGCTTTGACCGGGTAAGAAGCAATCTGTATTTTCCCGGAAATATAGAAGGATATCCGGTAGAAATAGAATACGCGACAGATCACTACGATTATGTGCATACCACGGGAGAAGTAAAAAACGAATCGCTAAAGGAGCCTGTTATCGTGACGGTTCAGGTAACTCTTTCTTATGATTCCTACAGCAGGCAGTTTTCTGTTCCGTTTACGCTTTATCCAAAGGAATATACGGAAGAAGAAGCGTTGTTTCAAAAAGTAGAGCAGACAATAGAAGAGTACGACAAACAGCAGGAAACAGAAAAGGAATTGATCTTGCCGGAAGAAATAGAAGATAAGAAAATCGTCTATGAAGAAATAAAGGAGCAAAAGGAACTGCCGCTTTTCTTTCTGGTACTTGGCACAGGTATTGTCCTGTATTTCTCCAAAGACAAGGAATTAAGTAAAAAAGTAGAAAAAAGAAGGAAGACCCTGCAACTGGAATATCCAGAATTCATCAGTAAATTTACGTTGCTGACCGGTGCGGGAATGCCTGTAAAATCAGCACTAAGCAAGCTGGCTATGGATTATAAAGAAAGCAGGAAAGCTGGAGCCACAGAAAATATTACCTGCGAAGAGCTGCTGATAGCTATTTATGAAATGGAAAGCGGTATCTTAGAGGAAACCGCCTATGACCATTTTGGTAAAAGATGTGAAATACCTCCTTATATAAAGTTCAGCGGACTTTTAATCCAAAATATGAAAAAGGGCTCTAAAGATATGTTTTCTCTTTTGGAAAAGGAAGTAAGGGAATCCTTTGAGGAAAGAAAAAGCAATGGAAGACGATTAGGAGAGGAAGCAGGGACAAAACTTCTCTTACCTATGATGCTTATGCTTGGAATCGTTGTGGTTCTCATTATCGTTCCGGCATTTCTCTCTTATCAATTATAAATACAAAAAGAAAGGAGAAACAGTTATGAAAGTATGGCATGTACTAAAAAAATTATGGTATGGGGAGGAGGGAATCGGGACCGTTGAGCTGATACTTATTCTGGTTGTTTTGATCGGGCTTGTTATCATTTTCAAAAGTCAGCTTACAGCTTTAGTAAATAAGATATTTACCACGATTACATCCAAAAGTGATAGTATTGCAAAATAATTCAAGAAAATTATAGGAGAAAGAAATATGAGAAAAGGTTATATCGAGAAAAATGGTTCTGTTACAATCTATCTGGCGCTTACCCTGTCTGTAATGCTGTCCTTGTTTTTGACTTTAATAGAAGGTGCAAGAACTAGTGCTATCCGTATGCAGACAGAATGTGCCATGGATATCAGCATGTATTCGATTTTTGCGGAATACAACCGGGAGCTTTTGGAACAATATGACCTTTTCTTCATAGATACCTCATATGGAAGCGGAAATTGTGCCATGGAAAACACTGCGGAGCATCTAAAAGAATATATGACAGATAATACAGAACAGGATTTAGGAATTGCTAATTATTTGACCAGGGACCTGCTTGCAATGAAAGTGGAGGAAGTACAAATCAATCGGTTTACTCTGGCAACGGATGATCAGGGCGAAGTGTTTAAAAGGCAGGCAGTTTCTTATATAAAGGATAAATACGGCTTGTCATACATAAAGGAATTGCAGAAATACATGGATCAAGCAGCAGATGCCGACTTATTGGACAGGGATATCACGGAAGAACGAAATGCAAACCAAAAAGCGATTGATGATACTGAGCTTCCGAAAAAAAAGATAGGGGAAGAGGAATGGGAAGAGATTCCATTGGAAAATCCTGCAGACGAGGTAAATGCAAGTAGGAACAAAGGAGTTCTGGCTTTGGTAACGGCTAAAGATGCTGTCCTTTCCAATGAAACAATAGCAAAAGAGAACTATATTTCTTATCGAAAAAAAAGTACAGGTTCCGGTTTATTGGAACGGGAAGGCTGTAGTGGTGCAGATGAATTATTTTTTTATGGGTATCTTCTGGATAAGTTCGGAACCTATGTAAATCCATTGGAAAAAAGCAGGCTGAAATATCAGGTAGAATATTTGCTGGCTGGAAAAGAAAACGATATGGATAATTTAAAATGGGTGGTGAACAGATTATTATTAATACGGGAAACTGCAAACGTGGTCTACTTATTTTCCGATGAAACAAAAAAGGCAGCAGCTGAAGCATTGGCCCTTACATTAGCAGCAGTGATACAGCTGCCGGAACTGGCAAAGCTTGTACAGGTGGCGATTTTATTTGCCTGGGCATATGCAGAAAGCGTTTATGATGTAAAACAACTTTTGGCAGGCAGACGGATTCCCCTTATGAAAACGGACGAAACATGGCATTTTGGTTTGGAAGGAATGCTGTCCTATGAGGAGGGACTGGATGATTCAAAAGATCAGGAAGAAGGAGGCGCCATAGCAGACGGATTGTCCTATGGAGATTATCTTATGCTGCTTTTGACCACTGTGAATAATGAAACGAAAACATTTCGGGCCATGGATTTAATAGAAATGGATATTCGGAAAACTGTAGGAAATGAAGCCTTTCGCATGGATGGCTGTGTGGATTATATAGAAGCAGCTGCTGCCATATCCAGTAAGTTTGGTTACCGCTGTGACATTACAAGAGATTATTGCTATTTTTAAGGAAAGGAAGGTGCCGGGGGATGTTCTTTTTGGGAATTTCTAAAATTAACACAATATTCACATCAAATTTAAAGAAAGGTTATGCTCTCCGTACAAGTCCAAAAAAATCAAATATATTCCCAAAAAGAACGTCCCCCGGAATCTTCCCCAATATTTCTTCTTTATTAAAAAAAAGAAGGCAGGGAAGCGTTACGGTGGAAGCCTCCCTGGCAGTGCCTTTCTTTTTATTCTTTGTGATGAACTTATGCTGCATGTTTGATATTCTGGCAATTCATGTCCGGTTGGAAGGAGCCCTTCATCAAATGGCAAAGGAAATGGCGGTCTATGGTCATGCCATAGACAAAGTGGATCAAAAAGAAATTTTGTCTTCTTTATTAGGCTCGGTTGCCTTTAGTGAAGCTTATGTCAGACAACAGGTCAATGAGCTGGCAGGGAAGGATTATCTGGATAATTCCTGCATTAAAAACGGAAGCAATGGAATTATCTATAGCTTCAGCAGGATTATGAAGGAGGATAAGATTGAATTAGCAGCTGTTTATCAGGTGGAACCCAAAATACCTTATATTGGATTTAAAGGTTTCACTATGGTCACCAGATGTACAGCAAGAGCCTTTACCGGATATGACAATGCCGGAATAGATAAAAAAGAACATGGAGAACAACTTGTTTATGTGACAGAAACGGGCAAGGTCTACCATGTTAGCAAAAATTGTACACATTTAAGACTTTCCATATCGAAAGTAAACTATAAGGAAGTAGGGGGGCTTCGGAATGAAGGAGGAGAAAAATACAAACCTTGCGAGAAATGCGGACGGAATCCGGGAAGCACTGTCTATATTACAAGGGAAGGCAACCGCTATCATACTACCATTAGCTGCTCCGGCTTAAAAAGGACGATTGATGCGATGCCCATAAGTAAGGTGGGAAACAGGACTCCCTGCAGCCGGTGCGGAGGTTAGTAAAACATAAAAAGGTATTGGAGGAAGTTATCAAATGGAAGAGCTGATAAATAACACATTGATTATGATACTATTGGGAATTTGTTCTTATTTTGATTTTAAAGAAAGAAAAATTCCAGTTGTTCTAATTTTTCTATCTATTGGGCTTCATATAGCTTTTTCTGTATATTGGGGCAGTTTTTCCATAGGAAGTTCTTTAGCGGGTCTGCTTTTAGGAGCCGGACTCTGCCTGTTATCTGTGTTTTCAAAAGGAGCCTTGGGAATAGGGGATGGGCTGCTTGCGGCGGCCTGTGGAATAAGTCTTGGCTTTTATAAAACATTGGCGCTGTTTTTTTATGGATTTTTACTTACGGGGCTGATAGGATTTTTCTTTCTGATAGGGAAGAAGAAAAGCAGAAAGGAAGAAATGCCCCTTGTTCCGTTTTTATATCTGGTTTATGGAAGCATGTGTTTTCTGGAATTATAATAGCATTTTTTGATTCAAATCAGGAGGAGTTGAAATGAAAGAATATATCAGGAAAAGTAGAATTGGCAATTTGATTTATTTTTTAGTCAGAATCAGGGTGTGTGGCAGCAGTACAGTGGAGCTAAGCCTGATCATGCCGATGCTGCTTACCTTGTTCGTATTTCTCATTTATTTATCATTCTTTTTATATAACCGGGTAGAGACAACAGCCAATGCTTATATTTGTGCACTGCGGGGGAGCAGGATGGAACAGGAAACGGCAGAAGAGACTTATCAGAAGATGAAAGAAGAAAGCAGCGCCCTTATGAAGGGTAGTTTGCTTTCTGTATCGGAATATAAGGAACAGATTAAAGTGAAGGGAAATAGCATTCAAGTTACTTATGGAATATCACAGCAGGTTCCGGGTTCAGCAATACCGTACAATTTATTTTATAAAGATACATGGAATTTTCAGATAACGAAAAAAACTAAAAAACTGCAGCCGGTATTTTTTATCCGAAACTGCAGGAAGCTTTACAATTTGAATAAGAAACAGGGAAAGGATGAGAAAGATGAAGGGGATATATAAAAGAGAATTAAATTCCAGTTATTTTATATTGGAGGAGCAGGCTATGGAAAGTACACAGTACTATCAAATGAAAATGGTGACAGAAAACAAAATCAGCCACCTGCTGCCCATTTCCATACATCATTTTAATGGAGAAAACCAATTTTATTATGATATCAGTGGAAAACAGACAGTGGCCTGTATTTTTGAAAAAAGAGAAATGGAAGCAAAACAGCTTATACAAATTCTTTCCGGATTGTCAAAAGCCCTTTTAGAGTTAGAAGGTTATTTATTAGAAGAAAATTATCTGTGCTTAGATCCGGAATACATGTATATGAATGTGAATACAGAACAATTATTCTTATGTTTTTATCCATTTGAAGAAACGGATTTTTCTCAAAGCATACAAAAGCTTTCAGAATATCTGCTAAACTGTATCAATCATCAGGATGAGCAGGCAGTCAATATCGGTTATCAGCTGTATCGTCTTACAAGAGAGGATAATTTTGTATTCCTGCAGATTGTAGAGGAAATTTTAAAGGAAAATGAAAATACAGAAGAGGTCCGGGCAGAATGGAAAGAGGATGTTTCCAAACAAGGCCTTTGTGAGGAAAGTACCTGTGAAAGCATTATAAATCAGCCGTATACAAATCCATTTCATCAGCAATGGGAAATGGAAGAAGAGGACAGTCAGCCGCAAGAAGAGAAATCCCACGTTTCTTTAAAGGCTTTTAAGATTCCTGCACTTTGTTTTCTTTTTCTGATTTTAGGCGGACTGGGTTATATAGCTTGTCAATATGTGGGCAGTCAGCAGGAAAATCCTGTCATCCTTTCTGAGTTCTTAGGCACAAGGGATATGATTCTGGCAGCAGGTGCTGCCTTTGTTGGAATCGCAGGCTTCTTTTTGCTCTTTTTGTATAAGAAGATATTAGAAGGGGAAAGAGTAAATGAGACAGAAGAAAAGGAAAGCATGCAGAGGCAAATGCAGCGGGAATACTTTGCCATTAGCCAAAAGGCTTATGAAAGAGAATCAGACTTACTAGAGGATGTGGAAATAGAAGGGGAGGGAGAAATACGAAAATATGAAGAAACTGTTTTATTACAGGAAAATATGTATGAAGAAGAAGGAATCTTAATCGAGAAGTTAAAAAGATTGGACAGGAAGGCTCCCATTAAAATCGTTTTGAGCAGCTTTCCCTTTATTATAGGAAAATTGGAAGGAGCTGCGGACTATGTGCTTTTGGATAAATCCGTAAGCCGGATGCATGCAAAATTTATAAAGAATCCAAATGAGGATATGGTATACCTGATGGATTTGAATTCTAAAAATGGTACACTGAAAAACGGGATTCCTTTAGAGGCAAATGAGCTTGTTCCTTTGACGGCAGAAGACGAAATTACTTTTGGAAAAGTAACCTTTACCTATCATTGACACTGGAAAGGATAAATGATACCCTTTTACATAGATGCTTTTTGAAAGGAAAAAGATATAATATGTTAAGGAAGATCAGTTATTTTTTGCAGACATTGAATTATGTTCGTCTGGATACGAATTTGCAGGAATTTACCGTATTTTTCCAGCTGGAAAATTCTTTTGTAAATGTGATCCATGTGGTGGATATTACAAAAAACCCCTATGTGAAGCCGGATGAGTATCAGCATGTAGTGGAAAAAACGGAATGGCAGTTTCGTGACAGGGGATCGGACGAGGTTCATTCGCTATCCTTTATTATCAGTGAAGATTTAGAACGGGCAGAAGATTTTACAAAAGGCGATACTTTTGGCTGGATTCTCTGTCAGGACCGCCTTTTGATACCGGAGGATCATGCAGAGGATTTTTATGGTATCCGTACAAAATTAGAGGAATTTTTAAAAAATCCCCAGGTACCTGCGGAATATGAAGGGACAAAGGTAAAATATGACTGGTGGGGAAGACAATCCTATAAAAGCATAAAAGACAGACCCTTATCCAATCATTTTTTCTTTCTTTTCAATGTTTTTGCATTTACTTTGTGTACATTTACCGGTGAATTGTTGTATACTAAAGGTGTTATGGGTGTAGAATCGGTTATCCATATGAAACAATGGTATCGGCTGTTTACCTCCATGTTTCTTCATGCAGGCATTGATCATTTGGTTAGCAACATGCTGATTCTATTCTTTTTAGGAAATATTGTGGAACGGCTTCTGGGACATGTGAAGTATTTCTTCTTATATCTTTTAGCGGGACTTGGAGGCAACCTGCTTTCCCTTTGGTTTAGCTATAAGATAGGGGATTATACCGAATCTTTAGGAGCAAGCGGAGCTGTTTTCGGTGTGGTAGGAGCTCTTTTGTGGCTGCTTATGCGCAACAAGGGACGTTTGGAGACTATGTCTATTCCTAAAATATTGTTTTTGATTGGATATTCTGCCTATTATGGGCTTAGGAGTACCAATGTGGACAACATGGCCCATTTAGGAGGACTTGTAACAGGATTTATTCTGTGTATGCTTCTTTATCATAAAAAGTCAGTGAAAAACAGAGAGGTAGCAACAAAATGAAAGTAAATATATATTATGGAGGAAGAGGTCTGATAGATGACCCTACCTTGTACGTATTGAGAGTCATGCAGCAGGTGCTGGAAGAACTGAATGTAAAGGTAGAAGTATTCAATCTGCATGAATTACGGAATGGCATTACCGCCCTGCCCCAGACGTTAAAATCGGCAGATGGCATTATTTTGGCAACTACCGTGGAGTGGCATGGAATCGGAGGTTATATGCAGTCTTTTCTGGATGCATGCTGGCTTTACGGAGATAAGGAAAAAATAAGCAGCCTTTATATGTGCCCTGTTGTAATGAGCACTACTTATGGTGAACGGGAAGGCAAGCTGGATCTGGCAGTATCCTGGGAGATTTTGGGAGGTCGTCCCTGTAGCGGGATATGCGGCTATGTAAAAGAGATGTCTCAGTTTGAAGCAAATAAAGAATATCGGTATATTATTGAGAAGAAGACAGAAAATCTTTATCGTTCCATACAACAGAAGGTAACAATCTTTCCTACCAGCAACCAGGAAGTAAATGATATTATTGCCATACCGAAAAATATAGATTTGACACCCCAGGAAACAGAGCAGTTGTCTAAATACGCTTCTGATGAAAGCTATGTACAAAAGCAGAAAGAGGATATTCAGGAGCTGGCCAGCTATTTTAAGGAAATGCTTGGAAATGAAAACAGTGCTGGCAGCAATGAATATATAGAAAATTTCAAAAGTCATTTTAAGCCTCAGACCGGCAGCAGGGCAAGCTATAAATTTGTCATTGAGGGAAAGAAAAAAGCTCTTATGATACAAGTAACCAATGGAGACTTGCAGATAGATTATGGAAAAGAAGAAAATGCTGATGTGGAGATTCAGGTAACTTCGGAGGTTATGAATGAAATCGTGTCAGGAAGAATGACCTTCCAGAGAGCATTCATGGCAGGAAACATGAAAATGAAAGGTGATTTTAAGCTTTTAAGGCTGTTAGATCAGATATTTAATTTTGGGGAGGAAAATTAGTATGCAAGAGGAAAACTGTATTTTTTGTAAAATAGCAAATGGAGAAATTCCTTCAAAATCCATATATGAGGATGAAGAATTTCGTGTGATTCTGGATTTAGGTCCGGCGGCAAAGGGGCATGCGCTGATTCTTCCTAAAAGTCATTATGCCAACTTGTTTGAGCTGCCGGAAGAAACTGCAAAAAAAGTCATAGTCTTAGCGAAAAAGCTTGGAAATCAAATGATGGATAAACTGCATGCGGATGGTTTTAACCTGATGCAGAATAATGGAGAGGCAGCAGGACAGACCGTATTTCATTTTCATATGCATTTGATTCCTCGTTACAAGGATGATAACCAAAAAATCCAGTGGGTGCCCGGAAAGCCTACGGGAGAAGAACTGGAAGAGATTCAAAAACAAATAATATACTAAAGGAAACGAAGTCTAACGGACTTGGTACAGGAAAAAGGAGAAGAGATGAAAGAATCAGCAGAAAACTATTTGGAGACCATTCTTATACTGGGCAAAAGCAATCAAATGGTACGCTCTATTGATGTTGCAAGAGCATTGGGTTACTCCAAGCCAAGCGTAAGCCGCGCCATTGGAATTTTAAAGAATGAAGGCATGCTGGAAATGGAAGACAGCGGAGCTCTTGTTCTGACGAAAGAAGGTTCCAAAAAGGCAAAGGCTCTACTGGAACGGCATGAAACAATAACCCGGTTTTTGATGATGACCACCGATGTAAGTCAGGAAATTGCAGAACAGGATGCTTGTAAAATGGAACATTTCCTCAATGAAAAAACCTTTAAGGGCATTAAAAAATTTATTAAGGAAGTGGAAGAGTATAATCAGTAACCAGTATGAAAATAAAAGGATTAAGCTCTAACGCATTAAAAATCATAGCAGCAATTACAATGACGATTGACCATGCAGGGATGATTTTATTTCCCCAGATAGAAATTTTCAGGGTGATAGGCAGAATCGCCTTTCCTCTTTTTGCGTTTTGTATTGCGGAAGGCTGCTGCTATACCCATAACAAACGGAAGTATCTGGGAATGATTTTATTTCTTGGAGTTATTTTTCATGGAGTATTTGTTTTGGCCACTGGTCAGACAATGTTTAATATTTTTATTACGTTTTCTTTCTCTATTGTTCTGATTTACCTTTTGCAAAGAGTAAAAAAAGAAACAAAGGAAGGAAAACGGCAAAACCAGATTCTGTCAGGGGTTGTATTTTTCGGGATGCTTCTCCTTACATACTTATTCACGAGTATATTCATAGTTGACTATGGATTTTTTGGTATAATGATTCCTGTAATTGTCAGCTTATTCGATGATTTACGGAAAAGAAAAGCAGCCTTTCTTATAGGGTTGCTTTTGCTAGTAGTGTCTATGCATACGTTTATCCAGTCTTTTTGTCTATTGGCAGTTCCCATACTTTTCTTATATAACGGAAAAAGAGGAAAATATAAAATGAAATTCTTCTTTTACATATTTTATCCCCTTCATCTTTGCCTCTTATTTTTGGTGGATATTATTATATAATTGTATAAATATGGATGGTAAATGAGAAATGTTAAGTTTGGTTGACAGATTTCAAGAGCTTCTTGGTAGAAAAAATCGGAAGAAAAGCTAAAATACAGTTAGTGAATCAGATGAAAAAGAAAGGAGAAGCCAGATATGGAATTTAGCAATAAACTAATGGAGCTTAGGAAGGAAAAAGGCTGGTCCCAGGAGGAGTTAGGAAATAAAATCAATGTATCCAGACAAACAGTATCGAAATGGGAGCTGGGACAGACGACACCGGAAATGAATAAGCTCATAGAACTCAGCCGCCTATTCCAAATTACTGTGGATGAGCTGATAGGTGCAAATGGTAATTATGACGGAAAAAAAGAGTATCGGGAAAAAGGAACAGAGGACTGTGGGCATAAGTCTAAATCACCTCATTACCAATATATCAGTAAAAAGAAGGTAAAGGGCATTCCCCTTGTTCATGTGAGCATCGGAATCGGAAAATGCAAGGCAAAAGGAGTGATTGCCATTGGAAACACGGCAACGGGAATCATTGCAGTGGGTCTGGCAGCAAAGGGACTTGTTACAGTAGGTCTGGCATCCTTGGGTTTGATTAGTATCGGCCTATTTACAGTGGGCCTCCTTTCCTTGGGCTATTTATCTGTAGGAATCGTAGCGATAGGAGGAGTTGCTGTAGGAGTTTTGGCCTTTGGCGGACTGGCAGTAGGGGTAGTAGCCTTTGGCGGATTTTCCGTAGGGGTATATTCTGCAGGAGGCATGGCTATTGGCGGAAGAGTTGCTGCAGGAGGTTCAGCCAATGCGCCAATTGCCATTGGGGATAGGGCACAAGGTACCATTACCTTTTTGCGTTCGGAAGTTTTTACCAAGGAAGAAGTAAGAGAAGCCATTTTAAGCAGGTATCCGGGTACATGGGAAATAGTGATTAAGCTGATTTTGCTTTTTGCATTTTCATAAGAAGACAAAGGAGCAGGATGTCATGCAGGAGTCTTAAGGACCTTGTTGATATGCCTGCTCCTTTTTTGCTTTGTGATATCTTGTATTTCATAAAATTTTTAGAAATATTGCGCTTGTTTTTAGAATTATATCATATGAAATATGCTATAATTTCACATGAAGAGGTAATAGATATGAATAAGCAAAGAAAAAGACTTTCCCTTTATGGGAAACTTATGGCAGTAGGCGCCATTATGGTGATACTTCCCCTATTGCTGACAAGCATTACTTTTTTGACTCTGCGGGTATATTTACTAAAGGCGCCCGGATTTGGAGACGCTCCTAAAGGCGTGGACCCCATTACAACCAGAATATTTATGCTCTATATGTTCATAGCCATTATTTTGATTTTGGCATTAACGGCTTCCATGCTGGTTCGATGGGTATTAAAAGGAATGATCAATCCTATTCAGGAGCTGGGACAGGGAATGGAATGCATTGCAGAAGGCAACTTTGATTATCAGCTTTCCAGTAAATATGAAGGTGAAATCGGAACTCTATATGATAATTATGAGGATATGCGCCTGAAGCTGAAGGAATCCACTCAGATTACCATTGATAATGAAAAGAAAAACAAAGAACTGGTCAGTAACATTTCCCATGATTTAAAAACACCCATTACTGCAATTAAGGGATATGTAGAAGGAATCATGGACGGAGTGGCAGATACTCCCGAAAAAATGGATAAATACATCCAGACCATATATAATAAAGCAAATGATATGGACAGACTGATTAATGAGCTGACCTTGTATTCCGGTATTTCTTCCAACCGAATCCCTTACAACTTCCACCGGATCAATGTGAGGGAATATTTTAATGATTGTATTGAAGAAGTAGGACTTGATCTGGAATCCCAGAATATTGAGCTGGATTATGACAATCTGGTGGACGAGGATACAAAGATCATAGCAGATCCAGAGCAGCTAAGACGGGTAATCAATAATATTATTGGCAACAGTATTAAATATATGGATAAGGAAAAAGGCATTATTGAAATCCGTATATTGGATCAGATAGACTCTGTAAGAATTGAAATCGAAGATAATGGAAGAGGCATCAGCCAGAAGGATCTGCCCAGGATATTTGAAAGATTTTATCGGACAGATGCTTCCAGAAATTCTACAAAAGGCGGAAGCGGTATCGGCCTTTCTATAGTAAAGAAAATCGTGGAAGATCACGGTGGTTATATTTGGGCAACAAGCAAGGAAACGGAAGGAACCTGTATCCATTTCGTAATAAGAAAGCATGAAGAGGTAGAAAAAGATGAGTAAGATTTTAATTATTGAAGACGAAACAGCTATTGCAGATTTGGAAAGAGATTATCTGGAAATCAATGATTATGAAGTTTCCATTGAAAATGACGGAGCAAAAGGGCTGGAAGCAGCGCTGAATCATGATTATGATTTGATTATTCTGGATTTGATGCTGCCGGGAGTGGATGGCTATGAAATATGTAAGCGAATTCGGGAAGAAAAAAATATTCCGATTCTTATGGTATCTGCCAAGAAAGATGATATTGACAAAGTAAGGGGACTTGGACTTGGAGCGGATGATTATATGACGAAGCCCTTCAGCCCAAGTGAGCTGGTTGCCAGGGTAAAAGCTCATCTTTCCCGTTACGAAAGGCTGATTGGTTCTAACCAGAAGTCAAATGATATGGTGGAGATCAGAGGTATCCGCATTGATAAAACTGCCCGCAGGGTATATATAGATGGTGAGGAAAAGACATTTACTACCAAGGAATTTGATCTGCTTACCTTCCTTGCAGAAAATCCAAATCATGTTTTTACAAAAGAAGAGCTGTTTCGGGAAATATGGGACATGGATTCCATTGGGGACATTGCAACCGTTACGGTCCATATTAAAAAGATTCGGGAAAAAATTGAATTTGATACGGCAAAGCCTCAGTATATCGAGACTATCTGGGGAGTTGGATATCGGTTTAAGGTTTAGAAAAACCATGGGCGATTGTTTCCCTTGTATTCAAATGCTGGCATATTTTTCTGTATATTGAAATACCAGTAAAAAGGAGAATTACATGGTACCAAAGATTATTTTTGAGGATCAACATATATTAGTTGTATACAAGCCTGAGGGAATGGCAGTAGAGACTGCAAAAATAACGGAAACGGATTTAATATCCTATTTAAAAAATTACCTTTCTGAAAAACAGGGACAGACTGGAAAAGTTCCTTATCTTTCTATGATACATCGGCTGGATCAGCCTGTGGAAGGGCTCTTAGTATTTGCAAAGACTCCCTTTGCAGCAAAGGAACTAAGCCGGCAGGTGCAGAATAACCAGATAAAAAAACGATATCTGGCAGCAGTCAGTATTGACAGGGAAGCAAATGAAAAGTTAGTTTGTAACGATGCGAAAAATACCAAAACAGAAGAAAATGCAGGACAATTATTGGAGGATTATCTGTTAAAGGATGGCAAGACAAATACATCAAAGGTAGTGGCAAAAGAAACAAAAGGAGCCAAAAAAGCAGTCCTTTTTTATAAGCTGGCATCAGTCAGAAAGCAGGATGGGATTGCTGTAGCAGAAATCGAGCTGATCACAGGCAGGCACCATCAAATCAGGGTACAGATGGCACATGCCGGTATGCCATTGCTTGGGGATTTAAAGTATGGGGATGAAGCTTCTTTAGAGAAATCCAAAAGGCTTCAGGTAAAGCAGGTAGCGCTTTGTGCCTATCAGCTGGAATTTTTTCACCCGAAAACCGGAAAGCCTCTATTGTTTCAGGTTGAGCCAGGGAAGGAAATTATAAAAATTGAAAAATGAGCGAAAATCACTTTTATACTGTATATTTCTTTTTCTTATTTTCTTTCTGTTCTTAAAAGGAACAGGTTTGTTGGTTTCGCTATTAGTAACCGATTTAGATTTGAATAATTATTCCATTCTTTTGTTGAAGGAAGCATTACTTGCATGTTTTTGCGTATTTCTTGTTTTTAAAAGCGGACAGGCACATATTTTTCATAGAAGAGGTTCAGGTATTGGAAAAGGTATATGGATTGGTTTTTATCAGTTTTCAATGAGTTCGGTTACCTTGATTATAAATCTGTTTTTAGAAGAGGTGGAAAGAAAATTACAGCCCTGGTATATGATTCTTGCATTTTTCTTATGCATGATTTGTGTAGGAATTGCAGAAGAATTATTTTTTCGGGGAGTCATTGCGGAAATTTTGTTTGAGCGGTTTGGTGTGGACAGAGCGGGAATCTGGAAGGCTGTCATCCTATCTGGAGCCTTCTTTGGCATTGTCCATTTAAGCAATCTTTCCTTTGGGGAACCGATAGGAGTACTTGTGCAAGTAATAGGCGTCAGTGTGAGCGGAATGGTATTTACGGCTATTTATTATCGTTCGGGAAGTATCTGGACTACGATTTTGATTCATAGTTATAATGATATGGCGGCGCTGGCTTTGAGTGGTATATATGGCAGCGAGACAGTAAAGGATATAATTTCAGATTATGGGCTTTTCAAGTTAATCGGGATGATTCCATACATAATTGTATTGCTTGTGCTGCTTCGCAAGAAGAAGATGGGGGAAGTGGAAAAGAATATGGAAAGAGAGCGCATTCATTCATAGTCTGGGCTTCTTCCATTTTGCCGCCATTAAATGCAACAAGTAAAGCCCAGTCCAAACTAATTTAAACTTGCTTATAACAAAACACTTATAAAAACCATTTAGAAATACTGTAATTAGAAAAAATTAACAACAGAAAATTTATTTGATAAAAACATAGAATTATCGGAAAAACTCATACTATTTTCAGGTGATGGTATGAGTGATTTTTTTGAAAAGAACAAAAGACATATTTTTTTTGTGCTTATTTTAATAGGTGCATATCTGGCAATTCAATATCTGGTCCCGTTGTTCCTTCCGCTGGTGTTAGCATTTATGATCATTGCTCCTCTGAATCCCTTTCTGGAAAAGGTTTATGAAAAAACCCATATGGGAAAAGGGTTCCTGGCGGGAATCATTTTGCTGATAATCTGTACAGTAGTAGGAATTCTGGGATGGCTTCTTGTGTGTTTTGCATTGCAGCAGATCGAATACTTTATAAAAAATATCAATCTTTATGAAGAGCAGTTTACGTGCTTTGTCAGGGACTGCAGCCAAATGGTAGAGGAAAGGCTTGGCATGAATGCAGGCCAGATAGAAACTTTGATTCTGGAAAGGGTGGATATCTTTATCGAAGACATGCAGGTACAGATACTTCCCAATTTTATGAATCAGTCTTTTTTATACTTAAAGATAGGAATAGGGGCAGTTACATTTCTGGTAGTTACGATTATAGCGGCAATCCTGTTAGCAAAGGATTTTAAAACAATGAATGAATGCATATCCAAGGTCAGATATTATGAAGATGTAAGGCAGATTGTAGTAAAAATTGGAAAGCTTATCAGCAGTTTTTTTAAGGCGCAATTTATTATTCTTATTATTATTGCACTTATTTGCACCGGAGGGTTATTTCTTGGAAATATTAAGCATTATATACTGATTGGAGTAATAACAGGTATTTTGGATGTACTTCCTTTTGTAGGAACGGGGATTGTCCTGCTACCTTTGGCGGTCTGGCAATTGCTAAACGGCAAAATGATGTCGGGTATCCTCCTGTCTATCACATTTATGGTCAGCGCATTAGCCAGAGAATTGTTAGAGCCAAAGCTAATCGGGCAGAAAATGGGAGTGCTTCCGATCGGGATTTTAATTGCGGTTTATGCGGGAGTAAAGGTATTTGGATTGTTAGGGGTGTTTTTAGGGCCGCTTTATATGCTTATTTTGTGTGAATGCTATCGGAGGATTTATGGAAAGGCTGTAGGGGGAGGAAATAAACTGGTATAGTCTGTATTACTGCAAAAACTTCAAATTGAGAAAAAAAGAAATGACAGATGCTTTTATTGAGTTGGTAAAGCAGCGAGGGGAAAAAGATGTTATAAAGTAAGAAAACAAAAAACATCTAAAATAATATTTTGCATCAACAATTTATAGTTCAATAAACCACAAAAACGATACAAACTAATTGAAATTTTACAATATTGATGATATGATTATAAACATGGCGAAAGCCATTAGGAGAGTACCCATGACAGGGTGGCAGCCTCCCGAGCCGATGCCCTAGCTTGCTAGGAGTACATAGGAAGGGAGGTGCGTGATATGACAGCATTTGAGATTATCTCAATTTTCATTGGAATACTAACATTGTTAGCGACCTTTGGCAGCTTGATTGTTGCGTTTCTTGCCTTTCTCGATAAGAGAACAGGAAGAAATAAAAATGCCTCTCTGTCTGACCCACAGAGAGGCGGTGTCCGTTAGGACAAATTAACCTACTTGGGAGCATCCACTTTGGAGTGGATACTCTTCTTATGCTTAATATAGCATAAGAGGTAAGGGATTTCAAGAACTGTTTTCAGAAATTTCATATTGACTTGCCAAAACAGTTGTGCTAAATTAAGACAATAAACATCAAGCATAAATAACAAAAAGGCAATGAAGAGAAATAGTATATATTTGGAACATTTCAGAGAGAAGCCGGCAGGTGAGAGGCTTTATGGAAAAATATAGAACCGGTCTCTAAGCTGTGAACCGAACTTAAGTGTCGAATATATGTATTGGCATGGAAACAGTAGGCTTCAACGGATTTCCACCGTTACAGGGAAAGCGGTATAAGATATGTCTTGTACCGGATGAGTGCAGTTTTATACTGAAATTAGGTGGTAACACGGACAAGATTCGCCCTAAGCTGATTTTTCGGCTTAGGGTTTTTATTATGCAAAAAAACATCATTATTAAAAGAAAAGGAGACAAGAAAATGGCTGATAACAAAAAACTAGTAGAAGCAATCACCTCCATGGAAGAGGACTTCGCCCAATGGTACACAGATGTTGTGAAAAAAGCGGAATTGATTGATTACACAAGCGTAAAGGGCTGCATGGTCTTTAAGCCTGCAGGCTATGCTATCTGGGAATTGATCCAATCCCAGATGGATGCCATGTTCAAGGAAACAGGAGTGGAAAACGTATATTTACCAATGTTCATTCCTGAAAGCCTGTTACAAAAGGAAAAGGATCACGTAGAAGGCTTTGCACCTGAGGTAGCATGGGTTACCCATGGAGGAATGAATCCACTGCAGGAAAGGCTTTGTGTAAGACCTACTTCCGAAACACTTTTCTGTGATTTTTATAAAAATGAAATTCAATCCTACAGGGATTTGCCAAAGGTATACAACCAATGGTGCAGCGTTGTCCGCTGGGAAAAAGAAACAAGGCCATTCCTCCGTTCCAGGGAATTTTTATGGCAGGAAGGGCATACCGCCCATGCTACTGCCGAGGATGCGGAAGCAAGAACCATTCAAATGTTAAATGTATATGCGGATTTCTGTGAACAGGTACTTGCAATCCCTGTTATAAAAGGCCGCAAGACCGATAAGGAAAAATTTGCGGGAGCGGAAGCTACCTATACAATAGAAGCCTTAATGCACGACGGAAAGGCGCTTCAATCCGGCACAAGCCATAACTTTGGAGATGGATTTGCAAAGGCATTTGGCATCCAATACACCGATAAGGATAACAAGCTGCAATACGTGCATCAGACCTCATGGGGTGCATCCACCAGACTGATTGGCGGTATCATCATGGTACACGGTGATGATTCCGGGTTAGTGCTTCCTCCAAGGATTGCACCTACCCAGGTCATGATTATTCCAATCATGCAGCATAAGGAAGGGGTTTTGGAAAAGACAGCAGAATTAAAACAGTTACTTTCTGCTAACTTCCGTGTAAAAGTGGATGATACGGAAAAGAGTCCAGGATGGAAATTCTCTGAACAGGAAATGAGAGGTATTCCGGTCCGCGTGGAAATCGGTCCAAAGGATATTCAGGCAAATAAATGCATTTTGGTTCGTCGTGATACAAGAGAAAAAATGGAAGTAGCCTTGGATGAGCTGGAAGGAAAGATTACAGAAGTACTGGAAAAAATGCAGTCAGAAATGCTGGAAAGAGCAAGGGCGCACAGGGACTCCCATATCTCTACAGCCGTAACAATGGAGGAATTTGCAAGAAACGTGGAAGAAAAACCGGGCTTTATTAAAGCAATGTGGTGCGGCGACCAGGCATGTGAAGACCTGATCAAAGAGCAGACCGGCGCTACAAGCCGCTGTATGCCATTTGAACAGGAAACGATTTCCGATAAGTGTGTTTGCTGTGGCAAACCGGCGACGAAGATGGTTTACTGGGGAAGAGCTTATTAAAAAACTGGTGGCTGAAAAATTGGCAGATCCGGAATCCAAAAAGAAAACACATAAAATAAAAAGACATCAGTTGCCAAATAAAGAAGGCACAGCCAGCATACCCATGCAGGAAAGAAGTATTTTTTTAAAGATAACCCATGATAAATACCGAGCATAAGGGCAGCCAGCAATAAAAGGCAGTCGGAAACAATCCCTTCTATAAGAAAGCCAACCTTTAATCCGTAATATCCCATAGCAACTGAAAATTTCCCGATAAAAACTGCAGGCGCCGCCATGATGACTCTGGTTTTTATGGGAATCTGTCTAATCAGTTTATTCCAGGGACATAGAAAAACAATGCAGATAGGATAAAAAACAAGCTTTAAGTGCTCCCAGATACTTTCACTGACGGGCATAAGCCCGGCTAATGGAAAAAACCTTCCCAAAAGGTCGTAAGTAAAATGAAGGATGGCGGCACATACATAAGCAATTGCTACTGATATGAGAAAATATTTTACACCCGGTGTTTTTGATTTCATAAGGAAAACCTCTTTTTTCATTTTTTCAGGTTAATAAAATAAGGAAATATTTATTTCTAGTATATCTTTTTTAATAAAATATATGAAAATAGAAAAAGCTTATATAAAAACACAGCGAAACCAATCAGTTTCGGTTTTTATATAGGCTTTATTTTCTATCATTATATATTCATATGCAGATGCAAATTATTTAGTAATTTTCCAACCAGATGAAATCAGTCTACAATAAATTTGTCAATGACAGTCACAATACCATCTTCATCATTAGATTTCGTAATAAAATCAGCCGCTTCTTTTACCTTGTCCTGTGCGTTAGCCATTGCTACCCCAATGCCTGCATATTCAATCATGGTCATATCATTAAACCCATCCCCGCAGCAGATAGCATTTTCTCTTGTAAGCCCTACAGAGCTTAGCATACGGTCTAAGGAAGCTGCTTTATCCACATTCTTAGGCATAATCTCAATGAAAAACGGTTCTGAACGGT
This sequence comes from Lachnospiraceae bacterium, assembly GCA_014804675.1. GTDB lineage: Bacteria > Bacillota > Clostridia > Lachnospirales > Lachnospiraceae > RGIG3040. The sequence continues at coordinate 84,256 of JAAUZH010000012.1, forward strand.
AAATACTTAAAATGTCCCCATACATTTCCTGCAATTCCTTTTCATAATTTTCAGCAATTTCAGGGGGTGCGGTCATAAGGCACTTATTCACGTCAAAATCCACATATTTGGGGAAATGCGTCACTTTTTTGATAGGCATTCCATTGATACGGGACTCCAGTTCAATGTATTCATCTGTTCTTGTGCCAAGAATAATATTGTCTCCTAAATAGGTGACAATGCCCATGTCGTTTGCCCTTGCATACCGGTAAAGGCCCGGTATTACAGAAGCTGGCAGGGTCTTCTGGTATACGATTTCCCCTGAACGGCAGTTTATGATTCTTCCACCATTGAAGGAAAGCAGGTAACCGCCATATTTTTCCAGCTCCAGTTCCTCAGCGTAGCGCCTCATTCCGGGTGTGGGACGGCCAGAAGCCAGAATGACCTTGTGCCCTCTTTTCATAATATCTATGATTCCCCGCTTTGTATTTTCTGTTATTTCCTTTTGTGAATTGGTCAGCGTGCCGTCGATATCCAAAACAAGCACCTTTTCATCTCGTGTTTTCATAGTCCATGTTCCTTTTTCTTCTTGCGATAATACATGAGGTATTCAACTTCGCCTAAATCCTCATTTACTTCCTCCGACTTTTTAAGAAGCCCCTGCCCCTCGTAAAACCGGTATGCTCCATAATTGTTTTCAAATACATGAAGAGTAAAAAAATCATAGTCCTCTTTGATATAATTTAAAAGTCTGGAACCGATTCCGATACCGCGGTAATCCTTTTCTACAAAAAGCCCGGCAAGATAGCCTTCATCCATGCCGATAAAACCTACCACCTTCCCGTCTATCTCATAAACAAAGGTATCCACTTCCAAAATGGCTCTGGAAACATAGGAAAAGTTTCTGTCCCAATAATCTTTTGGAATAAAATCATGGGCTTCCAAATTGCCGTCATACCAGATTTTCATTACTTTTTTCAAGTCGTCTGGAATCATCTTTCTTATAAAATCCATATAATACTCCCCGCAGTGTTCGTAAAGAGTAAGCTGGAGCTTGGGGTATAGCATAGATACCACAAACCGGCACCTTCTCCTAAGAAATATACAGTTATCTGCTACCGATTATTATTATACTAAAAACTCTTCCCTTTGACTAGTATAAGGTTTGCAAGTATACTGAAAATTGATTTCCGTGTTGTGCAAATAAACCTAATTGTGTTAAAATAACTATTATTTATAACAGTGAACTTAAATCAGAGAGGAAAAAATGAATGAATATCTGGAAGATATTGGACATTGAAGAAACAAAGGATAAGAATGTAATTCGGGACGCCTATCGGAAAAAATTAGTATTGGTAAATCCGGAGGAAGACCAGCAGGGGTTTATGGAGCTTCGCAGGGCATATGAACAGGCTATGGCAGCAGCTGACAGGACAGGGGAAGAGAATGGACCTGATGTAATGGAAAAGGAAGAAGGGCAGAATACTCCCATAGGATTATGGATAAAAAGTGTTGATGCTCTATATCAGGATATAAGACTTCGGGGAAATGTAGAAAAATGGAAAGAGCTTTTAGAGCAGGACATCTGCTTTTCTTTAGAAACAAAAACAGAGGTTCGGGACGAGCTGTTGAAATATTTCATGTCTCACAATTATCTACCTCAGGAAATATGGAAGCTGTTGGATGACAGGTTTTTGTTAAGGGAATATAGGGAGGAGCTTTATGAAAAGTTTCCTGCCGATTATATTGATCAGGGAGTTATTCAAAATATTGAGTATAAGGAATTTATAGAGATACAATATACCGAGTCCATGGGTGGCAGGGATTATGACCAATTTTACAGTAAGTGTTATGAACTGTATCATTTGTTAGTGGAAGGAAATACAGAAGAGGCGGAGCAAAAATTTTCCCAGCTGGAAGAATTAAAGATTTATCACCCTTATGTGGATGTATTACGTATACGGTATTTACTAATAAAGGAAGAAATAGAAGAAGCGGAGGAATTAATCGGAATCATAAAAGAAAAGCTGCCGGAGGATATACAGGTGCTTCGTGCAGAGGCAGATACATATTTGGTTAAGAAAGAATATGATAAGGCAAAGACTGCTTACAAAAACATACTAAAGCTTTTTCCGGATCATTATAATGCAAAAGTGGCTTTAGGAGATATCTGCTTTGAGCTAAAGGAATATAAAGAAGCTAAAGAATATTATGACCAAGCTTATGATATTCATAAAAATGATTATCTGGGACAGAAAATATTGAATTGCGCAGAGAAATTAGAAAAGATTTATTATCAAAGATGGGAAGAAAATCCTCATGATTTGGAAAATGCCATTGAGTTAGCCAGGGCTTATTATCAGCAAAGCAAGTTCAAACAGTCCTTGAAGATTCTATTAGATATGGTTCCTGACGAAGAGAACCAATTAGAACATGCACATTTAATAGGCTGTAACTATATGTACATGCAGGAATATGAAAAATCGTTACCTTATTTAAAACAATGGATAAGGGAAACAGAGAAATTAAAAGAAGATGGAACAGAAAAAAGAAAAAAAGCAATTAAAAGATTAAGCACGGCATATCAATGTACAGCACAGGCGCTGGCGGGACTGAAAAAATATGAGGAGGCAGACGAATATCTGGAGCGGGCGCTTGCAACCGGAATACAGACAATAGATGTTTATGAGGAAAAGGCAAGATTCTTCTTTTTCCAGAAAAAATATGATGATGTTTTAAAAATCTGTGACAAAATATTGGAATATGACAGAAGCTCTCCGATAGCATATGGACTTCGGGCAGAAATATTTTATGAGCAAAGTTATTATTTGGATTCCTTAAGGGAATGGGACTGCTGCATTAAGATTTCTCCCAATAATCTGAGTTATTATATTAAAAAGACAGACTGCCTTTACCTGATGGAAAAATATGATGAGGCTTTGGAAGTACTGGACTATGTAAAAGAAAACGGAGCTGAAAGTGACAGTATTGTTATGTGGGAAGCGATGATTGAAGGCGCTAAAGGAAATCAGGAGGAAGCCTTAAAGACATTGCTTGACATAAGCATAAGAGCGGAGGCGGCAAAAGATTTTGAGCAGGCAATCGTGCATAGATTATATTTTGAAATAGGAAGAATATATGCCCATAAAAAACAAAATGATGAGGCGAAGTTTTATCTTGATAAGGCATTGAAAGCAAATCCGCATTTTGTAAGGGGTATTATTTTTAAGGGAAATATCTATTGGCTTGAAAAGGACTTTGAGGCTGCGCTCACATGCTTTTTGCAGGCATTGGAAGAAGAGCCGGGGCATGAAAAAATAAACGGGTGGATTGGCGAAGTCTATGAAGATAAGAAGGAACATGAAAATGCAATTACTTATTATACGAAACAGTTAGAGATTGCTCCAAATGCGTTTATCTATTTGAGTAGAGGATGGTGCTACGAGGGACTGAAAAAGTACGGGGAAGCAAAGCAGGATTATAAGAAAAGCATACAATTAGATCCGAACAATGGAAACACTTACTGCCTGTTAGCCAATTGCTATATGTGGGAAGGGCAGGACGAAAAGGCAATGGAATATTTTAAGGAGGGCTTTGAAAAAAATGATAAAGAACCGATTGCCTGGCAGTATCGTTGTTACATACAGTGCTGCAGGAGGCTTCAGAGGTGGGATAAGGCAATTGCGCTTTATAATCGGTGTATAATTCAGGTGCAGGATCCTTTTGACAGGAAAAAATTAGGGGAGCTTTATATGGTTATGGGGCAATATGAACAAGCTCTTGCCGAATATACACAATATGGAAGATTTGGTGAGCAATATCGGGTTCATATGATAAAAGATATGGTAAGGTGTCTGTTGCATATGAAAAGGATAGAGGATGCAGAACAAATCATACAGAAAGAATTTGGGGATATTTTTCTTGCGCCGGACATGGCTGAAAGAGATTATAATGCAAGGATAATGGATATTTATCTGTATCTGACCATGAAAAAAATATTTCAGGCGAAACGGGAATATAAAAGGATGCTGCGGAGGATTCATAGAACAAAGGCAGGCGAACCCAAGAGAATCATATATTTAAAGTGTTATTTTGCTTTAAGGAGAAAAAAGAGCCGAAAGATATATGATAAAAGCCTGAAGAGTCATATATGCAGCATGGAAAAAGAAGCAAAAGAGATGGTTCTGGATTCTCTAGAACACATTGCTAAAAGAGATAGTTCCTTAGCGCTTGTAGAATTGGCAAGGGATCATTATGAAAAAGCAATGGAATATGCGCAAAGCGCATTGACATGTAAAAGGTGCAGGGATTGCAGTTTTTGTCAATGTATAGATGCACTGTTTGTAAAGGCAATGGTTTTGGAAATAACCGGAAGATTTGAAGAAGCATTGACTTGTTACGTAAAGCTCATGAACCTGGATGGAGGAGATTTAGATTATATTATGGCATATGAACGAATTTATAAAAAAATGAAATGAGATATGCGGGGAGACAATACATGATAGTAGGAATTGATTTAGGAACAACGAACAGCTTGATTTCTTATTATGAAAACGGAGAAGCAAAAATAATTCCAAATCGGTTAGGTGAGAATCTGACCCCCTCTGTGGTGAGCATGGACGATGAACATACTATATACATAGGCAAAACTGCAAAGGAAAGACAAATCAAATATGGCTGTGATACAGTAGACGTATTTAAAAGAAGCATGGGAACGAATAAGGAGTTCCTTCTTAAGGGAAAAAAGTATCGGGCAGAAGAAATTGCCTCCTTTATTTTACGTGGATTAAAAGAGGATGCAGAGGTCTATTTGAATCAAACAGTGGAAGAAGCGGTAATCAGTGTGCCGGCATATTTTAATGACCAGCAGAGAAAGGCAACTAAAAAAGCAGGAGAACTGGCAGGCTTGAAGGTAGAAAGAATTATCAATGAGCCTACTGCTGCAGCGATTTCCTATGGAATCCGGCAAAGGGAAGCAAATACACGTTTTCTGGTCTTTGATTTGGGAGGCGGAACCTTTGATGTTTCTATTTTAGAGCTGTATCATAACATTATGGAAGTGCGGGCCGTTGCAGGAGATAACTATTTAGGCGGCGAGGATTTTACCAAAGTTTTGTACGACATGTTTATAAAAGAAAAAAATCTGTCAGAAAGCAAACTGTCGGATAAAACCCTTGCGCATATCAGGAGACAGGCAGAATTATGCAAGCTGGGATTTTCCAAAGGAAATACTTCCTTTATGCAGTGCAATATAGACGGAGAAGAGGTGGAAGCTTCTATATCACTGGAAAAATATCGAATAGAATGTCTCCCGCTTTTGGAAAAGATTCAAAAACCAATCGAAAGAAGTTTAAAGGATGCAGGCATAAAGCTTTCCCAGATTGATGAGGTCATTTTAGTGGGAGGCGCCACAAAGCTGCCCATTATCCGGAAATTTGTAGGAAAGCTGTTTGGAAAGCTGCCGAATGTTTCATTGAACCCGGATGAGGTGGTTGCCCTTGGCGCTGCTATGCAGGGTGCCATGAAGGAACGAAATGAGATGATCAAGGAAGTGGTTTTAACGGATGTGTGTCCTTTTACCCTTGGCACAGAGGTTGCCATCAGCCTTGATAAGGATACAAAGGAAGGAGGACATTTCTGTCCGATCATTGAAAGAAATACGGTAATACCTGTAAGCCGGCAGGAGACATTGTATACAGCTCAGGATGACCAGACATCCATTCGGCTAAAGGTTCTTCAGGGAGAAAGCAGGTTTGCCAAAAACAATTTGTATTTAGGAGAAATCAATGTTTCCGTTCCAAAGGGAAAGGAAGGGGAAGAAAGCATTGAAGTAACTTATACTTATGATGTAAATTCTATTTTAGAAGTGGTAGTAAAGGTTGTATCCACCGGTGAAGAAAAGAAATTGATCATACAAAAAGAAGACTGTACTCTCACACGGGAAGAAATTGAAAAAAGATTTGAAGAGTTAAGCTATCTGAAAATCCTTCCAAGGGACGAGGAGGCAAATAAGAGGCTTCTGTTTCGGGGAGAAAGGTTGTATGAAGAATCCTTCGGCACCATGAGAAGCCAGATTGATTATGCGGTTACAGAATTTGAAAAGGTGCTCGACAGCCGTGATAAAGCAAAGATTGAGGAAGCAGCGGAAAAGCTGCGGAGATTTCTGGATGAAATAGAGGAGGAACCCTTATAATGAATAGCAAAATGTAAAATATACTTGACAAAGTGCTATTGGGTTGATATCTTGTTACCAAGAACAAATTTGGAAAACAAAAGAAAGAAGGAAACAAGATGGAAACAAATAGTACAGAAGCAAAAGATTATTTAAAAGAGATTGCAGGCAAAATGGGATGGCGATATGCAGTCTTTGCAGTTGTAGTAATAGGGATACAGTTGCTGGCATCGAGGATTCTGTCGGCTTTGGCGCCACAGTGGATAGAAGCGAATGTATCTTTGGTTCAATTTCTGCTTGTTATTTTTTCGGTTGATATGATTGGTTTTCCTGTAATTTTTATCCTGTCTAAGAAGATACCTGCAGCAAAGCTCGAAAAGCACAATATGGGATTTGGGAAATTGATCGTATGTGTGTTGATAGGAGCTGGTATATGTGGCGCAGGCATGATTATAGGCAATATTTTCCACTTTGCGCTTATGCTTCCCTTTGGCGTAAATATGGAAGAGGTAAATCAGCTTGGAAACCTGATGCTTGGTTCCGATGCTTTTATCCGGATTCTCACAGTAGGAATACTGGCACCTATATTTGAAGAGCTGATTTTTAGAAAACTACTGATCGACCGAATTGTAAAACACGGGGAATTTGCAGCCATTTTAATGTCCGGCCTTATGTTTGGTTTGTTCCATGGAAATTTTTCACAGTTCTTTTATGCAACGGGGCTTGGGCTGTTTTGGGCTTTTATTTACATTAAGACCGGGAAAATATGGTACACCATGTTGTTTCATATGATTGTCAACCTGTCCTCATCGGTTGTTACGGTATATTTATCACAGTCCTATCTTCAGGCGATATCAACGGCAGGAGAAGATATGTCCGGATTGACGCAGGAAGGAATGCTTGCTATGTTTCTATATTTAGGATGGATGGGAATCCTGATAGTTTGCTGCATTGCAGGTATTATTCTTTTTATCGTGAACAGAAAAAAATTCTATCTAAATGCCAATGTTGCAGGAATGAGCAAAAAGGAAATGACAGGCAGCGCACTTTCTAGTAAGGGTATGATAGTTTATTATATTCCATGCATTCTATTATTTTTGATGGTATATATACCCACAATTGTAAATTTCTTTACAGACAGATAGTTTTCATTAATGGGGGAGCTTGGTATGAAGAACAAAAAACTTGCAGTGATAATAGTTTCCTTAGTCATGTTAATAGTCGTGTTGCTTTTGACCATGGGATTCTTCTTAAGAGGAGCCGGTTTGCAGGATGCTGATGTGGATATGAGTGACACCCGGGATATATCTGTGGTAGACGGGCAGGCAGAGCCGGAAAAATATGCTTTTGATCTGCAGATTCCAAAAGCCGGAACTTATATTATTTCTGCGAAATGGAAACTAGAAAGACCGGGATTTATCACAGGATTGGTTGTATCTGATAAACAGGGAAAGGAAGTATTTGCAGCTACCGCAGACAGCTGTGAAATAGATTCTGGCGGCCTGCAATTAGAGGAAGCAGTATATACCGTAGAATTTTATTATTTGTCAAATCTCCGGGTCTATGAGCAGTTTCTTTTGGATAGAGAGTTTGAAAATACAGAAATGTATGAAGATTTTGAATCAAATGGAAGCTGGGAGTGGCAGTATCACTTAAAATTAACCAGAGTAAGCAATATAAAAGGGATTGCAATTTTATGTGGTATCGTAGTTAGCATTTTATTTACAATATTTTTATTAGCACTAACCAAGAAAGACAACAATGTAAAATGTAAATTTGATGAGCGTCAGGAGTATATAAGAGGAAGAGGATTTAAATATGGCTTTTTTTCCATGCTGATTTGTAATGCATTGTTTGTTTGTATGAACCTGGCAGAAATTCCTTTGTTTGCAGAATTTGAAGTTCTCATACTTATAGGAAGCGCCATTGGAATTGGTTTCTGGGTGGTATATTGTATATGGAATGAGGGCTATTTTGCCTTGAATGAAGATAAGAAAAAGTTAATGATTCTATTTGCGGTAATTGCAATCATGAATTTTATTATAGGTGGTATCCAGCTTGCTCATGGAAGGGTAATACAGAATGGAAAATTGACATATTACAGTATAAATTTTATTTGTGGATTCCTTTTTATAGTGATATTTTTGACTATGTTTTTAAAGAAGGTCTGTAGGGATGGAGAGGATGAGCAGGAATGAAAAATCTGAAACTGAAATCTGCCCGGGCGGCTCTGGACTTGTCCCAACAGGATCTGGCAGAAAAGGTGGGGGTGTCCAGACAGACCATCAGTGCCATTGAAAAGGGTGATTATAATCCAACTATCAATCTATGCAGGACAATTTGCAAGGTCTTGGGGAAAACTCTGGATGAGCTGTTTTGGGAAGAATGAAGAAAAGAGGCTGAATGATCGTAATAGATACGGCGTTTGGCCTTTTTCTTTTTGTCCGAACCAAAATCGAAAAATAATAAATTTTTATTGATTTTCGATAAATTTATATTGACTTTCGATTTCCATGGTGGTATATTGTGGTAAATGAAAAAGGAATCATATGCCGATTTCATATACACATGTGGGGAGTTTTGGCCAAAACTCCAAATAAAAGATAAGAAAGGATCCTATCATGAACAGCAAAATAACAAAGATTACAAAATTACTTTTGGATGCCATGTATTTTTTAGGGATACCAGTATGTATTTCCCTGCCTTTTACCTTTAAGCTGTACGGACAGATAAATTCCTATTTCCGGGAATATTACGTACAGCTGGTCATTTTATTTTTCTTATCGGGAATATTTGCCATACTCATTATCGGTGAGCTTCGGAAAATGTTTCGGACAGTGTTGAACCATGACTGCTTTGTAAAGGAAAATGTAGACAGTCTGCGGAAGATGGGCACTTATAGCTTTTGTATTGCGGTGATTACCGTAATTCGCCTCTTTCTTTATATTACACCGGGTGTATTGGTGGTAGTTCTGGTTTTTCTGATAGCAGGACTGTTTAGTAAAGTATTGTCGGAAGTCTTTGATAAAGCCGTAACCTATAAACTTGAAAATGATTTAACTATATAGGAGGACGGAAAGATGGCAATTATAATAAACTTAGATGTAGTTATGGCAAAACGTAAGGTAGGGTTGACAGAGTTAGCAGGAGAAATTGATATTACTCTGGCAAATTTATCTATTTTAAAAAATAATAAGGCGAAAGCAGTAAGACTTACTACTTTGGATTCCATTTGTAAGGCATTAGACTGCCAGCCGGGGGATATACTTCAATATGTACCGGATGTGGAAGAAGAGAAGGAGTCCTAAAGGAATGGTTTTACCGGGTAGGTATTTTGTAATTGTTCAAAATGAAAAAGTTGAGAGAGGAATGTATCATGAATGAAAATAACTATCCTAACATACCTGTATCGCAGGTGGAAACAATTATCCAGAAAGAGGAAGAAGAAAGATTACTGGCAGGTGAAAACAGCAAGGTAAAAGAAATCTTATCTAATTTTGAGTTTTTTGGTGTATTAAGCATTCTTTATGGCATTTTTTACAGCTTTTGTTTATATAAAAATGTATACGGCATTACCATGCCGATTTTCACGGCAGGAACCTTTGCTTATTTTATCAGCTGTATGAGAAAATTAGAGATTCCTTTAAAAAGGGACGCATGGTTTTATGTGGTTTCTGCCTGTCTGTTAGGGATTTCTAATTGCCGGACTTGCAGCAGTGTGCTGATTTTCTTTAATTATGTTGGAATCTTCTTATTATTATTTGGCTTTTTGATTCATCATTTTTATGAGGATTTGGAATGGCATTTTGGAAAACAGCTGGCTTCCATGCTTTCTGCTTTTTTTGGAGGCATTGGCTGCCTTCATTATTTGTTTAAAGGATTTTCGTATTATAAGAAGAAAAAAGAAAATATCCAGAAAAAAGATGATAAGAGTAAGTATATTTGGCTTGGAATTATAATTGCAATTCCTATGCTTTTGGTTGTATGTACCCTTCTTATGAGTGCGGATGCAGTTTTTCGCACTATTCTACAAAGTATGTTAGGAAATATTGTAATTCCTACGAATCTAATTGGGATTGCAATTACTACTTTGCTGGTTGTTTTAGGCTCCTATGGGCTGATTGTCTGGTTTTCTAAAAAGCAGCTTCAGGAAGACTGTACGGATAAGAAAACCTTAGAGCCATTAATTGCCATAACGTTTACCTCCCTTTTGACTATTATTTATCTGGTATTCAGTGCAATACAGATTTTGTATTTATTTATGGGAAACATGGAACTGCCCTCTGGTTATACTTATGCAAGCTATGCAAGAGAAGGATTTTTTCAGCTGCTTTTTGTATGCTTCATCAATTTAGGAGTAGTTCTTGTGTGTGTGGAGCGGTTTAGGGACCATTCTCTGCTGAAGGTTATTTTAACTGTGTTTTCCGCATGTACTTATATAATGACTGCATCCAGTGCCATGCGTATGATTTGGTATATAAAAACCTATTATTTGACGTTTCTGCGTGTGCTTGTGCTGTGGACGCTGGCAGTGCTTGCACTGCTGTTAACCGGAATTCTGATTTCCATATACAGGATAAGCTTTCCGCTGTTTCGCTATTGCATGATAGTGGTTACCCTATGCTACCTGTTTTTCAGCCTGGCGAAACCGGATTACTTCATTGCTAAATATAACATCAGGAAAGCAATGGGATATTATGAAGAGATGAAAGAGGATGGAACATCCTTCTCCTATGAAGACAAATACTTGGATGAAAAATACCTATTTTATCATTTAAGCTTTGATGCAGCGCCTGCTATGGAAGAAGCAGGGTTATTTACTCAAAAGGAGGGATTAAAGGTAGATAGCGATAAATTACAATATTATTATAATACAGTGCAATATGAAACAGAGAACATGGGACTTCGTACATTTAATTTTTCCAGATACAGAGCGAAGAAAATAGTGGAAAAATATTTTTGATAACTGGTTTTATATCTTTTTAATCCACTATTCCCCATTTATTCAACGGTAATGGAGCATAAACTGCTCTGTTACCGTTTTTAAAATAAACCTGAAATAAATGCAAATTTATTATTGCAGTATTTTTTCATCTGTGTTAACATATGAATACATTCAAATCATGGGAAATTCAATAACGTTTTTACGTTTCAGGCATTTCGCCAAAGCTTCCAGTTTGAGTTTATTATCAATAGTATATTTGCACCTTGAAAACATTATAGACAAACGGTTTAACGTATGGTATTATATGTAATACAATAAGGCGGTGAGAATATGGAAGAGAGAATACTTGCAGTAATGATGGAAGAGTTTGCATATATGCATAAGGAATTTGCATACATGCACAAAGAGTTCGACTGGATGCACAAGGAATTTGACAAGGTGCATGAAGAGATTGATGGAATTCATAAAGAGATTGATGGAATCCATAAAGAGATTGATGGAATTCATAAAGAGATTGATGGAATTCATAAAGAGATTGATGGAATTCATAAAGAGATTGATGGAATTCATAAAGAGATTGATGGAATCCATAAAGAAATTCATGGAATTCATAAAGAGATTGATGGAATCCATAAAGAGATTGATGGAATTCATAAAGAGATTGATGGAATCCATAAAGAGATTGATGGAATTCATAAAGAGATTGATGGAATCCATAAAGAAATTGATGGAATTCATAAAGACATCAAGGAAATCCGGATAGAAATTAATGGGCTGCATAAGGAAAATGATGGGCTTCATGGAGAAATTAATGGAATCCATGAAGAAATCAAAGGATTAAATGAAAAGGTCACATACATCTATGAGCTTGCATTGGATAATTATGGTCAGATAGAGGAAACAAAGAACCGGGTTAAGCTTTTGGAAAAATAATTACTTTTTATACTATTGATAATAAAAAAGTCTTCAGGACTAGTAAGCTTTTACAGATAATTGCTTGCTGTTTTGGGGACTTTTTTATGGAAAAAGCATGTTAACGGTGCTATAATAAAATAGTTATTATTTAGAATGAAAAGAGGTATCATATTATGAATATTTTAGTAATTAACTGTGGCAGCTCTTCTTTAAAATACCAGCTTATTAACAGTGATTCGGAAGAGGTGTTGGCAAAAGGGCTTTGCGAAAGAATTGGTATTGAGGGCAGTGCCATTACTCATCAGCCAAAAGATGGTGAAAAAATCACTGCTCAAGTGGAAATGAAGAATCATACCGAGGCTGTAAAATATGTCATCGAAAAATTAACAGATGAACGGGTTGGTGTAGTAAAATCCTTAAGCGAGATAGGAGCAGTAGGACACCGTATTGTTCATGGAGGAGAGAAATTTGCAAACAGCGTAGTGATTAACGATGCTGTTTTAGAGGCGATTGAGGAATGCAATGATCTGGCACCTCTTCATAATCCGGCTAATTTAATCGGTATCAATTCCTGTAAGGCTATTATGCCGAATGTGCCTATGGTGGCAGTATTTGATACGGCTTTTCATCAGACAATGCCCAGGAAAGCATATCTTTATGGCCTTCCATATGAATATTATGAAAATCATAAAGTAAGAAGATATGGCTTTCACGGTACAAGCCATGACTTTGTATCAAAAAGAGCCGCAGAAATATTGGGTAAGGATAGGAAAGAATTAAAAATGATAGTCTGCCATTTGGGGAATGGTGCATCGATTACTGCCGTAAAAAACGGAGAATCTATAGACACCTCTATGGGGCTGACACCTTTGGAGGGCTTGATTATGGGAACCCGCTCCGGTGATCTGGACCCTGCTATTATCAGCTTTCTTTGCGAAAAGGAGCATAAGACAGCCACAGAAATGATTGATATCTGCAATAAAAAGTCGGGGGTTCTTGGTTTGTCGAAGGGACTTTCCAGTGATTTCAGGGATTTGGGGCAGGCTGCAGAAGAAGGAAATGAATTGGCAAAAGCCGCATTGGAAACCTATAGCTACCGGGTTGCAAAATACATAGGAGCTTATGTGGCAGCCATGAATGGAGTGGATGTTATTGCATTTACCGCAGGAGTTGGAGAAAATAATGGGAGTGTAAGAGCAGATATATTAGGATATTTAGGCTATTTGGGTATTGAAACAGACCAGGAGAAAAATGGCATAAGAGGGGAAGAAGTGATTATTTCCAAGCCGGGTTCCAGGGTAACTGCCATGGTAGTGCCGACTAATGAAGAGCTTGCCATTGCAAGGGAAACGGTAAGATTGATAAAATAGAAAGGAAGATGCAGATGAAAAACCGGATCATAAGCTATATGGAATATGTGGATAATGTGCTTAAAAAAAATGAAACCGGGCTTTCCTATGAAGAAATCCTGCAGGAGCATTTAGTTCAAATACAATTTTTCAGCCACGAAAGACTGATTCATCTTTTGGTGACTATTACTTTTGCACTATTGACTTTTGGAACCTTTTTTCTTTTAATAGTATCATTTTCCCCGGGGCTCATATGTCTGCTGATTGCTTTGCTGATTTTATTGGTGCCTTATATTATGCATTACTATTTACTGGAAAATGGTGTGCAGAAGATGTACCGGCAGTATGACGAACTGTTAAAATATATACGTAAAAAGAAATAGTAAGGATATATCTGATGTTTGGAAGAAAAGGGAATATTTATGGAATATATAGAGGAAAAAGATGAGAGCCAAAAGCTGATGGAACAGTTGGAGTATTCTATTTATTATAAAAAAAGGGACTTGGAATTTGCCATTGCAAGCAATTCTTCCCGACACAGGGAATTGGGAAGAAATCTGGATTTATGCAACACAGGATTAAGAGTTTCTTCAGCAATTTTTTTATTTTTGCTGATTATAGGAAGGGTCTTTCTATATCTTATCGGAATCGGAGATTCATTTGTAACTTCTGCCTTTGGTCTTATTTATCTTATTGGCGGAGTCTTTTATTTTGGAGTGATGCTGGCTCTGTTTATAAAAACTGCAGATTCCTTTATGCTCTGGTTTGAAAATTCCGGTACAAGATGGGGAAATCATTATTGTGAGAAAAACGAAGTATTTACCATAGCTATGGAACAGGCCGAATGTGCAGAACGTCTGACAAAATATCAAAATGATATGGAAAGATTGGATGAGATAGAAAAAAAACTGGAAGGTCAGATTATGAACAGCCAGCTACGGGAATGGTTCAGTCAGGTAGAAGCTATGAAAATTGAGCCCGAAACGAAAAAGGGAAAAACACGTGTTGCACAAAAAGAAAAATGGAAACGTGGTGTGATTTCCACTATCCTTTTTCTTCTTCTTTTTGCCTTCTTCTTTTAAAAATATCATGGGAAATCTAAAAATTGTAAAAATTTTCTAAAAATTCTGAAAATGTTCTTGAGATTAAAAAATAAGCTCATATAATAAGAAATTACCGGATGAAAGGCCGGTCAATAAAATGAGGAGATAGCATTATGATAAAAGTATTAAAGTTTGCAAAAAAATCATGGTATATCATGATTCTTATTTTGCTTTTGCTTTTCGTTCAGGCAAACTGTGACCTTGCCCTGCCGGAATATACATCAGATATAGTAGATGTGGGCATTCAATCAAAAGGAATTGAAGGTCCGGTGCCGGAAAGGATGAGAGAAGAGACTTTTGAACAAATGATTCTTTTTATGAATCAGGAGGAAGAAGAGCTGTTTCGGGACGGATATATAAAGAAGGATACAGATTATGAGCTGGCAATTGCCTGTGAAAAAGAGGATAAAGGATCAAAAAAAGATGGAATTACATACGTCTCCGAAGAAGAATATGAGAGATTCAAGCAGATGCTCATTGAAAAAGAAACCATACTTGCTATGCTTGCATCCGAAGGGGATGAGGCGGATGCCATGAAGACCCAGTTAATTTCTCAAATGGGCCTTCCTGAAGATACGGATATTCTTACTGCATTTTCTATGCTTCCTAAGGAAACGATACTGGAAATTTGTGACAGAATTTCAGAAAAAATGGAGGATATGTCTGATTTAATCGGTGAAGCCACGGCAATTGCCTTTGTATCAGCGGAATATGAGGCACTTGGGATGGATATTGATAAAATGCAGATGGATTATTTGAAAAATAAAGGGCTGCAGATGCTTGGAATTGCCATTTTGGGTATGCTCGTATCTATTCTAGTAGCTTTTATAGCTTCCAGACTGGCGGCAAGTGTGGCAAAAGATTTGAGAAATAAAGTATACAAGAAAGTAGTTTCTTTTTCCAACGGAGAAATAAACCAGTTTTCCACTTCTTCCCTGATTACCAGATGTACCAATGATATTCAACAGGTTCAGTTGGTGTTGATTATGATTTTCCGGATTGTGCTGTTTGCTCCCATTATTGGTATTGGTGGAATTATAAAAGTGGTTCAGACAAAAACCCATATGACATGGATCATTGCGGTGGCGGTAGCACTGGTACTATTCCTTGTAGGAATTCTTATGATAGTTGCTATGCCAAAATTTCAAATGATGCAGAAGCTTGTGGATAGATTGAACCTGGTTTCCAGAGAAACACTTACCGGCATTTCCGTAATTCGTGCCTTTGGCAGGGAGAAACATGAGGAAGATCGTTTCCGGGATGCCAGTACGGATTTGATGAAGACACAGTTATTTACCCATCGGACTATGGCATTTATGATGCCCACCATGATGTTTATTATGAATGGAATTACTGTGCTAATTATATGGACAGGAGCTCATGGGATTGATATGGGGAATCTACAGGTAGGTGATATGATGGCATTTATTACTTACACGATGCAGATTGTCATGTCATTCCTGATGATTACTATGGTTTCTGTTATGCTTCCAAGAGCGGCAGTTTCTGCAGTTCGTATAGATGAAGTATTAAATACAGAAACCCGTATCAATAATCCGGAGAGTTCTAAAAAGTTAGAAAAGGATACAAAGGGTGTAGTAAGTTTTGAGCACGTATTTTTTGCTTATCCCAATTCAAAAGAAGATGCGCTGGAGGATATTGATTTTACGGCTAATCCCGGGGAAACAACAGCCATTATCGGAAGCACTGGATGCGGTAAATCCACTCTGGTCCAGCTTCTTCCAAGGCTTTATGACGTCAAGGAAGGCGCTGTTAAAATTGACGGAGTGGATATCCGCCAGTTAGATCTTGCCAGCTTAAGGGATATGATTGGTTATGTACCTCAAAAGGGTATATTGTTTTCCGGTACTATTAAAAGCAACATTGGCTTTGGAAGAAAAGATGTTCCTCTAGAGCAGATAGAAGAAGCCGCTGAGATTGCCCAGGCAAGTGAATTTATTATGGCAAAGCAGGATACCTTTGAAGAGCATATTGCCCAGGGAGGCGGAAATGTTTCAGGCGGGCAGAAGCAGCGCCTGTCCATTGCCAGAGCTATTGCAAAGCAGCCGAAGATTTATGTGTTTGATGACAGCTTTTCCGCCCTGGATTATAAAACAGATCAAATACTTAGAAAGGCATTAAATGAAAAAACCAAGGATGCCACAGTTATTATTGTAGCCCAGAGAATCAGTACGATTCTTCATGCAGATAAAATTCTTGTGTTAGATGATGGAAAAATCGTAGGAGAAGGCACCCATAAAGAATTGCTTGCAGGGAATGAAGTGTACCGTCAGATTGCAGCCAGCCAGTTATCAGAAGCAGAAATGAATGCCAGCGCAGGAAAAGATACCAACAAAAAGGAGGTACGATAACATGAATGAAGAAAATAAACAGAACGTTATGAAAAGACCTCCCAGAAGAGGGCCGGGGCGAGGACCGGGAGGCGGTATGATTCCGGGAGAAAAGGCAAAGAATTTCAAGGGGACCATTAAAAAACTCATTCAGTACATGAGTAAATATCACGGCGCCATCCTTATTGTCATGATATTTACAGTGGGCAGTACCGTGTTTAATGTAATCGGACCTAAGGTGCTCGGTAAGGCAACTACAGAAGTATTTAACGGTCTTATTGATAAGATTAATGGAGGCAGTGGAATCAACTTTAAAAAAATAGGTTGGATATTAGTTACGCTTTTGGCTCTTTATGCCATCAGCGCTTTGTGTGGATATGTACAGGGATATGTCATGTCGGGAATTTCCCAAAAGACGGCTTTTCGCATGAGAAAGGAAATATCGGAAAAAATTCATAGACTGCCTATGAATTATTATGATAAAAAAACATACGGAGAAATTCTTTCCAGAATCACTAATGATGTGGACACATTAGGTATGAGCTTAAACCAGACCATTACCCAGTTGATCAGTAGTGTGGCCACCTTGCTAGGGGTGTTCATTATGATGTTGAGCATCAGCCCTCTTATGACAGTGATTGCCCTGCTGATTCTACCCATATCCGGTGGAATGATTGGTTTTATTATCAAACATTCCCAGAAGTACTTTGTGAAGCAGCAGGAATACTTAGGTCATGTAAATGGTCAGGTAGAGGAAACCTTTGGCGGACATCAGGTAGTCAAACTGTTTGGTGCAGAGGAAAGCTTCGAAGAAGAATTTGGCAGGGTAAATGAAGAGCTTTACGATTCTGCATGGAAGTCACAGTTCTTTTCCGGGCTTGCACAGCCTGTTATGAGTTTTGTAGGAAATCTCGGCTATGTAGCGGTAGCGGTTATAGGCGGCTACCTGAATATTAAAAGGGTCATTGAAGTAGGAGATATCCAGTCCTTTATTCAATATGTAAAACAATTTACTCAGCCCATTACCCAGATTGCCCAGGTGTCTAATCAGCTCCAGTCCACAGCAGCGGCGGCAGAGCGTATTTTTGAATTCTTAGAAGAAGAGGAAGAAGAGCAGTTTGCAAAAAACCATGCGCCCATGCATGCTTCTGATTTAATAGGAGATGTAACCTTTGAGCATGTAAAATTCGGGTATAATCCCAATAAAATCATCATCAACGATTTCTCAGCTAAGGTAAAGCAAGGACAGAAGATTGCCATTGTAGGACCTACCGGAGCAGGAAAGACTACTATGGTAAAACTGCTCATGCGTTTTTACGATGTGACAGATGGGGCTATTTTACTGGATGGACATAATATAAAAGATTTCGACAGAACGGAATTAAGGGAAGCCTTTGGAATGGTCCTTCAGGATACCTGGCTGTTTAAAGGCTCCATTATGGAAAATATCCGTTACGGCAGATTAGACGCTACAGACGAAGAGGTAATTGAAGCGGCAAAGGCGGCACATGCTCATCGGTTTATTCAGACCCTTCCGGGAGGTTATGACATGGAGTTAAATGAAGAAGCTTCTAATGTTTCCCAAGGGCAGAAGCAGCTCTTAACCATAGCAAGGGCAATTCTGGCAGATAACCGGGTGCTGATTTTAGATGAGGCCACCAGCAGCGTTGATACCAGAACAGAAGTCCGGATACAGAAAGCAATGGATAACTTGATGGAGGGAAGAACCAGCTTTATTATTGCCCATCGTTTATCCACTATCCGAAATGCGGATTTGATTCTGGTTATGAAGGATGGGGATATTATCGAGCAGGGCAGCCATGAGGAATTGATGGAGCGTGGCGGGTTTTATTGTAATTTGTATAATTCGCAGTTTGAGGAGAGTGCGTAAGAAGGGTTTTTGGCAGGGAGTTTGAGGTTGAAAATGAAGTGTAAAGATTCGGTATAAAAAGTAAAATTGATTTTTTGAAAGTATGTGATAGATGATAGCAAAAAGTCCCAAAATGAAAATTTTGGGGCTTTTTGTTTGTTTTAGTTGTATAATAGGGTTTGGTGTTGTATGATATAGGTAATTGAGAAGTGCTTAAGTTGTGTGGATAATAATTTATGACTATTTGAAATAGAAAAAATAAAAGAACTTCCTAACTCAAGCATTTGTAAACAAACACCGTATAGGAAGCCCCTTTTCATGTTGCATTGCACCTTTGAGCAGAAGCGCCTATAAATAGGCACCGGGCTTTTCAGCGCATTATTGCTTATGTTGTTATGAGTGTATTATACAGGAAGTGTAAAAGGTTGTAAATATGGAATTTTGCTTTTTAATAATATGTGACGAGCTGGATTTTGGTTGTATGCTGTTGTAAAAAAGTATAGATAAAAAATAAGAATTTATAAGCGGAAAATGGAATGTAGGAAGGATGGCAGGAATAGTGAAGGTAGTGGAGATAGCCTCGGCAATCATTAAGAAGGAAAATAGAGTATTTGCAACTCAGAGAGGATATAGAGAGTTTAAGGGTATGTGGGAATTTTCGGGAGGAAAGGTTGAACCGGGTGAAACACCAGAGGAAGCGGTTGTGAGAGAAGTTTGGGAAGAATTAGAGACGGAGGTTTTGGCTGAACAGTGTTTTGCAGAGACAGATTATGATTATCCAGATTTTCATTTACATATGAAATGTTATTTGTGCACTATAAAGTCAGGGAATTTAAAACTTTTAGAGCATAGTGAGGCCAAGTGGTTAACGAGAGAGACTTTGGATTCGGTGGAGTGGCTGCCAGCGGATGTTACAATTATTGAAATGTTGAAAAATATTATTTAAGAATAAATTGCTATAAAATCTGAAGGATGGAAGGTTATGATGGAAAGATAAACAAAGAACTATATAAGGAAATTGCTGATGGTGTAAGAACGGCATCTGTAGATGGCAATTTTTAGTTTAATTTAGAATACAGACTATAATTTCTTTATAACGACAGTAAAAATAAAAAGAAGGTATTATCTCCCTTGGGGGCAGGACTAAGACATTGCAGTGAATTTATAATAAGCGTTGTATTTATTAGGGAAGGTGGAATTACCTTGCTTCTTCAAATTAGGTAGCTTTCACAGAAAAGGTGAGAAAAGAGCATTGCTGACTTTTGCCACAGTGGGAATGTGGTATATTTTTGACAGGTGAAAGAAATCTGAGAAGCATTAGGGGTTTGTCAGCTTGATTTTAGACGTTGTATATGTGTTTTGTTCAGAGGAAACTGTGGACGGGAAAATTGGATGGGTATTTTATAGGATAAGACTAATTTGATACAGTAGAGGGTATTGCTTTTCCTCGTTTAAAATTCAGAGTATGGGAAATGAAAAAAGAGCAATTATTAATAAGGGAAAAAGTTATCCTCTGTCCCTTGGGTGAAATTACGTATTCTCTTTATCAGTAAATTTTTTATAATGTACCTGCATATAAGCTTTCATTCTATCTGACATAGGGAGATTGAAAGAGTTAGATAGATTTAGTGCCTCTCTTTGCTCTGCATCAATGGATGCTGATATACAAATATTGCCAGAATTTGGGTTGAATGAAATCTGATGACGGTCAAATAAAGCATCATGATTGGCACAGAGAAGTAGTCCGTTATTTGAATCAATGCGTTCTTCTCTGGAAGATTCGGACCATTCTTTGATATGGCTGGCACGTAATACTGATGTGGTAGAAATATCACAAAGGTTACATTGATGGCGTTCTAATAGTAGAAGTTTGCGGAACGAGCCTTGTGATACTCGTGTTTTTACAATCCTTTCAATGTCTGTGCCTGCTCCAGAATTTTTATTTAATGTGTTCTGCAGTATTGTAGCAGCAATGTCATCGCAAACTACATTTTTGGTAATGACTTCATATTGTATCTGGTGAGCCAATGCAGGATTATAAGCCGAATTGAGCACAGCAATGTTTACGTTCTGATTACCATGAGTGTTTGTAATGGAATATAAATTACCACATAATTCGTATGGAATGAGAAGTGCCGTGTAACGTAGGAAATCATATCTTAGCATGACAAGAGCATCGTCTTGAAACGCATATCTTTGAAGTTGCGTAAATGGCTCCTCCGAATCGGGAATGTTAATTTGTACCTGTTCGCCAGCATGTCCATATTTTTTGTAAGCAGAACTGTGAAGTGTTAAGTCCCAGTCGGTTAAGTAAGTTGGAACAGCAATCGAAGAACGTACAAAGTACGTATTCCCATTCGCATCAACTTGTCGTGTGGCAGTATCATTTTTGCGAAGGAATCTTAAATTGTTATCATATAGATCAATATCAATACTCTGGGAGGAAGTTGTACTATTATTTAATTCTTCGAAGAAGAATAGCATACTCTGGCGTCCAGTAACATCAATATGTGTCTGGTTAACAGTAGAAACAGTATCTCCAGCATTTATTCTGCGTTTATCTTTAATAATGTTTTGATTAGAAAGCTTCTTGATAAATACTCCTTGAAATGCATCGGGATTAAGCTGTGATCCAGGTACATTTATAAAGTTTAAAAAACAGTTTAATTCATCAATAATTTGTCTATACATTCAAAATTTTCCTTTCTTTGGATTTATTTCTATTATACCAAGAGGGCGTTGATGTGTATACTGAAAGTTTTTTAAAGTTCTTATTTACACCCTGATATAAACATTATATAATAGGTTTATAAAACGGAGGAAAATGCAATGATAAATAAAAAGAAGAGTAATTGTGGAAGGCCGGCAGGTCGCAGAAAAACGGCGAAAATAGAAATTTCGATTGAACCAGCAGTTAAGGACGAATTTATGACATTATTGCACAGTGAGGGAAAAACAGCTTCTGTAGAAATAGGTTTATGGATTAGAGAATATATAAAGAGTAGTAAGCTAAAGGAGGAAGAATAGATGAAAGTTGTATCATTCTTCAGTGGACTTGGCGGACTTGACAAGGGTTTTGTAGATACAGGTTATGATATAATATGGGCAAATGATTTTGATAAATTTGCAGTGCAGACATATAAGGCTAATTTTGGTGAACATATTGTATTGGGTGATATAAATGAAATATCTTTGGATGAAATACCGGATTGTGATGTGCTGATAGGTGGTTTTCCATGTCAGCCATTTAGTATGATGGGGGCGCAGAAAGGATTCGAAGATACAAGAGGCACATTGTTTTTTAGAGTAGCAGAAATTATTGATGATAAAAATAAAAAAGGAAAAAAACCAAAAGCAATTATTTTAGAAAATGTGCGTTCTTTAAAAACTCATAATAATGGAAAGACATATAAAGAAATATACCGAATATTGCAGGATGTATTGGGGTATAAAGTGTTCTGTGACATATTAAATTCAGCAGATTATGGAGTGCCACAGACCAGAAACAGAACATATATCGTATGCTTTGATAATGGTGCGGCTGAATATAAATTTCCAGAAAAACAGAAGCTTGATAAAACATTGCAGGATCTACTTGAGCAGGATGTGGATAATAAGTACTTTTTATCGGACAAGATATTACCTACAATATTATCCGATGGAACAGGCGGATATAAGGCAAAATCAGAGATTGATTTAAAGATTGCAAGACCATTATGTGCAACCATGGCAAAAATGCATAGAGCATGTCAGGATAATTATGTAACACAAAAGGGAAAGGTAAGAAGACTTACACCGAGAGAGTGTGCAAGATTACAAGGCTTTGAAGACTCGTTTGTGATACCGGTGTCTGACTGTCAGGCATATAAGCAGTTTGGTAATGCAGTTACAGTAAATGTATCAAGATCTGTTGCCCAATCCGTGAAGGACACATTAAAAGAGCTTGGAGAGTGGGTAGATTAAAATGGAATACAAGAATGACAAGAATGAGTTTATAGCGTTTGTAGAAGCTGGATTAAGTTATGAAAAGTGCAAAACTATAGACAGGTGTTTGGAACGCATCACAAAAGATATGAGTGAAGAGTTTCTGAAAACAAGAGCGGAATTATATCGTGAAACGGTTGAAATGGATAAAGAATTGAAAGAAGCCTTCATGAAATTGTCAGTTATCTGCAATGATAAAGAACAAACTTGTGTGAAGTGTCCAATATGCAAGTATTGTAATACTTATATTGAGAATGCTAGAGAGAACGTCAATGATAGTTCGTTAAAAATGATTGATTTGTTTTGTGGAGCAGGTGGCTTATCATTAGGGTTTACGCAGGAAGGATTTATAACAAGTCTTGCAAATGATATTCAAGATTGCTGTGTGGATACATATGCACACAATCATCCGGAAACACCAAGAGACCATATTGTGTTAGGCGATATCAAGGAGGTGGTTAAAAATCTGGATGAATTGCTTGCGGGGCGAAGTGTTGACATTGTGGTTGGAGGACCACCTTGTCAAGGCTTTAGTATGGCTAACAGACAGCGATTAATAGATGACCCTAGGAATTATTTATATAAAAGTTATGTTGAGGTTGTAGAAAAAGTACGTCCTAAATTTTTTGTTATGGAAAACGTAAAGGGTATGTTGTCTGTTGCAAAACAGGTAAAAGAAGATTTTAGAAACATTGGTTATTCGGTAGAGTGTCATGTTTTGAATGCGAAAGATTTTGGTGTTCCGCAGAACCGTGAAAGATTGATTTATATTGGAAATTGTATTGATGTTGATAATGAACAGATTTTTAATGAGATTTTTGAATTAAGCCAAAGTATTCCAGAACATAACCTAGGAGATGCATTATATGCACTTAGAGAATTAGAAGCTTCCAGAATAAAGAATGCTACTGAGGCAGGTTCAGAGGAATGTGGTTATAAAATTGAAAAGAATACTATCACTGATACAAATGATTATATCACTTATATAAATCAGGGAAGAACTGTGTCAGTAGTATCAAACCATAAGGCAAGATATAACAATGACAGGGATATTGAGATTTATAGGCGTATGGAACAGGGTGATCGTTCCGATGATCCAAAAATTGCTGATATTATGCCATATGCCAGAAGAAACGATATCTTTAAAGATAAGTACTTTAAGCTCGAGAATAATAAGGTTTGTAAAACGATAACTGCACATATGAAGTTCGATTGTAATATGTATATACATCCTACACAGGCAAGAGGACTTACTCCTAGAGAAGCAGCCAGAGTGCAATCATATCCAGATGATTATTTCTTTAGGGGAGCATATACAAAAACATATATGCAGATAGGAAATTCGGTTCCGCCTCTTTTGGGAAGAGCAATAGCACAGGTGATTAAACGTTATATGAAAGGTGGTAATGCTTGATGGATTTTACAGAAGCAATAGAGATTATACAAAACATTATTCCAGAATATGCAGTGAATGAATATGATGGAATAATTGTTAAAAGACTTGAGGCATCAAATACATTAGATGAAGGCAGAACAACAAATCAGACTCATATTGCAATATCAGGCGAGCAGATGAATATGTTCCCATATTTAATGGCCGATGGGTATTTTAAGTGCAATTATGATGACAGAGACGAACAGTTGAAGAAATATTTTATCACACAGATTCCACTTTATATTTACAAAGACAATATTAATTACTTGTCTGGTGGTGAAGAAAGTGGAATTGTTTTTGAGGGAAGTGGAAGTAGATGCGTCTGTGCCAGTATTGTAAGGAGTAGAAGGAAAGAACAGGCTGATCAAGTTCAATTATCACTTACTACTATAGACGATCAAGCTTTTGTAACATTCAGAAAGCTGTTACATACAGGAGATTATTTGGTGTTATTGAAGCATAAGGAAAAATTATTTTATGATTGTATAGGTATAAAAGCTGTGGACGAAACAAAAGGGGAATATCATCTTTCTACGCTTAATAACAAGTTCTATAAGCTTCCTACAAATACAAAGGTAGACATAAAAAAACTTATTGAAATTAAAGATTTTAAATTTGAAGACAAAGAGTATACGATTCAAGAACTGGGTTTTATTCTTAAAGAAATGTACAGTAACGCTGAGGATAGAATGCAAGTTGCTTCTATACATATTTTTGGAATTAAATATGGCAAGAATATCATTGAAAAGGAATTTAGGGCACCAGATATTATAAAAGCAGCAGAACTTAATGAATCGTACTCTACAGAATTGCAAAAAGCGTTAAATGTTTACAGGTGTCTGAACAAAAATGCATATGGCATTTCAATTTCTGATGGCTGCGAACAAAAGAAAGAAGAGATAACCTCTGGTGTGCGTAAAACTAAGGCCGAGAATATTCTGTTATATGGTGTTCCGGGAGCTGGAAAAAGTTATGAAATTAAGACAAAATATTGTGCTGATGAAAAGTATATGGAAAGAATAGTATTCCATCCAGATTATATGTATTCTGATTTTGTTGGTCAGATTTTACCTAGAGTAAAAAAAGATGATGCTGGCAATGACAAATTGGAATATGTATTTACACCAGGACCATTCACGAAAATATTGAAGAAGGCAGAGAATGACCCGGAGAATTATTATTATCTTGTTATTGAAGAGTTGAATCGTGGTAATGCACCGGCAATTTTTGGTGAGATATTCCAGCTTCTTGATAGAAAGGATGAGGATGAATTTCCGGCTGAAGAAGTTGGTGAAAGTGAATATGGTATTTCAAATTATGATGTTGCAAAGGAAGTATATGAAGATGAGGAACATCCAGTAAGGATACCTTCTAATATGTTTATTCTGGCAACTATGAATACTGCAGATCAGAATGTATTTACCTTAGATACTGCGTTTCAGCGAAGATGGAATATGAAACAGATAGAAAATAGGTTTAATAAGTCTGAGCACTCCAAAGATATAATCGCAGGAACTAAAGTAAACTGGGGTGCATTTGCTACTGTTATCAATGACATGGTGATTGAGATTAATGTTGATATGGCAAGTTCTGAGGATAAGCGGCTTGGAACATATTTTGCTAAGAAAAAAGAATTGGAAGCAAGCAGATTTCCAGAAAAAGTACTTAAGTACTTATGGGATGATGCTTTCAAAATGGATAAGACTGCGATATTTAATGAGAATTGCAAATCACTGGAAGAGGTTGTTGCTACTTATGAAGCTGCAACCAGTGACAAGTTGGCAGCAGTGCTAAAATTAAGTGTATATGAAAAGATGCTTTCCAAAATGCAGCAAAATAGTACAGAAAATACTGAAAGCTAGGTGGTGATTTTTTGAGGGAAATTGATATTAGAAGTAAATGCAGAGTAAATTCGAATTACGAAATGGATACATTTGTTGGCTTGAGATGTAGTGATGGAGATATTAGTATTAATTTCCCGATAGGTTACCATATTTCGGATGACAATAAGGAATTGCGGAAAGACATTATGCTGTTATTTACAACGCTTTCTGTAAATACAGAAAGAAAGGAATCAGAGTTGCTGGGGCAGGAAAACAGCTTTGATGAAGTAGAATTCCCACTGCAATCATATATGTATATCATTAAAGATTTTTTTGCGAGAGGATGTTACAGAGAACAGGAAGTTTCGTATAAGGTTGCAAAAACAGGTAAGATAAATTGGAACAGAACAATTAAAACGCAAAAACCTTATGTGCAGGATAATGAGGTGTTCTACCTTGATTTTGTTTCAAAGAAGAGCAGTATAAAAGAAAATGAGCTGATCACATTAGTGCATGAATATTGTGTGTATGAAAGTTTTGAACGAATTGGGTGGCTTTTTACGAAGGTAATGCCTAAGAAACCAAGAATAGCTAAAAGAGAAAAAGTATTTAGGACAGTTCTTAAAGAAAAGATCTCCAGCACCTTTAACGATAGAAACAGAATGCTTTTTAGGCATATGTTGGCAATAATTGATTTTGAAGGTGACAAGGATTCAGATAAGAATTATTGGTACGGAACACATCGTTTTGAATATGTTTGGGAAAAGATGATTGATAAAGTATTTGGTATTGAAAATAAAGCCGACTATTTCCCGAAGACAATCTGGTATGTGAATGGTAACAGATATGATAATGCTTCATTGGAGCCAGACACTATTATGCTGTATGGAAATAATGTGTATATTCTTGATGCTAAATACTATAAATATGGGGTTACTGGTAAGGCCTGGGATTTGCCAGAGTCTATATCCATTAATAAGCAGATTACATATGGGGAATATGTGGCTAATGAACAAAAATTTAAGAAAATACATGGTAATGACATGAAGGTTTATAATGCATTTCTTATGCCATTTGATTCCTTGAAAAGCAAATATTTAGGTAGTCCGGAAATCCTAAAAGTAGGTACTGCAGTTAGTAACTGGAAAGATAATTTTGAAGAATATCAAAAAATCCAAGGTATTCTTATAGATGTCAAGACTTTGATGAATATAAATGTACGTCAGGAAATGAAAGAAATAGAAAAACTGGCGAAATTGATTGAAAGCTGATTGTTGAGGTGATTTTGTGGCAGATGTTTTAACAAAAGAGCAGCGACATAAGAATATGAAAAATATCCATGGAAAAAATACAAAGATTGAAGTTATTTTAAGGAAAGCTTTGTGGAATAAAGGATACCGCTATCGCAAGAATTATAAAAAGCTTCCGGGAAGTCCGGATATTGTACTGACAAAGTATAAAATAGCGATTTTTTGTGATGGGGAGTTCTTTCACGGAAAGGATTGGGAAGTATTAAAACCAAGGCTGGAGAAAAGTAATAACAGTGAATTTTGGATTAGTAAAATATCCCGTAATAGAGAACGGGACGATGAAATAAACAAGAGATTACTGTTTGAAGGATGGACTGTTATACGGTTTTGGGGTGATGATATAAAGAAGCATACGGATGAGTGTGTGAAGGTTGTTGAAGAGGCGATTTTTGACATTTTCGCAAGTGAAGATTAACCAAATGAGTGAAATATAGTATTTCTTTTTTGTGTCTGGTATAAACTAGACAAAAAGGAGGGAACTATATTGGAACTGTATTTTTTTAGAAATGTATCAAACTATAATGAACTGAAAGAAAAAACGGAAAAAGCATATAAAAGAAATTCTGTAAATAAGCGAAAAGCTAATATTGTAAAAACCATAAATCTGAAAGAGGAAAATACAAATCATTATTTTGAAAAAATAAACAGTGATAATCAATATGTGATTGAGAATGTAGAATTAATGAAAATTAAGGATGGCGTATGGAATTGCATAGAATTGGTTGCAGAAGATAAAGCAATGATAGTGATGGCAGATGGTTATCCGTATGCTAAATTCGTAGCTTTAAAATCTGGAAATTGACTGAAATGGTTAATTTTGATACAATTTAAACTAGATTGTTTTATACATTAAGGAGGAAAGGTATGTATGTTGATTTGTTCGCAGGATGTGGAGGGCTTTCATTAGGACTCTGGAAATCTGGATGGACCGGCTTATTTGCTGTAGAAAAAAATGTGGATGCCTTTTCTACATTGCAACAAAATCTGATAGTGAATAGAGCACATTTTCAATGGCCGAACTGGTTGCCGCAAACAAATTTAGATATTAATGTGCTCTTAAAAGATTACGAGAATGAGCTAATTGGATTAAGAGGTCAAGTGCAGTTGTTAGTTGGTGGTCCTCCGTGTCAAGGTTTTTCGATGGCTGGAAAAAGAACAGGAAATGATATAAGAAATCGCTTATATAATTCGTATATAAAGTTTGTTGAAATCATTGAACCAGAAATGCTATTTTTTGAAAATGTTCACGGATTTACGGTTGGCTTTAATAGGAAGTATAAAGGTAAAAAAACGAAAGGAGAACCATATTCACAAAAATTGATAAGACAACTAAAAAAATTAGGATATGATGTAGGATATAAAGTTATACTAATGTCGGAATATGGTGTGCCACAGAAGCGTAAACGTTTTATATTATTTGCAACAAAAAGAGGAGTGGCAAAGACATTTTTTGAAATGTTATCTCAAAGACGTGATGATTTTTTATTAACAAGAGGAATTCATGTGCCTGTAACTATAAGTGAGGCAATCGGAGATTTGGAGAGACGGCATGGACAAGTTCAAAGCGTCGATTCCCCTAGATTTATGAATGGAATATATGGTGACATTACATCAACATATCAGGCATTGATGAGAGCAGAAATTGATTCGCTGGCAATACCTGATAGCCACAGATTCGCAAATCCTAAGCAAGAAACAATAGAATTGTTTGAGCATTTAATGAATGCTTCAGATGAAGCTATAAGAATAACACCTAAAATGGGTTTGGTAGAAGGGTTGAAGAAAAGGGGTGTAACACCCTTGAAAATTGATTCCGTATGTTCAACTATAACGTCAATTCCTGATGATTTTATACATTATTCGGAACCAAGAATAATGACAGTAAGAGAAAGTGCAAGAATTCAAAGTTTTCCAGATGATTATATTTTCTTAGGGAAATATACAACTGGAGGAGAACGTAGGAAGTATGATGTTCCAAGATATACTCAGGTGGCAAATGCTGTACCTCCATTGTTCGCAGAACAAGTTGGATTAGTTTTACGGGAGATGATTGATAATGAGTGAAAAACTCCATTTTAAAGTTAGTGCTGGACTTAAGAATATTATTGGCAAAGAATTAATAAACGATAAATTTATTGCGATATTTGAATTGGTAAAGAATTCATATGATGCTGGAGCAAGAGATGTTACCATTAAATTTAAAAACATATATTCAGATGAGGCAAAAATATATATTATTGATGATGGAAAGGGTATGTCAAAACAAGAGATAATTGATAAATGGTTATTTGTTGCGTATTCTGAAAAGAAAAATAGTACATACAGAGACAATATAAAATTTAGAAGAAATTATGCCGGCGCTAAAGGTGTTGGCAGATTTTCGTGCGATAGATTAGGAGAAACTGTTGAGTTATTGTCTAAAACCAATAAAGATATTAGAACGAACAGTGTTACAATAAATTGGAATGAATTTGAAGATGCGGATACAAAAGAATTTCAGAATATTGAAGTGCTGTATGATGATTTGCAAAGTGATTTAATAGAGGATCAAGGTACCATAATTAAGATTTGCGGGTTGAGAGAGAAATGGAATAGAGAAGAATTGTTACAGTTAAAAAAATCATTAACACAACTTGTAAATCCAGAAGCAAGTGAAAATTATGATATGTTTAACATTATTTTGGATGTTGAAGAGGAAAATGAAAATGATCAAAAATTAAAAGACAAAGATAATGTTTTTGATAAAGATATCGTAAATGGCAGGATAGTTAACCATGTGTTTGATGTATTGAATATAAAAACAACAAAAATAACTGCTACCATATCTGAGGATGGAAAGAAGATTACGACAACCTTGAATGATAGGGGAATACAGTTATTTGAAATAGAAGAAAAAAACAGATATAGCATTAAAAATATTAAAGGTACTGTGTATAGTTTAAATAGAGCTGCGAAAATTAATTTTACAAGAATGATGGGAATAGAATCTGTAAATTATGGTAGCATTTTTATATATAAAAATGGATTTAGGGTATATCCTTATGGTGAACCAGAAAAAGATTTTATGAATATTGATAGAAGAAAAGCTCAAGGATATAATCGATATTTGGGTACCAGAGAGATAAGTGGTAGAATAGATATTTTTGGAGATAATAAAGGGTTTGTTGAAACTTCTAGTAGGAATAATGGTTTTATTTCATCTTATGAAACTGCTGAATTGGAAGATTTTTTTTATGAATACTTATTAAAGCCCCTTGAAAAGTATGTGGTTAACATTATTCATTGGGGCGAAGAGGTCATAGATAATAAAAATTTGGCAACTATAATGGATGGGTATGACGATCTGGAAGCAGTATTAAAAAAAATTAAGGCGAGATTTAAACCAGAATTATTGTTAAAAGCAACATATAATGAAGAATTAACAGAAGTTATTTTAGAACATACAGAAAAGAAAAAGAGCTTTGAAATTGAAGAGCTAAAAAAAATAGCAAGAGAAAAAGCGGATATAGAGTTGCTCATGCAAGCTGATAAAGTGGAAAAGGAAACCGAAAAGTTAAAGAAAGAGGTAATTGTAAACCGAAAAGAATTACAGCAAGAAGTAAAAGAGCATGAGAAAACAAAAAAGGAACTTGAAGTAACTCAAAAGCAAGTTGGGGTTTTACAATCTCGAGCAGATGTATCCGTTGATAATGCAATTGATGCAATGCATATTATGAAAACTTATGCCGACTCTATAGATTCTAATATAGAAGAAATTATGGACATGGTTCGAAGCGGTGACGAAATAGAAGAAATTTTACCAGTATTTCATGAAATTAGACAAACATGTTCTAAAATTCTAAACACATATAATTTGGTTATTAATACTGAATATAAGGCAGATACTGGAAATAAGAAAATGGATATTGTAAAGTTTACAAAAACATATATTGAAAAACATTGGAGTCATAAATTGCAGGTTGATGTACTTGGGGTTGATTTAATGGAAATTATGTTTAATCCACTAGAATTTAGTATTATCATTGACAATATAGCAGACAATTCCAGAAAAGCCAATGCTAGTAAACTGCAAATTATTTTTGAAAACGATGGAAATAATAATGACATTATTTGGCTTGATGATGGTTATGGTTTGAAAGAAGATGTTAATAATACGAAGGTCTTTGAACAAGGCTTTACCACCACAAACGGTACAGGGATTGGATTGTATACCGTGAAAAAGTATGCGAAAAAAATGAATGCTATAGTAATTGTAGATGAAGAGTGGAAAGATGGTTTTAAACTATTGATGAGGTTTTGATTATGGATTTGGCATTTAGAATAATTTGGTTTGAAGACGTTGATGAGTGGTATAACACTACATCACGAAGAGTATCCAGATACATTAAGGATAAAAATTTTAAAGTTGAAATAAAGCGAGTTGAAAAGGCTTCTGATTTTGTGATAGAGAAATATCAGATTCAAAATTATGATTTGCTTATAGTTGATTATGAATTGGAAAAGATATATGAGCCAGATGGTGTGAAAAGTATCTATGGTTCAGAGATAATTCGTATGATTAGAAGTGGTAATTTTGTAAATGATGTTTTGTTTTATTCAAGCCATGGATTTGATGTTATTAGTGATGTAATGAAACAGGAAGGATTACAAGGAGTTTTTGTTGCGGATAGAGATAATGGTGAATTTCTCGAAATGGTTAAGTTGCTTATAGATAAAGCTGTAAGAAGAGCTGACAATCTAATAAATATCAGAGGAGTTGTTATGGATACAACCAGTGAGTTTGATAATAAAATTCGAGATTTGATTAGTATTATTTGGCGAACTTTGGGAGATAAAGAATCTGAGATTGTTAATGATATTAAGAAAAAAATATTGAAAGATAATATTAAGACAGCGGAAAAACTCAATGAAAAATATTTTGATATAAATGCGGACAATATTGATGCGTTGTTAAATGAAAGAGATTTTTCTGCACATAGGCAAGCGAGGTTACTAGGTTGGTGCATTGAATCAAATGAAACGTTAAAATTGAAACTTCAGGAGATATTAGAAAAATACTTGCAGACAGATAAAGAAGCGGGACAAATAAAGTTTTTTGAACTGTATAATGATGAAATTATAAAATACAGAAATGCATTAGCACATGTTAAAAATGCGCCTTCAATTGATAGTAGAGTGATTATTGGTGAAATTGATGGGAAACAGGTACAATTTGATAAAAAACTGTGTGATCAGTTGAGGAAAAAACTTTTAAATTATGAAAAAGCATTAGATGCTATGTATGATTATATAGAAAGTAATTGTTAACTCGATTATTCTAACATAGATCATCGAATAATGTTTGAATAAATAATGATTGAGACCTTTGTAAGAGTTAGAGTAAAGTTTTGTAGAAAAATAAAAGATAGAAAGCACTGAATTTCTGTGTGAGTTAGGATTTAAGAGCAGCAGGGAGTGGGGAGGTAATTTTATCAGTGACGCAGATGCTGGTATTGGAAAAACGCAACAGGGAAAGGTTTGGTGATCTGGCGGATATGCCTGTTTATAGCATTCCATATCTACAGATTAAAAAGATAACAGCATTGAAAAATCATATATGAGGATTGTAAAGAGATAAAAAATAGGATATAGTGAGGATAGTTACCAAATCTGGAACAGATCACAGGTGTATTCTGCCCATTTATTTCCGACAATAAGTTTACCCATCCATTTTTTAAAGACTTGCGAAATGAGACAATACTGAGAATAAAGTTAATCATCAGCGTTTCCCAAAGATATATCTTTTATAAAAAAGCGATGACGAAGGCACTGATTATTATTATATGGGAAAAATGAATCCCATCTTAGCACAAGAAACCACAAACGCTAATGGAGCGCCCATTATGAATATAAAAATGCAGCTGGAAAATCCCGTAAGAGAGGATATTTATGAATACATAGTAGAATAAAACAGAGTCAAATGGGACTGTAAATTTAGTTCGATTATCCATTTGGATGCACTCAACAGGGCATGGAAAGGCTTTGTATGTTTTGCTGTGGCAACTAAACTATGACACAAAGGCAGCATCTCCGCTCTTTTAATTATTCAGTTGTAACATATGTATTGTAACCTTGCATTATTCCGCCATCCCTTCAATGATTGGATATTGACAAAATCCA
Source organism: Lachnospiraceae bacterium (assembly GCA_014804675.1). Taxonomy (GTDB): domain Bacteria; phylum Bacillota; class Clostridia; order Lachnospirales; family Lachnospiraceae; genus RGIG3040. Next base: position 117,651 of record JAAUZH010000012.1, read on the forward strand.
ATCAAAAAGCTACACTAATGATAGAAAAAGATAAAAAACACATCATGCGTTCTGCGGAGGATAAAGGATTGAATATAGATAAAAAAGACATAGAACAGTATCTTTCCGCTGTGAAAGAAACTGTTGGAAATGACAGATACCGGCTGGCTCGGAATGCCAAGAGACAGGATAATATCAATCTTTTTCTCGATTATGTTATAGATGAGGCGAAAGTGAAGGAAATCCTATTGAGTCTTACGGCAATGGATTTTTCAGAAATCCTGCAAAATGAACATGTGGGATATGAACATGAAAGATTGTATGTATTTGGCAAGGATGTGAAGCTCTTAGAGAGAAATGGAACGGAAGAAAAAACAGTTTCTTTATATATTAAGTTTAACAAGTTGGAGAATTATTTTGTGATTGTAATTTCATTTCATGAGCAGAAACATCCGCTTACATATTACTTCAAATAAACAGGAGGCAAATAGGAGGTGACCATTATGACAGAAAAGGGAAGAAGGGACTTCTGCATTGAATGCAGGAAGGAAACAGAATACCTTTTGCAGAAAAGGGACATCGTAAAAACTATAAGGGAAAAAGAGTATACGTTTGGAATTACGACAGCTGTATGTGCAGAGTGCGGTGAGGAAATGAGCATTCTGGGATTGATTGATAAGAATATTCAGGAAATCGATGGACAGTATAGAACAGAGGAAGGGTTGGTATCTATAGATGATATTGAGAAACTGATGAAGATATATAAGATTGGAAAAGCTCCACTTTCTCTCGCTCTTGGTTTTGGCGAGGTGACAATACCGAGGTATCTGGAAGGACAGGTACCTTCCAAAGAGTATTCGGACATAGTAAGAGCTGCTCTGGCATCCCCGGCATATATGAAGCAGAAACTTTCGGAGAACCGTGAGAAACTGACTGATGCAGCATTTAAGAAGGCGATGGCGGCAGCGGATAACATAGAGAGCCTGTTCTCAGTATCGGAAAAGATGCTTCGGGTGCTGGCCTATGTATTTGAAAAGCTGGAAGAAGTAACTCCGCTTATGCTGCAGAAATTGCTTTATTTTATTCAGGGCATCTACTCTGCATTATATGGCAGACCAATCTTCAGGGAGGATTGCAGGGCATGGATTCATGGGCCGGTTTATCCAGAGGTGTATGATTTGTTCCGGGATTTTAAGTACAATCCCATTGATGATGCGAGATTTGCACTTCTGAAAGGTACTGTTGACGCATTGACGGATGATGAGAAAAAGGTTATTGACCTTGTGGTGAATACCTTTGGTATGTATGGTGGAAAGGTATTGGAGAAGATTACACATAATGAGGCTCCGTGGAAGGAAGCCAGAAAGGGATATGATGACAGTATCCCTTCCAGTGAGCTTCTGCCGAAAGAGCGTATTATGAAGTATTATATTGGGGTAAATAAAAAGTATGGTATTGATAAAGCGGACGGCCTGCAGTCATATATTCGCGATATGCTTAGGAATGCTTCATAAATTGTCTGGTATGAAAGTTTGATGCTTTTCATAGAGAAAAAGCTGGCGGAGATGTTCTCCGGGGCGGATGCGGAACCAGAAGCTGAGACAAAAGCAGAAGAGAAGCTTGTGAAGTTTTGCATGAAATATAGTTCCAATCTGGGAAGGACAGTGGTAAAATATGAGCCATGGACAGGGATGTCTATGGCTCAACCCCTTTTTGTCCTTTACTTGACACGGGCAGATTTACTTTTCTATCACAAAGAATTACAGTGCTTAGTTGCTATAGATTAAAAATTGATGATTTTAAACCAGAATATATGGGCAAGATAGATTTTTATCAAGTAAGTGCAGAGCTTGAATCAACCCGAATATTCTCTGGAAAAACCGCACTCCCACCCCAAAATATCATTGCATATTCTGCCAAACCATGCCATACTATACCTGTATTTACTGATTAGAGGAATATTCTGGTATAATCATATTATTTGTGCAAATTCTTTTTTTAGGGATTTTTTTCCTGCGAAATAAATTTCTTAATTGAAAATGGCAAACAGATTATCCCTGTTGAAATGAAAGCAGAAATCTAAAAAAGTACAGTCAATCAAATAATAATTAACCAATTAACAAACCAAGGAGGTCCACTCATGCTAACCCCAAACACAAAAGCCCCCGAAATCGCCCTAAACGACAAAGATGGCAATCTCATAAAGCTGTCCGATTTCCTGGGAAAAAAAGTAATCGTATACTTCTACCCCAAAGACAACACCCCCGGCTGTTCCAAACAGGCAGCTAACTTTGCAGAGCATTTTCCGAAATTTCAGGAAAAAGATGTGGTAGTTTTAGGAATCAGCAAGGACAGCCAGGCATCCCATCAGAAATTTGCCGAGAAATACAGCCTGCCATTCCTTCTGTTATCCGATCCGGATTTAAAAGCAATCAAAGACTATGACGTGTGGCAGGAAAAAAAGCTGTACGGAAAAGTCAGCATGGGAGTGGTGCGTACTACCTACGTCATTGATGAAAAAGGTATCATCGAAAAAGTATTTGAAAAAGTAAAAGCAGCCAGTAATGCGGAAGATGTTCTGGAGTATTTAGGTTAAATGAAAATCATCATATCCCCTGCAAAAAAAATGAATATCTGTGATGATTCCATACCATGGCAGGACATGCTCTGTTATTTAGAATCATCCGGGGAAATTTTACAAATGCTCCGCTCCAAATCCTATCAGGAGCTTAAAGAACTATGGCATTGCAATGAACAAATCGCAAAGCTGAATTACGACCGTGTGCAGCATATGGACTTAAAGAGGCGCCTGTCTCCGGCGCTTTTGTCTTATGAAGGGCTTCAATACCAATATATGTATCCAACAGTATTCACTCAGGATCAATGGGACTATGTACAGAAACATCTGCGTATTCTTTCCGGTTTTTACGGAATCTTAAAGCCTTTGGATGGAATCGTGCCCTATCGGCTGGAAATGCAGGCAAAGCTGTCAATTGACAAGGCAGAAAACTTATATCGGTATTGGGGAAGCCGCCTGTACAAGGCTTTATTAAATCAAAAAGAGCAGGTAAGTCAGCAGGAAAAACAGGAACAGCCTGTTATCATCAATCTGGCATCCAAAGAATACAGCAAGGCAATCGAACCTTATTTAAAGGAAAACGTAAAATATATAACCTGTGTCTTCGGAACCCTGACAAAAGAAGGCAGGGTGAAAGTAAAAGCAACGGAAGCTAAGATGGCACGAGGGGAAATGGTCCGTTTCCTTGCAGAGCAACATGCTAAGGACCCGGAAGTGATGAAGGAATTCACAGGACAGGGTTTTACTTACGAGAAAGCACGCTCCTGTAAGGACCAGTGGGTATTTATAAAATAAGGAAAAAGAAGCCATTACAAAGAAATGACAATAAAGGAGTTAACCATGACGATCAATCTCCCTGAATCCGTAAAAAAGATCATAGCAATTCTAAAACAGGCCGGCTACGATGCTTATGCAGTAGGCGGCTGTGTCCGGGACAGCCTGCTAGACCGGGAGCCGGATGATTGGGATATCACTACTTCTGCCCTGCCGGAGCAGGTAAAACAACTGTTTAAAAGAACCATCGACACAGGAATCAAGCATGGAACCGTTACTGTTTTAATGAAACCTGATTCCATGAAAGCATATGCCAGGCAACACGTAAAAGAGCATATCAAAGAACAAAATGCTAAAGAATTATCATCACCAGCATGGGAAACCTATGAGGTGACGACTTATCGGATAGATGGAGAATATGAAGACAGCCGCCACCCGAAAGAAGTGTCATTTACCGATAACCTGATGGAAGACTTAAAACGCCGGGATTTTACCATCAATGCCATGGCATTTAATGAAGAAGCCGGAATAGTAGATGCTTTTTCCGGAATGGAGGATTTGAAAAAAGGGATTATCCGGGCAGTAGGAAATCCGGAAGAACGTTTTACAGAGGATGCTCTCCGTATGATGCGCGCAGTCCGCTTTGCTGCGCAGCTGGGCTATGAAATAGAAGAAGAGACTAAGAAGGCTATAAAAAAGCTGGCATATACATTAAAAAACATCAGTGGTGAGCGGATACAGACAGAACTGGTTAAGTTAGTTATGTCTAACCATCCGGAGCAGATGAGGCTTCTATATACAACCGGAGTTACCGGAATTATTATGCCGGAATTCGATCTTGCCATGGAAACAGAGCAGAACCATCCTCACCATTGCTATTCGGTGGGGGAACATATTATCCATTCCATGGAAGCGGTGGATAACCAAAAGGTGCTGCGTCTTACCATGCTTTTCCATGATATCGGAAAGCCATTAAAGCATACGGTGGAAGCAGACGGTTATGATCATTTTCATGGACATGCTGAAAAGTCTGCTGATATTGCAAGAGATATCCTAAAGCGTTTGAAATTTGACAATGATACTATTGACCGGGTCACAAGGCTTGTTCTATATCATGATTATAAAATTGAACCGGAAAAGAAATACGTGCGCAGAGCTATCCATAAAATAGGAGAAGATATCTTTCCGGACTATTTACAGGTGCAGCGGGCGGATATAGCCGCACAAAGCGATTATATGCGGAAAGAAAAGCTGGAAAGGCTTGAAGCGGTTGAAAGGCTGTATGAGGAGATTATCAGAAATCAGGAATGCGTTTCCTTAAAGACCCTTGCCTTAAAGGGAGACGATTTAATGGAAGAAGGCATAAAGCCGGGAAGAGAAATGGGCATCATTTTAAAGGAAATGCTGGAGCTTGTACTGGAAGACAATACAAGAAATAATCGAAAATTTTTGTTGGAATATTTAAAAAACAGGAATAACTGAAACATACTTTTCTTTCTTACTTCATAAGATTAGTATTGACTAACGGATTGGGGGAAGAAAAGTGAATGACAGAGCAGTATCCTTATTGGAAAATTATGATTTCACAGTAAATAAAACAAAAAAGGGAAGAGGGGCTATTATTGCGGAGACAGATAAGGGATTGAAATTGTTTGCGGAATATAACGGGCCAAGGGAAAAGGTAGAACTACAGGAACTTTTAATGAATTCAATAAAAGCAGCCGGCTTTTTCAATATAGATTGCTTTGTACATAATAAAGAAGATTCCATTCTTTCTGTTGATTATGACGGAAAGGTTTATATGGTAAAGGATTACTATCTGGCAAAAGAATGCAATGTATCGGATAGGGGAGAGTGTAAAAGAGCGGCCCAGGCTCTTGCAAAGCTTCATAAAGCAATGAGGGGAAATTTTACCGAATACCCCATTACCATTTCCAAAGAAGTATTCCGTACAGAATTTCAAAAAAGGGATCAGGAATTAAAGCGGGTGAGGAATTTTATTCGGAAGACTCCAAGAAAAAATGATTTTGAAATATTATTTCTGGAATGCTTTTCTCATTTTGAGGAACAGGCAAAGAAAGCGGCAGGCCACTTAAATGAAGAGACAATAAATGTGCTTTGCGACAGAGTGCTGAGAGAAGGGATGTTTTGCCATGGAGATTGTTCCCATCACAATATCCTGTTAGAAGAAGAAAGCGTTTATGTGGTAAATTTTGAAAAATTCAGGCAGGATATACAGGTTAAGGATCTGACCTTATTCTTAAGGAAAGTTCTGGAAAAAAACAGCTGGTCAGGAAGTCTGGGAATGGAAATTCTGGATGCCTATCAGCAGGTGCTTCCTTTTACAAAAGAAGAGGCAGGATACATCTACGCAAGGCTGATTTATCCCGAAAAGTTCTGGAAAATCGCAAATGGATATTTAAATCAAAGAAAATCCTTACCGAGCAAAAGACAGAAGGAAAAATTGGAAACTCTCCTTGCCAGTGAGCAGGAAAGGGAGCAGTTTTTGACCATGTTTGAAGCTGCCTATTAAAAAAATTTTATAAAACAGGTTTTTTGGAAAGAAAAAAAATGTTATACTACATGGGACGACTTCAAAAAGGAGGCATCTATGAAAAAATATAGATTGTTGCTTTTTTGGGGAGCGCTGCTGTTGCTCATGGGTTGTTCCAAAACAGAAGAAACCGTCCTGCAGACAGAAGAAACAACAGAAGAATATGAGCTGGAAAAGGCAGACTCCCTGGACTATGCAGTTATAGTAAAGATTGATGAAAAGAACCAGGCCATTACCTATAAAAATATTGCTACCGGAAGAAATTATACACTATCTTATAATGGCGCTACCAGTATGCAGAATCGTTATAACGAGGAAATCGTGGTGGGACAGCTTAGGGAAGGCGACTTAGTACAGGTAACCTTTCTAAAAAATAAAAAGATTGCCAGAAAAGTACTGTTAGATAAGACCTGCAGCATTATGGAAGAAATCAATGATTTTTCCATTAATCGGGCTGCCTCCACTATGATGATTGACGGTCAGCAGTACGAGCTTTCAAAAAGCCTTGCAATTTTATCCGAAAAAGAGGAAGTAGGGCTGATGGACATCAACGATGCGGATATGTTGAGAGCTCATGTAGTAGACCATACGGTGCAAAGTCTGGTAATCGATAAAGGACATGGATATATCCGCCTTGTAAATGATGAATATTTTATTGGCGGTTTTATTGAGGTGGGACAGGACATCATAAAGCCTGTTACAGAGGGCATGCTTTTGGTAGTGCCGGAAGGAGCCTATAAAGTATTGATTACCAATAAGGGCTATGGCGGCGAAAAAGAAGTAGTGGTGGAAAGAAATAAAGAAACCCAGATTGACGTAGGCGATTTAAAGGGAGAAATCATTAAGACAGGAAAGATTTTATTCCTGATTACGCCGGATGATGCGAAGCTTTCCGTTGATGGAAAGGAAACTGATTACAGCCAGCCTGTAGAATTAGAATATGGCATTCACCAAATTATTTTAAAAGCGGATGGTTATGCTACATTAACCAAATATATTAAAGTAGGACAAGAACTTGCCAATATCGAAATTACTATGGAGGCAGGGGAAAGTACCAATATTTCAGAGGAGAACGAGAATTCAGAAGGACAGAACACACAAAACACACAAAATAGTTCTGTATCTGCTAATTCCCCAGTGTCCCCGTCCCTTTCAAGATACTCGGTTTATATTGATGCACCGGAAGGAGCAGAATTGTATTTGGATGGAGTTTATGTAGGAGTGGTACCTGCAAGCTTTGCCAAGGAAAGCGGCAGCCATACCATAACCCTTAGAAAGAGCGGGTATCAGACAAGAAGCTATTCCGTTCAGATTGATGACGAGGAAAAGGACATTACCTATTCCTTTTCGGATTTAATTGCAACCAGTCAATAAGGAAGACAAATGTGAAACTGTTGTTTGATTAGCAATTGCTAATCTTATGATAATAGAAGGAGGAGAATATTTATGAATTACAAAGCAGTTTATGAAGAATGGTTATCTAATCCATACTTCGATGAGAAAACCAAGGAAGAATTAAAGGCTATTTCGGGAAATGAAAAAGAGATTGAAGACCGCTTTTACCGGGAGTTGGAATTTGGCACAGCAGGACTTCGTGGCGTAATAGGCGCAGGTACCAACCGCATGAATATTTATACGGTCCGCAAGACTACCCAGGGACTTGCCAATTATATCATGGCACAGGGGGGGAAGGATAAAGGTGTGGCAATTGCTTATGATTCCAGACGAATGAGCCCTGAATTTGCAGATGAAGCAGCCCTTTGTCTGGCGGCTAATGGTGTAAAGGCATATGTGTTTGAATCTTTAAGACCCACTCCGGAGCTTTCCTATGCAGTGCGCAGGCTGGGCTGTATTGCAGGCATCAATATTACTGCAAGCCACAATCCTCCGGAATACAACGGCTACAAAGTATATTGGGAGGATGGTGCACAGATTACACCGCCTCATGACAGCGGCATTATGGCAGAGGTTGCCAAGGTAACAGATTTTAATACAGTAAAGACCATGGAGAAAGAAGCTGCAAAGGCAGCAGGCACCTATGTAGTCATTGGCAAGGATATTGATGATCCTTATATTGAAGAGTTAAAAAGCCAGGTTATTCACTGGGATGCTATTAAGGAAGCACAAAAAGACATTAAGATCGTCTACTCTCCTCTTCACGGAACAGGTAACATTCCTGCAAGACGTGTCATGAAGGAATTAGGCTTTGAAAACGTATATGTAGTAAAAGAACAAGAGCTGCCGGACGGTGAATTTCCCACGGTTTCCTATCCAAATCCGGAAGCGGCAGAGGCTTTTGAGCTGGGATTAAAGCTTGCAAAGGAAGTGGACGCAGACTTAGTGCTTGCCACTGACCCGGATGCAGACCGCCTTGGTGTTTATGTAAAGGATGCGAAAACAGGAGATTACATTACTTTAACAGGAAATATGTCAGGCTGTCTGCTGGCAGATTACGAAATTGGACAGAGAAAAGCTACAAAAGGGCTTCCGGAGGGTGGAGCGCTGATTAAGACAATCGTTACCACCAATATGGCAGATGCTATTGCAAAAGCATATGGGGTAAGGCTTATCGAAGTATTAACCGGATTTAAATATATCGGACAGCAGATTTTAGGCTTTGAACAGTCCGGAAAAGGAGAATATTTATTTGGATTTGAAGAAAGCTACGGCTGCCTGATCGGTACTCATGCAAGGGATAAAGACGCTATTGTGGCAACTATGGCCCTTTGTGAAGCAGCAGCTTACTATAAGACTCAGAATATGACCTTGTGGGATGCCATGATTGCCATGTATGAAAAATATGGCTATTACAAGGATGATATTAAATCTATTACCTTAAAGGGAATTGAAGGCTTACAGAAGATTCAGGATATTTTAAATACACTTCGTGAGAATACTCCTGAAAAATTTGGAGATTATACAGTAGTGTCCGCAAGAGACTATAAATCCGGCATCATTAAGGATATTCAGACAGGCGCTGAATCCGAAACAGGACTTCCAGGCTCCAATGTGCTTTATTATGATCTGACGGATGATGCATGGCTGTGTGTCAGACCTTCCGGTACGGAGCCAAAAGTAAAATTCTACTATGGCGTCAAAGGAAGTTCCCTGGAAGATGCTGATGCAAAATCCGCAAAGCTGGGTGAAGAAGTGCTGGCAATGATCAACGGAATGTTAGGGTAATGTATGCACTATGGAAAAGAAAACCTACACAATGGATGATTTTGTTGCTATTATTGCAAAGCTTCGAAGTGAAAATGGCTGTCCCTGGGATAAGGAACAAACTCACGAGTCCTTAAAGCCCTGTATGAGGGAAGAGGCGGCGGAGGTAGTGGCGGCTATCCGTATATTGGACAAGACCGGCAATCCGGAAAATCTCCGTGAGGAGCTGGGCGATGTGCTGCTTCAGGTGGTCATGCACAGCCAGATTGCAAAGGAAGAAGGACTGTTCACTTTGGAGGATGTGATACAAGAGGTCAGCGAAAAGATGGTTCGCCGCCATCCCCACGTATTTGGAAACGTTCAGGCAGAGGATTCCTCACAGGTATTAAAAAACTGGGAAGAAATTAAAAAAGAGGAAAAGCAGGGAAAGGAATGGGTAAAAACTCCCTTAAGGGATATACCTTTAGAGCTTCCTGCTTTGGTAAGAGCTGTAAAGACCATAAAAAAAGCGGACCGGCTTTATGAAAAGCAGCCGGATATGAAAGAAACTCTGGGATCCATCAAAGAGCGGATAGAAGCATTGGAAAAAAACTTGCAACAGGAAAAGGAGCCTTCTGTGGAACAGAACATAGGTGAAATTTTATGGGATATTTCCAATATTTCCAGACTGTTATCTGTGGATGCAGAGCAGGCTCTTATAGACAAAACAGAAGATTTCCTGGGAAAATATGAATAAATAGTAAATAATTTGGAAAAAAGCCGTAAAAAAGCCAATTTTCCTTGACAAAAACAGGAAAACAGACTATAAATATGTATAAGCGTTTTAAATTAAAACGAAATAAAATATACTCGTTAAAGAGGAGGAGTTCAAGAATGAACAAAACAGAATTAGTAGCAGCTATGGCTGAGCAGGCAGAAATCTCCAAAAAGGATGCTGAAAAAGCTTTAAAGGCTTTTACAGATGTAGTATCTGAAGAATTAAAAAAAGGTGAAAAAATCCAATTAGTTGGTTTTGGTACATTTGAAGTATCTGAAAGAGCTGCTAGAGAAGGAAGAAATCCTCAAAGTGGAGAAGTTATGAAGATTGCAGCTTCTAAAGCTCCTAAGTTCAAAGCTGGTAAGGCTTTAAAGGATTTAGTAAACGGTAAATAGAAAATCGTTTCTTTGAGGGAACCTGACTTACAGGTTCCCTTTTTTCGATTTAGAAATGAGATATTTATGGATAATGAAAGGAAAGAGTATATAAGATGAGGTTGGATAAGTATTTGAAAGTGTCACGTCTTATCAAAAGAAGGACGGTGGCAAATGAAGCCTGCGATGGGGGCAGAGTGATGATAAATGGTAAAGTGGCAAAGGCAAGTGTGGATGTAAAGGCAGGTGACAAAATTACGATCAACTTTGGGAATAAAGAGGTGTCGGTAGAGGTTCTTTCCGTGCAGGAGACCGTAAAAAAAGAAGAAGCAAAGGAAATGTTCCGTTATTTATAAAAAAGACATATTATATCCTTCCTGAGAATATACTTAAAAAAGATTAGGAGGGATATTTTTATGGATGATTTGAATAACGTAAAGCAGCGTGCTCACAAATTCATGCTGACGAATAGAAGGACATGTATGGTAAGCGGCGTTGCAGATGTGTTGTCCTTTGACCTGTCAGAAATTTTGTTGGAAACGGACCAGGGCATGCTCATGATTAAGGGCAGCGACCTGCATGTGAACAGACTCACTCTGGAAAAAGGCGAAGTAGATATTGAAGGCAAAATAGACAGCCTGACCTATTCGGAAGTATCCAACTATGGAAGTAAAGGAGATTCTCTTTTGGGAAAATTGTTCAAATAGTATGAGTTCTGAAATTATAAATGAATCTCATTTTCTGCTCTATTCCGTTTTGTCGGGAATTATTATTACCGTGGTATATGATGTGATAAAGATTATCCGGAATGTAATTCCCCACAATGGCTTCTCTGAAGCATTAGAGGATACCATATTTTGGATTTTTGCATCCCTCTTTCTTTTTTCCATGCTCTATAAGGTAAACAATGGAACAGTCAGATGGTTTGCCATAGCAGGTACATTTATCGGTATGTTGATTTACAAAAAAACACTGGGTCAATATATTGTGGGAATTATGTCAACAATAATAAATCAAATACTACATGTGGTATTTAAGGCCTTGGGCGTCCTTTTTTTTCCTGTAAAATGGCTTATTTCCAAGGGTTGGCGAATAGTAAAAAAAATGAAAAAGTATGGTAAAAAGCAGTTGACGAGCAATGGAAAAAAGGTTAAGATACTATTATGTAAACACCAAAGGGGTAAAAAATTGGGAAGAGGTTACAAAGAAAATGAGGGCAAATCGAAAAGTCGCCTTTCGGGGGAGAAAGCGTCAGAATAAAATGGGCATGTTTCTGGTTACGGTTGTAGTTATAATGATGCTTGCGGTAGTTTCCATTAACAGCATTCAGCTAAAGAAGAAGCAGGCAGAATATAAGGCAAGGCAGGAACAGCTCCAGGCAGAAATAGACGCAGAAAACGAAAGGGCAGAAGAAATAGAAAACTTTAAAAAGTATACGCAGACGAAGGCATACGTAGAAGAAGTAGCCAAGGATAAGCTTGGGCTTGTTTATGAAGGAGAAATAATTTTTAAGACAGAGGATTAAAAGCACTGATAGCATGATGCATTGGTGCTTTTGTTGTTAAAAAAGAAAAGTACTCCCTTCTTTTGACAGGTTTTTTAATAAAAAGCAGATATACTGTATTCACATGATATCTGAAAAGTCTGCCGCATGGCCGCAGGCACAGAAGAAAGAAGGAGAGACCAATGAAAATCCATGAAAAACAGGATGTATGCCATTTTGTCCTGCCGGAATATGGAAAGCGAAAGCTGTTATCCTATGCAGAATCCTTAGAAGACCTGGCAGAAAGCTATTCCCTTATTGGAAGTGAAGATTTAAAAGAAACAAGGCAGGAAGCCATTATGCATCAAAAGCTTACGGAAAATAAATTGATAGTTGCAAAGCAGCTAAAGGAGATTTCCAGGCTTTTGGGGGACCTGGCAGGGGAAGCTTATTTTACTACATATCACATGGAGAAGCATAAAAGGCAGATTTATAAAATATTAGGAGAAAATGGTCTGGATGTGCAGGACATCTATGTAGTGGAAAATAAGAATGGCTATATGGAGATAGGGATTACCTTGAGAGCTATGTACCATGATACGTATATGGCGGCTCAGATTGGGGAATTCTTATCCAAGCTTTGCCATAATAAGATGGAATTAGAAAAAGACTGTGTCCTTTATGTGGGAGATGAACCGGTTACTCTTGTATTCAAGGAAGAGGTGCGTTATAGCGTATTGTCCGGAGTTGCAAAGGCAACAAAGGAAGGAGAAGCCTTTTCAGGCGATAACCACACATTAAAGGAATATCATTACGGAAACTTTGTAGGAGCCATATCAGACGGTATGGGCTCCGGAGTAGAAGCATGCAGGGACAGCCAGCAGCTGATTGAGCTTTTGGAAAAGCTACTGGAAGCAGGATTTTCTCTGGAATCAACAGCAGAAATGCTCAATGACTTGCTTTTGATTCAGACAGAGGGCACCAGAACAGCCACTTTGGATGTATGCGAAATCAATTTATACTCCGGCCACAGCACCTTCATAAAATCAGGAGCAGCAGCATCCTATGTGAAGCGGGGAAAATATGTGAAACGAATGTTGGAAAATACCCTCCCCCTTGGATTATTTTCTGATGCAAGACAGTCCAGACGGACACTGGATTTAAAAGAAGGAGATTATGTAATATTGCTTTCCGATGGAGTGCAGGACTGCTTTCTGGAGGAAGAGAACAAAGAATACCTGGAGGATAGGATTGCCATGATGCACTATGAAAATCCAAAAGAAATGGCAAACCGGATTTTGGGACTTGCAATGAAAAAAAGTAAGGGAAGGATTTTGGATGATATGACGGTGGTTGTGATGGGGGTTTTAGAGAAGAGGTAGAAAAAAATGAGGGGATTTTGAATGGGACGTAGAAGCAGGCAGCTCATATAGAAGTTTTATGGGCACGCTTTCGCTCTATGAAGACGCAGCGGTACTAATGCACCAAACTACGGTGCATAAGGACCGGCGACTTCATCAAGGCCCATAAAACTTCTATATGAGCTGCCTGCTTCTACTGAATATCGAAAGGCCGTTTTTTTTGCTGGTTGTGTGGGTGGCTTGTGTGCCCTGGCGTCTCTTGTGTCCGCCCTCAAAACTCCATCTCCTACTTGCAATTTTATCCAAAACAGTCTATATTCATATTATGATTACAAAAGTGAAGGCATTTATGGAAAAACATCATATGGTCAAGCCAGGCTCTCATATACTGGTGGGATTATCCGGAGGGGCAGACTCGGTTTGTCTTTTCTTTTTATTGCACAGGCTTTCAAAAGAAATGGATTTCCGGGTTTCTGCAGTTCATGTAAATCATATGCTGCGTGGGGAAACTGCGGATTCGGACAGCAGTTTTGTGAAAGAGCTTTCTAAAAAACTGGACAAGCCTTGTTATGTCTGCCGGGTGCCGGTAGGGGAAATTGCCAAAAAGGAAAAGATGTCTTTGGAAGAGGCAGGGCGGACAGCCCGTTACCAGATGTTTTTCAGGATTGCAGAAGAAATAGGAGCGGATAGTATTGCATTGGCCCATCATAAGAATGATCAAAGTGAGACTATGTTGTTTCATTTGGCCAGAGGATGCGGAATCAGCGGATTAAGAGGAATCCGTCCGGTGAGAAAAGATGAGATTGAGATTATCCGCCCTCTTTTATGTGTGGAACGGAACGAAATAGAAGCCTATTTAATGGAAAATAAGATTTCCTATGTAAATGATGAGACAAATAAAGAAAATTTGTTCTCAAGGAATAAAATCAGAAACCGCATTATCCCCCTTATGGAACAAGAGCTTTGTGATCGGACCGTAGAGCATATGGCCCATACGGCAGAGCTTTTGGGAGAAGCAGAGGATTTTCTTATAGAAATGACCGGACAGGCATTTAATAGAGTAGTCATAAAGGATATGGAAAAGGAAAGACTTATGATTTCTCTGGAAGAACTGCAAAAAGAGCACCCTTATTTAAGAGGAACGATTATGAAACAAGCATTGGAGCAGTTAGCGAATGCTAATAAGGATTTGGAAAAAGTCCATGTGGAGAAGCTTTTGGAACTATGCCGGATGCCTGTTGGGAAAAGAATTTTTCTTCCTTATGGAATAACAGCGAAAAAGAGCTATGAAGAGTTATTTTTGGAAAAGGACTGCCATGGAAAAGAGGATGAAGAAAAAGAGAGGGCAGAAATCCTTCCCATCCGGTTCCAGCCCCCGAAGGAAGGGGAGGTTTTGGAAATTCCTTTAAGGGAAAAAATGGTTTTAATGGCAAGAGTCATGTCCCATGAAGAGTTTGTTTTGTCTTATTGTAAAGGAAAAAAAGAAGAAGTTCCCAAGAAACCATATACGAAATGGTTTGATTGTGATAAAATAAAGGGATATTTGGCAATCCGTTTTCGGGAAACCGGTGATTACTTTTATTTAAATGAGACGGATAAGAAGACAGTAAAGTCTTATTTTATAAATGAAAAAGTACCACGGGAAGAAAGAGATTCGATTTACTTGGTGAGCGAAGAAGAGCATGTTCTCTGGATAACGGGTTATCGTATCAGTCATTATTATAAAGTCAACAAAAATACAAGCCGCATTTTGGAAATTACAATAAGAGGAGGATTTACCAATGGCAGAGAAAGTCAAGGTGCTGATTACAGAAGAGGAATTATGCAAACGGATACAGGAGATAGCAGATCAGATCAATGAAGATTATCAGGGAAAGGAAATTCATTTGATTGGTGTGCTCCGGGGTGCATGTTTTTTCTTATGTGAGCTGGCGAAGAGAATTACGGTGCCGGTTACCCTGGATTTTATGCTGGTTTCCAGCTATGGTTTGGGAACGGTTTCCAGTGGGAATATTAAAATAAAAAAGGATTTGGATGATCCCATAGAAGGAAAGCATGTAATCGTAATAGAAGATATTATTGATTCTGGAAAGACCTTAAGCAGTCTTGGTCCTTTATTGAAAGAAAGAGGTGCCAAAACCCTCAAATTATGTACGCTGCTTGATAAGCCGGATAGGCGTGAGGCAGAAGTTTTCGTGGATTATGTGGGATTCCGGATTCCGGATAAGTTCGTAGTAGGCTGTGGCCTTGACTATGCCCAGAAATATAGAAATCTTCCATACATTGGCGAAGTAGAAGTTTAGTATGGACTGAAAAATAAAACGGAGGAATAGGATTTTGAAAAAAACAGGAAAAGGTATCGGGTCAACACTCATTATTATTGCGTTGCTGCTCATAGTGACCATATGGATTGCCAGCCTGAACAGCAATCAGCAAAGCAGCAGATGGGATGAATTTGTAAAGGAGTATGAACAGGCTAATATTACAGAAGTACTGATTCAGCCCAACAAGGAGACTCCTACCGGTGTTGTAAAATATGCCCTGAAGGATAATAGTACCCATACGATTTATGTGTCGGATGTAACAGAAATCGAAGCTATGATGCGGGAAAAAAACATTCCGATAACTATGCAGGATATACCAAGGGAAGGCTGGTTCCTTACTTATGTGCTTCCGGCATTGGTTATTTTAATTGTATTCGTATTCTTCTTTGTCCTGATGAACAGTCAGCAGGGAGGAGGCGGTTCCTCCTCTAAGATGATGAATTTCGGCAGAAGCAGGGCAAAAATGTCTATGGGAGACAGCCATGTGAAGCTGAAGGATGTAGCAGGATTAAAGGAAGAAAAAGAAGATTTGGAAGAAATTGTGGAATTTCTAAAAAATCCAGGGAAGTTTGCAAAGGTGGGAGCAAGGGTTCCAAAAGGTGTCCTGTTAGAGGGTGCGCCGGGTACCGGAAAGACCCTTCTGGCAAAAGCCATTGCAGGTGAGGCCAGTGTACCGTTTTTCTCCATTTCCGGTTCAGATTTTGTGGAAATGTTCGTAGGTGTAGGCGCTTCCAGAGTAAGGGACTTGTTTGAGGAAGCAAAACGAAACCATCCGTGCATTATCTTCATTGACGAGATAGATGCGGTAGCAAGACGGAGAGGAACCGGCATGGGCGGCGGTCATGATGAAAGGGAGCAGACATTAAATCAGCTGCTGGTAGAGATGGACGGTTTTGCCGTAAACGAAGGCATCATTGTGTTAGCTGCTACAAACCGTGTGGATATTTTAGATCCGGCAATTCTCCGGCCGGGACGCTTTGACAGAAAGATTACCGTAAGCCCTCCGGATGTTGGCGGAAGAGAAGATATTTTGAAGGTCCATGCAAGGAACAAGCCTCTTTCCGAGGATGTGGATTTAAAGCAGATTGCCCAGACCACTGCAGGCTTTACCGGTGCTGATCTGGAAAATCTTTTAAACGAAGCGGCTATTCTGGCGGCTAAAGAAAATAAAGGATTTTTACAGCAGGAGGATATTAAGCAGGCATTCATTAAAATGGGAATCGGTACCGAGAAAAAGAGTAGGATTATTTCCGATAAGGAAAAGAGAACTACTGCTTATCATGAGGCGGGTCATGCAATTTTGTTCCACGTGCTTCCGGATGTAGGTCCTGTTTATACAGTGTCCATCATACCTACCGGAGTGGGAGCGGCAGGCTATACGATGCCCCTTCCGGAAAAAGATGAGATGTTCTTGACCAAGGGACAGATGCTTCAGGATATTATGGTATCTCTGGGCGGCCGTATTGCGGAAGAGATTATTTTTGATGATATTACTACTGGAGCATCCAGCGATATAAAGAAAGCAACTGGTGTGGCAAGAAAAATGGTAACCAGATTTGGTATGTCGGAAAATATCGGTGTCATCAATTATGACGAAGAAGGAGATGAGGTATTTATCGGCAGGGACCTTGCCCATGCAAGAAATCACAGCGAAGCGGTTGCCGGCGAGATTGACAGGGAAGTAAAGAATATCATAGATGACTGCTATCAGAAGGCAAAGGACATTATTATGGAAAATGAAGCAATTCTTCATTCCTGTGCAGATTTATTGTTGAAAAAAGAAAGAATTACCAGAGAAGAGTTTGAAGGGCTTTTTAAGAAGAGTGTATTGGAATTGGATTGATTTTGTGCATATTTACCAAAAAAATGTGTAAGTTTTTGTTATATTTGTGCACTGTAAGACTAGACGGTTATATAGGGGTTTGCTATAATACACTTGTAACCCCCCAATACATTATTATATAGTTTTTTGCTATACCCCATAAGAAAGAAATACCTTCTCGAAACAGACAGCCGACGAAAGCTGTCTGTTTTACTGTTAAAAAAAACTATTGAATATGACTTGCATATATTATATTATTAGAATGTATGATTATCAGGAGGTATATAAATGGACTTTGGTCGTTTCTTAAAAGCAGAACAGAATCAGAAGTATATTACGAACATGAGACCTGTGCTGAACAAAAAAGCACTCTTTGCAGATATGACGGAAGAATATGTGATCCCTCCGGAACCTAATGCTAACGAGACAGTAAAAATCCGGTTTCGTTCTGGTAAAAATAATGTAGACTGGGTATTGCTCGTACTGAACAATGAAAAACATCTGATGGAAAAATGTGAGACGGATCAGCAATTTGATTATTATGAGTTTGCATATCAGATGGATGATAAGAGGATAACCTACTATTTTGAGGTCCGCACCGGAAAAGTTACCTGCTATTATGATTTAAGAGGCGTGGTAAGGGATATTCAGGAGTATTACCACTTTACCCTGACGCCGGGACTAAAGGTACAAGAGTGGGCAAAAGGTGCGGTTATGTATCAAATATATGTCGACCGTTTTTATAATGGAGATAAATCCAATGACGTACTTACTGATGAATACAACTATATTGGAGAACATGTGAACCGGGTAGAGGATTGGGATAAATATCCGGCGGCTATGGGAGTAAGGGAATTTTACGGGGGAGACCTTCAGGGTGTTTTGGATAAGATGGATTATCTGGAGGATCTGGGCATTGATGTGATTTATTTCAATCCGCTTTTTGTTTCTCCCTCCAATCATAAATATGATATTCAGGACTATGATAATATTGACCCTCATATCGGCAAAATCGTGGATGACCAGGGAGAGCTGTTAGAGCCCGGACAGCATGAAAACCGATTTGCAAGCAGATATATCAACCGTGTGGCAAATAAAAAGAATTTGGATGCCAGCAACGAGCTTTTCAGACAGGTAGTGGAAGAAGCTCACAGGCGCGGCATGAAGGTAATACTGGACGGTGTTTTCAATCACTGTGGTTCCTTTAACAAGTGGATGGATAAGGAACGGATTTACGAGAATTTTGAGGGCTATGAAAAGGGAGCTTATGTAAGCGGAGACAGTCCTTACCGCAATTACTTTGATTTTCATGAAGACAGATGGCCTTATAACAATGCTTATGACGGCTGGTGGGGCCATGATACGCTGCCAAAGTTAAATTATGAAGGATCAGAGGAGTTATACCAATATATTTTAAAAATTGGAAGAAAATGGGTATCCCCTCCATATAATGTTGACGGATGGCGTCTGGATGTAGCTGCCGATCTGGGTCACAGCCCTGAGATGAACCATCGGTTCTGGAAGGATTTCAGGGAAGCGGTGCGGGAGGCCAATCCAAATGCCATTGTGCTTGCGGAGCATTATGGCAATCCAAAAGAATGGATTCAAAACGGCGAGTGGGATACGGTTATGAACTACGATGCTTTTATGGAACCTCTTACCTGGTTTTTAACGGGAATGCAGAAGCATAGTGATGATTACCGGGAAGATATGCTTGGCAATGCGGACAGCTTTTGGGGAGCAATGCACCATCATGGAGCAGCATTTACCACCTCCTCCCTGCAGATAGCTATGAATGAGCTTTCCAACCATGACCACTCCAGGTTTTTAACGAGGACCAACCGCACAGTAGGGCGGGTAAATACAATGGGGTCTGAGGCGGCTAATTGGAATATAAATAAAGCAGTCTTGAGAGAAGCCGTAGTGGTGCAGATGACCTGGCCCGGCGCACCTACGATTTACTATGGTGACGAAGCCGGTGTATGCGGTTTTACAGACCCGGATAATAGAAGGACCTATCCTTGGGGACATGAGGATATGGAGCTGATTGATTTTCATAAGAAGATTATCCGGATTCATAAGGAAAATAAGGAGTTTTTGACGGGTTCATTAAAGTATGTGCTGGCAGATTATAACGTGATTGGATTTGGACGTTTTAATCGTGAAGAACAGTCACTGGTGCTTGTAAATAATAATGATTATGAGATTACCAAGGAAGTGACAGTTTGGGATATGGGTGTTCCCAGAGAATGCGTCATGGAGCGGCTGCTGCTCACTACGGCAGAAGGATTCGAGACAGTTAAAGTGGAATATCCGGTTGTTTCCGGAAAGGTTATTATTACACTTTCTAAAACCTCTGCCATAATATTAAAGCATAAAAATAAAGCATAAAAACTGCTTGCATTTTATCTAAAATTGTGATATATTCTTATGAGAAAAGTCCCCGATGCAAGGTCGGGGAAAAGTATTGTTAGGGCTGGTTTGGAATTTATGCTGAATCAGCTTATATGGATGGATTCCCGAGTGGCCAAAGGGGGCAGACTGTAAATCTGTTGGCAACGCCTTCGAAGGTTCGAATCCTTCTCCATCCACTTCATATGACAGTATCGGATATTCAGAAAGCTGGCAAAATGCCAGCATGGATAAAAGATACGAAATGAAATGCCGGCGTGGCGGAACTGGCAGACGCGCAGGACTTAAAATCCTGTGGTGGCAACATCGTACCGGTTCGATTCCGGTCGCCGGCACTAAAAAGCTTGATCCTTAGGAATAAAGGGTCAGGCTTTTTGTTATTCTCCGGTTTTATCCAGCTATCACAGAATGGTAGGAAAATCAATCTGCAAATCTCCTTCTCTTTTATTCAATCGTTACAGTACAGCCGATACTTTTTGGCAAAATTACTTCAGCTCTAAAAAAAACATTGACAAAACTCTATATTATATATATCATATATATACAATATAAAGGCGGATCAAAAAATGGACATTATCATAACAAATAATTCAGAAACCCCAATCTATGAGCAAATAGAAGAACAAATAAAAGCCATGATATTAAACGGAGATTTAAAGGAAGGTGACGGGCTTCCTTCCATGCGCTTGTTGGCCAAGGAATTGCGGATCAGTATTATCACTACAAAGCGGGCTTATGAAGAGCTTGAAAGGGATGGATATATTGAATCCTATACGGGAAAGGGCAGCTTTGTAAAAAGAATCAATCGGGAACTGATTAAGGAAATAGTTGTCTATGAGATTGAAGGCATGTTTGATGAAATTCTGGATAAGGCAAAAATGGCGGGAATACCCCATAAGGAATTATTTGAAATTATGCAATTACTTTGCGAAGAAAGGGAGAAATAACATATGGATTATGTATTAGAGCTGTGCGATGTAACAAAAAGCTATGAGGATTTTAAACTGGACCATGTAAACCTTATGGTTCCAAAGGGCTGTATCTGCGGTTTTATCGGCCAAAATGGAGCAGGCAAGACAACTACCATTCAGCTAATACTGGATATTATAGAAAAGGATGGGGGAAGCATCCGGGTTTTCGGACAGGATATGAAAAAGAATGGGCCTGCTTTAAAAGAAAAAATCGGCGTAGTATTTGATGAAATGGGATTTCATGAATTTCTTACCCCAAAAGAAATTAACAGCATAATGAAAAAAATATATGCCAATTGGAAAGAAGACCTTTTTTTCAACTATCTGAAACGCTTTTCCCTTCCCGCAAAAAAGCGCTGTGGTTCTTTTTCCAGAGGAATGCGCATGAAGCTGCAGATTGCGGTAGCCTTATCCCATGAGGCGGAGCTTTTGATTATGGATGAGCCAACCAGTGGTCTTGATCCGATTGTGCGAAATGAAATGCTGCAGATTTTCCAGGAGTTTGTGTTAGAAGAAAATCATACGATTCTGTTATCCTCCCATATTACCGGAGATTTGGAAAGAATTGCCGATATGGTAGCATTTATCAATGGAGGCAGGATTATTTTATTCGGAGATAAAAATGAAATTCTGGAAAATCACGGGTTGATAAAATGTAAGAAAGAGGATTTGGAAAGAATTGATAAAGAAGATATGGTTTTTGCCAGACAGTCAGCCTTTTGTACAGAGGTGCTTGTTTCCGATAGAAATAAATGCAAACAGAAATATGCTGATATGGTAATGGAACAAACTACACTCGAAGAGATTATGGTTTTTTATGTGAATCATTTCATGAAAATGACACAGGCTGACAGCAGCATTTGATTCAGGTGGAAATGAAAAAACTAAATGGGAAAAATATTAGTAAAAAGGTGTGATTGATATGGTAGGTTTAATCCAGAAGGATATGTATTGCCTGAAAGGAAATCTGAAAACATTTCTTATAGTATCCATAAGCGTGATTGTGCTATCGGTTCTGTTTATTCTTAGCGCCAGATATGGAAATGTTGCAAAGGGAATTGAGCAAATGAAGATAGAAAGTAACTTGGGGGAAGAAGAATTTTATGCTTTTTTTCAAGGGGCCGTCTGGTGTGTCCTTCTTTTGCCCATGTCCTTTTTGGGAATGATAGCAGAATGCTTTAAAGAGGATAAAAAGGCGGGGTTTTCCAGGCAAATGCTTACGCTGCCTTTAAGTGACGGAAAAATTGTGGGAAGCAGATATATTTCCTGCCTGCTGTTAGCAGTAATCAGTCTGGCGGATTCTCTTCTGGCGGGATTTTTTGTATCTCTGGTTTCCGATGTATTTCCCCTTCAAAAAATGCTCGGATATATATTGTGTTTTAATGGGGCATTGCTTGCCTATATGAGTGTGCAGATGTTTTTGATTTATACCTTTGGAGAGAAAAAGTCCGATTTGATACAATGTGTCCCCCTTGTGATTTTGTTGCTGCTTGCCATCTATATATTTCAAACCAGGCTTTCTAATGTAACAGATGCACAGGTTAATGCTTATATGATAGGTATGATCAATCAGATAGCAGATTTTATGATTGAAAAATGCGGCTTGATTTTATTAGCGGCAATGGGCTGTATGGCATTATCCTTTTTTGGTTCATGGAAGATATTTCAGAAAAGAAGGGAGGTTATCTGATGTCGGGATTATTATATAAAGATTTTATGGCAATAAAGGGCAGGATATATCTGATATTTCTGTCAGTGGGAATGTTGTTGCTTTTTCTGATGCGGATAGCATTGCATATTGATGGAATTGATTTGATTATGTTTTCTCTATATTTCTGTCTCACCATAATTTTATTTCTGTTTCTTGTAAATAAGATTGAAGTTGCCATAATTTCTGCAGATGAAGGGAGAAAACGGAAAAATTATTGCTTAGGGCTTCCCATATCTAAGCAAACATATGTGGCATCTAAATATATATTCCTGCTAATTGGTTTTTTTGTAGCTTTGTCTGTGCTTATGCTGCTTGGTTCCCTTTGCGGGATTGGCTGCAAGGATAAAGCTATTGAGGAAAATCTGAGTCAGTTAATGCAGTTAGTTCCCGTTTTTGCATGTACCATGCTTTTCATTCCTTCCATAGAGCTTCCGTTCTTTATCTGCTTTGGTTCTAAAAAGGGAACCTACATAAAGAATGGAATTTTAATAGCAGGCTTTTTCTTCATAATCGTGTATCTGATGTTTGGCGATCTGGATGTTTTCGACAAAATATCTGTTATGAACCTTTTGAGTTATCTGGAAAAGTATCTGGGAAATTTTTTGTCCCTGCAGGTGCTCCTGCCCTATGGCAGCCTTGGTTTGTATTATGTGTCCTATCGGATTTCCTGTCTGCTTTTTCTAAGAAGGGAGTGGGAGAATGACTAAGAAAAGAATCGGAATATATTCCAAAATCGTCACTTTTTGACAGGTGGCGATTTTTTATGTCTAAAAATATGCTGAAAATTTGAAAAAATATGTATAACTTATAAAATTCATCCCAAAAAATATTATAATAACTATAAAATCAAACCAAAGGAGGAAAATCAGAATGGAATTAGAGATTATGGAAAGGATACTAACCAACAGCCCCTGCTATAAGGCAGGAAAAAAAATAAAGGTCAGCGGGCTGATGCTTCATAGTGTAGGCTGCCCCCAGCCCTCGGCAAATGCCTTTGTGCATCAATGGAATTCTCCCAATGCAGGCCGGGCATGCGTCCACGCCTTTATCGACGGAAATACAGGGCAGGTATATCAGACCCTCCCCTGGGACTATTATGGATGGCATTGCGGCGGAAATGCAGATGGCACCCATATAGGAGTAGAGATGTGTGAGCCTGCCTGCATAAAGTATACGCAGAGCACTTCCTTTACCTGCTCCAATCAAGAGGAAGCAGTAGCTCTTGTAAAACGTACTTATGAAGCAGCTGTGAAATTATTTGCTTATCTGTGTAAGAAATATAACCTGGAGCCCCTTGCAGACGGTGTGATTATAAGTCATAAGGAAGGGCATGGGAGAGGCATTGCTTCCGGACATGGAGATCCGGAACACTTATGGAAGGGATTAAATACAGATTATACTATGGACGGTTTCCGAAAAGCGGTAAAGCAGGAAATGGACAAGAGCATAAAAGAGAAACAAGAAGCAGTACAGCAGCTTGATGCCGCTTCTGCCCAGCAGCCCACTACAAAGGATTCTATTCAGCCGGGCGATACGGTAAAAATTGCACCGGATGCAGTTTATTACACCGGAAAAACAATGCCGGACTGGGTAAAAAAGGACCAATGGATTGTGAAATCAGTGTCAGGTGACAGGGCGGTAATTGATAAGAATGTCAGTGGAACGAGCGCTATCTGCAGCCCGGTAAATATAAAATATCTTGTTGCAGCTTCAGCGGGGCAGGCAGGTCAGACTTCATCTTCTGAGAAGCCAAAGACACAGGACCAAAAGTCACCTGCAGCAGAGGGAAAGATGAGCATTTCCGAAAAGGGTGTGGAGCTGATTGCCAAATATGAAGGCTGCAGGCTGGATGCTTATAAGTGTCCTGCCGGAGTATGGACAATTGGCTACGGCCATACCATAGGGGTAAAACAGGGAGATACCCTGCCATCCAAGCAGGCAGCTAAGACACTGTTAAAAGAAGACTTAAAAAAATATGGTGATTATGTAAATAATTGTCGGCAAAAGGGCCTTATTACATTTCCACTGAACCAGAATCAGTTTGATGCCCTCACCTCTTTTACATATAACTGTGGAAATGGCAGCCTGCAAAAGCTGGTATCCGGCAGGGATGCTGCCACCATAGCGGATAAGCTGCTCTTATATAACAAAGGCGGTGGAAAGGTATTAGCCGGGCTGACAAAACGCAGGCAGGAAGAGCGGGAATTATTTTTAAGCTGACGGAAGATTTTATTTTATAGAAAGGCAGCCCCTACGTCCTCATACCAAATCCCCTCCTAATTGTAAACCAGAAATAAAAACGAGTTGACAATTAAACCAGCATATTGTAAACTACTAATTGAGAGTGGTTAACAATTTTGACCAAAACATTTCAAAAAGAAAAAATACATAAAGAAAGGACAATAAATATTTATGAATGCAAACGCACAATCTGATTCTGTAAGCAATCTATCGCAGGGAAATACAAAATCCCTTGCTCTTATTGGGGTTATGGCAGCAGTTACCTGTATTATGGGTCCATTATCCATTCCCCTCCCTTTCAGTCCGGTGCCTATTTCTTTGACGAATTTGGCTGTTTATGTTTCTATTTATATACTGGGAATGAAAAAAGGCAGTATTAGCTATATTATTTATATGCTAATTGGTTTAGTGGGACTCCCGGTTTTTTCATCCTTTACAGGAGGCCCCGGAAAACTTTTAGGGCCAACAGGCGGATATTTAATTGGATTTTTGTTTATGGCGGTTATTGGAGGATTATTTATTGATAAATGGCCGGATAACATATGTCTGGACCTTTTGGGAATGGTAATTGGTACGTTGGTAATGTACGTATTTGGTACTGTATGGCTGGCATATCAGGCAGGCTTATCCTTCCAAAATGCACTTATTGCCGGAGTTATTCCCTTTATTCCGGGTGATTTGGCTAAGATAATTATTGCAGCCCTTATTGCTCCTAAAATTGTAAAAAGATTAAAAAAAGCAGGCTTGAATTAGCCTGCTTTTTACTTTTTCTTTAATCCGATCATGCATAAGATAAATAATAAAACTAAAAATACAATTCCGCCAATAGGAACATATCTATCCATAAGAATCTGCTGTCTTGAGGAAGTAATACTATCTTCTTTTTCCATATCTGTCTGAAGTGTTCCGCTGTCAGAAGGCACTGTTTCTGTCTTTTCAGGAGCAGCCTTATCTTCTTCCAAAATCCGTTCACAGTATACTACGTACCGATGGCTGTTCTGGCGGTAAGGATGGCAGGTAAATAAGGTAAGCATGTCCGCTCCCGGCTGAATCAGAATTTTATTGATTTCATCAGGGAGAATGATTTCGGTTTTTAAAACCTGATAAGTCAAAGTATCCCAGAGAGTCGTCACGGTAATAATATCTCCTGTTTTCAGATTTTGAATATCCCGAAACATGGGAATTCCCTTGTAGCCCCTGTGGGCAGCCAATACTACATTTGTATTGATGCCGCCGATAGGCATGGAGGTCTGCCCTAAGTGAACGGCTCCCTTTGCCAGATTTTCCTCATTTGCACCAAGATAAATGGGAAGCTCCACATCCATGGCAGGAATGGTCAAATAGCCAATGATATTGTCGGATAACCCATATTCGGTTAAATCAAAGCTGGCGGATTCGTAGGAAAAAGGATCTGTCAAATCCTTTTGCTTGTCTTCAAAAAGGGTCTGATTATATAGAGACATTTCCTGGTACAAGTCGGGAAGTATATCCTCAGCCTCTGAAATCTGGTTCGTTGATGTAGTGGAGTTTTGGATTTTGTCGGTTGTTTGTTTTGAAAGTGTTTTTATTTCATCCATATAGTTGTCCAACACATGACTCGTGCTGTAGTCGTAATACCAGTTCTTAGCAAGCGGATAAGAAAAAATAGCAGCTCCTGCCAGAAAAATAAGACAGGCAGCTATCGTAGTCAATTTATCCTTCATAACGAAGCTCCTTTATATATTCTTTCCATTTTTTTCATTATATTTTATTTTCCGGAGAAAATCCAATGCAAAATACAAAAAAGGAGAGGTTTCAGCATTGATAGCCGCCTCTCCTTTTTCTAATTGTTAAATATTATACTTTATTTTTAGGCATTTCGTTTCTTTTTAATGTAGAAGAATACAATCACACCGCCCATACATGCCACACCAATCAAGGTATAAAGAATGGTTCCTATACCTCCTGTCTTTGGCAGACTGAAGGTTTTTGCAGGAGAAGTGCTGGTAGGAGTACTCTTCGGAGGAGTCTCCGTGGTAGGATTTTTCTGTTTACTATTTTTGATAATAAAAGAAATCGTATTGTTTATAATCGTTTTCTCTCCATTATTCTCTAACGTGTATTTGCCATCTTTAATAACTATGGTAACAGAATTCTTTAACTGTATATAACCGGATGGAGCCTTAGTTTCTGTCAGGCGGTAAGTACCATCTGATAAATTGCTAAAGGTTATGACACCGCTTTGAGGAGTGGTAAGCTCCTGGGAGGTAAAGGTTGTGTCTGCCGAACCGTCAGAAGCTAATTTTTCCAACCGGAAAACAGCTCCGCTTAAAGCTGCATCGGAATTATCGGAATCCACCTTTGTAATCTTGATGGATGTTACGTTTGGTTCCGCCGGAGTCGGGTCCGGATCTGGCGTTGGAGTAGGATTGGGAGTCGGCTCAGGCGTTGGCGTGGGCTTAGGCGTGGGCTTAGGCGTGGGCGTTGGCGTCGGATCCGGTGTCACTTCTTTCACATTGTAAAAGGTAAAAGTCTGGACAGCAGAAGTAGTATCATCGGCTGTAATCTTACCCTTTACTATATTTGTATTGGAAATTGTAGCCGTATCCTTTCCCACTCCTGAGGGAACAGTACCACTTGCCAGGGAATCCGTTACCGATTTCAAAGTGCTGCCGTCAGTAGGAGCGGCCTCGCTGATAGTGTATTCCGTTCCGGCAGGAATGCCTGTAAAAGTCTTTGTATCCCCTACTTTTAAGGTAAAAGTCTGCTGAATTTTGTTGTCAGCGGTTACCTGATAAGAGGTATTCAGAGTATCCTCCAGCTTTAAGCCTGCTACGTTGTCAAAGGTTACTGTGAAGCTGTAGCTGGTGTTTGGATCCAAGGCTGCTGAGCCGTCTGCCTGTGCCTTTGTAATGGCAATGGCACCGGTCTTAAAGCTGTTGGTGTATTTTACCCTTAAATCCATTTCAATTGTTTCACTGTCAGTGTCGATGTAATTTCTGAATAAAATAGCATTTTCCGGCCGCTCGGTAATCTTGAGGTTGTGGGTGATTGGAGTGCCATTCATATCTTCAGCGTTTTCTGGAAATTTTTCTGTTCTTCCATCATTTGCCGCCACACCGGACTGATCCTTTAGAGAGCTTAAGGGGCTTCCTTTTACCCAGTCGGTATCACCCTGCAGGTCGGCCTTTGAAACTTCCTTATCTTTACTGTAAATCGTATATTTCGTGTCAAAAACATCGGTTAATAATTGCTCGGCAGCATCGCCGGATAAGCCGGAAAGAGTTTTCATCATGGAGCTTGTTTTTTCAGTCACCACTATGTAGCTGCCCCGTCTGAATTTATTGGTAAGTCTTGCAAGCTGTTTATCCTTTAAGCTGATAACGTTGTCTGTTACTATGAGGTCGTCGGTGTTTACCTGAGTTTCGCTGCCATCGGAACCCCTTGTAAAAAGATTGTATTTTGCACCATTGGCAGGCTCTGCTTTTCCGGATTCTATCGAACCATAATCTGAAATGGATTCCTGCCGCATGATAAAGCCCACTCCGGAAGCCAGCCTAATCATTTCATCTACTGTACGAGAACCATAATGGGTAGCAAGGTTGCGGATGTCCATATCAAAAACAAGGTTCTTTACATTGTTTTTGAAATTCGTATCATTAGTAAATAAAGAATTGATACCGGTAGTATCTACTTCTTTTTCGGCGGAAAATACATTGTTGTCTGGGAAGTTAAAGCTAACATACATATTGGATTCCCAAAGTCCCCGTTCCATGTAATACATGGTAAGAGTATGCTGCTCTGTATTCTCTGCTTCTGGTAATATATTTTCAAAATCAAAAACAGTCGGTCCTTCATTAGTACCATCAGAGGTTTTTACAGCAGAGTTAGAACCATTGAAGGAACCACCGACGGTAGCTTTTTTATTTGCAAAATCAATCTTGCCGTTCACTACACCATGGCCACCACCAATATCAAGAACAAGCTTACCGTCAATGAAAATCCAGATATCGTCATCACCGGAAAAATTAAACGTAATATTTTCGGAGTTGCCCTCCAGGTCTTTAATAATAGTACCATCCGGTGTCAAACGGAAATTAATTTCCATTTTCATTCCAAATCCATAGTTCAATGCATTTACATTGCCGCTTGTATCCGCATCATCAAATGGAAAGAAATTGGAGTTAGTTGTTGGATACTTATCTGTATATCCCTTAATAGAAGCATTCGTTTCCTTTAGAAAATAATGGTCATTGGCGTTGTCATAAGTCATACGAAGATTTGTAGTTTTGCTGTCAAATGTCCAATAATCATTTACTTTTACAAAAGGAAAATATACATCAGAATAAACCTTGCCAAGTGCAGTATTGTAGGAGTTTGCACCCTCCAGAAAGTCTTCGTCAAAAAAAGGAGCCTGTGCACCACTCATTTGGAGCTTTTTATTGGATGACAGGGAAGAATCTACCAATTTCTGAGTGGCAACCGAAGTCTCGTGAGTATGATCATTTGTGCGGTCATCTTCACTACACTGATTATGGTCTTTCCGGTATTCCGAGTTGTTATTATGATAAAATAAATCTTTGTCATCATAACCGTATAAATTCAGGTCCCCTGCGATACTTTTAAAATAAGTCCCTTCAGTATTAGATTTCCATTGAAAATGTCCAAAATACAGAGGGTTCGCCACACTGTTTATTCTGTAATAATCACTAAGCGCAGTATTGAACAGCTTATGAGTCATATATGTCCTGTTGGTATAACCCAATGTAGGCGTTGTAGGAGACGCACCTGTGAGAATGGTTCCCCTGTCAATTCCATTAAGCTCTAAATCAGAAAAATAGTCAAAAAAAGTAGTATTTATATATAGTTTCTTACTGTCCTGAACCTCGGTGTCAGTAGCAGTATAGGTAATATCACTGCCTTTGGTAGTAACTGTGTAAACCTCTTTCCAGGAACCGCTTCTGTACTGAGCTGCAATCTGACTGCCATTTAGCCATTGCTGTTCGTATACACATTGATCTCCATTATCTGCATAAAAGCAAGGCCTGGTCAGATTGGAAGGAATCGTTAATTCTTCTGTACAGATACCGCCTTTCTGATAATTACTGGTGCTTGTTACCTCATAGCTTGCAAATACAATACGGTCGTATCCTGCATCTAAGTCTACAGACCACACATCTTTCCATGTATTGGCTCCAGCAGTATAGGAGGGCACCGATGTCATCTCGCCGTTTACTGAATCGGAAGCATTAGTTGATTTCCATGCATAATAATATACCTTGGAGCCGTCAGCCGTAGAAGGTATACTATTAGGATTCTGTAATACCGTTTCGTCAGAGTTGTTGTCATTGCCGGAGTAGTTTACTTTGGATTGGGTGGCATCATAATAAATTGTTCGTTCGCCAGCCCCGGCCTTTACTTCTGCAACAGCGGTATCTGGGGATTCATCCATATCCTGTACGTCAGGGATATCATTACCGGAAACAGATTTTAGCTTTAAAGAGGAATCCATTTCCACTTTAGGTGCTGTGTTCCCTAAGCCTTCCTTTGGGGCTTGACTTGCTTCCGGGGAAGATACCGGTTCTTCAGCAGATTCTAATCGTACCGTATCTTCCTCAGCCAGAACAGACATTATGGAGCTGTTGGTAAGAAAAAGCAAGAAAGCTGCTAACAGACATAATATTTTTCGTCTATTCTTAATCATCATTACATCACTCCTTTGTAAATTTTTATTAGATGGTCATGCATAGATAACCGTTCAGGCGGAAAGAAAAACGGTTACTGCCTGCAAAGAATATTTACAAAATATTCATTATAAGTATTGACTTTCAGTATAATATATGCGATGATATTATGTCAATATGTCTTTTGGGAAATTCTTAAGATTTCCTATTTTTTTCGGCAAAGAAAATGGCATAACTGCCCGGATGCTTATTTTGAACGGTGTATATAGTTGATGGTATTATGTCCATTTTTATTATACATAGAAATATTGAATGTTTTCGCATTTTGTGGTAATATGTGAAAAATGTGTCTTTGCTGTAAAATAAAGTAAAGAAGTATACTGTTATCAGGCAAAATAAATGTCTCGATTCTTACAAACTTATCAAGCAATAAGGCTATCCATTACCTATGTATAGTATTGAATTCATGTTGCTAATGTCATAAAAGACATTCATCGTATGTTTTTCTAAAATGCTGTAGTTTATGTTGTACCGATAAAAGCATTCACTTTTTTTCTTCCTATTATGTACAAAGACGATTTAAATTATATGGAGGTAAAATATGAATAAAGAAGGAAGCGGGAAAAATCCCTTTCACAGCATGAAAACCCAATTGTTGGCAGTAACCTTGATTCCATTGGTTATTTTAGGGATTATCAGTATCCTGACAGCTGAATTGAATTTGGAGAATGGATTACAGGAAGAATCCATAATGCGGTTAAAAGCAATCTGTATTGCTGTCAGGACCGCATATGATAATCTGAATGATGAGCCATATATGCTGAATGCCGAAGGAGATATGGTGAAAGGTGATTATAACATTACCCAAAGTGTTGATAGGATTGATGCGTATACAGAAGGAATGGATTCGGTTGTTACCTTATTTTATGGAGACACCAGAAAGGCCACGTCGCTTGTAGATGCTTCCACGGGAGAGAGGATCATTGGAACACAGGCATCCCGAGAAGTAGCAGATGTGGTTTTAAACGGACAGGAGTATTCCTCTACCAGCCTTATCATCAATGGAGAAAACTATCATGCATATTATATGCCATTGAAAAATGCGGATGGAACAGTAGTTGGGATGGTATTTGCAGGGGAGCCCAGCCAAAAGATCAGTGTTTATATTTCCTCTAAGCGGAATAATATATTGCTGATTACGGCTATTGTATTGATATGTGCCATTGGATTTGCAGCATATGTATCCGTCAGAATTTCCAAGGCAGTGGATGATACGAAAGAAGCCATAGACAATCTTTCCGATGGCAACCTGACATTTCGGGTAAATTCCCATTTGTTGAAACGAAAAGATGAAATCGGGGATATGGGACGCAGTGCGGAGAAATGCCTTGAAGCATTACATACTATTGTAAGTGAAATCCAGGAATCTGCCGGCAGTGTCCGAAAGGCAGGAGATGAGCTGGAATCAATGGCATCCCATACCAGCCAGAATGCAGATGAAATTTCCCTTGCAGTGGAAGATGTTTCAAAGGGTGCAGTATCTCAGGCAGAAGAGGTGGAAGAAGCCACTGTCCAGGTAAGCGACATGGGGCAGACCATTGAAAGAATTGCCGCAGACATTGCTGATTTAAATGATACATCCGAAAGGATGGAGGCTGCCGGAACGGAAGTAACCGAAATTATTAAAGAGCTAAGTGACAGCAATGATAAGACTACAGAAGCTATACAGTCCGTATCAAAGAATGTAGTAGCCACGGATGAATCGGTAAGGAAAATTTCAGAAGCTGTAGAAATGATTACAAGCATAGCCGGTCAGACCAGCCTTTTGTCCCTGAATGCTTCCATTGAAGCGGCAAGGGCAGGTGAAACAGGAAGAGGCTTTGCCGTTGTAGCTTCCGAAATCCAGAAGCTTTCAGAGGAGTCCAATAAATCCGCACAGTGCATTTCCAAAATTATTAAAGGCCTGTCCGATGATTCACACAATTCCATGGCAATGATGGAAAGGGTTGAGAACAGTCTTAAGGAGCAGCAGAAAAAGCTAGATGCTACTAAGAGTCGGTTTGAAAGTGTCAATGCCGGCATCATATCTTCAAGAGAAGAAACAATGGAAATCAATGATCAGGCAAAATCCTGTGATGCTTCCAGAGAGAAGGTGGTAGACATTATTCAGAATTTGTCGGCTATTTCTCAGGAAAACGCAGCTTCTTCCCAGGAAACCACAGCATCTATGCAGGAATTAAATGCAACCATCAGCCTGTTGGCAGAATCAGCAGGAGGTCTGAAGGAAGTGGCAGCGTCTTTGTCGGAAGCCATAGAGTTCTTTAACATTTAGTCCTGAAATAGATTTAGAACCTCTCAAGACATTTGTTTTGGGAGGTTTTGAAATAATAAGGAAAAATAATTGTTTCAAAAATTCTAAAGAAGATAAAATTGCTAGGAGCTGGTAGGATGAAGAACGATTTAGGCTTAGTCAGGACAAATGACAACTGTGTCGGCTGTAATAAATGTATTGGTGTGTGTAGCTGCATGGGAGCTATGGTCGCAAGGGATAGTGCAGATGGAAAAAATGTGATTGAAGTGGACGGGAATAAATGTATTGCCTGTGGAGCATGTTTTGATGCCTGTGAGCACGATGCAAGAGAGTTTTCTGATGATACAGAGGAATTTTTCGAGGCATTAAAGAGGGGAGAAAAAATTTCTATCCTGATTGCGCCGGCATTTCTTGCAAATTATCCGGAAGAATATGAGAGTGTTTTAGGAGGCCTTAAGAAGCTGGGAGTCAATCGGATGATCAGCGTGTCATTTGGTGCAGATATCACCACATGGGGATATCTCAACTATGTTCAGAAATATCATTTTACAGGTGGGATATCACAGCCATGTCCGGCGGTAGTCAGCTATATTGAACGTTATGTTCCTGAGCTTATTCCGAAGCTTTTTCCGGTTCAGAGTCCGATGATGTGTGCGGCAATTTATGCGAATAAGACAATGGGGGTCCGTGACAAGCTTGCCTTTATCAGTCCGTGCATTGCCAAGAAAGAGGAAATCACATCCAAAAGGGGAAAAGGGCTGATTTCCTATAATGTTACCTTTGATCATCTGATGAAATATGCACGCAGTCATAATATTACGGGGCAGTCCTGTAAGGATGAAATAGAGTATGGTCTTGGAAGCATCTATCCGATGCCGGGAGGCCTGAAGGAAAATGTATATTGGTTTTTGGGTGAGGATGCATATATCCGTCAATGTGAGGGTGAAGGGCATTTGTATCATTATCTGGAGGCGAATAAGGATAGGCTTGCAAAAGGAAATACACCGTATCTGTTCGTGGATGTCCTTAATTGTGCACAGGGATGTTTGTATGGTACGGGAACGGAAGCTGCAAAAAATGCAACTGATGATGTGCTGATGGAGGTAATGCGCATTAAGGAGGCAAGTAAGAATGATAAGTTTCGCCATACATGGTCGCGCAAGCTGTCGCCTGCCCAAAGGCTGAAATTTCTGAATAAGCAGTTTGCCCATCTTGATTTGAATGACTATTTGTGTGAATATACGGATATGTCATCCGGGTGTGCATATGAAAAGCCCACAAAGGCACAGCTGGATGCTGTTTTTAATGATATGGGAAAGACAACGGAGCTATCCCGTAAGATTAATTGTTCTTGTTGTGGATATGAGACATGTGAAATAATGGCAACAGCAATACATAATGGTTTTAATCATAAGGGAAATTGTATCCATTACGTGAAGGGTCAGGTAGAGGCTGAGAAAAATAATGCCTTGGAGCTTGCCGCCCAGGTTGAGGAAGAGAAAGGTGTCATTAAACAGCAGCAGGAGCTGATCCTTCGCACGGTAAGCGGGATTGACGAGCGTTTTAATGCGGTATATTTTGCCGTGGATGAGATGGCAAAGGGCAATGAAAGCAGTGCACATGAGTGTACGGACATTTCCCGGCACATGATGGCTGTATCGGAGTTTTGCAGTAAGTTGGGCGAATCTACCCAAAGCATCAACAGTCTGATTATGGAACTGACGGCAAATAATAAAGAAATTATGTCCGTAGCAAACCAGACGAATCTTTTGGCGCTTAATGCGTCTATTGAAGCGGCTCGTGCGGGAGAAGCGGGCAAAGGGTTTGCCGTTGTTGCAGACGAGATTAATCAGCTGGCGGCTTCTTCCAATTCGACAGCAAATAGGAGCGGTAAATCACAGGAAAAGATTATGGAGGCGATTGAACGGATTCAGAATGATACAAAGAAGCTTTCAGAGATTGTTGTGGAGATTAATGAAAAGATAGCAAATCTTGCAGCATCTTCCCAAGAGATTGCAGCCTCCAATGATATCATTTTGGAGGCGACCGCCAATGTCAAGAGCAGTCTGAAGGAGCTTGCACAGGTGAAGTGACGAGTTTAGTAACAGTTCAGCCCCCCTTGGGAGGGGGAGTGCATTACAAGGCCTGTCAAGAGAAAATTCTCATAGGGCAAGTGTTTCTGTATAAATAAAACTACAATAATTCAAGGATTAAAGCATACCTGATTTGAGAATTTGGTATGCTTTATTTTTTGGAAGATTTTCCTTTCATTGCGTTCTTTAGGAAAAAGTGTTAGAATCACATGTGCCAGAAACTTTAGGATTTGAAAGGAAGGAACATGGTAGCTTATTATGGAAAAAAGACCAAAAAGTGAAAATGAATTGATTCAAGAGGGGCTGGAACGATTTTTAGAGCAGGAGTTAAAAAACATTTCTGCCAGAGGAGAGCAGGAGAAGGGAGAAGTTCCATATCACCCGAGTGAGCATATGAAAACGGACAGCAATACAATCCAGATGATTGATTTGGAAAGGACTGGGGAAGGTCATAGAGGGCAGCAGGGATTTGCAGAAGAGGATCGAAATGGGTTGGACCTGGATTTTGAAGAACGGCATCCAGAGAGAAATACTAACGTACCAAGAAATATAAACAGCAATAAAACGGTAAAAGAAGCTGGCAGGACAAAGACTGGTAAAATAGAAAACCGCAAAACTGTAAGTAAAAAAGGAGATAACAGGAAAAGCAGAGAAAAGAATATGCCAAAGAATGAAAAGGACAGGTCGAACAAAAAGAAGAAAAAGAAATTTTCCGGCTGGAAAAAGCTGGTGGTTTTTTTGGCAGTATTGTTTTTGGCAGGCATGGCTGGTCTTTATGCCATAGTGGGAAGCATATACGATAAGATGGATTATGAGGAAGTGCAAAGCTATTCCAAAGAACCTATGAAGGAAAACGGAGTGGTCAATATATTATTAATCGGAAATGATTCCAGAGAAAATGGTGAGGATGGACGTTCCGATGCTATGATTTTAATATCCATTAGCGATAAGACCAGGACGATTACCATGACATCACTGCTTCGTGATATGTATGTGGAAATTCCCGGACATGACGGAAATAGGCTGAATGCAGCATATTCCTATGGGGGACCGGAGCTATTGATGCAGACCATTGAACAGAACTTTGATATTGAAGTCCATCGGTATGCCCTTGTGAACTTTCAGGCGTTTGCAAAGCTGGTAGATGCAGTGGGCGGTGTGGACCTGGAATTGAGCAACGAAGAGGTAAACTATGTAAACGGTTATCTGGTAGAATATAACATGCTGGAAGGCAGGCCGGAGGGAACGGATTATCTGGATACTTCTTTAAGTGGAATGATTCACCTGAACGGTCCTCAGGCACTTGCTTATACAAGGAACCGCTATATCGGAACCGATTTTGGAAGAACGGAGCGCCAAAGGAAGGTTCTTGCAGCAGCCATGAAAAAAATGCCCGGAACGCTGGCAGTGAATTCCGGAGAAGTGATTGATGGATTATTTCCAAACCTCACCACAAATCTGACAAAAAGTGAATGCTTTGGCTTAAGCCTGAATGGAAGCAAATTCTTAACCTATGAATTGGTGCAGCAGGCAATTCCGGCAGAAGGAACCTATTCCAATGCCACAATCCGGAGTATGTCAGTGCTCCAGGTGGATTTTGAAGCCAATAAAAAGATATTACAGGAAAGCATTTATGGAAAATAAAAAATTTGAAAATTGTGTGTTTATGTAAGATTACTAATTACAATTAGCAGATATCTGTGTTATACTGTTTTTATTGCATGGTTTTGGAGCATTCCGAAAACAGTGATTTGTGGCAGGATTTGCATGGACTGGCCGCAATATGAAGGAGGAATAATAAAGTGTCGAAAGAAAAAGAAGTAAAAAAAGAGTCAGAGAAAGTCATGACCAAATATGAAAAAAAGCAGGCGGCAAGAATCGCTCAGCAGAAAAAGGATGAAAAAGCAGCAAAGATTACAAAGCTGGTATGGGGGATTGTCTGCATCTGTATCGTAGGGGCAATTGTATTTTCCATAGTAAGCCCTATTATCAGGCGTCAGAAGGCAATCAATGATGTTTATGTGAAGATAGGAGATCATGAGGTTACAAAGGTGGAATATGATTTTTACTACAATACAGTGGTGAACAATTATCTGAATATGTATTCCTCGATTCTTCCTTACATGGGTCTGGATACGTCTCTGGATTTTGCAGACCAGCAATATGACGAAACCAAAAGCTGGAAGGACGCTTTTGATGAAATGACAACCGAGCAGTTAAAACAGGTAAAGGCATTGGTTGACGACAGTCAGGCTCAGGGTTTTACCTATGATACCGCAGAGGATTATAAGGAATTTCAAGAGAGCCTGGAAACAGCCGCATCGGAAGAAAGCATAGACAGTAAGGAATATTACAAGCAATACTATGGAGAATTTGCAACAGAAGAGCGGATTGCGCCTTTTGAAAAGGAGAGCCTGTTAGCAGCAGCTTATTTTAGTGAGCTGTTGGAAAAGAATAAGCCATCCGATGAAGAAATCAATTCTTATTATGAGGAAAATAAAGAGGATTACGATACCGTAGATTATAGAAGCTTTACCTTCTCTGCGACTATAGGCGAGGATGCAGGGGAAGAAGAGAAAGCAGCCGCTATGGAAGTAGTGAGGGCAAGTGCAGAGGATATGCAGGCAAGAAGAGAAGCAGGAGAAGACTTTGAAGCTCTTTGTGTTCAGTATGCAACGGAGGACAATAGGGCAGCTTATGAGGATGAAGAAACAGAGCAGAGCCTTACAACAGGTTCCAGTATGTCGTCGATTTCATCCGCATATTCTGACTGGCTGTTTGAAGCAGAAAGAAAAGAAGGAGATTTGACGATTGTTCCGGATGAAGACAATAATCAATATCATGTAGTTGAATTTGTTTCCAGAAGTAAGGATGAAACTGCTGATACTTCCATATCTGATATATTATCCCAGGAGCGGGCAGGGGAGTATGTAGATAACCTTGCAGCTTCCTATGATGTAACAGATGTAGCTGGTAAGCTGAAGTATCTGACCATACCAGAGGAGTCGGTTAGCGATAATGAGATAGATGCTGCAGATGGGACTGAAGATGTGGAAGATGCAGATTTTGGTGACGAAGGGGAAGAAATAGAAGGAATAGACATTGATAATCTGATAGAGTAATAATAAGCATATAAAAATCGTAAGAGCTTTGTAGAAGGCGCCGGTATGGACGTACTGTTGTTGGTATGTTGGTACTGGCGCATTTTCATTGACAGGAATATGCTTGTAAGTTTCTAATCTATATGTAACTTCCATAGAAGCTTTAATTAAGAGATATTGACGAACATAATTCACAGTGATAGAATAGTCGTAAAATACAATTAAAAATGAGATTATTAAAATTAGAAAGCTGGCGAAAGAGGTAACCATGAGGATTCTTAAGAGAAGCATATCCATTATTTTAACGTTAGTCATGGGTATTATCGGCATCTGTGCAAACATTCCTTTGCATGTAAAAGCAGACACAGAAAAAGTAACCATCTATTTTGTGGATTCCACTGA
>JAAUZH010000013.1 GCA_014804675.1 Lachnospiraceae bacterium
GAATCTGCTCCTTTGCTACTGGCATAAAAACACTCCTTTTCGATAAGAATTTGCATATCCTAATTCTTACCAAAAAGGAGCCATTTATTTCCAAAAACACAAACTTATTTACACTACCCCGGCAGAGCATATAGTCCTTCTGACCTTGGCAAAGTCGCCAGCACTAACGCACCGTATTTGGGCGCGTTAGTACTGTTGTGTCTTTGCAGAGTTCAACGTCATTAAATTTAATGTGATAAATTTAGTTTCCCTAAATATGTAATCACAAACGGCAAAGCATTATATATTCTTCCTCGTTCTCATCAACAATTTCAAACCCTGTTTTTTTATACATCTTTACAGCATAGTTTTCTTTTTGTACGGAAAGCGACACTTGCTTATACCCTCTGCCTTTCAGAATATGGAGCATTTCTTTCATCAAAGCTGTACCTATTCCCAATCCCCGATAATCCTTATACAAGGAAATTGCAAGGGACGGAGTTTCGTTGTCAATATGCCCATAATCATTCATAATGCGTACCCAAACTGCACCGACTGCCTTTTTATCAACTTCCGCTATGAAACCTATATCATTTTCTTTCTTTCCAAAGTCTATTATATATACCTGTAGTTCTGGCTGCTTAATGATTGATTTTGGCAGTGCGGAAATTCCCTCCGGCAAAAATATAGCCTCATACAAAAAATTTTCAAGCAAGCTATATTCTTCCTCTGATATTTTTCTGATTTTATAATCCATAATCATCTCCTGCTGCTTTTGATTTAACACTCTAATTCTTTCCCGACAAACCGGGCTTTGACTTCTTGCTTTTATATTGTTACCAGCTCAACAATAGTGCAAAAAACTACATATAAATCCGATAGCAGAAGCTAGTATCATTACCTTATACACTAATATTAACCAGCTCATTATCAACAATATATTTCAGATTCCCTCTGTTTACCATCCATGATTCATTTTTCGCTCCGTTTTTATATGCCATGACTTGTTGCTTCATTTCTTTGGAAAGACCTGCATATATTTCACGTGCCTTATCTTCTATAGCCGATTTTCCCAACTTATCTGCTATAAAATCCAAATGTACGTTATATTCATCAAAATGCTCCTCCAATAAACCCTTAACAGCAGCCAGATAATCGGTTTCAAATTGTATGCACAAACTTACTGCCGTCTCATGAATTCTCATATTCAAGTCTTTAAAAGCAGCATTAAGTTTTTTCTCCGTAGAAATGTCATACCAGCTTCCGCCTTTGGAATCATATAACTCAGGGCGGTATGGCATGGATGCAATCACATTATCCACAGGCAGTTTCCCGTAACTTTTACACCGCAGCCAAAATTCAGCATTTACTTCTACGCTTTGCTGGGAACAGTTCCATTTTGATGAAAAAAAGTCTATTTCAAAAATCAAATCTTTAACGGTTTTCTTTAAACAACGCTGACTCTTTAGAAATTTCCAACCAGTTGATTCTGAAAGACTATTATATAATTTTTCTGTAGCATCTGCTACTGAAAGAATATGATTCATTGCTTTATATCTCCAATTTCTATGAAAAATCAACTTTTCGGACTATATTATATCAAAAAAATTGATATTTTTCTACTCGATTGTGGTGAAAAATCAGATAATGAAAAATCAAATAAAGTGCAGCTGTTTCAGCGGGATTCTGCCACTGCTCAAAGCACTACGAAATCCCATCCCCCAGCTCTTCCAAAAAAATTGACCTTTTTCCCTCTCCAGCTTCTGCCGCACTCATGCAGAGCCTGTCCTCCGCTCTGGTCATTGCCACATAGAACATCCTTCGTTCCTCTTCTATTTCTTCCTCCGTTGCAGCTTTGTAATAAGGTACTACTCCTTCCACTAAAAAGGGCAGATACACTTCTTTAAATTCCAGGCCCTTGCTTCCGTGATAAGTCATAAGCCGGACACCTTTTCCCAGCCCCTGTTGTTTCCTGCTTTCCGCCGTCTCTCCAAAATGAGCGGTATAGGCATCTACAAATGCAAGAAATTCTTTACCGCTTTGAAACTCCTTCGCCCGGTTCTTTAATTCTTTCAGAATTTCTTCCTGCTCCTTCCATTTCTCCAGATTTCCGCCTGTTTTTGTGCGGCTGTAGGCTTCATATCCTATGGCTTTTAATATGTAGGAAATTCCGGCATATGGATCCAGCTTTTTTAAAAAGCATATATCTTTTTCCAGCTTTCTTAAATTGGACAGCATCTGGCTTTTACCAAAGTAAGCAATGTACAACTCTTGAAAATCTACCAGTTCCGAGGTTACGGCTTCTCTTCTAATGTATCGAAGGGGCTTGTTCATAAACTGATAAAAATAAGAACGTCTTGGTTTCACACAGGCAAACCTTAAATATGCCAAAATATCCCGTACCATAGGATGCTCATAGAAATTTTCCATTTTCTCCTTTATTACATAAGGAATCTGATGGGCAAACAGCTTCTCCCCAATCAGCTGCGCCTTCTGATTGGTCCGGAACAATACAGCAATTTTTTCCATTTCACAGGAACTCTTTTTGATTTCCTTTATGATATACTCCATTTCTTCCTGCTCATCCTTCCATATATGAGTGGTGACGGCAGTCTTCTGTTCCTTTTCTTCCTGCTGCTCCTTTTCTCTGCCGGAAACAATTCTTTTGGGAAATCTGTTCTTATTATGGGAAATACTTTTTCCCGCCGTATCCACGATTTCCTTTCTGCTTCGATAATTGGTATTTAGAAGGATTTGGACCGCCTCTGGAAAATCCTTTAAAAATTCCTTCATAAAATCTGGGGTTGAGCCCCGGAAGCCGTATATGGACTGATCATCATCGCCTACTATAAACAGATTCCGGCTTTTTGAGGCAAGAAGACTTATGACTTCATATTGGATTCGGTTGATATCCTGAAATTCATCAATGAGAAAAAACGAAAACCGTTTCTGCCAAAAATCCAATGCTTTTTTATCCTGTATAAGATAATCCCTGCAAAGAAAAAGAATGCCGTCAAAATCCACTTTTTTTCTAAAAAGCAGTTCCTTCTCATACTCTTTATAAATTTTTTGAAACAGCTCCGGCTCCAGTATGCCGCCCTCATACTCATCTACGGGGCAGTCTTTTGACTTAACCCGGTTGATTTCTTTTATTATATTGATTGACATAGAGTGTATGTCTTCCTCCTGCATAGAAGTTCTATATAGGATTTCTTTTAGGATTTGCTGCTTTTCCCCTTCGGTAATAATGGAAAAACCGGAATATTGGTAAGATGTTTTTAAGATTTGAAAGAAGATGGAATGAAAGGTTCCAAAGACGACCTGTCCTGCCTGCTTTTCTATGGCAATGGCCCGTTTTTTCATTTCCATGGCTGCCGCTTTTGTAAATGTAATGGTAAGAATATTCTGGGGATTTATGTGATGGTTTAAGATGAGATGTTTGATGCGGTTTGTTAATACAAAGGTTTTTCCGGAACCGGGACCGGCCAGTACCAAAGCCGGTCCCTTTCCGTGTAAAACTGCTTTTTCCTGTTCAGGATTCAATAACTTTTCAGACATGTTCAAGCAGCTCGATTCCTTTTTTGATACGGGCAATGGATTCTTCTTTTCCAAGGACCTCCATAATCTCCGTAGCTCCTGCCGGAGTCATCTGCTTACCGGAAACTGCTGTCCGGATGGGCCACATCACATAACCATTTTTATATCCTTTTTCTCCTACGAACTGGGTCAATTTTCCATATAACCCATCATTGGAATAATCCTCTGTTTCTTCCAGAATCGGCAGCACTTCTTTCAATACAGAAAGAGCAGATTCTGTGTTGGTTTTCATTTTTTTATGAGTATACATTGCCACATCATATTCCGGCAGTTCTTCAAAAAAGTCCACCAGTTCCTTGATATCCGGAAAGATTTCGATTCTTGTCTTTACCATAGCTGCTATTTTTCTCAAATCCAAATCCTTTGTAATGGCTTCTTTCAAATAAGGCAGCGCCATTTCATAGAACCGGTCAAATTCCATGGCTTTCATATATTCGCCATTCATCCATTTCAGCTTTGTATAATCAAATACTGCAGGTGACTTGGAAATATGGTGGTAATCAAAGGCCGCTACCAATTCCTGTAAGGAAAAAATCTCCCTGTTTTCTTCCGGGCTCCAGCCTAAAAGCGCTACAAAGTTCACGATAGCCTCTGATAAAAATCCCTGTTCCAGCAAATCTTCATAAGAAGAATGTCCGGACCGCTTAGAGAGCTTTTGATGATTTTCATCTGTAATCAGCGGGCAGTGTACATAGGTGGGCACTTCCCAGCCGAAGGCTTCATAAAGACGGTTATACTTTGGAGATGAGGATAAATATTCATTTCCTCTTACCACGTGGGTAATTCCCATTAAATGATCATCTACCACGTTGGCAAAATTGTAGGTGGGATAGCCATCGGATTTGATTAAGATCATATCGTCAAGCTCACGATTCTCCACGGTAATTTCTCCGTAAATATCGTCTATAAAAGCAGTTGTTCCTTCTGTGGGATTATTCTGCCGGATTACATAGGGAATTCCGGAAGCAAGCTTTTCTTCCACTTCTTCCTGGGATAATGACAAGCAATGCTTATCATATACATTGATTTCCTTTCCAGCTATAGTAGTAGTCAAAGAAGCAAGCCGTTCCTTGTCACAAAAGCAATAATATGCTTCGCCTCTGTCTATGAGTTTTTTGGCATATTCCAGATAAAGGCCCTGAGCCTGCCTCTCACTCTGTACATAGGGACCTGCCCCTTTATCCTTATCCGGTCCTTCATCATGTATCAGACCTGTCTTTTCCAGAGTACGGTTGATAATATCAACGGCGCCCTCCACCAGCCTTTCCTGATCCGTGTCTTCGATGCGAAGAATAAAATCCCCGCCTTCATGCTTGGTAATCAAGTAGGCATAAAGCGCCGTCCTTAAATTTCCCACATGCATCCTGCCGGTAGGGCTTGGCGCAAATCGTGTTCTTATTTTCTGCATAATACTTTCCTCTCTATTTCTATTATTCTACCTGTTCCTGGCTCGTATCAGGACCGGGAATTTTTACTTGGGAAGCTGCCTTAAAGGCATTTACCTCTTTTGCTGCCACTGGAATGGCGATGTTAGTACCAGCACCAGCCACACAGCCGCCCGGACATGCCATTCCTTCAATCAGACAGCCGTTTTTCTTGCCTGCCTTGGCAAGCATCAGAATCTTTTTGCATTCCGTAAGACTTTCCGCATGTTCAATATTCACATCCACATCCGGATAATACTCCCGGATGCACTCTTCGATGGCGCTGGCAACACCACCTGCCACCCCATAGCCTCTGCCGGCACCGGTAGCATCATTTAAAGGCTCTGCTGGTTCCACTTTGGACAAATCAATTCCCTTGGCATCGAACATTCCCTGAAGCTCCTCAAAGGTAATGACAAAATCCACATCGGAACGCACCGTCCTTCTGGAAGCCTCCAGCTTTTTGGATGCACAGGGACCGATAAATACAATGGCAGAATCGGGATGCTCCTGCTTGATCACCCTTGCAGTGGCTACCATGGGAGTCAGCTCATTGGAAATGCTTCCAATGGTTTCCGGAAAGAATTTCTTTGCCAGCATGGACCAGGATGGACAACAGGAAGTAAGCAAAAATGGAAGCTCTCCCGTCGTCACTTTGTGGACATAATGCTTTGCTTCTGCCATAGCGCCCATATCCGCTCCTATGGCAGTTTCATATACATCATAAAAACCAATTTCCTTTAATGCCTGTTTCAAGGTATCTGGGGATACGCCTTTTCCAAATTGTCCCACAAAGGCAGGCGCTACCTGGGCTATGACCTTCTTTCCAGCCTGCATGGCACGTATCAGCTGGAATATCTGGGATTTGTCTGCAATGGCTCCGAAGGGACAGGATACCATGCATTGTCCGCAGGAAACACAAATTTCATTGTCAATGACTGCTCTCCCCCTGGAATCGTTTTTAATAGCATTGACACCGCAGGCTGCCTTGCAAGGCCTTACCTGATGGGAAATGGCATCATAGGGACATACCGTCTTGCATTTGCCACATCGGATACATTTCTCCTGGTCAATATGGGATTTTCCATTTTTCATCGAAATGGCTCCCCTTGGACACACTTCATTACAAGGATGTGCCAGACAGCCCATACATTTATCGGTTACATCATATTTATTTTCAGGACAGGAATTGCAGGCAGAAGGAATGACCTGCATAAGAGGCGGCTCGTAATATTTTTCCGCAATGTTGCTCTCCTCCACCCCCTGGGAAAGATGTACCGGAGCATCCTCAGGCCGCAGGCTCATCCCCATGGCAAGACGGATTCTTTCACGGACTACTGCCCGTTCTCTATAAACACTCTCCCAAT
This sequence comes from Lachnospiraceae bacterium, assembly GCA_014804675.1. GTDB lineage: Bacteria > Bacillota > Clostridia > Lachnospirales > Lachnospiraceae > RGIG3040. The sequence goes on from JAAUZH010000013.1 coordinate 6,368, forward strand.
AATCCGGGTCTTCATTGCTTACTATTTTATAAGGAAGCGCTTCCATGTCATCTATGAGATTTTCGGAGCAATAAGCCAAATTGGCTACTTCCTTAAAAACCCTTCTTCGGACCTTTCTTACCTGTGTATCAATTCCTCTCATGACATCCTCCTTCAATAGTGTCTTTTTCAGCAATTTCTATTTTGACATAAAGAGTTGGAGAAATCAAGGTTTGATTGGTAATTTATTAACAAAGTGGATGGGAAAAGTTACAAATGAGGAGGAATCGGGACGTAGAAGCTGTGATAAGAAAAGTCTTATGGGCACGCTCTCGCTCTATGAAGACGCAGTAGTACTAACGCACCAAAGTACGGTGCTTAAGGACCAGCGCCTTCATCAAGGCCCGTAAGACTTTTCTTATCACAGCTTCTACTGGGAATTGGCAAAAATTTACTTGATTTCCACTGTTTTAATTATTGAGAAAGCAAAACTTCGCCAGATCATACTTAAGGTTAAAGCGATATTCACCGTTTAAAAAGGAGTGTTCTGCTACAATCCTGATATGCCCTCTCCATTTCCTCTCTAGGTGCATCATCTGGAGTCCATATCCATATCGGAAATGGCTTACTTGTAAAGCAAATGATCAGCCTTTCATGATCGGTCAACAGCAACTCACACTTTCCTCCAATAATATGGCGAAGCACAAAAAATATATATTTGTCAGCTTCTAATATTTTAAGATCTCTTTCATTCACAAAGCTGTCCATAGTTTCAAAAGAAAGCATAAATAATCACTCCTTTTTATCAACATTCTTAATCATTTTTGATAAGCATTTCTCTAATATTCATATCAGGCCAATATCCCCACGATTCTACAATCAGTCCATTTTCTATACGAAAAATCTCCAATGCTTCAAAGCTGATTCTTTTTCCTGCCGGTTGGCAATCATAAACTTCCGCATTGTGTGTGCCAGTAAAGCGGGCACGAATTGCTACTTTGTTATCCTCCTCGATTAAATCGAGAATTTCAACTTCCATATCTGTGAAAGTCTTTTCTGTATTTTTCAGAATATTAACACATTATTGGTTGCTTCTGGCGGCACAAGGACTATTATCAAAATAATCTGTTGCCATATTTTTCATTAGAAAATCGTAATTATGCTGAACATACCCTTCCATAAAAAATCCAATTACCAATTCTTTATTTGTCATTTTGAAAACCTCCTACTTGTGAGCCTGCTATTTACATTCTTAAAACTCCTGTAAGCACAATGTTTTCTATACGCTCTGATGCTGTGTTATGATTCTATTGTGGTAATAGTTAGCAAGCTGAATTTTTATTGATGTACTTACTAGATTTCTTTACGCATGTAAAGATTACAATAGCAGTAGTAATGAGAAATCCTGCAAAAAATACGAATGGATTTGCTACCCATTCCCAAAAATGAAAATGCCCAATGAAATCTACTGCAAAGAATATCATATATTCTGCAAGTGCATACATAACACACTCAAAAATCTGATGTTTTTTTGTTCCCGAACAAGCATCATTTCCTGTTGCTTTTCCAACATTTCCGTTTTAACTGATAAATCATCTATTTCTGATGATTTTAACAGATAATCCGTTGTCACATCAAAAATCGCACTTATTACCACTATCTTTTCCAAGTCTGGGGTTGCCTGCCCACTTTCCCATTTTGAAATAGACTGCCTTGAAACATCAAGTTTTTCAGCAAGCTGTTCCTGTGTCAGATTGTTAGCTTTTCATAACGTTAATAGTTTTTCAGAAAAATTCATAGTATTCTTTCCTCCTTGTTTTTGATACATAAACAATATCAAAAACCTTGATTACATTCTATATAGCTACTTATACATTTGCGCAACCAGTGGTAGAGATATAGAATCAATTTGAATTTTTTGCATTACATAGGCGTTCCTACTTCAATCAAGTTACCGTCTAAATCGTAAAAACGGATTACTTTTTGTCCCCAACTATGCGTCATAAGCCGATTGACATATTCGATTGAAGGATATGTTTTTTCCAAATTTTCAATAAACGATTCTATATCTTGTTCTTCAAAATACAGTTCACAAGAATTACTTTTCGGAATAATGTCTTTCCCCAAAAACTTCTTCCAAATTTTTTCATCTTGGAGTACAAGACCTTCCGTTAAAATCATGTTCCCATCATTGTCAAGTACCATATCAAGACCAAACAAGTCGTGATAAAATTGTTTCGACTTTTCAATATCTTTAACCACAATCAAAATGTTCTTTAATTTCATTATCCATATCTCCTAAATACCGGTTTATAGTTTCCTGCTCGTACTCTTTCTCCTCTATGCTAAAAGCATTTTTCCTTCTTTATAACAAGCTGCAATATAATCTCTTGATTGATAATACAAATCAGAATTAAAATTCAGAATTTTATCTGCCAGCCAGGATCCATAAACTTCTTTCATTCCATTTATCACATTTACATCTTTATAGCAATCCTCAATCAATCGGGCAAATACCTCTCCGATATCCCAATAATCAGGAACTAAATATCGGCAGTCTGAAAGATTATCATAATCGCCATTTACAATATGATCTTTCCGTATAAAATCATCTGCAACTTTTTCTATCGGCTCACAATGAAATACATCCGCATAATCATAAATCCGCTGTAATTCCCCATCCATTTGTTTCACAACATCACATCTGCGGTTTGTGGTCTTTCTTGCAATATACTCTATTAGACTGCATACATAAAACAGATTGTCATTATTCTTCATATTTTTGCACTCCTAAGAATTTTAAAGTAGTCAATGCCCTTGCTGTATGAAAGCTGATTTGATGAGTCGGATATTTAAATTTTGCCAACTCCCAAAAAGCAGCTCTTGAATATTTTCCGTCAATAAATCCTTGTATATAATTATAAATAGTATCGTCTGCCATTGGTCCTTCCACAATATCATAATCATGCGCTTTTCCTATACGACAGTCAACAATAAAACCCAAAATAAAAATCCTTATTATATTTTGTCACCCTGATTTCCGGAGTTTCTGCAATTTGAGAACTTCCATGATAGATAATCCTTTTTTCCACATTTAATTCCTCCCTAGCTAACCAAAATACTCCTGCATTAATGCTTTTTCAATGTGTCCAGTTTTTTCAGGCTTTCCCGATATTTACATTATATCACTTGGATATGAAATTTTCTACTTTCTCATTTGTTACAGTTTGTATGAAAACTCACATTAAGAGTGCGAAAAGCGCAGGGCTTTTATTTCATACTCTGCGCTTTCAATTTCACAATCAGTTTCCAAATTTCATATAGATTTAGGAGATTTTTTCTCTTTTAGGATATATATTTTTTTATTTTATCTTGATTTTCACTTTTGCCTTTTTATTGCTTCCATCTGTAGATATGGCGGTAATCGTCACAGTTTTTCCTTTTCCGGCTTTTTTGGCTGTTACCTTGCCCTTACTGCTGACGGTGGCATATTTTTTGTTGGAGCTTGTCCATTTCAAGGATTTATTGGCGCTCTTTCCGGTGGTCTTCACAGCTGATTTTATTGTCATGGACTTCCCGGCCTTTATGGTATTCTTTGGTGCTTTTAATGTTATGGTTTTAACGGCATGCTTCATAATCTTTATCTTTATAACAGCACTCTTACCGCTTCCATCCTGTGCCGTCGCTGTAATGGTTACTTCTTTTCCAATGCCCGCTTTTTTCAGAGTCAATTCTCCATTCTTATCAACAGTGGCATATTTTTTGTTGCTTGTCTCCCACTTGACGGATTTATTGGCAGCATCTTCGGGGGTTACCTTCAAGGTCAACTTCACTTTCTTTCCTGCCGCAAGCTTTTTGGATGGAGCCTGAATGGAAAGCTTTGTGATAGTTTTTTCCTTGGCTGCTTGATTTTCTCCACCGCCGTCCCCGCTGGTGCCGTCATCTGTCATAAACCAGACATCAGATGACAGATTTACGTGCAAAGCTGGGCGGACACCATCATTGTTACGGTTGACACGAGAGCCATTCTGAGTAACATATCCATAGTCGGCGACATATGCGGCATAGACACTATCAGGGCCGGGGGAGCGCAGCCACCACCAGCAGTTGTCGTTTCCACCCGCAGAGCTGCTATTATATGTATAGGTTCCTCTTGCATGTGCATAGCTACTAGGTTGAGCCCAACGGCTTGCCGAATAAATACTGTAATCACTACAGAATCCATATGCCGCATTCATCACTTCACTGATAGAAAGCAGGTAAATATTATCATTTGTATTGCTCCCACCTTCTGTCCCATGGAATGGGTTATCCTCATTCACTACATGTTGTATTTTGATAGCACTCTGCTCATTGCTGCTAAAAGCTGTGTTATAAAAGCTGGTATTCAGCCAGTTCCTTATGGTACTGGTTTCCCATGTAATGTCTGCATATTCTTCGTTATAGTCTTTACAATCAATTACCTTATCTGCTACTACAAGCAAAGTACTTCCATCATTTTGCAACACCCTCCACTTGATCCGTTCCCATTTAAAATAACGATAACCGTTGCTTGTTGGCATATCATAAAAATATCCGTCATAGTTTGTATCATTCTTGCTGATCCTGCGGTACTTCGTGCCATTTACCCACACATCCATGCCTGCATCTGCCTTTATTCCGTATTTTTCAATTGCATTGTCAATGGCGGCTATGGTGGTGCTGTCCGTCACTTCGCCCTGGGGATAGCTTCCAAAATATACATAGCTCCATGTGGTAATGTCTTTTGTTCCATCCTTTTTATTACAGTGATGGATTGGATTGGCAGGGCTTCCCTCGCCTGCCTGTACTTCCGGAAAACTTTGTCCCGAAACGGCAGCTTCTATGGCAGCTTTTTCTTCTTCTGAATCGCTTTCTTCGTCAGCCTCCCATTCCTCACTTTCAGACGGCTGATTTTCACTAACTGCAACAGCCATCTCTCCTCCTGCTGTCTCATTTTCACTGACTGTTCCGTTTACGGCAAATGCCACGTTTGCCTGGAACAGCAAGAGAAAGGATAGCAGGAAAGCTGCTATGGATTTTATGCTTCTTTTCCTGTTCACACTATTTTTCCCTTTCTAAATTATACATTTTTTTGAAGATATTCAATAACTTTTTTCTCCTGAACAATTTTCTTTTGTATAATTATTTTTTAAATGTTTTATCATTACAGGGAGATAAAACACATATGCAAAAAAGCTATGAAAACAGCCAATAATGTGCTTAATATTGTACGTTATCAAGCCAGAAATTCTAAAAACATTATGATTCTATCAAGATTCCATATCATCTTCCTTCTATAACAATATACTTATGAGATTTTTTCTTTTAATTCCTTCACATCTGTTTCCAGCATGCGGACTTTTATTGCAAGCATTTCCACTTCATTGCTTGGTCTCATCGCTTCATGCAGATTTCTGGATAAATCGAGATGTCCTTCTGCTACCCGTTGAATGTTAATGCGAATTTCATTTTCAAGCGCCAGGTCTATTTTGGTCACCTTCTGCTTAACTTCCTGCATGTCGCCTTTCACCCCCTGAATCTCGTTTTTCATATCCTGCATATCGGTCTTCATATCCTGCATATCGGATAAAATCAAATCGAGTTTTTCACTATCTGACATAATCATATCCTCCTATCTGATTGCTTTCTGTGATAATAGATACTATATCACAAATAAAATATGAATTCCACATTATTTCAAAACTTTTTTTACTTTTTTCCAATAATTTTAATTTAAGTGATGAATAAAACTTGAAAAAAACAACCGGACTTACAAGTCCGGCTGCTAAATGCAAATGTATTAGAAGATGCTTACCAATTTCTTCTTTTCTTCTAAGTATTCCTCTTCACTTAAAATACCGTTATCACGAAGAACCTTTAATTTCTTGATCTTTGTTTCAAATTCATTGATATCCGTTGCGATTCCGGAAAGCGCTACTGTATCATAAGTAGATGGCGCTGCTGGCGCCGGTCTCGGTACAGGAGCTGGTGTTGGAACAGGAGCTGGTGTTGGAACAGGGGCTGGTGTTGGAATAGGGGCAGGAGCAGGAGCCACTGTTGGCATCGGGGTAACCGGTTTCGGTATAGATGTAACCATGGATGCAGCTGCCGGTGTGGGTACTGGTGTAGGTGTTGCAGCTACCGGTGCGGATACTTTAATGTCTGCCGACGTCTGAGTAGGTGTCACTTCCACAGAACCTGTAGAAATACCATTGGACTGACGGATTCTCTCTGTTAAAGATGCCGCTTTTTTCTTAGCGTCAAAAATTGCATTGACAAGCTGCTCCACATCATCAAATCCCGGAAGAAAACAATATCTGGAATATCTGGCATTTTCTCCTGTATTATTTTCAATGCCGATCATCAATGTCTTCTTGCCCTGATAGGAAACCTGCGTACACTCTTTTACATTCATCAGGTAATGGGACATATTGTCCAGACGGGAATTTAACCCTTTTGGATTGTCACAAATCGCCACTCTTCCGCTGATGCGCATATTGGAAATTGCAATTCTATAATCTTCAGATTTTTTTAGGAACATACCTTCTTTATATGACCACTCTTTTTGATATAAGATTTTTTCCAGTCTGATACATTTATTACAAACTTCTCCGGCAGAATCCCCTGAACAAATTAAACATTTCATAATTCAATTCACTCCTAACACATATTTCATTCTATCAATACTTTAATTAACATAAGCATAATTTTCTAAATCTATAGTATCATATTTTTAACCTTTCGTCATGATTTTTTTCTGATAAATATATACAATTTTTTTATATATTTTTGTGCAACTTTTCTATTTTTCTACATCCTCTTTTTCTTATTCTCTGCTTCCGATTCTCCGTTTTTTCCCTTATGCTTTTCTGTGAAACGCATCCTTTTTCTGCAGGATGACAGTTCAACTTATACCAGTTTCCATAGGCTAAATTCATTTCTCATCCATAGGCTCTGCCTTAGCACACTGCTGCTTTGCCTGTTCAAAATTCCTTACACTTTCTTCCCATGCCTTTTGGTAAGGAAATGTACTGTCCGACCGTTTATCCTCTAATTCATACCGTTCTGATAAAAAGGCGCCCACATACTGAGTGATTTTTTCTGCCTGAAGCACATTGACATGAGCTTCTCCATCCAAAATTGTATTCAAATTCAGAAAAGGCACATTCTGCTCCTTAGAAAATATTTCTAAAGAATTATACAACATCTGCCTTTCCGGATTTCCATTTGGTGTCTTTAAAAAAATCAGTTCCACCTCTTCCTGCCTGCAAAGCTCTATGATGTTAAGAAGCCATTCCTTTGCTCTTTCCGGTATGGGAACACACTTCTGACTGTTCCTGACTTCTTCCTTTGCCCCTTCTTCATACTCTCCATAGACCACAAAAGGAGAATAGCCTTTATTTACATTGACAGGGCTTTGGAAGGTATATGTGTATTTCCCCTCATAAAAGCCACTCCAGGTAGAATGATATTTGGCAAGCTCAAAAAAGTAAGAATATTGAAGCTCTCCCGGAACCCCGTCTAAAATGGCACGAACCTTATTCATAGACCAGGGCAGGTCATCTAAATTGATATGATTGACCCCTTCCTCTTCATAATCCTCTCCATAAATGGTAAATACTTCAAGAACGATTGCTTTTGGCTGCTGATGCTTCAGCGCTTCTTTTATATAATAATAGCTGATCCATAAAGGCTGTTCATTTGCAGCAAAATCATAAGATGTGATTCCATAGTCCCTATATAAGACAGCAGGCGCCACATGGGCATATAACTGACTGGAGCCTATAAATACAAAATCCAGGCTGTTCTCCGGCTCACGATAAAAGCCCTTTACCTTATTGGTAACATCATATTCCCCTTCACACCTTTTATCCTTCATAATTTCAGTCGCCATAGAAAACAGCAGACAGAATATCAGACAAAAGCTGATAATACGGACGCATATAGTTATTTTTTTCATATTACCTTATCCCATTATCTCCAATTTGAAAAATCCTAAAGATTGTGGGCTGCACAGTCTAAAGGATTTTCCGATTTTATCCTCGTTGTTTAGTTTACCATAATTTTCTTTTGTTTGCCAGTAAAAATATAGGGCCGGTCATTCTTCAGCCTGTTTTTTGGAAATCGGAATTTGGATAAACGGCCAACTCCTATATCCAATAGCCAGAGCTGCCATCCCAACAGCTGCCGCCATAATAAAATGCTTCTCCTCAAAACTTCCGTTCATCATAGAAAATAAATAAAAATTACCCAAATACTTCCTGCCTCCTCCATAGCAGATGATATAATACAGAACCGGTATCATATATGCCACCGCCATATTGTCAAACAGACTGAAGAACAACATCCCCACTCCTCCTAAAAACAGGCAGTTCGCCAGACCTCCATAAAATTCTTGATAGAAAGAAAATTGACAGCCGCCCTGGGATAGAACTGTCAAATAACCGAGAAGAATCAGCAATATCAGGCAAAGCGAGGTTAAAAAACGCATCAAAAGCAAACTTCCCATAAATTCCTTTTTGCTTGCAATCAAATCCCTGATGGTTTCATTTACATCCGGCATAAAAACCGGTACAAAGAACAATATTCCAAAAAGGCTTAAGAACAGCTCTATCACCTTTGAAGTCTGATACTGGTCCAGATTCTTCATTCCAATCATAAACGGGGAAAGAAGGAGGCAGAGCAATCCGGCTGCCATATAGGGCAGCATATTATGCTTTAGATTTACTTTTTGTACCTGATAAAAATGCTCCAGCATAAAACAGTCCTCCCTTTCTCTTCTTTTCATATACAAAAACAGTTCCCGCAAATAACAGGATGCTTATCAAAAAATATATCAGCCGGTTTGTTATCAATGCAGGTTTCATTTTCTCATAAATGCTATAATACCCTACAGAGTTAAATCTTGGAACTAAAGACATTCCAACATAACCGGTAAGCTTTGATGCCGAAAGCAGATTAAAAAACCAATATATCCCCTGAAGCAAAATGACCAATGGTCCTTCTGTCAATTCCGTAAAGAAAAAACCAATAGACAGGACAACCATTACAGTGGGCATAAGCCAGCAGAATAAATAAGCATACATATACCATAGGTTTCCTTTTATTAAAAGCGCATCCGCAAGATACATGGCCTGGATATTCTGCATGGTAGCCAATATCAATAAGGGAAGAAGAATCATAATCAGATTCGCCAGATATCTGGAAGCCTGGACAGTAAAGGAAGATGCCTGCTTTACAAAAATGACCTGTGATACCTTTGCGCGCTTATCCCTGACAACTCTTGTAACCGCTAGAAATACCGGCAAAATTCCCATAAGGATACCCATGTAATCACAAAACAGCCGTCCATAAGCTCCTGTTACTTTATCTTCCTTCAATACCCTTTCAAATTCTTTTTTTTCTTCTTCATAGCTATCCGGAAAATCTGTATTTCCCAAAAGACTATCCGTCTCATAAAAGCTTCCACCTCCTAACAGGGCATCCAGCTTTTCCATTTCCTCCATGAAAACCTCATTGGAAATGCTACGAAGAATCTGAATTTGGGAACTTTTTTCTTCCGGATCGGTTGCAATCAAAATAAATTCTTCCGCTGAATATCCGGTCAGCTTTTCTATAATCTGCCCTACCTTCTTCTGCTCCTCTGCACTTAAGGTCACTTCCTTTATGAATCCAAAAGGATATGTGGTATAATGATTTGCCGGAAATTCTAATGAAAGCCGGTCAATAGCGCTCCTCATTGCCTGCTCTTCCTTTGTTACAGTTTCTTCCTGTTCCCCCTTTACCGGCTGGGAAATAGGTTCAAAGCTGCCAAGCTGAGTCATATAAAATAATAGCGTACAGATTAGAAACATATAATAGGTGATGCTCCTTAGCACTTCCCTGCATTCTTTCAAAAACAGTGTAAAAAACATTACTTTTCACCTCCCTGCTTCTTCATCAGATACAGATAAGCATCTTCCATATTGGGTTCGCTTAAGGAAGCGCCGCCTATAAGGGAAGCATCCTCCGGATTCCCTATGAACCGTACCGCAGCCTTTGTTCCTGAAGTCAGCATTCCGGTCACCACATGTTGCTTCTTCAGCTCTTCCAATTCCATCCTTGATATTTCCGCCGTATAAATCTTTCCTTCCGCCTCTTTTAAGAGCTCACTGACCGTCCCCTGATAAATCAGGCTTCCTTCATCCAAAACTGCTATTCTTTCACAGGTTGCCTCAATATCTCCTACAATATGAGTGGATAAAATCACGATACGTTCCTGGGCAATCTCACATAAAAGATTCCGGAATCGCACTCTTTCTTCCGGATCAAGGCCCGCAGTAGGCTCATCTACAATCAGTACCTTTGGTTCATGTAAGATTGCCTGTGCAATTCCAAGCCTTCTGCGCATCCCTCCTGACATGGCTTTTACTTTTGTGGAATGATTGTTTTTAAGATTTACCTGCTCAAGCAGTTTCGGAATTCTTTTCTTCCTTTCTTCCCTTGTAAGTCCCGACAATACTCCCAGATAATCCATTGCCTCATAGGCATTCATATTTCCATACATGGAAAAGTCCTGTGGCAGATATCCTGTCATTTCCCTGATTTTTTTCCTTTGGGAAATCGGCACCTGACATACCGTCACATTTCCCTCATCCGCTTTTAAAAGTGTAGCAAGAATCTTCATAAGCGTAGTCTTCCCTGCACCGTTTCTGCCAAGCAGTCCAAACATTCCCTGCGGAATTCTCAAGCTTACATCCTTTAAAGCCTCCTTCTTTCCATAGCGTTTACTTACATGCTCTAATACGATTTCCGTATTCATAGTTATCTTTCCCTCTTTCTTTTGGTTTCCTATAAAATACAGAAAAAATCTCTATACTCTATCTACTTTTTCTTATCATTCATCCACAGTAAAATTCCGCACAGGCAATAGCGCCGCCCTTTAAGCTATTGGAAAGGCTTAAGCTTCCCCCATGCTTTTCGCAAAGGTTCTTACAAATGGACAGCCCCAGTCCAAAATGTTCTCCATCCGCTGAGTCTCCGGTATAATAAGGCTTCCATGCCATGCTTATCTCTTTCTCCTCAAATCCTTTTCCATCATCTTTTACATAAATCCGAAGAAAGGTTTCGTCTTGTTCCACTTTTATCAAAACCTTTTTCTGACAGAAACGCAGGGCATTTCCCAAAAGATTTTCTACCGTTTCCAAAAGAAACCTCTCATCCACATATATCTCATCCTCTTCAATATTCCGGCCCTTAGTATTAGCAACTGCTAACTCTATGCTCTTTTCACTGGTTTTCCTCAATCCCCTTATGCTTTCCTCTATCTGCTTTCTAATATCACATAATTTCAATTGTTTCTTTTCTACCTTCATTTCTTCAAAGCCATGGATTTCCTTCATAGTTCCAGAAAAGGCTTCCATCCGAAGCACCTGCTTATAAAGAAGCTCCAGATTTTCATACAATTTTTCCTCTGGCATATTTCCTTTTGGATAAAATTGCATAATCATCTCAATGTATCCCTTCATAACCGTAAGCGGTGTCCGCAGGTCATGGGCAAATGCAGCATTTAACTGTCTCTGCGATTCTATAATATCCTGATTTTTCTGTCTGCTGAATATCAACTGCTTTCTAAGCTCATCAAATGTCTTACAGATTTCTCCCATTTCATCTCCACTATTGTATTGGCAGCAAAAGCTTAAATCTTCTTTGGCAACAGCTTCTGCCTCCTGATGCAGTATCCGAAGGGGCTCCTCCAGCTTCTTCTTAAAATACAGCCTGGAAACAACTAATATGGCAGCAACGGAATAAAATAAAATGCAGGCATATTGTATCATGTCCAAAATCTGGATTGCTCGATAGATATTTGAATCCATAACCTCTCCTTGCCGAATGATTATTTGAAATGCACCATTTCCGTATCTAATAATCACTCCTTGCTGCTCCCCCTGGAATGCAAGCAGATTCAGCCAGCCCTCACAAAAGAGTATGGTAATCATAGAGCAGACGATTACCGCCATAATGGCAAGAAAGATGTACCAGCTTAAGGAGATTTTCAAGCTGCAATTCTTTATACCTTCTTTCCATTTCATAAAAAGCTCATCTAAGTAATCCATCGATATCCTACTCCCCAGACCGTTTCAATCAGTTCTTTATGGCTATGCTCTGAAATTTTTTTCCGGATACGCCGTATGTGCTCCGTAATGATAGCGCTGTCTCCCTCCTTATCAAATCCCCACAATTTCTCATAAATGGCTTCCTTTCCAAAAACAATGCCCGCATTAGTGCTCAATATTTCCACAATGTCAAATTCTGTTTTGGTAAGAGGGATTTCTTCCTCTAAATAGCATAGCTTCCTTCCGGAATATTGTATGGAAAAATCACCGAAAAACCGGAAGCCTTCTTTTTCATTCCTTCTCTGCTCTCTCCTTAAATGCGCCCGTATTCTAGCATCCAATTCCGCCATGGAAAAAGGCTTCATAATGTAATCATCTCCGCCAAGCATCAGTCCGCCGATTCGGTCCCTTTCCTCAATTTTTGCGGTCAAAAACAAAATTGGTCCAGAAAAAAAAGGCCTGATTTTCTTACAGACCTCTAATCCATCCATTTTGGGCATGTTGATATCAAGCAATATTAAATCCGGACTGGTTTCTGCTTTTTTCACTGCCTCTATACCATTTTCCGCCTCTATGATAACATATCCCTGCATTTCAAAATATTCCCGCAAAAGCTTGCGGATATCCTTTTCATCATCTACAATCAATAGTTTCTGCCGCATAGCATCCTCCTATGGAAACATATAATTTATCTATGGCTATGCTTATATTATCCTATCTTTCTCTATAAATTCCCTACAAGCAAAACAAATGTTAAAAATTTCCATAAATAAATTCACTGGCATCATATCCCGGTCCATATATTCCAAAAATCAAAACAGAGAATATACCTGCAAATATAATAATCCACCGGAATACAAGAGACTGCTTAGAAAGCTCCTTGCGAATATTCATCTTTCTTTGTAACATGCTCACTGCCCACAAAACAAAGATTCCAAAGAACATCATCCTGCTTTCCTTTGGATTCAGCCCAAGTCCATACAATTCATCATTAAATAAAATCCATGGATTGAACACCGTTACCATATTTTTCAGCATGACAAGAGCCATCCCGACATTATCCGCCCGAAAGAAAATCCATGCCACCATAACTAAAAGGAAGGTGGTGACCTGCTTATAAAGCCGGTGGGAAAACGTGTTCCGGTCAACGTGGAATACTTTTACCACCCAGTTCCTCACAGGCATGAAAAGCTCTCCTGCCACCTGATAAATGCCGTGGAGCATTCCCCATACAAGATAGTGGGAGCCAACTCCATGCCAAATCCCGCTTACCAGAAAGGTAATCAAAATATTGATATATTTGCGCAGGGTCCCTTTCCGGTTGCCCCCTAATGGAATATAAATATAGTCCCTTAACCAGCTGCTTAAGGACAGATGCCATCTGCGCCAAAAGTCCTTTATGGACACGCTGAAATAAGGATGGTCAAAGTTATCGGAAAGCTGAATTCCAAACACTTCCGCCGCTCCCATGGCAATGCACACACAGCCTGCAAAATCAGCATATAACTGAATACTATATAAAATTCCTGCAAACAACACAAAAAGCCCCTGATAAGTTTCATACTCGCCAAATACACGGTTTACCACAATAGCAGCTGCATCCGCCACTACCATCTTTTGGAAAAATCCCCATATCATAAGCTGTAAGCCAAAGGTAACCTTCTCATAGTCAAATTTATGCCCTTCATACAACTGGGGAGCAAGCTGCTCATATCTGGGAATGGGACCCTGAAGTATTTGCGGGAAGAAGCTGACGAATAATGCATATTTAAAGGGATTTCTTTCGGGCTCCGTCTTTTCCCTATATACATCCACCATATAAGCGATAACCTGCAACGTATAAAAGGAAATGCCCATGGGAATCAGAAATGCAAACCGGTCAATCTTAAGCCTGTTTGCCAACAGGGTGCCGGAGGAAGCAAGCTTCAGGAAAAAAAGCAGCCCCGCATTGAGAAGGATTACCCCAAACAGGCACGCCTTGCCCAGGGTTGTCCCTGCCAGGCTCTTTCCGCTTTTTCTTCCTTTTATGAAATATCCATAAAGCCAGGATGTGCCAATACTGAACAAGATGAATATTGTAAGCTTTCCTGCGTTTACCACATAAAAAAACATACCCAGAAAGAGCAGCCATATCCACTGCCCTTTCCTTGGTATGATATAATAAAGCACTGCACCTATAAACAAAAATAATAAAAAGTAAAGAGATGTAAAGCTGATTCCCTGAAGCATTCCATCCACTGCCAATTTAAAAACTGCTGCAATACCCTCAATAAAATCCATGTTTCTAATTCCTTCTTTTCAAGATTTACCTTTGGAGAAATTTACATCTGCTCCATCGTACTACGGATTTCTTTAATGAAATTCTCGCTATTTAATACTGTAACATCTTTTAAAGAAGTAATCAAGGCTAAATCCTTCGTCATTTTTCCGCCTTCAATAGTCTTTAAAGTAGCCTTTTCCAGCTTGTCTGCAAATTCCATCAGCTCTTTGATTCCGTCTAATTCTCCTCTTTTCCGAAGGGCTCCGCTCCATGCAAAAATAGTAGCCACGGAATTGGTAGAGGTTTCTTCTCCTTTTAAGTGTTTGTAGTAATGTCTCTGGACCGTTCCATGAGCTGCCTCGTATTCATATACTCCGCTTGGAGAAACTAAAACAGAGGTCATCATGGCAAGAGAACCAAAGGCGCTGGAAACCATGTCGCTCATTACATCTCCATCATAATTCTTGCAGGCCCATATAAATCCGCCCTTTGCCTTCATGACTCTTGCTACTGCATCGTCAATGAGCGTATAGAAATATTCAATGCCAGCTTCTTTGAATTTCTCTTCGTATTCCTTTTCATAAATTTCCTGGAAAATATCCTTAAAGGTATGATCGTACTTTTTGGAAATCGTGTCCTTTGTGGCAAACCACAAGTCCTGCTTTGTATCCAGCGCATAATTGAAGCATGCCCTTGCAAAGCTGCCAATGGATTTCTCCGTATTATGCATGCCCTGAATAATGCCGGCTCCGGTAAAATTATGTATCAGTTCCCTTGTTTCCGTGCCGTCCTGGGCGGTAAACACAAGCTCTGCTTTTCCGGCGCCCGGAACTTTGATTTCACAGTTTTTATATACATCCCCATAAGCATGTCTTGCTAAAGTAATAGGCTTTTCCCAATTTTTCACACATGGTTCGATTCCCTTTACGACAATAGGGGTCCTGAACACCGTGCCGTCCAGAGCCGCCCGGATTGTTCCGTTAGGGCTTTTCCACATCTCTTTTAAATCATATTCTGTCATACGGGCTGCATTTGGCGTAATGGTGGCACATTTTACGGCTACCCCATATTTCTTTGTTGCTTCTGCAGAGTCAATCGTTACCTGATCGTTTGTCTCATTCCGATAAGCAAGTCCCAGATCGTAATACTCTGTCTTTAAATCAATATAGGGAAGCAACAGCTCCTCCTTGATCATCTTCCAGAGGATTCGTGTCATTTCATCCCCATCCATTTCTACAAGCGGTGTTGTCATTTGAATTTTTGCCATGTCATTTCCTCCTAATCTTCTTTTTCAAATGCGTGCTCAAAATCTTTTTTCAACATATTTTCATAAGCATTTATCATATGCCTATTGGCTAACATCTGAGCCTTTTGGGCATCCTTTTCCTTGATTGCCTCCATGATTTCCTTGTGCTCCCTGCAGGAATCCTCACCCCTTGTGCCACTTGCCAGAGTCCTTTTTCTGACCCGGTATACATATTGGTGGAAATCCTTTAAGGTGTGCTCTAATATTTTGCTGTTGCAGGCCTCATACATGATTTCATGGAACCGGTTGTCTAAAGCTGCAAATTGTTCCATATGACCTTTTTTCTGGTGAAATTCCGTTAAATAAATATTTTCTTCCATTTCGCTAAGCTGTTCTTCCGTAATGTGCTCCGTTGCCCATTTTGCACAAAGCCCCTCTAAAAGGGATCTTATCATGTAAATATCCTGCACATCCTTTAAGGTAATGCCCGTCACATAGGCCCCTTTATTTGGTATGATCTGAATAAGCCCTTCCAGCTCCAGCTGCCTGAATGCTTCCCGGACAGGAGTTCTGGAAACCCCCAGTTCTTCTCCAATGGCAGCTTCTCTCAATTCCTCATTCTGCTTGTATTTTCCATTTAGGATATCCTCTCTCAGCTTATGAAATACCTTTCCTCTTAATGAATATTTGTCTGCATTGTTACTATTGAAACTATAATCGCTCATCTTTTTACCTTCTTTGGACAATCCCTTATTTCATTCCCGGAAAAGGAATCTTTAACTGCTCGCATACTTTTTGAATCAGAGCAATCAATTCTTCATCCGTCAGGACCGTAACCCGTCCCTCTTCATATTGCTTGTCTACCAATTCCTTTAAGTTCACTACCAGTTCATCATTTTTCTCTATCCGGTCATCTCCTTTTAAAGAATAGTATGTATTGATAAAATGCGCAATCCCTGCCAGTCCAGACGTATTGGAAACCGAACAGAGCACCGGTCTGTTTAAAAATTTCTCTGTATCAAAAATGTTATAAATCTCTTCATTCTTTAATAGCCCGTCCGCATGAATGCCTGCCCTTGTCACATTAAAATTCTTTCCAACAAAAGGAGTCCTTTCCGGAATATGATATCCAATTTCCTTTTCGTAATACTCTGCTAACTCTGTGATCACGGTAGTATCCATACCGTTTAAGTCTCCTTTTAGCTGGGCATATTCAAATACCATGGCTTCTAACGGCGTGTTCCCGGTACGCTCTCCAATACCAAATAAAGAAGTATTGACACCGGAACAGCCATAAAGCCATGCTGTGGTGGAATTGGAAACCGCTTTGTAAAAATCATTATGCCCATGCCATTCAATCAGCTCATGAGGCACTCCTGCATGAGTATGGAGCGCATAAATAATTCCCTGGACGCTTCTTGGTATTACCGCTCCCGGATAATTCACCCCATAGCCCATAGTGTCACAGGCACGAACCTTAATGGGAATGTTATATTCTTTCATAAGCTTCATCAGTTCCAGACAGAAGGGAACTACATAGCCATAAATATCTGCCCTTGTAATATCCTCCAGGTGACATCTTGGACTGATTCCCTGCTCCAGACAGTCCCGGATAACGCTGATATAGTGTTCCATTGCCTGTTTTCTGGTCATTTTCATCTTTAAGAAAATATGATAATCGGAACAGCTTACTAAAATTCCGGTTTCCTTCATGCCGATTTCCTTTACCAGCTTAAAATCCTCCTTGCTGGCACGAATCCAGCTTGTCACCTCTGGAAAAGCATACCCTCTTTCCAGACATTTGTAAACCGCATCCCGGTCTTTTTTACTGTAAAGGAAAAATTCACTGGCACGGATCATTCCGTTAGGTCCTCCTAACCTATGGAGGTAATCATAAATCGTCACGATCTGCTCCGTGGTATAAGGGGCTCTGGACTGCTGTCCGTCCCGGAAGGTGGTGTCGGTAATCCAGACCTCCTTTGGCATATTATGAGGCACAGTCCTGTCATTAAAGGGTATCTTTGGTACTTCCGAATATGGAAACATATTGCGAAATACATTAGGCTTTTCCACATCGTCCAAAATGTACATATGCTCTTCGATTTCTAAGAGATTATTATGATTGTTCATAGAAACAGGTCTGTCTAAAAAGGTGCTGTCTTTTTTCATCTTCCTCCATCCCTCCCGTGCATTTTATCCTTTTTGCACTTAAGTATAATTGTATACAACGATACCGGTTATGTCAACAGGATTTTCAAAGACTAATTCAACAATTTTTTTAAATCCAGCATCCCCCAGCCCTGCTTAGTAAAGGCTTCTCCTAAATCCCTGGCGCTGTAGACCAGCTTCCGTTTGATTTCTTCCGGCGTCTTCTCCGGATATTTCTCCATAGCCAGTGCCAATGCTCCGGTTATAATGGGCGTAGACATGGAAGTTCCGCTTTTTTTCACATAGGCTCTTTTCCCGCAGGAAACGATTTCTGTTCCCGGTGCAACGATATCCGGTTTTTTCATCACATATTTGCTTGGCCCTCTGCCGGAATAATCCTCACACATTTTTCTTCCCGGCAACCGGAAGGCTCCATCATGGCATCCTACGGAAATGGTATCTTCATCCTCTCCAAGCAGGGACAAAGACTTTGGCTTTGGACCGAAATTACCTGCGGCAGCCACTAGCAAAATACCTGCCCGGTAAATTCTTTCTTCCATCTCTTCAATTCTTTTTTCCTTTTCTTTCCATTGCTCATCATCCTCCTGACATTTTGTGCCAACGGAAACATTGATCAGCTTTAAATGAAAGACATTCCTGTTTTCCAGTAACCACTCAAGTCCCTGTAACAAAATATCGATATCGCCGTTTCCCCGCTTATCAAGCACCTTGCCCACATACAAATCCGCTTTAGGCGCCATTCCCATGTATCTTCCTCCTGACAGGCTTCCATTTCCCGCCAAAATGCCGCATACATGAGTCCCGTGGCCCAAATCGTCATAAGGCCCTTTCTTTCCATACACAAAATCCCGAAAGCCTCTGACTCTATAATCAAAATCCGGGTGCAAAAAAATACCGGAATCCAACACCCCGATTCCTATTCCATATCCGGTAAGCCCCTGTCTCAGCGCTTCCCGATAGCCTATTTGATTTCTTACCCTTTCCACGAAAAAACTCCTGTTTTTTCTATTATATGACAGGAGTTTTTTTGTGTTTCTTTTTTCGTATCTTACTACTATATGCTTCTATTATTTCAATCTTTCCATAGAATTATCTATTTCTCTACAATCACCTTTCCATCCCTCTTAAAAAACAAAAACAATGCCAATGCCAAAAGACCTACTGCCAAAAACCATCTCGGCTCCAGATAATCCCCTGTGTCCGGAGACACATCCTTCCTTCCATAATCAATATGGTACTCGGCTCCTTTTCGCATAGCTATTTTGGCATCAAAGGCATCCTGAAAGGACTGGGGTACATTCTCTCCCTGATATAACCCATAAGGAGAAAAATGCTTTGCTTCAAAGGTTACATAACTTCCAGCATCCGTTGTATACTGCTTACAGGAAGAAAATTCCAATTGTCCGTTATTGTCCAGACACACCGCTACGATAGGAGTGTCTATCCATGTACTTTTCACCGGAATGGTAACAGTCAGCCTTTCTTTTCCAAGATTTTCAATGGAAATACTTCCCGCCTTTGTTTTCATGGATAACGCAAAAGACAGGAAGTTATCTTCCGTAACCGCTCCATAGCCTTTTTCCAGCGCTTCCTTTAATTGTGCTTCTTCCTCTTTATTTTGTGCCAGCGTCACCATATAATCTGCGGCATTACTGGAAAAAGAAGCTCCTACTGTCTCATTCCCTTTATATTCCGGATGCGTAACCTCAAATCCGATATTGGCTTCCAGACTATTTTCCTTCGTCTCTTCTCCATCTGCCTCATTCTGGCTTCCATCTGCCTCTGATAGGTTTGAGGCTGCTTCCAGCTCCTCTTCCCTTGCAAAGTCATGATATGCTTCTTTATTTATGGATTCCACATCATACTCTTTTCCATAAATCCATACTACTTCCGGTACCGTAACCGGATAGCCGTTCTCACCATTGGAAATGTATTTCACATAAACAGTCCCTCTTGCCGTGCCGGAAGGCTCCTTGGAAATACTGCATACAATTCCCCTAAATCCCATATTCTTATCATCCAATATGGTGTCCGTAAAATCCTCTATTCCATTGTTTACCACTGCCACTTCCACACTGTTTAGAACAGGTTTCCTGTAATCATCATTGGTAAATCTGGCTGCCGTCTTTTCACAAGAAATTTTGGGAAGTGTATTGCCTAAAAATACTACGCTGTCCGACTTGCCGTTATTGTCCTGATCAAAGGCACGAAGCCCCATACGGGTTACGGAAGCAGGAATGCGGATGGTCTCCAACGGACAGTTCAAAAATGCCCTGTCACATATTTTTTCCAGATAATTTCCACCAGCCACATTTTTCAGCGCTGTACAATCCTTAAATGCTTCTTCTCCGATTTCTTCCACCTTATCCGGAAGGCTGATACTCGTAATCTCACTGTGCCCTTCAAATACGTTTGCTCCGATTTTTCTTACGTTTTCCGGAAGCATCACTTTATCTGCATTTCCTTTATATCCAATTAAAATTCCATTTCCTACTACTAAAAAATCACTTACGTCAGGCCCGTTTTTCCAGTTTTCCAGCCATGCAGTATCATCAAAAGCAGAAGGCTCTATTGTTGTAACTGTCTGGGGAATCGTAACCGACGATAAATTATTACACTTATAAAAAGCCCCATAGCCTATGCTTTTTACTCCATATGGTATCTCTATGGATGTCAGATTGGTATAGGAAAATGCAAAATCGCCAATTCGCTCAATCCTCTGGGGAATCACATAGCTGGTTAAATCATAATTTTGATAATATGCCCTGTCCGCTATAGTCTTTCCGTCTACGATCACATATTTTTCTACAATTTCCTCGTCCTCATAAAAGGTCGTCTGCTGGTCCTCCTCCTCTTCTGTGGATTCAGAAACCTGCTTTGTTTCCCCATTGGCGGCTTTTCCTTCTCCAGACTGCACCTGCATTTTAGAATTATCCAAAAAAACAACAGCCTGAGAAGAAACAATTTTTGTTTTTCCCATTACATCGTTGCTCTCCGCTCTTTCCAATCCGTCCGGCAGCTTGGAAACATCCAGATTGCTTACATCAGAAGCCGAATAATCGTTTGCTTCCTCTTCTGCCATGTTTCCGCTTACTGTTTGTTTTCCAGCTTCGCTTGGCCTTACCTGGGTATTTTCGCTTTCTTCATAATCAACAACTACAACATTGGTCGTTTCAAACGTCTCTGCATATTTCGCTCCAATCGTTCCTTCTTCATACAAAAGCTTCAATCTGCCGCAGCCGTCAAAGGCTGTATCATGAATGGAAACTACGGAAGGCGGAATGTATGCTTCTTCCAGATTTATACAATCTTCAAATGCTTTCAATTCTATGGAAGTGACCATATTGGGAATCGTAATGTTTTTTAATCCCTTACAGTTGGAAAAGGCATATTCCGGTATGGAGGTAAGCCCTTTTCCAAAATAAACCCGTGTAATATTATCACAACCCCAAAACGCATATTTTTCAATTTCATTTACAGAATCCGGAAAAGAATAGCTTATTCCGCTCCTGCCTGCCAAAACTTGATAAAGTTTTGTTCTGTTTTTATTATAAAGCACACCATTCACACATTGAAATTTATCATTATTGGGGTCTACCAGAATCGTACTTAATTTGGGACAATTTGCAAAGGCTGCAGAACCAATTTCCGTTACAGATGCAGGAATGTTTATTTCCTTTAAATTTCTACAGCCTGCAAAAGCTCCCGCATCAATTTGCTCCACCGTTTTCGGAATCGTAATCCGCTCTACTACCATATTGTTTGCAAATGCATTCTGTGCAATTCTTTCAACGGAACGGGGAATAGACACGGAGTAATCCGTGCCTTCATAAGAAATTAGTGTAGTTCCATCCATTACAAAATCAGAGTGATTCACGGCTCCTACATTAGAAGCCGGAATCTGGGTAACCGCTATCGCAAGCGCTAATAACAATACAGAAATGCTCTTTCTTATTTTTTTCCCCATAAATTCTCCTAAACCTTCATAATTACTTTTTTCTTAGTATCCATCATACATAAACTCAGAATGGACAAAGCAGCAAGACCAATTACTAAAAACCATTTCGGATGAATGCCGTCACCTGTTGTAGGTGTTGCATCAATGGTAGTGCCTGCTGTTAAATGGGCAGTATCCACATAAATGCCATATGGCGAGAAGTGGGTTGCTACAAAGGATACACATGGTACACCGTTAATGCTGGTAAACCTTGGTGACAATTTATCCAAAGAACCGTTCAACACACCTGCCACCTTATTATTTCCTGCATATTCTATCAATGCATCCGGAAGCGGTATCGTAATATTTACTGTAAGCCCCGCAGTATTGGTAATTTTATTAGTACCAGTAGAGTCATACAGAGAAATGTCCATGGCAAAGAATTTAATGTCATCCAAATTTCCATACTCTGCTAACAATGCCTGTTCCATAGCCGCCCTTGCCTCTTCGCTGTCCGTAATCTTTACGATAAAGTTATCGGAAGATCCGTTAACAGTTGCAGATGCTACGCTTCTATTGGAAATTCCTGTTTTCGTAATATCTACTGTTGTATTTCCGCCACTTCCCGTACCCGTTTTGGTATTCTTTACCGTTCCTGCACTATTTCCCGATACGGTCCGGTTGCTGCTGGAATTCGTTGCAGTGGATGTACCGCTGTTTGCAAAATTGGCTGTAATGACAACCGCATTTCCCGGCATGATAAAGGTAGTAGACGCCGCTGTATTACTTCCAAGAGTCACTCCTCCGGAGTTTACTGTCCATCCGGTAAAAGTTTTTCCGGAAACAGTGCCTGCCGTAATGGTAACCGTTGAACCCTTTCTATAGCTTCCGCTTCCGGTTCCTCCATTTACCGTTACCGTATAGGTAGCCTGGCTATTATCATTACTATTTTCATTATTATCATCGCTGCCAGCTCCACTGCCACTATTGGAGGTGTTATTGCTGGAGCCGCTTATTTCACTTTTTTCAAACTGGGCATATACATCTGTATCCTTAGTCAGATTCAAATAGCTGGGAATCCATCCGGTAAAGGTATAGCCTTCTCTTGTAGGATCCGCTGGAGCCATTGCCGAGCCGCCCATATCTACTTTCTGGGTGCTGACCAATGTCCCGTCATAATTATAGAAATTCACCGTAATCCTTGTATCTTCCGGATCAAGCTTTTCGTATTGAGCATAAATGGACAGATTGGAGGTTACATTGGAATAACCCGGTCTCCAGCCTGTAAACATATATCCCTCTCTGGTAGGTGCAGGGGGCGTATGGGCATCTTTTCCATCCATAACATCCTGTTCGTCCAGAATCGTATCATCCCAATCGTAAAAGATTACTTTGTAAGTAGTTCCTGCCACATCCTCGTCTGTTCTGTCATAAAAAGCATAGATGGACATATCCCTTGCTATAGAAGTATAGTCGCCTTTCCATCCCATAAAGGTATAGCCTTTTCTCACAGGATCTGCAGGCGGTTCTGCATCACTGCCCTTTTCTACCTTCTGGGTTTTTAATATAGTATCGTCCCAGTCAAAAAATACAACAGTAAAGGAGGGCTGTATCGTTTCTCCTAATGTGAGGCCATACAGTTTTGCAAAAGTTTCCGCTGCACTTCCCTCTTCACAGGAAATAGTGATATTTTTATTAACAGTGCCATTACCATTTGTAAACGCCGTAGAATCTATAAAGCTGACACTGCTTGGAATCCGAAGGGAACGTACTGCACTGTTCCGAAATGCTCTTTCCCGGATTACCTTTGCTGTTTCCGGTATTTCTACGGAAAACAGCGTTGTTGTGTTTTCAAAACAGCTTACCGGTATTTCTTCAATAGCGGATAAGGATAAATCTACATCTCCAATTCCCACACAGTCCATAAACGCTTCATCAGCAATGGTCTTAATGCCTTCTAACTCCCCTTTTGCTACCATACTGGAGCCTATGGCATAATCTCCTGTCATTCCCCTTGTTTCCAGACATTCTACAATGCTGGTCTTCACTCCGTTTTCCGTTCCAAAGATAATCCCGTTATCGCATACAAAATACGGACTTTCCGGGAACCCAACATAAGTAAGCTTTTCACAGCTCACAAAAGGTCTTAATCCAAAATTCTGCAGATTTGGAGATAAATTAACATTTGTCAGATTATCACAATTTCCAAAAGCATAGCTGCCAATGTATTCTCCATTTTCATCACCGCTGCTCTTTGTCAGCACTGTCTGCAATGCCTCGCATCCATAAAAAGCATATGCCGGAATGCTCAGCACAGATTCCATTTCAATACTCTCAATTCTGTTATTGGCACCTCTCACCGAATTTCCGGAAACAGAAGACACATTATTTCCTTCTTCGTCCTTTCCGGAGAACAGGCCTGCCGCAATGGCTTCAATTCCATTTGGCAGCTTTACATTCAGTGCAGAATTCACAATGTTCCATTGATCCTGGGTAGGCTGCACATAAGAAGCCCCTGATTTATAGTCTTCATATACCTTTATGGCATCTCTTGCTGCTATTTTTTGTTCCGCAGTTGTGTCTGGGTAGGAAATCGTACCTCCTCTTAAGGATTCATAAGTGGGATAATCTACCAGCTCATTCAAATCCGTAGCAGGATTATAACGGATTGTCAGATTGCTGGGCCATCCACTGTAAAAGGTTATGTACGTTACTTCCTGATTTCCCCTGTTAATGTTGCTTGCAGGATCCATTGCATACGCAAAAGGTGCGGAATAAGGCGAAACCGTTCCGGTAAAAGTCAGCTTCGGATTTCTGGTAAGGGTAGAAGCATGCTCACAGGAAGCATCCTGGGTATGGAATGCACCCGCACCAATCTCCGTCAGATTAATGGGTTCTTCAAAAATTACATCCTCCAGCGCATGGCATCCCTTAAAGGCATTGGCACCAATTTCCGTTATGGAAGAAGGAATGGTTATTTTTTTCAAATCGCAGTTTGCCTGGAAGCTGTCAGAACCAATTTTCGTAATGTTATAAGGCCCGATCGCACCCGGGATTTCTACGTTCTGCACTCCGTCTTCCATATCAAAGTATCTGAGATTGTTGTCTTCATCCACCCGATAAGTAATATGCTTTCCAGTACCTGCGCCGGTATCCGGATTGATTTCCTCTACCACTTTTTCATAAAGGTAAGGAGCATCCAGATATTTAAACGCAATTCCCTCTCTTGTTGCCACATCATGAATTTCCGATACGCCATATCCGGCAAAATAGAAACGTTCGCTTACCTGATTGATAAACTCTTCAAAGCCAAAACTGCCGCCTGGCATTTCGGAAAATTTCAGGGAATCGTTACGAATTATAATATATTCTAAGCTGCTGCAGCCTTCCACCAGACCAAGATCCAAATCTTCATTTTCCTGATAAAAGCTGTCCGGGAAATCAATACTTTTTAATCTGGTACAATTTTTAAAAGCATGAGCTCCGATTTTCTTTAAGGAAACGTTATATTCATCTCCCACTTCATCTTTCCCATATAAAACAACATCTGTCATGGCAGAACAGCCTTCAAATGCCGAATCCCCCAGATAAGAGGTGAAAATAGGCATCGTAAAGGAACGAAGCGCCCTGCAGTTATAAAATGCATGGTGTCCGATTTTGGAAACGCTGGAATGCAGATCAATGTCCACCGTCTTTAAGTTGATACATTCCGCAAAGGCATAATTGCCGATGGTATTGGCGCCATTTGCAAGCACAATGGCCTGTAAAGAGCTACAGCCTCTAAAAGCATTGTCTCCGATACCTAACAGCTTTTCTCCTGTTCTTAATGTAATGATATTTCCTGCCATGGAAAAAACTCCCATGTCCTCTGTTTCATCCAGTACCCAGTCCCATTTCACATTTTCCGTCGTTTTGCTCTTTACATGCTGATTGGAAATGTAAGCAACTTCCGCATCCCTTACCCACTTTTTATCATCGGTAGTAGTAGGCTTGTAATTCTCTAATACATCATCTGCCTGATCCGGGTCTGCTTTATAGAAAAACTCCTCACTGCCGAGTCCTTCCCACTGGCTTCTGTAATCGTTGCTGTAAAAGCACGGCTTATAACCATCAAGCTGTTTTTCTGTTGTCATTTCATTGGAGCTGACCGTGCCAATCTGATTTCCCTCATCATCATATACCGGGGTAGTTATAGTATTGCCAGTAGGCACTTCCACATCCTTATAAACGGCAAAATAAAGAGGAGTACCATCCTGTGAGGATGCCACATAGCCTAAGTCCGTTCCATGAGTATCCGTTAATTTTTTGTATCCGTTTACCGTATCCGGAATTGTAAGCACTCCGCCATCCAGACTCCTGCTTGCCACATACCCTACTATGACCGCAATCTTATCAGAGCTGTTCAACCGGTTAATATAGGCAAATTGAAACATGCCGTCTCCCGTAGTATAAATAGGAGTGTTCCCGTCAGCCGCTATCTGCGGAATGCTGGATTCCTCCGGTGTCACTCCAATTTGGATAGACCCGTCATCCGCCTGTACATTCTGTACCGGAATCGCTGCCACCAAAACAGCCGAAATCATGAATACCGTTGCCATGGTAGCACATATGGTTTTTCTGATTTTTGCTTTTAATCTTCTGGGTTTTCTTTTCTTTGCCATAATCTTCTCCTTTATTCTACGAAATTCGCTTTGCCACTACAACAAACCTGCCGTCTTCCTGCTCATAATCACAGGTGGACAAGGTAAGGAGCTGGTCTCCATACTGGGCCGTGACTCCTGTATCGTATAATGACATCTGCGCCATTTCTTCCATATAAGATTGGAATTCTTGTTCTGAATTTACATCTATAAACTGATAATATTTAAATACAACTTCTTCTTCGTAATAGATTTTGGACAGGAACACATACATGACCTCATAAGTCCCTTCCTCATAAATAGTGTCAAAGGAAATAGTCTTATGCTTTTTGTAAAAATCCTGTTCCTTATAATGGTCCAAATCCCCAAACATTTTTCCCGACTTCATGTGATGCCCGTAAATAATGTAATTCGTACTGGTCTTTGTAATGCTGCAGTCCTTATCCAAAAACAAAGTGCCATTTTTGTCTTTTTCCTGCTTCGTGTTATGATCCAGATAATATTCATTATTCACCGTCTGCATAACTGGATAGTCTATATTTGTATCGTCAATTTTCAGCCATCCTATTAGGTTTTTGTTAGTTTTATATAAAGTTTTATATTTTTCCAGCACCACATAGTTTTTCTCCTCCGTATCCAGATGCACTACAACCTCATCACCGCCCATGGCATTCAACTTGGAATTTTCCTTCAGCTTTGCCATCTGCTGCTGCTCTTTATCCTTTTTTACTGCTTCCATACAGTAAATCGTAAAGTATCCAAGACAGCCTGCCGCTATCAGAACCAACGCACTCATCATGACTTTCCTTACTATGTACTGTCCTCTTGTGAGCACCTTCACCTTAGGCTGCCTGTGGCGTTTTTCCTTTTGGGAAACACCTGTTGTCTGCCTGCTCTTTGCCTGTTTCCGGCTCTTTTGGGCTTCTTCAAACTGCCCGGCCCTTATTTTTCTGACCAGCTCATAAATCTCGTCATCAAATTCCCTTCCCAGAACCGTTTCAAAGGAAATATCAGCAGTCTGCATCCTATTATACAATTCCAATATGCTTTCTTTTTTTGAATAATTGGTTTTTTCTTTGAGCAGACGGATTTTTTCCAAATCCCTAAGAGCAGCTTCATATTCCGCCTTTCTCCGGAAACTGTGCCCGCCTGCCTTCCATCTGCCTGCTTCCACAAAACATACCTCATTGTCAAATTTCTACATATACCTCTATTTTACTATATCTTGAAATAAATTCAAGTCTAAACCTACATTTTGGCATTTAGAATTTTTCTCCAATTTTTTCTAAATTATCGGAAACATTGACATGCCCGCCTACATAGTATAAAGCATAATCAAAAACATGGAGGCTCAATATGAGTGATTTAACAGCAAGCCACTGCGGATGTGGCTCAAACAACAATTCTGGCTGTGGCTGCAGCAGTATCATCTGGATTATTATTTTATTGGCAATTTGCGGAAACAATGGCGATAACGGCTGTGGCTGCGGCGGTCTTTTAGGCGGCTTCGGCGGCGGCGACAATAATTGCTGTGAGCTGATTTTCTTACTTCTCATCTTAAGCTGCTGCTGCGGCGGCAACGGATTTGGCTGCTAATCATCAGCAAAGGTGTAAAAAGGGCGATACTATCAAATCGCCCTTTTGCATACACTGTAATAAATAAGTTCCTTATAAACAGGAATGAACACAAAGGAGTTTTCTATGGAAAACGATAAAATCGCTGCCTTTGATACATTATATACAAGCAACCATATCCAAATGCTAAAGCTTGCTCTTCCTCTTATGCCGCCGGACAAACAATATTACGGAGCTATTTTCATTAAATATATGGAATTGAATTACACCCTTTCCCTTGGTAAATATTTAAAAAATCAGCTCTGTGCCTGCAACGGTCTGGAAAACTATGGAATGGAAATTTTCCTAAAGGAAATCATGCCCTTTTGCAGTGAAAAGGAAGCAAAAAAAATCAAGCAGATAAGCAGCATGATGAAAAGCTTCAAAACTTTTCAGGAAATGAAATCCATGATGGATTTGTTTGGCACGGATATGTTTGGCACAGACATAGGCGGCGGAGGCGGTTTCTCACCTGATATGTTAAAAGGCATTTTATCGGATGAACAAATGGCTTTATTTGAAATGTTTATGGATGGAGGCACCCAAAATGAAGAATGAGAATTGGAAACAGGATGAACGAATCCGGCATATTCCCCCGGAAAAGCTGGATTTCTTACAAAAGCTGGTTTTTGAACTGGATACTATCGGCCCAAAAGAAAGGCTGCCTTTTTTGTTAGCACTGGCTAATCGTGCAAAAAAAGAACATATTTCATTCAGTAACGAAGAGGTAAACACGATTATTGCTGTTTTAAAGGAAAACAGCTCTGCCGATGAAGTCCAGAAAATGGACAAAATCATCAAGATGTTCCAAAAACGGTAAGGCTGCAACAGAAAAAAGTAAGAGCACTGCCCCGCATTTGGGGAATGCTCTTAAAAATCTATCTTTTTCCTGCCTACATGTTCATTCCCGGCATATTCATTTCCGGCATGTTCATTTCCGGCATATTCATTTCTGCCATCCTTCTATCTGCTGCTGCAATCAGCTCCTGTCTTCTTCTATGATAAGCAGCTGACAGTTCATCATCATACCCTATAAATACAAATGGCAGTGTCCTTCCTATTGCCTCCAGAACGTCCTGAACCTGCTGTTCGCTAAGACCTATATTATAGTTCTTACCGCTTCTCAGGTTTAATTTTATAGAATAGGAGGTACCTGTTTTTATTCCATTGGTACGGTGCGTAGTGGTAACCTGATGTGCCCACAAAAGCTCTTTGCTTTCCAGCAATAGAACATTGCTTCCATTGGGCGCCATAAAAAAGTCTCTTGCAATTCTGAAACCATGTACAGGCGCTGTAGTCCTGTAAAAGCGGTCCAAATCCGCCATTGCCCGGTCATAATCAGGAGCTTTTTTGCAATATGCCGTAACCATCTTATAATAGCCGCCTCTTGCATTTTTCAAAATTTTCCAGATTGCAATTAAAATAGGAATCAATGCCAGAAGGCATATGAGATAAATACCGGAGCAATGCCATTCTCCAATATAATCCACCTTTAAGTAGTAAGGAAGAAATACTTCCAGTTCTTCATCCGTCCATCCAATCGCCTCATAATATTGCTTATAATATTTCAGGCTTTCTTCTTCCATTGGCAGAATCGTACCTTTCACGTGAAAAGGCGTCGAAAGCGTATCAATCTCACCGTTCATATAAGCAGTTGTAGCCTCTATGAGTTCATCGCATTTCCTTATATTGCTATCTCGTACTACAAGGCCCATGTAAGACTCTTCTCCTACCGGAATAATATATTCTTTTTCCACAGTCTCTCCATCTTCCGTAGTATATGCATAATAATCCATCACTGCATAAATGTCAGCCTTTACGTATCTTTTGCCAATTTCATCATCCATTAAATCATTCAGATTTGCTGTTCCCTTTGCTAACTCACTAAGACCTGCAAACCATGCGCCTACAAGAAGCGCAACGGAAATGATCAAACAGATGATCACCGCAGTTTTAGTCTGTTTCGAGCTTTTCTCTTTTAGTTCCTGTAACATATTTCTCCTCCACTTCATCTTCTTTTGAATTTCAAATCAATACTCTTACTATTTTATATGCTTTATTCTTATCAGTCAACAGATGAAATGCACAACTTATTTTATCACAATATTTATGATTCTGCCCGGCACATAAATTTCTTTTACCACATTGCCGGAAAGCTTATCGCCAAGCGCTTCCTTTCCTGCTGCAATGGCGCTTTCTTTATCAATATCCGCTGCTACTGTAATGACTGCTTTCGTCTTACCGTTGATCTGAACGGCAATTTCTTTTTCGTCATCCACCATAGCTTTTTCATCTGCCTTTGGCCATACGGCATGGAACACACTGCCTGTTTCTCCAAGTTCATGCCAAAGTTCTTCGCTGATGTGGGGGGCAAACGGCGCTAACAGCACCACTGCCGTTTTTAAAGTTTCTTTATCCACGCCACCATTTTTTGCCATGTCAATCAGCTTATTATTATATTCCATGAAACCGGAAACAACTGTATTTAAGCTGAAATTTTCCAGTCTCTGGCTGATATCGAATATCATCTTATTGCGCACCTTTAACATTTCCTTTGTAACTTCTACGCCGCTGTCCTTATTGTCCATAACCAAATTCCAGAAACGGGTGATGAATCGGTATACTCCATCAATTCCTCTGTCGTCCCATTCCGAATCCAGTTCCGGTGGACCTACGAACAGCTCATACATTCTAAGGGAATCACAGCCATAGTCTCTTACCAGATCGTCGGGGGACACTACGTTTCCTTTGGATTTTGACATCTTAATACCGTTCTTTCCGGTAATCATTCCCTGATTGAATAATTTGGTAAAGGGTTCTTCAAAGTCAACCACACCGATATCATATAAAAACTTTGTATAGAAGCGGGAGTACAACAGGTGAAGCACTGCATGTTCCACACCGCCGATATACATGTCCACAGGCAGATATTGATCCGCTTTCTCCCTGCTTACCAGCTCCTTGTCATTTTTGCTGTCCACATAGCGCAGGAAATACCAGGAAGATCCTGCCCACTGGGGCATCGTATTGGTTTCCCGTTTTGCAGGTGCGCCGCAACATGGACATGTGGTATTTACCCACTCCGTAATGTCTGCAAGGGGAGATTCTCCCGTACCGGTAGGCTGATAAGATTCTACTTCCGGCAATAACAGAGGAAGCTCTTCTTCCGGCACCGGAACTGCTCCACACTTTTCACAGTGAACGATTGGTATAGGCTCGCCCCAGTAACGCTGTCTGGAAAATACCCAGTCTCTCAGCTTGTAGTTGGTGGTCTTCCG
The DNA here is from genome assembly GCA_014804675.1 of Lachnospiraceae bacterium. Classification (GTDB taxonomy): domain Bacteria; phylum Bacillota; class Clostridia; order Lachnospirales; family Lachnospiraceae; genus RGIG3040. Next base: position 37,607 of record JAAUZH010000013.1, read on the forward strand.
TCCAAAGCCCATTTTTTCAATCATTTCAGGAGCCTCTTTTTTCAGCACAGAAGATTCCATGCCATTCCAGTCACCGGAATTGATCATCTTCCCGTTTGCTTCGGTATATGCCTCTGTCATATGTTCAATTTCTTTTCCATCCTTTGCGATAACCTGAATAATGGGAATATTGAACTTGGTTGCAAATTCAAAGTCACGGTCATCATGGGCAGGCACACACATAATAGCCCCTGTACCGTAATCAGCAAGTACATAATCAGATAACCAGATCGGCACTTTCTTCCCATTTAAAGGATTGATTGCATAAGAACCGGTAAACACGCCGGTTTTTTCTTTGTCCTGCAGACGGTCCACATTGGATTTCATGGACGCATCATAAATATATTTCTCTACTGCCTCTTTTGTTTCTTCTGTAGCCAGCTTTGTTGCCAAAGCATGCTCCGGTGCAAGGACCATAAAGGTAGCTCCATGGAGGGTATCCGGTCTCGTTGTATAAACGGTAATGTTCTCTTCCATACCGTCTATTTGAAAGTCAACCTCCGCACCATAGGATTTTCCAATCCAGTCTGCCTGCATCTTCTTTACTTTTTCCGGCCAGTCCAGCTTGTCTAAGTCTGCAAGAAGCCTGTCGGCATATTTGGTTATGCGAAGCATCCACTGCTTTAGATTCTTCTTTGTCACATCTGCACCGCAGCGCTCACATTTTCCGTTTACCACTTCTTCATTGGCAAGACCTGTCTTACAGGAAGGACACCAGTTAATGGGCATTTCCTTTTCATAGGCAAGGCCTTCCTTGAACATTTTTACAAAAATCCATTGTGTCCATTTATAAAATCCGGGATCTGTGGTGTTCACTTCCATGTCCCAGTCATATAAAGCAGCGATTTCATTGATCTGCTTTTTGATATTTGCCACATTTTCCGCCGTTGATTTTGCAGGATGGACGCCCATTTTAATGGCATAGTTCTCTGCCGGCAGTCCAAAGGCATCCCAGCCCATGGGGTGAATGATATAATGTCCGCCGTTCAGCATTTTATAGCGGCTCCATACATCCGAAATCACATATCCTCTCCAGTGTCCTACATGTAGTCCATTTCCTGATGGATAGGGAAACATATCCAGACAATAATATTTGGGCTTTTTGCCGTCATTTACGTTAACGGGATTTTTTTCCCATTCTTTTCTCCATTTTTGTTCAATCTCACGATGATTGTACGGTACTGCCATTTTTTCATCCTCCTAAAAAAATCAAGCCTGGTGCATGATATCCTTTTGTTCTTTTGGATGCAATGCACTAGGCTTAATTTTATACTTTGCTTTTGGAAATGTCAATATTTTGAAAAAAATCAACCCAACTCTATTTCTTCGCCTGTTTTGCTGCCAAAGCCTTTTCTGTCGGTTTTACCATCAGGAAGCATATAACCAGCGCAATCAGGTATAACACAATCGTAGCATACAATACATATTGATAGCCGGTAGGATTTACTGTAAGCACTTCTACCGTTCCATCAGCAAGGGCATGTTCGATATCTACGGGCTTTCCAAATGTATTTACAATCCATGTAGCCATCTGGTTTCCGCTCAGACCAGCAAATGCCCATGCAGATAAGGTAAGTCCGTGGATTGCACTGATATTGCCCATTCCATAGTGGTCGGAAAGCAGGGTGGGCACGTTGGAAAATCCGCCGCCGTATCCTGCATTTACCACAAAAATCAGTCCCAGCACAAGAACGATCAACAAGGTGTTGCCTTCGCCGTTTTTAATGCCGTTTGTCAAAAGCACAATGCCGGTAAATGCAATAGAAAGAATGAAAATAAGCTTATAAATGGTATTTCTGTCCTTCATGGTATCTGCCCATGCGGAAAATCCAAGACGTCCTCCCGCATTGAAGATTGCTGATACGGTGGAAATAATGCCTGCTGCTCCTGCAAGACCGATACATTTTACAATCATCTTCTCCTGTGAAATCAATGCAAGCCCACAAGTGATGTTAATATAGAACATAAGCCAGATTCCGATATAGTTGGCAACAGGCTTTGACTTGATCACAGCCATCATGCTCTGTCCCTTTTCTTTCTTCTGGGGTTCATGCCAGCCTTCCGGCTTTTTCAATAATAAATGTCCGATAAACATCATCACGAAATAAACCACGGCCAGAATCAGGAACATTTTGTAAATGCCGCCTTCTCCAAGTCCGCCCAGCATAGCCTGCATGATAGGGCTTGCAATGGCCTTTGCAGCACCGAAGCCTGCTACAGCAAGTCCGGTAGCAAGTCCTTTTCTGTCCTCAAACCAAAGCATCAATGTCTTTACCGGAGACAGATAGCCTGTCCCAAGTCCGATACCCATAATAAGACCATAACATACATAAATTCCAATCAAAGCAAGGGCGCTTCCCTTATGCAGCCCGCCATAGTAAATGAAAAAGCCTGTTCCTGCCATACCTGCTGCAAAGCATATGGTGGCAATCAAAGAGGATTTATGGATATCCTTCTCAACGATGTTTCCAAGGAAAGCGGCTGACATTCCAAGGAAAAAGATAGCAAAGCTGAATGCCCATTCCGTTGCTCCTTTTGAAAAGCCTATGTAGTCCGCAATTTCCTGGCTGAAAATAGACCAGCAGTAAACAGTACCTATGCTGCAATGAAGCAGCAGTGCGGGAATTGCTGCGCGAACCCACTTATTAGCGCGCCATCCCCCTGATTTTTTTTGATTTTCTCCCATAACTTGTACTTCCTTCGTGTTTTATTTTTTATGTTGTTCAGCCTTCTTTATTATTATGTATTTTTCATGTTTTAGAGGCTAAGCATGAGTATTATACACCTTACCTTATTAGGTTTCAAGCAAAAAATTCCCCCCGACTTCCATCTTACGATTTCCATCGGGGGCTTCCTCAAATATTACTTCTATTTTTTTCTATTCTACTTCTGTCACCGTCAACAGATTATCTCCTGCCATATAAGTAAGGTTAATCCTGTCTCCCGGATTATATTTTACAACATTCAGCACCTTTGGATTGGTAATATCCACGTCAAATATTTCCTCTCTTCCTTCTATGCTTAAATAAAAGTGCGTGTTTCCTTCAATGACTACCGAAGCGCAGGCCGAAATCTTCCCTGTAATAGTTTCGCTGGTTCCTGTTTCCACTGCTGCAATGCCATTGGTATTTAACAGCCGGTTATATTCCTTTTCACATTCCTTCACCGTATCGCCAATGGCTACCCACTGATATTTTCCTATGTTTACCATGGCATATTTCTTGACAAGGCCGCTTTCATCCTTTAGTGCCATAAAATAAGTAGGCTCATCTGCAATGTTCAACAAAAGAGGAAAGGTAGCCTGGTAGCCTAAGTTCTGCACCTGCCCTTCCGCCGAAGCCATGGCAGAATCTTCAATAGCTCCTTCCACCTGATAAAAACGGGTTTCCATAGTTCTTTGGTTCATCAGCACAAAGCCCACGTTGGATTGATCCCCGTTTACGGAAGTAACACCTGAGTACACCCACACATCATCCTCTAAGGCAATATAATTATAACCGTTAGTGGTCTGCAGGCAGTCCTTTTGTCCCAGCACACTGTTGAAAAATCCGTGTTTATAAACACCAGAATAATCATATAAATCCATAAGCAGTTCCGCCTGATATACTTTATCCACCCACTGGGGCACTTCCCCGGTTTTATATTTTTCACATTCCCCGCTGATTGCGTTGCAGATGACTACGCTGTCAACGGTTTCCCCTCCAAACAGTCCTACATTGAATTTCTTAATGGGACAGATCCAGTAAGGAACGCCTTCTTCATCGATTTCAAAGAAGATCTGATCCGCAAAAATCGCCGTTGGATAACGGAAACGCAGATGTCTATAAATATTTCGGTTAAAATATTCAGATTTGGAGTATTTAATGGTCTGAGAAAGTTTAATACATTCTGTATTCTGGGTCGCCATATCAATCAATATATAGGCAGGAATACCATCCTTTTGATTGGTAAGCCATTTAATAGGGCTTGCATATTCTAAAGGAGTAACCCGGACAGGCTTCCCTTTATAATTGATCTGGGAATAATCGTCTGCCACTTCAAACTGGGACACCATATCTACCATACTTCCCATTTTCCTGTCTCCTAACAGGGAAGCGGAAGCCTTGTCAAGAAGGGGAATCGTATCGTAATCCACCTGGGAAATATCCTCTGTAAATTTTCTTGTTTCCACATCTAAAAGAGACTGGTATTTTTTTGCATTTATGACTGGCGAGCCAAGAAATGTCCCAATCAAAAAAATAATGCCTAAAGCTGCCGCCAGATAGTAGCCGTATTTCCATAGCCCCATTACAGTTTTAGAATCAACAATTACTATTTTTGCCTTTTTTTCTTTTACGGACTTCCACAAAAACCCTACGGTAGTGACCATGATCACTGCACCAATAATGAACCACCAAAAGCCTGCTGAGTGAATATTGATTGCTGGCAGAGTCACATAATAATAAATAAATGCCGCCACCAGTAAAAAAAGCACTGCAAGTATCTTTATGCCAATAAACTTTTTACCTGATTTCTCTTTTTTCTTTTTCTCTTTTCCCATTTTATTTTTTGATATTCCTTTCTTTCAAGTACTTTTCCACTTGTATTATTTGTATAATACAATAAGTCATAAAAGAACTTTTGTCAATAGGCTCCCACGTCCTCTTATTAGAATATGCTTATCACTTCTTTTACTAAATCGTAGTCTTCGCCAACATAATATTCAATTTCCAGCGTCGTATCATCTAAAAACACTGCCTTTGTCCAATCCATGTAAACGACAGTTCTATTGTTCACTGCACTGACATTAAAATATCCTTCCGATTTTTCACCCGTTTCTCTGTCAAAAAAACATTCATACCGGGCAGGAAAGCCAACGCTTATAGCTAAATGTATGATTGTATCCTTCTCCCTCCTCAGACCATTCCTGTTCTTTTGCTGCTCCTTCCCCGCTAAGCCCTTCCTCCTTTAAAGTCCTGTTTCCCATATAATAAAACAGGAATCCAGTGGATGCAGCCAGTAATAATAGAAATAACCCTGTGACTGCTTTCCTTCTTTTCTTCATATGCTCTCCTCAATTCAAACAATTTCATCCGCCAAAAGCAATGCTTCAATATGTCCTTTTCTATCCAATCACCCACATGCATATAGATATTATTATCTGAACATGTATATTTATAGCCTCATCATAAGAAAACATGCACCAGACATACCTATCCAGTGCATGTTTCCTATTTGTCAATCGCTCTTTCTAATCTTCATCATCTTTTGCCAGTTTACTAGCCCTTGCTGCTACTTCTTTTTCCTGAATGTCACTTGGAGCCTGTTCATATCTGGCAAATTCATAAGAATATTCCCCAAAGCCTCCCGTCATGGAACGAAGACTGGTGCAATAGCCGTAAAGTCCCAGCATAGGAATGTCCGCTTCGATGACCTGCTTTCCATCAGGTGCCGGATTCATGCCCAACACTCTTCCTCTTCTTTTATTCAAGTCACCCATAACATCTCCCGTAAATTCATCAGGAACCACTACCTTTAAGGAAGCAATGGGCTCAAGCAGTACAGGGGAGGCTTCCATGAATCCCTTCTTAAATGCCTGAATCGTCGCCTTTTTAAATGCCATCTCTGAGGAATCCACATCATGGTAGGAACCATCGTATAAAATGCCTTTCACTCCCACTACCGGATAAGCAGCCAGCGGGCCTGATAAAACAGACTCCTGCATACCTTTTTCCACTGCCGGGAAGAAATTCTTCGGAATGGCTCCTCCTACTACTACCTGCTCAAATACATATGGTGTTTCCAAGTCACCGGAAGGCTCAAAACGCATTTTTACGTGACCATACTGTCCATGGCCTCCGGACTGCTTTTTATATTTGGATTCCACATCTGATTTTTTCCGGATAGTTTCCTTAAAAGCAATTTTCGGCTTGGATAATTCAATTTCCACTTTATATTCATTTAGCAGACGGCTTACTGCCACTTCCAAATGCTGATCGCCCATTCCGTATAAAAGCATCTGTCCGTTTTCCGAATCGTTTACGGATTTTAAGGTTAAATCCTCATGCATCATCTTCTGCAGGGACTGGGATACCTTATCAATATCTCCTTTATTTTTTACTTTATAGCGCATGTATGTATACGGAGTAGAAATCTGAATCTTTCCGTACTGCACCGTAGTTGCCTTGGTAGAAATGCTGTTTCCGGTTCTTGCTGCAGTAAACTTGGCAAGAGCGCCAATATCCCCTGCGTGAAGCTCCGGCACCTCTATAGGCTTGTTACCTTGGAGCACATACAGCTTTCCGATTTTTTCCTCTATTTCTTTTTCCCGGTTATATACCAGATCGTCTGTCTTAAATACACCGGAGCACACTTTGATAAGAGAATATTTTCCAATAAACGGATCCACAATCGTCTTAAATATGAATCCAGACTTTGCTTTTGAAAAATCATAATTTGCTTCAAATATTTCATTTGTTTTTAAATTCACACCTGCCACCTTGCAGTTTTCCGGACTTGGCATATATTTTACAATATCATCTAAAAGTGTGTAAATGCCCTGACATAACAGATTCGATCCCATGGAAATCGGTATGATGCTGCCATCCTGCACATTCGTCCTAAGAGCTGCCCTGATTTCCGCCTCCGAAAAGGTTTCCCCGTTAAAATATCTGTCCATCATCTCTTCGGATGTTTCCGCCACCGCTTCTAACAAGGTTTCCCTATAGCCTTCCAAAAGAGGTAAGCTGTAGTCGGGAATCTCACATTCCACAACATCCTTTCCCTGCCATCTGTTTCCCGTCTGGCTTACTACGTTCACATATCCTACAAACTTTTCATTTTCACGGATAGGGAAATGGAAAGGCGCAATTTTTTTGCCATACAGTTCCGTTAAATCTTCTACTACCTGTCTGAAAGAAGCATTATCCACATCCATATCTGTTACAAAGAACATCCTTGGAAGCTTATTTTTTTCACAAAGCTCCCATGCCTTCTTGGTGCCTACTTCCACGCCTGCCTTACCGGATACTACGATAACAGCCGCATCTGCCGCTGCCGCTGCTTCCTCTACCTCTCCTACAAAGTCAAAATAGCCCGGCGTATCTAAAATATTGATTTTCGTGTCCTCCCATTCTATGGGGACCATAGTCGTGCTGATTGAAAATTGTCTCTTTTGCTCTTCTTTTCCAAAATCACTAATGGTATTTTTATCGGGCACCTTTCCCATTCTGGACGTAAGCCCTGCCAGATATGCCATAGCCTCTGTCAGACTGGTCTTTCCACTGCCCCCATGTCCAAGCAGCACAATATTACGGATTTTTTCAGTTGTATAAACTTTCATATAATTCCCTCCATTATATTATTTTTTCGGATAATTTGCCAAAAGTATTTTGAAAATGAATTTACAATAGCATCACCATACGCATATTTTACTAAAAATTCTGAAAATTTTCAATCATTTTTTGGAGGGCTGGATGAAAGGTCGAAAGGAATGTTGGTGGAGGACGTAGAAGATGGCATATAGGACTCTTCTGGGCACGCTCTCGCTCTATGAAAACGCAGCAGTACTAACGCACCAAAATACGGTGCGTAAGTGCTGGCGTTTTCATCAAGGCCCGGAAGAGTCCTATATGCCATCTTCTACTGTTTCTCGCCAGTCACTACTTTCTGTTATTTGAATACTTTCAAGGGGAAGCCCAAACTTGGGGTATTTTCTAAACAAGCAGCTCATGGGGGCTTTCGATACCCAGCAGGAGCCGGCAATGCAGATAGAAGGCTTGTGGGCCTTGATAAAAACGCCGGTCTTTACGCACCGTCCTTTGGTGCGTTAGTACCGCTGCGTTTTTATAGAGCGAAAGCGTGCCCACAAGCCTTCTATCTGCATTGCCGGCTCCTGCGTCCCCATCCAAATCCCCCATCCGTTCCACTGACACACTTTAAAGTAATAAAGTGTTGACATTTCATATTCCCCACGTTACAATAATTCATGTGTTTCCAACACCTGTTTTCAAAGTACTTTCCAGTCTTTCTCACAACTCGGTCCGAAAGAACGATTGAAAAGGAAAATGGAAACTGAAACGAAACATACAGAACAAAATAAGAATTAGAAATGGAGATAAAAAATGATTGTAGTAATGAAACCCAATGCTGCCGACAGCAGCATTCAGTCTATTAAAGAATATATTGAAAGCTTTCAGCTTCAGGTGCATCTATCAAAAGGAGAAGAGGTAACGATTATCGGCATCGTAGGCGATAAATCAAAGCTTCCGGCAGAAAACCTGACAAGCTTTAAGGATGTGGAAAAAATCGTTCCCATTTCAGAAAGCTATAAGCTTTCCAATATCAAACTGCATCCGGAGCCTACTACCGTATCTGTAGGAAACACTACGATTGGTCCGGAAAACCTGACGATTATGGCAGGACCCTGCGCCGTGGAAACCGAAAAACAGCTTTTGGAAATCGCCCATGCTGTAAAAGCTTCCGGAGCTACCATTTTAAGAGGCGGTGCATATAAGCCCCGTACCTCCCCCTATTCTTTCCAGGGACTGGAAGCAGAAGGCTTAAGGTATATGCAGACTGCCAAACAGGAAACCGGGCTTACTACTATATGTGAGGTGGTCAGCCAGGAAGCAATTGAAGCTGCAGAAAAATATGTGGATATGATTCAGATAGGCGCCAGAAATATGCAGAATTTCATACTGCTAAAGGAAGCCGGCCGTTCCGGTATGCCTGTACTGTTAAAAAGAGGCCTCTGCGCTACTATTGATGAATGGTTAAATGCGGCAGAATATATTATTGCAGAGGGCAATCCAAACGTAGTCCTTTGTGAACGGGGCATCCGTACTTTCGAGACAGCTACCAGAAACACATTGGACATCAGCGCTGTTCCGGTGTTAAAGTCAAAAACACATTTACCGGTTATCGTGGACCCCTCCCACTCTACCGGTTCCTATAAATATGTAGCTCCCATGGCAAAGGCAGCCGTTGCCTGTGACAGCGACGGCCTTATGATTGAGGTGCATAATGACCCTGCCAATGCGTTATCCGATGGTCCCCAGTCACTGACCTTTAAAAAGTTCGATGCATTATGTCAGGAATTGAAACCATTTGCCAAACTGGTGAACCGTACCTTCTAAAAAAATCGGGAGAAGCAAAAGATGGAGATAACTACTTGTGCCTTTATGGGACTGGGTCTGATTGGCGGTTCCATAGCAAGGGCAGTGAAAAAAGCAAAACCCCATATTCAGATTAAGGCTTTTGACATTAACAGGCAGACCTTGCTCCTTGCCAAAGAGGAAGGTACGATAGATGAGGCATATCCTTCCCTGAAGCCGGATTTTTTTCAGTGTGATATTTTATTCCTCTGTGCTCCGGTTTCCAAAAATGATGAAAATTTAAAGAACATAAAAGATTATTTACAAAAAGACTGTATCCTGACAGATGTAGGCAGCGTAAAATCTGCCATCCATGAAGTCATTCTGAAAGAAGGTCTGGAGCCTTGCTTCATCGGCGGACATCCAATGGCTGGCAGCGAAAAGACCGGCTATGAAAATTCCAGTCCTCTTCTTTTGGAAAATGCTTACTATATTTTGACGCCAACCAAAAGTGTACCCAAAGAGCTTTTGGACAGCTATCAGGAGCTGGTAGCTTCCTTTGGCGCCATTCCCCTTATTTTAGATTATAAGGAGCATGATTATATTACGGCAGCCATAAGCCATCTGCCTCATATCATTGCTTCCAGTCTGGTAAATCTGGTAAAGGATTCCGATAGGGAAAAAGGACTTATGAAGCTGATCGCAGCCGGAGGCTTTAAGGATATTACGAGAATCGCCTCCTCCTCGCCTGTTATGTGGCAGCAGATCTGCATGACCAACACAGAAAATATCAGGCTTTTACTGGATGATTACATTGCTTCCCTCAGTCATATAAGGGATATGCTGGATGCTCTGCCTGCTCCCGCTTCCATGGATTTCCTTTATTCTTTATTTGACACTGCCAAGAGCTATCGGGATTCTTTTCCCAATGCTTCCAGCGGTCCCATTAAGAAAATCTATGATATTCATCTGGAAGTTCCTGATGAAGCCGGGTCCATCGCCAGAACATCCGCTATTTTGGCAGAACACCGCATCAGCATAAAAAATATCGGAATCATGCACAACCGGGAGTTTGGGGAAGGAGCACTGCGCATTGAATTTTATGACGAAGGCTCCAAACAGTCGGCTGTCAAATTATTACGTGAAAAAAATTTTACGATTCATACTTCCGGCTAATTCGATAATTGTACTTAATAGAATACCAAAAATATGAGAAATTGAGAAAGGAATTGAAATATATGGAATTAAAAAAGGTGCAGGGTTTAAAAGGAGAAGTAACCATTCCCGGGGATAAATCCATTTCCCACCGAGCAGTTATGTTTGGCTCCATTTCTCAGGGATTGACGGAAGTCACCAATTTCCTACAGGGAGCCGACTGTTTGTCCACCATCTCCTGCTTTGGGAAATTAGGCATTCCAATTGAAAATACTCCGGAGAAAATTTTAATCCATGGAAAAGGGCTTCACGGATTGAGCGCTCCCTCGGAACAATTGGATGCCGGAAACAGCGGCACCACCGTCCGATTGATTTCAGGCATATTGGCTCCTCAGCCTTTTTCCGTAACCTTAACGGGAGATGCTTCTATTCAGAAGCGCCCTATGAAACGCATCATTGAACCATTAACGCAAATGGGAGCATCCATAAAAAGCATAAACGGAAACGGCTGTGCCCCTCTTTCCATTACCGGAAGCCCTTTAAAAGCCATACATTATACTTCCAGGGTAGCATCCGCTCAGGTAAAATCAGCCATTTTACTGGCGGGACTTTATGGGGACGGGGAAACAATGGTTACAGAACCTTATGTGAGCCGGAACCATTCAGAAATCATGCTGCGTCATTTCGGCGCTTCTGTTACAACGAAGGATACCACTGTTTCCATACTGCCGGAGCCGAAGCTTTCCGGACAAAAGATAGAGGTGCCCGGCGATATCTCTTCCGCTGCTTACTTTATTGCTGCCGGTCTTCTTGTTCCAAACAGTGAGATTCTCATAAAAAATGTAGGAATCAACCCTACCCGGGACGGCATCTTAAAAGTGGCAAAGGAAATGGGCGGCAATATTACCTTGTTAAACGTGAATGAAAAGCAAGGGGAGAAGGTTGCCGATCTTCTTGTAAAATCCAGCTCCCTTCACGGTATTACCATTAAAGGGGAAATCATTCCCACTTTAATCGATGAGCTTCCCATCATTGCCATTATGGCTGCTTATGCAAAAGGCACTACTACTATTAAGGATGCAGCGGAATTAAAGGTAAAGGAATCCAACCGCATTGACGTGATGGTGGAAAATTTATCTGCTATGGGCTGTGATATTACTGCAACAGAGGATGGTATGATTGTTCATGGAAGCGCTCCATTGAAGGGAGCCGTTATTGATTCCAAGCTGGACCATCGGATTGCCATGAGCTTTGCCGTTGCCGCTTTATGTGCAGATGGCATTACGGAAATAAAGGGCAGTCAATGTGTGAATATTTCCTATCCTGCTTTTTATCAGGATTTGGAACGCCTGACAAAATAATGTCTGATAAGAAAAGTATTGCATGATATAGCGGCGGATATCCGGTATCCCGCCATGGAAAAAGCACCTTGCTTTTGCAAATACACACAAAAGCAGGGTGCTTCTTTTTCATTTTCCTAATACTATACTATTTCACATTGGAACTAACTGTATCATAGACTTCAATTCTTGCCGCATCCATTTCCGGCATCCCGATAAAGATTCCACCATAGGAAAATGCATTTTCCTCCTTTGCAATACGAACAATCTCTACAAATGCGTGGATGACTTCCTTTGTCCAGATTGTCAGGTAAACCTCATATACCGTACCGATTTCCAAAAGAGTATCACAGGTAAAACCTACTCCCGTCTTGGAAACATTCTGCACATCAATGATAACTTCACTGGCGCCATCTGTTTTCTTTCCACTGATGCGTTTAATAATCAATTTCGAAACCAATTCCATTCTTCTGCTTTTTCTTTTTTCTTCCATATGTAACCCCTTTCGAGTAAATTTCATATTCTATTGTATTTTATCCTACTTTCTGTAAAAAAGCAAGCCTGCATGAAATGTAAATCATGTAGGATAATGCCAAAACATATGATATAATTTTCTCCGTTTATCCTACCGATACCTGGCAACGGGAGAAGGTGTTTGGATGGAAATTGCAATCTCTTTCTTAGTGACTGTGGTGAGTGGTGTGGTTTGCCACCTCATCACCAAATGGCTTGACAGAAGCGATAAGGACTATGACAGCATTATACTGTACCTCATTTCATCTTACAAATGCGCAATTCAATGTCACAAAATCATCATGGCATCCCCAAATGAAAAGAATCGGTATTTCTCCCGGATAGCCTCTTCATATGCCGAAAGCACATGCTCCCTGCCTGCCAGTGCCGATACGAGCATAATCAGCGTGGATTCTGGCAGATGGAAATTCGTAATCAGCCCGTCAATCATTTGAAACTGATAACCGGGATAAATAAAGATTTCCGTATTATCACAGCACTCTTCTATCGTTCCATCCTCTTTCACAGCGCTTTCCAGGGTACGGCAGCTTGTTGTGCCAACCGCAATGACCCGGTGCCCTTCTGCCTTTGCCCTGTTTATCTTTTCTGCTGCTTCTTTTGATATTTGATAATACTCCGAATGCATATGATGCTCTAAAATATTATCCACCTTTACAGGACGGAAGGTTCCAAGTCCTACATGCAGCGTTACATAAGCAATGCTGACTCCCATTTCTTCGATTTTTCCAAGAAGCTCTTTTGTAAAATGCAGCCCTGCCGTAGGTGCGGCCGCAGAGCCTTCATATTTTGCATATACAGTCTGATATCTGGTCTTATCCTGTAATTTATGGGTAATATAAGGGGGAAGGGGCATTTCCCCAAGCCGGTCCAGTACTTCTTCAAAAATACCTTCATAGTAAAACTGAATCAGACGGTTTCCTTCTTCTAATACTTCTAACACCTCTGCCTTTAACAGTCCGTCTCCAAAGACCAGTCTGGTTCCCGGCCTTGCCTTTTTTCCCGGCTTTACCAGTGTTTCCCAGCAGTCATTTTCCCTTCTTTTCAGCAAAAGTACCTCCACATTTGCCCCTGTATCTTCCTTGACTCCCATAAGCCTTGCCGGAAGCACCTTTGTATCATTTAATACAAGACAGTCCCCCGGCTTTAAGAAACCGGTGATTTCCCGAAAAGTATGATGGGAAATCTCCCCTGTCTCTTTCTTTAATGCAAGCAGCTTTGAGCTGCTTCTGTCTTCCAAAGGGTCCTGGGCAATCAGTTCCTTTGGCAGTTCAAAATAAAAATCTGATTTTTTTATGTTATCCATATTGTTCTCATTTCTCTATTTTCCCGAATCCGTCCGGACTTCCTATTGTCTCAGTTCAATGCCAAGTCCTTCCAGACCGTTTAAAATCTTCTTCATGGCACCGTTTACATCCGCTTCCTCCAAAGTTCTGTCATTGGCACGGAAATAAATGGAATATGCCATGGATTTAAAGCCTTCTTTGATCTGTTCCCCTTCATAAATGTCAAACAGTTCATAATGTTCCAGAATTTTACCGCCTCTTTGAGCAAGCATTGCTTCAATCTGACCTGCTAAAATTTCCTTTGGCACTACCATGGAAATATCACGTTTTACAGCAGGATACTTGGCGATTCCCCGATATTTTCTGTTGAAAGTTGCAAAAGGAAGGACTGACTGTATGTCAAGCACTGCCACATAAGCCTTTGTTCCAATCTCATAGTTATCGCATACTTCCGGATGAACTTCTCCTAAATATCCTACCGTTTCTCCGTCATAGATAATATTTGCCTGTCTGCCGGGATGTAAGAAGGACTTTCCTGCATTGGGGTCATATACTGCTTTTTTATCCATGCCCACAGCCTCGAAAAATTCTTCTACCACACCTTTCATAGTAAAGAAATCCCCATCTCCATACATGCCAAGAGTAAATTCCATTCTTTCTTCCGGAAGCTCTGTAAGAGGCAATTCCTTTGGCAGATAAATATTGCCCAGCTCATATAACCTGACATCCTTATTCCTTCTGTTATAATTGGTCGCTAAGGAAGTAAGCATTCCGTTTAAGGAGATGGTTCTCATAATGGAGAAATCCTCCCCTAATGGATTGGCAATCACAATTGCTTTTCTGAGCACATCCTCCTTGGGCAATAACAGCTTATCAAATACCTTGGGGCTTTCAAAGGAGTAGCACATTCCCTGAGAAAATCCACAGTACTCTGCAATATCCCTTGCCTTTTCTTCAATGCGCAGCTTAAAAGGCAGCTTTCCTGTAGTAGCTTCCCCACTTGGAAGAGTGGTTGGAATCTTATCATAGCCGTAAAATCTTGCCACTTCCTCCGCAATATCCGCAATTCCTTCTAAGTCCTGACGGAAGGAAGGAATTTCAAGAACTTTATCTCCGTTTTCTTCTGTAATCACTTTTAATTCCAAACGCTCAAAAATGGAAAGCATTTCCTGTTGGGAAATATCTGTGCCAAGCAGGCCGTTGACTCTTTCCGCTTTAAAAGGAATCCGGTTAAGCTCCTTTAAAGGTACTTTTACATCTATCATGCCGTCCACTACTTCCCCGCAGCCCAATTCCTCAATCAACTGACAGGCTCTGTTAATGGCAGCCTCTGCATTATAGGGGTCCAGTCCTTTTTCAAACTTGCCGGAAGCCTCGGTACGAAGTCCAAGACGTTTTGCTGATTTCCGAATATTAGCTCCATGGAAAATGGCAGCTTCAAATAATACGGTTTTTACCTCATCCGTAATTTTGGAATTCTCACCGCCCATGATTCCGGCAATACCGATTTCCTTTTCTCCATCACAAATCATCAGCATATCTTTGTCAAGCTTTCTGATCTGTCCGTCCAAAGTCTGGAATTCATCTCCGTCCTTTGCCCTGCGCACTATGATTTTATTGCCTGCAACAGTGGATAAATCAAAGGCATGCATAGGCTGGCCGTATTCTTCCATCACATAGTTTGTAATGTCAACCAGATTGTTGATAGGACGGATGCCGCTTGCTGCCAGCCTTCTCTGCATCCATTTTGGTGAGGGACCAATCTTGATATTGGTACAGACCCTCGCACAATATCTTGGACAAAGCTCCTGATCCTTTACTTCCACAGAAATATAATCTTCTATTTTTTCTCCGTTTCCCTTTACTTCTACTTTTGGCGAAATAAATGGTTTGCCAAAGGTAACCGCAGCCTCCCTTGCAATACCAAGTACGCTGTAGCAGTCCACTCTGTTAGAGGTAATTTCATATTCAAAAACCGTATCCCGAAGTCCCAGCTCTTCGATGGCATCAGCTCCCACCTTAGCATCTTCCGGAAAAATGTAAATCCCAAGCTCTGGCGCCTCCGGATACATATCCCGGCTTGAGCCTAACTCTTCGATAGAGCACATCATACCAAAGGACTCCACTCCTCTGAGCTTTCCGTTTTTAATCACGATTCCCTCTTCCGGCAGGGGACCTCCGTCATGTCCGCCGGCAACCTTGCCGCCGTCTACTACAACAGGAACTTTGTCTCCTACTTTTACATTGGGAGCACCTGTTACAATCTGCAGGGTTTCCTTTCCGATATTTACCTGACAGATAATCAGTTTATCCGCATCAGGATGTTTTTCAATAGATTCAATCTGTCCCACATAAATCTTATCTAAATTTTTATCCAATCGCTGAAAGGTCTCAACCTTTGTTCCTGTGAGAGTCATAGCATCGGTATATTCCTGATCCGTACAGGTAAGCTCCGGCACATATGCCTTAATCCATGATAATGCTGTATTCATTTTCTTTCTTCATTCCTTTCTGGAGTTATTTCTATTAGTTATTGTTGATGATTCACGGTAATTGTCATAAAATACATTTTATTTTAACTAAAACTGACGTAAGAAGCGGATATCATTTTCATATAAGAGACGCATATCATCAATCTCATATTTCAACAATGCGATTCGTTCCAGACCGATTCCAAAGGCAAAGCCGGAATATTCTTCCGGATCGATGCCGCTCATGCGCAGTACATTTGGATGAACCATACCACAGCCTAAAATTTCAATCCAGCCGGAGCCTTTACAGAAACGGCATCCGCTTCCTCCGCACTTAAAGCAGGAAACATCCACTTCTGCGCTTGGCTCTGTAAAATTAAAGTGATGAGGTCTGAATTTTACCTTTGTATCTTCTCCAAACAATTCCTTTGCAAATTCCGCCAATGTGCCCTTTAAATCCGCAAAGGTAATATTCTTGTCAATAACCAGTCCTTCAATCTGGTGGAAGGAGGGGGAGTGAGTGGCATCCACCTCATCGGAACGAAATACCCTTCCCGGCGCTACCATACGGATCGGAAGCTTTCCTTTTTCCATCTCATGAACCTGGGTGCCGGATGTCTGGGTCCTTAACAAAATATCTCCATTGATATAAAAGGTATCCTGTTCGTCCTTTGCCGGATGGTCTGCGGGAATGTTCAATGCTTCAAAATTGTAATAATCCGTTTCCACTTCCGGACCTTCCACTACCTCATAGCCCATTCCTACAAAGATTCTTTCCACCTCTTCCATGGCAATAGTATTTGGATGGCGGTGTCCCACGTTATTTTTCTTTGCCGGAAGTGTCACATCAATGACCTCCCGCTTCATCTGGGCTTCCCTTGCCAGTTTTTCCATTTTTCCTTTTGCTTCTTCCAAAGCAGCTTCAATCTGCCCTCTTGCTTCATTTACCAACTGCCCTATCTTTGGCCTGTCCTCCGGGGCAACATCCTTCATGCTCTTCAAAACAGCCGTAAGCTCGCCTTTCTTCCCAAGAAAAGCCACTCTTACATCGTTGAGCTTCTCTAAAGCATCGGAAGCCTGAATCTGTTTCATTGCTTCTGTTTTGATCTGTTCCAGTTTTTCTTTCATAATCTTCTCTTTTCTCCTTGTTTTTCTTTTCGCTTAAGCAGGGTGTCTGACTTCCCTGAAACTAAAAAATCCCTTACAGCAATTGCTGTAAGGGACGAATCTCAATCCGCGGTACCACCCATATTCCTAAAAAAAGCTCCGCTTCCCTAGCATTTCTCCCCTTGCGGGCTTTTCCAAGGCTCTCATTTTCGCGTAACGTGCGCTTACGTTCTGACCTACTCTGTCCATGGAAAAGGGCATCACATCATCAAAACCTTTTCCAGCTCATTTCAACCGGACTGCTCGGGTGGGAAATTCAATCTACATCTGTACTAAGGAAGCTTCCAGCCGATGACTTCCTCTCTCTGATAGAAAATGTATCTTTACTGACACCGTCACTGCATTTTTCATTTACATATCATTTATTTTATGGAATCATTTCCAAAATGTCAAGTAAGAAACTTACTTTTTCTCTGTTTTTGTCAAGAGGAAAGATTTCGATAAGAGGACAAGCCTGAAAAAGATTTTGATTTTGATAGGAGGACGTGGGAGACGGCAGGGCACGGACGCCGCTATATGCCGACCCGAACGGCAACGAAAACCTACACAGGCTGTTTAGAAAAAGCACCATCAAAAACACCGAAGCAACTCCACTCTCATCCCTCTGCTGCGTCCGCTTATCCATTATCCAGCCCCATTCCCTCTTCTTTTTTTCCACATAAACAAATTCGCCGGCATCAAAAATTTATTGAGCATTGCTCCCATCAGCACAATGTACATACACATATACAACCAGAGCATTAAAATAATAATGACTGCAAGACTTCCATACATGGTATATCCGCCAAAGTATTCCAGATAAATACTAAAGCCATAGGAAAATGCCATCCATACAAGGCTGGAGCAAACGGCTCCCGGAATCTGGGTATACCATTTCTGTCTTTCATTAGGCAGCCAGGTAAATAAAAACATCAGGAAAATAAATAGTAAAAAGGATACAATAAAAAGCTTAAGGCTTGACAAAAAATCCATTAAATATCTGCTTTGCGGTATGGAAGTCCGGATAAAGGCTACCACGGTATCTCCATATACTGTGATAGTCAAAGACAGGATAATGGAACAAATCAATATAATCGTATATACACAGGAACGAAATTTAAGTGCAAAGTACCCCTTTGTTTCCACGCCATTGATTACATTCAGTCCTCTGTTCAAGGCCCATATACCTCTTGCTCCTGCCCATACAGTTGCTGCTGCCGTAACGGATAAAAGCGTTGTGGACTTTCCATAGACTTCATTTACTACACTAATTGCTATGGGATCGATGCTGTCGGGCATAAAGTCAACCAGTATATTCATCAAAGTCGCCTTTGTAATGGGGGTATATGGGATAATGGAGCAAAGCAGCAGTAAAATGGGAATCAAAGATAAAAACATAAAAAATGCTGCGCTGGAAGCATATGCCCCAATATGATTATCATTGATCTGCTTCATAAATTCCTTGCTCAGAATATATAATTTCTTCCACATAGCGTTCTCATCTTCTCCCTGATTTTATGATATGTTCCTGTCTTTCCGTTTTTCCTGTTTCAAACAGTGTCTTCTGTCACCTGACTATCCTTTATAATTTGGAAAGTGTAATCCCGTCATAAAAAAACTGCAAGATTTCTTCATATGTATAGCCCAGATTTCCCATTGCCCTGGCTCCGTTCTGGCTCATGCCGATTCCGTGACCAAAGCCGCCTCCAATGACCACATAGCTCTCCACTTTTTCTTCCCCCTCTGTCATGACAATGGCAAAGGCACTTGGAAGCATGCCGGAAATATTAGAGGTATCTCCAGTTTTACGAAGTACCTGCGTCCCTTCATTGGCAAGCACGTAACGCACATTGTGCTCCGAAATCACCTTATAGGTCCCTTTTGTCCCCTCAATTAAAAGCTCATGTATGGCTCCGCCGCTGCTTCTTTCCAATACGGAAATGCTTTTTACCTCTCCCAGCTCACCGATTTCTCTGGAAGCAAAGGAACCGTCTTCACATTTTGTCAGCACCTGCTCCGGCTTTGCCGCATATCTTGCCTTTAACTGCTGTAATAATATATCCGAATCAAGCCTTGAAGAATAGCTCCAGCGGTACCATCCCTCTTCTTTTTCAAAATCTTCTTCTCCTACCGACTGGATAAATGCCCGGAATTCTTCCTCCTGCTTCATGTCCTCTGCCGACTTGATGCAGTCTGCTCCGATATTTTTTGCCATCAGGTGGGCTTCCTCTTCTCCCTGGCTGCTTTTCCATGCAAGGATATCCGTTCCATAGCCACAGGAGGTAGAATAAAAGTAAGTGTCCGCTACCTGGCCATTTGACAGAACTACCTGGCCTTCCGTTTCACGCACCGCACTAAGAGCCGCATCGCTTTCCGCTATATTATTATATACCTGAAAGGCAGCGCTGTCATCCACATGTGCCCCATAAGATTGAAGCCCGGATTTTAACATATGCTTATAGGCATAGCTTCTGGCGCTGACTGCCTGTGCCTTTAATGCCTCCTTTGGATAGGAGGAAGGCATTTCACTTGGAACTACGGAATACAAATATTCTTCCAGCAATAGCTCATTGATCAACAGTAGTCCCTGATCCGTCTTTTCGATTTCCATCGTTCCCCGATATGCCGGTGTCCCCTGCCCTCTTTCAATGGAATAAATCGTAGTTTTGGATGTAAGCGCATCCGGCTGAATGAAAATACGGTTCGAGGTAAATAACTCACTTTCTTTTGAAACAGTTATCTTTTCACCGGGTTCGTACCGCTTTTCATAGCCTTCTCCCTTCACCGTAAAAGCAGTATCCACACTGAATACGATTTCCTCATGATATGCCCCGGAAAATCCCGTTGTCTTTACTACTACCCGGATATTTTTCATATTTTCTTCCCTTGTTACAAGGGCGGCTACGATTTCTTTTCCATCCAGAACAAAATCTGTAAAGTCATATCCAATCTTTAAATCAGACAGCTGATAGTCTTCACTTTCTCCATAAAGCTTGTAAACCTGTATGTCCTCTTCATAAGGAAGCTTTCCATAGCCTTCGATTTCCATTTGATTGTCTTTAATGCTTAACAGCCTGCCGTTGATTTTTTCATTGTAAGGGGTAATGTCCGAAAGCTTTCCTTCTTCAAATGCCACATCTCCTATTACCTGTCTTTCCTCATAAGCAAAGCCTTCCTTATCAAGCGTAATCTCATATCCCTTCCACAGGATAGAAACCGACTCCGGCAGGTTACTGCTGATCCATGCTTTTTTCAGCGTAATGCTTCCGGGGTTTTTTTCCAGCAAAAGCACCAGCTTTTCTTTCGTGGTAATGGCAGTTACCTGACTGATACCCACTTCTTCCTGTTTGTATTGAGAGTCTTCCTCCTGTAAATTCAGAATGCGCACATCGGAAAGATTCTTAGAAGCTGCCAGCACCTGTTCCGGCTTTAATGGATTCTTTTCTAAATCCAGAACTTTTTCTCCTGCCGCCAGAAAAATCAGCTCTTCCTGTTTGATTTCCAGCTGTGGTGCAAGCAGATCTGCTGTCAGAAAATAAAATTCCAAAAAGTCTTCCCGAAGCAGATAATGCCTTTTTTTATATTTCGTGGAAAGGCTGCTAAGCCACTCCCTGCCAATGCCCGAAAGCCGGTCATCCTCCTTTATCCAGGCATCCATCAGCTTTTCGTATTCCCCATAGGTAAGGCTTCCTTCCTCTCCTTCCAGTTCATCCAACTGCTTTAAAAGAGAAGAATCTGTCAGTTCCTTTATGAGAACAGCCGCCTCTTTCTTTTTTACATATGTACCTTCCACCTGCCTGCCTGATATCCGATTTAAAACCGTAACCGTGCCAACAATGATAATCCCGATTAAAAATATAAATCCCACTAACTGCCAAATAAGTTTCTTTTTTTGATTCACAGCTTTTCCCTTATCCTTATTTTTCTATCATATAAAAAACAGCCCGGAAGGACTGTTTTTCATTTGTAACCCAAAATGCCGGTTCTTGTATTTTGACTCCTAGCAAAGCTAGGTGGGCAGCCGCAGATAGCACTTCTGCCTTCCTCTGCACAATGAAGGCCTGACATCCATGCTCCAATGTAAGCATCCCGTTTAAAGTAAATGTAGGTTCAAAATGACAAGAGTTATCGAACATTTCAGGATACAATTATTATACTCAAAAACGTAAGAAATTACAACTGATTTTCTCTATAATTTTCAGATGCATATTTTGTTGATTTTAGATAGTTTGAGATGTTTGGCATGCTCGTCTTAAAAGGTACTGTCAATTTTTTCGTCTGCTTATGATGGATGCTTTATTTTAAAATCAGCCCTTTTATCTTTCTAAAATCACCGTCCAGGATTTCATAGTCTGCCTGAATGCGCTCTTCCTCTAAGGTATAGCTTTTCGGTGAAATGTTGCTATGGATATACAGACTGTCCACTCCACTGTTTTTTGCCACCATTATATCGCTTGTTCTGTCATTTCCAATCATAATGGATTCTTCTTTTTTCAAATGATATTTTTTGAAAAGCGCCTCCATAATTCTTTTATCCGGCTTGCACACCTTTACTTCAGATGAAATCACGATGCCCTCAAATTTGTAGTACAAGTCCAGCTCCTTTAATTCGCCCAGAGTAAAAGCTGTCTGGGCATTGCTCAACAAATAAACGTGTTTCCCCTTTTGTCTGCATAATGCAAAAAACTCTTCCACACCCTCATAAAGCCTTAAATAGCTTCTGGAAAGTACTCGGAATGTCTGGCAGATTACTTCTATCTGTCCTTTTTCCGGATGGATTCCTTTTTTTAAAAAAAGCTCCTTAAACACTTCTCTGATCTCAATTTCGCAATAAGGAGCTTTGCCTGCTTCCTTTTTCTTTTTACAGCTCTGTTTATAGGCTTCTTTCCATTCCCTTTTTGAATAAGCAGCTCCCATGGCAGAATAGATTCCCGCCATTTTTTCATGCAGATATGCCTTCTCTTCGTTTGTATGAATATCCACCAGTGTCCCATACAAGTCAAAAATGTAATTCTGATACATGCCTTTTCTCCGTTTTCGTATTTTTTATATGTTATCCCAATGCCACATCCAGAATCATCATTACAAGGAAGCCTGCTGCAAAGCCAATGGTAGCAATGTTGCTGTGTTCTCCCTCCGATGCTTCCGGTAAAAGCTCCTCTACCACTACATATATCATAGCTCCCGCTGCAAAAGCAAGCAGATAAGGAAGAATCGGCTCCATGATTCCGGTTAGCAGGATCGTAATACCGGCTGCTGCCGGCTCTACCACACCGGAAATAGTTCCGTACGCAAAAGCCTTTTTTCTTGTCATGCCTTCGCTTCTTAAGGGAAGGGAAATAATGGCTCCTTCCGGAAAGTTCTGAATGGCAATTCCCACAGAAAGCACGAAAGCCCCTGTAAACGTAATATCCGTATTCCCGGAAAGCAGTCCTGCAAACACCACGCCCACAGCCATTCCCTCGGGAATATTATGAAGAGTTACCGCAAGGACAAGCATTGTTGTTTTTTTTAAAGATGCAGGAAGCCCTTCCGGTTTTTCACTGTCTAAGTGAATATGGGGAACGAATTCATCCATAAGAAATAAAAATCCGATACCCAGCACGAAGCCTGCTGCTGCCGGAACAAAGGCAAGCCTTCCCATCCTTTCCGACATATCGATAGCCGGAATCAACAATGACCATATGGAAGCCGCCACCATAACTCCTGATGCGAATCCCAGCAAAGACTTTTGTATGAACGGCTTTATCTCTTTCCGCAGTATAAAGACACATGCGGCGCCAAGTGTAGTCCCAATAAAGGGAATTAAAACTCCAACTAATATATCCATATTTTTCCACTCCTTTTATCACTATATGCCACATTCAGTATTTTGACAATACCCAACCAGATATAGTATGTCTAATAAAGGCTTTAATCACTCCCTCTTCTGCTTCTATAAAAAAATACCGGAACAAGCTCTCCTTGCTCCGGTATCTTAAAATCCATGTAACTAACAGCTTGTTTCCCCATTCCTCTCTGCAAGCCTTAATGTAAGAATCACTGGCACTATCAATGCACCACAAAAAAAATTGCTTATACCATGAATACAATCCCAAGGCAGCCCTGCAAGAATCCAGGCTATCATTCCTTCAAAGCTCAATCCATACATCAGCGCCTGTACCGGGGCATATAATGTTCCAAATAAGAAGCCATGGGCTGCACATACTATCATATATACAACGGGCTGCGCTGCTTTTGGCATTTTCTTTGGTAAGAGCATAACAGCTCCCCAAAGAATCGTCCATAAATATAAATAAGGAATCCACCAGGCTGCAAACCCGTTAAAGATGCCGTCCAAAAGCACATAAGTATAAATCGGATACAATGCCTTTTTTCTGTAAACAACCGTAAATGCCACTGTAAATACACCAAGCAGATGGACATTGGGAATCCATGCCATAATGAGCTTTGATGCATACATAATAGCTCCAAGCATACCAAACACGGCAGTCTCCCTGATTGTAAGTCTCATGCTTATTCAACCTTTAAGGAGTAATCGTCCCCTTCTGTAATTGCAGTAGAATCAATGCCTGTCTGTGCATATTCTCCATTAATATAAAATGCCCAATACACACCATCCTTGTCATAATCTGCCGTTATGCCATTGACTGTCTTAATATAAAGACCAAATTCACTTTCTTCTCCGGCAATCAGTCCAAGCTCCTCCAAGGCTTCTCCTACTGTTTCTTTGTCAGTATGGATTTCAAACTGTGTCTCAACGCCCTCTTTGTCTACTACGGTCAGGATAAATTTCGTATTTCCTTCGCCTAATACATTTCCTTCTGCCTGAACGTCATCATCTGTCTGGATACTATTTTCTTCCTGAGCAGCATCATCCGTCAGAGCAATATCTTGTCGCTCTTGCTCGGAAGATGCTCTTCCAGCGCTGCCATTACAACCAGTTGTAAACAGTGCCATAGCCACAATCAGCACCATACAAAGAAGCAATGACGATATTTTTTTTTCAGATTTCATTTTCATGTTTTTATCTCCTTTGTTTTTTTATTTCCTCTAAAAACCGGCGCTCGCAGTTATAAAAAGAGGAGCTTCTGTCTGGATATTTCGACTTTGGCATTCCATCCACCAGCCTTCTCAGATATACTCCAATGGCTTTTCCCTAATTGTGGCTTTCGGTTAGGCTTCCGGAAATTCACATATGCCTTACGGCGACGGGCTCGTACAGGATTTACACCTGTTTCCCCAGACAATTCGACTTTCATTATAGCATTTTGTCATCATTATATCAACAACAGATTCTATTAAAAACATCAATCGAAAACATCAATCAAAAAAGGTCAATCCATACAAAACAGATTGACCTTACTGGCAAAAAAATCACATTCACATACTGGCTTTCAAAATATCTACTACCTCATCACGAGTCAGTATTTTATATCCCCCTTCCATGAGGAAAGTTCCATCTGCAATGCCATCCAACATCTCCTCCGTAACACCCAGCTCACTCAGATTCATAACAAGCCCCAGTTCCTTCATCCAGCTTTCCATGCGGGAAAGCCCTTCCGAAGCAATCTGCTCATCGGTCTTTCCCTTTGGTTCCACCTGCCACACATTCACTGCAAAACGGCAAAACTTAGCAAGACCATAAGGGCAAATGTACCGATAGTAAGCCATAGAAACCGCAGACAGTGTCATGCCATGTGTCCCATCAGTATAGGCGCCTACAGACTGACCAAGCATATGCACCATCCAGTCCGTGTCTTTTCCCTTGGCAATCAGAGTATTGAGCGCCCATGTTGCTGTCCACATAATATTGGACCTTGCCTCATAGTCCTCCGAATTCTGAAGGGCAATACGGGAACTGTGAATAACCGATTTCATCAGCGCCTCACTGATATAATCGCTGGTGTTGTCATCTTGTCCAGAAAAATATTGTTCACAAATATGGTTAAAAATATCATAAATACCAGCCACCATCTGTCCTTTGGGCAAGGTATAGGTAAATTTAGGATTCAGTACGGCAAACTTCGGCATCACATTATCCCCAAACACATGGCCGATCTTTCGCTTCTGTTCATGGTTCGTGATGACTGAGCCGCCATTCATCTCACTTCCAGTTCCCACCATAGTAAGAACACATCCAACCGGAACAATGGGACAAGCAGGCTCTTCAAAGCGGATATAATATTTCTCCCATGGATTTTCATCACAGTGAACAGAAACGGAAACTGCTTTTGCATAGTCACAGCAGGAGCCCCCTCCCACTGCCAACAGAAAATCCACCTGATTCTCTCTGGCAATTTGAATGCCTTCCATCAGCTTCTCCACTGTGGGATTCGGCATGACGCCGCTATCCTCTACGATTACTTTGCCATTTGCTTTCAAAAGAGTAATCACCTGTTCATAAATTCCATTTTTCTTAATGGAGCCGCCGCCATAAATCAATTGAACAGTCTTTCCATATTTTGGAAGCTCCTCATTAAGATAGCATAAAGAATCTTCTCCAAAGTAAAGCTTTGTTGGGTTAGAATAAGCAAAATTTCCTAACATGATATTGTTCCTCCTTCATCCTGATAAATCTCTATCGTTTTCTTTGTCTCTCTAACGGGAAATCTTTTTTCACAGACTCTCCAGCCATGCCTTCAATTCTGTCTGAGACAAAGAACCGTTCAGCATTTTTCCCGGAAGCAGCACAGCCCCAGGGCAGCTTGATGCAAGCTTTTCATTTGTCTTACCCATACCGCTGCCGCCAGACGTAGCAAAGGGAACGATGGTTTTTCCTGAAAAATCATAGCTCTCTAAAAAGGTGTTGATAATCCTGGGGGCAACATACCACCATATTGGAAAGCCCACAAGCACCACATCATACTGCTCCATGTCCGCCATCTTTTCAGCAATGGCAGGACGGGATGCCGGGTTATTCATTTCCATGCTGCTGCGGCTTTTCTTATTGGTCCAGTCAAGGTCTTCCCTGCTATAGGGTACCTCCGGTTTCATCTCATAAAGATCGGCGCCTGCCGCCTCTGCCAGCTTCCGGGCCGCTTTTCCGGTCGTGCCGCTTGCAGAAAAATATGCTACTAACATTTTTTTGTTCATGATAAATATCTCCTATCTCAAAATTTGAAACTTGTAATTACCTGAAAGGTTTTCCACTTTCCCGTTTTTTCTCTCCAGATAAAAAGCACCGCACGAATCAGCCAATCGCACACCATAGCAAGCGCAATGCCAATGACGCCCATCTGCAGGACGATTCCTAAAAGCCAGGATAAAAACAGGCGTACAGCAATGGTAGATATGACAGAAACATACATCGTAAATTTCACATCACCTGCCCCGCGAAGCCCATAGCTGAGTGCACCGGAAAAGGGATATGCCGCTGCATTAAACACGTTGTGAATCAGTACCAGCCAAATCACAAGCTGCTTGGTTTCCGGTGACAGGGAATAAAAGTGTAGAAACACCGGGGTCAGAAGGAATATCCAAAAATTCCATACCGTTGAGAGCAATAGCGTCACTCGGGTGAGCTTCCTGAAATAATATTCTGCGGCTTCGGTATTTCCATTTCCCATACATTGTCCTATGACAGTAATAAATACCGGGCCCATGGCAACGCCCGCCAGAGCTGCCAGTGACCAGATGCTTTGTGCCACACCGTTAGCAGCAATCTGATAAGTACCAAACAATGCCACCATACTGCTCAAAGCTACCTTTACCAGCTGAAAGATACCATTTTCTATCCCATTTGGTACGGCAACATTCAAAATGCTTCTCATCAAACTACTCTTCCAGTAAAATATCCATCCTCTCCTATATACTACCTCATTCTTGTTCAGAAAGCAAAGAACAGTAATGGTTACTGCTGAAAAAACACGGGCAAGGAAGGACGGCCATGCTACCCCTGCCACCCCGGCCTTCAATACAAACACGCCTATTACATTGCCAATGACATTGATTGCATTGGAAACTGCTGATAGATACATGGTCACATTAGTCTTGCCCAGACTGCGGTAAACGGCGGCGCCGGCATTATAAACAGCAAGCGCCGGATAAGAATATGCGGAAATTTTCAAATATGTAATACAGGCATCCATAACTGGCTTTTTCACTTTGCCAAACAGCAAACGAAGCATCGCCTCATTTCCAAACAGCACCACCACAGTCATGAAACCAGAAAAAAGGGTGGAAAACAATAGAAGCTGGCTGGCAGCTTCTCCTGCATGCTCCTTTTCCTGCCTGCCAATATACTGACTGATGACAACGGCCCCTCCGGAAGCCAGTGCTGTAAACAGATAAATAAATATAGTATTAAACTGATTGACCAGAGAAACTCCGGAAACAGCCGCTTCACCAGCATAGCTGATGACCAGGGTATCCGCCAGTCCCACGAACATTACCAGAAGCTGTTCCAAAAACAGAGAAACAATCATTTTTTTCAATTTTTTATTGGAAAATAACACATTTTCTCTCATGATGCCTTTCCTTGTTTTATTATTCCATTTGTTTTTAGCTATTCTCCCAAATCCAGTTCAAGGCCGTTTACCCATTCCATAACCGTATCCTGAGAATCACTGCCATTGAAACGCTGTCCAGCAAGCCACTGTGCACCACTGGTAAGCTGCTCCATATTCTCCACGGAACCCGCAATCACCGGACGGGCATCAGGATCATTCATTTCCATAGTAGTACGACTGTTGTCGTCATTGTAGTCAAGGTCTGCATCCGTGTAAGGATCTTCTGGAAGGATTTCATAAAGCTCCCCATTGAGACCGTTTGCAATATGCACTGCCACTCCCTCAGTGGTGTTCGTAGCAGAGAAATAAGCTACTAAAACTTCCGTTTCCTGCACTTTAGAAGCTTCCGGTTCTTCCAGCTGTGACTCGGGAGCCTCTGTACTTTCTGAAGAACTTCCTTCTGCCAAAGACTGCTCTGTCTGGTTTGCAGAGCTTCCGCAAGCTGTAAGGCTTAAAATCAAAAACAAAGAAAGCAAGATAACAATTGTTTTTTTCATAGCAAAAACCTCCTGAAAAATATAAGTGCAGTTATAGAGCGCTCTGCTCCCTTCCTGCACTTATATTATACCTATCTATTTAAAACATAACAAATACTTAATTTTCATGCCTTTCTCATGCCCAAAAAGCATTTTGAAAATTCCATAAATTTTGTTGCTGCCAAGCTGAATGGCTGTCCACGTTTCCATGCCAAAACGCTCGTTTCCCAAAGCTCCGGATACAATGGCCGATAAGTTACCTTGGAGGAATCCCAAAAAGGCACTGCCCCCTCAATGACCACCGAATATGCCAATCCCTGATTTACCATTACTGCACCGTTGGTACTTAAGTTGCTGGTAAACAGCACATTCAGACTTTTATAATAGTCGCCAAACCAACTTGCAAGTTCATTCTGGACCTGCATACGCCTTGGTAGAATCAAAGGCAATTCTGACAAATCACTGGCTGTAATAAATTCCTTTTCTGCAAGAGGGGCATTTGGATGCATGAGAACTACCCATTTTTCTTTCATGTCCATGCGGATAAAATCATATTTCTCCATGTCTACCGGTTCCAGAAGCAGACCCAAATCAAGAAGTCCCTTATCCATCTGTTCTTTCACCAGATCCGCAGTCCCCGTAAAAATGTCAAAAGTCACACGGGGATATTTCTGATGGAAATTCCTAAACAACTCAGGAAGCAGCTGTACTGAGGCAATTTCCCCACACCCAATGGAAATCTTCCCTTCCACCTGTTCCTCCTGTTGGATCAATTCTTTTTCGGTCTTATCCACCAGCTGCAAAATTTCTTCTGCACGGCGCCTCAGCAGAATGCCTTCGTTAGTTAATCTGATCTTTCGAATGCCTCTGTCAAACAGCTTAACACCAATTTCCTCCTCCATCTGTGCAAGCTGGCGGGAAAGTGTAGGCTGTGTGATATGCAAGACCTCTGAGGCTTTTGTAATGCTTTCTTCCCTGACTACGGTCAAAAAGTAACGAAGAACCCTGATTTCCATATAGAAGCTCCTTTCCACTTCATCCATGCTCTATTCGTTATATCATAGCATTTCTATGCCTTTTAGGCAATGCTTTATCCACAATAGCCATACTCCATCACCTTTCAAAACCTTTCCCGGTAATCTTTTCCCCGAAAAAAATCTTTCCCTATTTGGACACCTTATACAGCCATTTTGACACTTTTTGCAGCGATATCACTTCATTTATCCCATTCCTATAAGAAAACTCCTCATTCGCCAATTCCACACAGTCCGCCTCGTTTTCCACCTCCTGGTCCCCGGCTATTTTCAGCCCTATCACGATTTTCCCGCTTTCCTCCACAAATTCCTTTGGAAGCTTAACGGTGATTTGCTTTTCCACTGTCTGGGCATTGGAAATGCGGTAAAGCTCTGGCATTTGTATTTCCTGAAGAATCTGCTTTTCACCGGAATCCAATGACAGGAATACCTTATATTTGGATGGAAGCGCCCCATATCCGGTATTACACAGCTTTATGTCCATCTGCATTCCGGTCACATACAATTCCGGTTCCAAATACAGCTTTTTCATGGCAAGCTCCGATAGAAATAACCGGTATCCCAAATGATTTTCCAGATAATCCTTTGCATTCATGCCCTCTATACTCATCTTAGACCATCGTTCAATGACTGCTTCGTTGTATTTCAGGTTCAGATAGCTTACATGCATAGAGGCAAACTCTTTCACTGCGTTTTCCGGAAGGCTCCACTCTTCCGGTGTGGGCATTTCCCCTCCATTCACCTGCTCTGCCAGAGCTTCCTCCATCCACTTCAGTTCAGCTGTGCGGTCCATGGCCGGATCATCATAAGTACCCATATCGCTGTCCGTAGATAGGAGCGCATCATTATGAAGGCTGAGCCTGCCTTCTAAAATATTTTCTTCCATTGCCTCCCGTATAAACCGGGGACGCCGTACCGCCACCTTTATTCCGGGATTCAGATATGTTTCCCACTGTTCCAGAATATAAAGTCTGCTTCTTTTCTGCTCTTCCTCATTCCCCTTCAAATATATGCTGGAATGCCATTCTCCATATTCCCCCAGCATTCCTGCCTGTACCACAAGAATGTTCTCCTCATAATCATTCAATATCCGGGAAATCTGCTCTATATGCCGTCCCATCTGCTCTATTCCGTCCGGCTCCAAAACCCCATCCTGAAATCCATATGCTGCCCTGAAAACAACGGCAACATGCTCCTTTCCTGCAGTATCCATGGCACACCGAAGCTCGTCCAGTTTTTCTTCCGATAAATCTCCCAGAATATATTCATCCATATGAAAGGCAAGCAGAATCACCCTTGCCTCTTTTGCCAGTTCCGGTATTCTCTCATAATTAGCGCTGTTCACCTGAATATAAAATCCCCGGTCGGGATTCGTAAGCACCTGCTTCCCTTCCTGAAAATCCCACTGAATTTTCCGCTGCCAAATCATGCCTGCCATCAATACAAGGAGAACAATAATAATAAATACACTCATCATCAATAAATATTTCACCTTTTTTTTCAAACCAATCACCTGCAAACTTTATAAATAACAATATCTGTTATTATACTAAATCAAAGTCAAAACAGCAACCGATGCTAAAAAAGCATATTGACCAAAATATCCGGCCCAATATGCTTTCTTTTATAAATGCGCAAATCAAACTATCACGTTTCACAACTATCCTGATTCTCTTTCATTTAACAGTGCGTCTGCCAACTGTTCCATAGCTTCTATAGTATCTGCTTTCACAGAAGACTTTATGGTTACAACCGGCTCTACAATTGTAACCTCCTTCATAGGTTCGCAAATTGCCTTCATAAGCTTTCCTGCCATGGGAGCCCAGGAACCGTTTTCCATAAATCCAATGGTGCGTTTTTGGAAATTCTTACTCTTTAAATGTAGCAGGAATTCTTCTCCGCAGGGGAATATTCCTCCATCATAAGTAGCCGAAGCCACTACCAGCTTATCATACTGAAAAGCATTCCCCACCGCTTCTGCCATGTCGTCTCTGGCAAGATCTGTTAAAATTATCTTTTTAGCGCCTTTTTTCTCCAAAATCTCTGCCAGCTTCTCTGCAGCTTTTTTTGTG
This sequence comes from Lachnospiraceae bacterium, assembly GCA_014804675.1. Classification (GTDB taxonomy): domain Bacteria; phylum Bacillota; class Clostridia; order Lachnospirales; family Lachnospiraceae; genus RGIG3040. The sequence goes on from JAAUZH010000013.1 coordinate 68,742, forward strand.
TTCCCGTGAATGGATGCATAGGCAATGACAATTCCCTCATCCTCCGGCTCATAGCTGCTCCAAATTTGATATTTTCCAATATAATATTCTAAGTTTTCTTTCAAGACTGGACCATGCAGCGGGCAGATAATGGAAATATCCAAACCAGCCGCTTTCTTTAATAAGGCCTGTACCTGAGCGCCATATTTGCCTACAATATTAAAATAATATCTTCTTGCTTCCGATGCCCATTCTTCATTTGTATCCAAAGCGCCAAATTTTCCAAAGCCATCTGCCGAAAAAAGAACCTTCTCGCTCTGTTCATATTCCACCATAACCTCCGGCCAATGCACCATAGGTGCCATAAAAAACTGTAAGGTATGGCTTCCCAGACTTAAAGTATCCCCTTCCTTTACCTCTACCATTTTTTCTGACATATCCAGCTCAAAAAACTGCTCTATCATCTGAAAGGTCTTTTTATTACCTACAAACTGTACGGAAGGATATTTTTCTGCCAGCACCCGGATACTGCCTGCATGGTCAGGCTCCATATGGGAAATAATGAGATAATCCGGAGTACGGCCATTCAGCGCCTTTTCCAGATTCCGAAGCCATCCTGCAGCTGCTCTTTCATCCACGCTGTCCATTACTGCGATTTTTTCATCCATAATCACATAAGAATTATAAGAAACTCCATTTGGTACCGGATACTGGCTTTCAAATAAGTCAATCGTCTTATCATCCGAACCCACGTATAAAATCGAATCCGTAATCGTTATATCTGACATTTCTGTTCCTCCTTTCAATAAATCCTATCATGTAACCTAAGGCTCTCTTTTTTATTCCAACACTACTACAGAATAGACAGGCATGGACAATTTCCCATCTTCCAAGACTGCTTCTGCTTCACTGGTTAACAGGCTCTCCTTTAAGGATTTGCTGTTGACTTCTTTTCCATTCAGAGTAATTTGTGATAAATCTATTTCAACCTCTTCACTGGAAATGTTAAACAGCAATAGTACTTCTTTTTCTTCCAGCTCCTCCTTGCCTTCCACCATACTTTCATAGGATTTCAACAAAGCACATACCTTGTCATTTGATAATTCTTCCACAAGAACCGTATCTCCTTTTACGATTTCCGGATAACTGTTCCTGATTTTGATTGCTTTTTTGTAGTACTGATAGATGGAGCCGGAATCCTCTGCCTGTTCCTCCAAACTATTGTACTTCATCTTTACGGTATCGGCTCCTTCCGGTCCTTTGCACATTCCTTCCGCATTTTTATCTAAGGACCAAAGCATGCCCGCACGTTTCTTCTCATCTGCTCCGGAGCCCTTCATTCCCAGCTCTTCTCCATAGTAGACAAAGGCTGTGCCGCTCATAAAAAGATTCATGGCAGCAGCAATTTTTGTCTGGTTTTCACTATATTCCCCAGAATAATATCCAGCGCTTCTGCCCATATCATGATTGGTATAAAAAGGAGCATCCATATAAGCTTCACTATATTCCGAAAAAGCTTCCTTACACTTTTCTACCGCTTTTCCATAGGTCTTTGCCGTATAAGATTCATTTCCGCCGTTTACTGTTTTGGCAATAATTCCATCATTGCTGGCAAAGGAAAAATTAAATAAACTGTCAATGCCGCTTGCATAATATTTGGCATAGATATCCATATCTGTCCATACCTCGGCAACAATATAGGCATCTTCTTTTTTGGACTTTACCATATCGTTAAACCAGGAAAGAATCTCCACATTGTCAGCTGTGCGATCCGATACATATTCCTTTGCCGCATCCAGGCGGAAGCCAGCTACTCCCAAATCCAGCCAGAATTGACAAATATCTGTAAACTCCTGCCTTACATTTTCATTTGCCAGATTCAAATCCGGCATCTCGCTCCAAAACTTTCCTTCATAATACCACTCTGTGCCTTCAACAGGATAGTAATATCCTGCAAGCTTTTCCTTTGAGAAATTATAATACTGGAAATATTTGCATTCGTTTCCATCCGGCTCTTTTCCGTCCAGTCCTTTTAAATATTCACAAGCCTGTAAAAACCATGGATGCTGTGAGGAAGTATGATTCATTGCCAAATCAATGATCACGCTTATATTCCGACTGTCACATTCCTCCATAAAGGCTTTAAAATCCTCCAGTGTACCGTATTCCTTATCGATGTCACAATAATCTGTCACGTCATATTTATGGTAGGTCGTAGAAGGCATAATGGGCATCAGCCATATGCCGGAAAAGCCCAGATCGGAATCCGAGCTGTCATCTCCATCATTAATATAATCTAATTTGCCTGTAAGACCCTTAAGGTCCCCTATTCCGTCTCCATCACTGTCATAGAAAGAATAAACGAATACTTCATAAAAGGTTCGGTAATTGTCCTGAATTCCCTGAGTGTTTACTTCTCTCTCCATGCCTGAGGCTGTGGAAAAATTCCCACAGCCCCCAAGAATAAGTATTTGAAGAACAAGAATACAACTTATGATCTTCTTTTTCATAAATTTCCTCACTTAGCCCTTTACTGCTCCGCTCATACCTTCTACATAGAATTTCTGTGTGCACAGGAATAAAATAGCAATTGGAACAGAGATTACAACGGCTCCTGCCGCAAAGCAGGTATACCAGTTATTGATATATTCCTTATCCAGCATTCGCCACAGACCCATGGATACGGTAAAATATTTGGAATCTGCACGGCAGATAACTTTTGCAAAAATGAAATCCAGCCAGGGTGCCATAAAGGATGTTAAAATCGTATATACGATAATCGGCTTACTAAGCGGAATCGTAATTCTGGTAAATGTCTGCCATCTGGTGGCGCCGTCAATAATAGCAGCTTCATCCAGAGACTTTGGAATCGTATCAAAGAATCCCTTTGCCACATAGAAATTTACACCACTGCCGGCTGAGAATACAATAATCAGCGCTATAGGAATCATAGAACCCTCTGATAAATTCAATGCCTTCAAAATATAATACACTGCCACCATGGACATGAAGGAAGGAAACAAGCCTAAAATCATAGCAACATTCATGTATGCTTTTCTCATCTTAAACCGCATCCTGGACATACAATAGGAAACAGACAAAACGAATGTGGTCGAGATAATACATACAAAGATTCCTATCACAAAGGTATTCATGAACATCCTTGGGAAATTCAAAATACTGGTATCAGTAAACAGCTTTCTATAATTGTCCAAGGTATATCCCTTTGGAAAGAATGTGGTTACATAAGAACCTTTTTCCGCACGGAAGCTGGTCAGTATTACCCAGAAAATAGGCATTACCCAGATAATTGCCAAAATAGCCAGAATCACATGTACGATTACATTTACAACATGCTTGCGAGCCTTTGCATTTCCCTCTATATCTTTCTTATTCTTGCTCATTACATGAATCCCTCCTCATCTTTGTAGGATGCTGTATTCCGATACGTTACAAGTGCAACGATTGCCAGAACAACGAATGTCATAATACCAATAACGGCACCTAAATTGTAATATTGGAAATCAACCGTCAACTTATACAGCCACGTAACCAGAAGATCTGTCCTTCCTGCGGTAAGACCGGTCTGTACAGGTGCACCTGCAGATAAAAGATAAATAACGTTAAAGTTATTTACATTACCTGTAAACTGCGTAATCAAATATGGGGTCATGACAAAGAGCATATACGGCAGCGTAATCTTGAAAAATGCCTGTACTGCATTTGCGCCGTCAATCTTTGCCGCTTCATAAAGCTCTGCCGGAATATTCTGTAAGATACCGGTTACCTGAAGTAAGGTATAAGGAATACCTACCCACAGATTGATGACAATAACCGTTACTCTTGCCCACGTTGCATTTGTGAAGAACGGCAATGCCGAATTGATAATTCCATATCTTTCCAGAACACTGTTTACAATACCGGTAGGCTGCAGCATCGTTCTCATAATCAGCAGGGATACAAACTGTGGCACTGCAATGGAAAGCACAAAACAGAACCGCCAGAAAGCCTTTCCCTTTGTTTCCTTCCGGTTGATGACAATTGCCAGTATCATTCCGAAAATATAGTTTAACACCGTTGCCAGTACCGCCCATATCAGGGTCCAGCCTAAAACAGAATAGAACTGCTTGCCGATACTGTCTCCCATATTCAGGACTTTCTTGAAATTCTCCAAACCTACCCAGTCAAACAGCACAAGATGTTCATTCAGCTTACCATAATTGGTAAATGCCATGGAAATATTGTATAACAAAGGCAGGACTGTAAAAATCAAAATTCCCATAATCGGAGCTGCCAATAATAATTTATGTAAATTTTGATCAAACAAACTCTTGAAATCTTCTTTAAACGTATTTAAATGCATGCCCTCTTTTGCAAGCACTTCTGATTTGTAGGAGCTCTTTACTGCTTCTCTCCAAACAACAATAAACAAACAAGTAATAAATAACGTAGCAACACCATACAGCAATAACAATTGAGACTGATCGCCTGCGGTGTATTCATAAATCATCTTTTTATCATTCCATACCTTTTCCTGTTCTCTCCAGCCTAAGGATGGAAGCATTGCCAGCGCATGACAGCCACTGGATATCATATACCAGATATATCCAAGCTCTACAGCCAGGAACATAATTCCCTTTCCGATCTGCTTATGCGCCATGTTACCAAAGCCCATGATCAACAGAGATATCCTTGTAAAAACATCTCCTTTTTTTACCGCATTGGTAACGGTATAAGGTGTCTGAAATTCTTTTCCTTTTTTCTTCTTTGCATCAGCCTTTTTCTTCACGCTATGGGCCTCCTATACTCACTAAAATAAAGACATCCAGGGTGCCGCAATGCGGCATCCTGGAGTCTCTGGTTCTATCATAACTCCAGAACCGTTAATGATAAATTCTCATTTACTTTTCTTTTATTTTAAGAAAAATTATTCAGCAACATCTGAGTTCATTGCTGTATTTGCTGCTTCTGTCTGCTCTGCTGCATTTGCACTGGTAATTTCACCGTTAACAATCAATTTACCAATGTTGCAGTAATCCTGCCAGTATGCATCCATCTTAGATGTTAAAGGCTGAACGATAGAAGAAACAACCATAGTATCTGCTACTGCTTCTGCTACTGCATCACCAGCTACATCTACGTTGATATTTGCAGGAAGAACCCCTCTCATATCATAATGAGCCTTCTGTGCTTCTTCACTTGCAAGGTAAGCTGCTAATGCCATAGCTACCTGTGGATTTTCTGCATTTGGATTTACACCGATTGCTTTAGAACCAAGGAATGCTTTCATCTGTCCTTCGTTACCATCAATTGTAACAGTAGGAAGTGCTGCAACACCCATGTTGTCGCCAAGTGCTTCTTTTACGTCATCAGTAATCCATGTACCGCTGAAGATTGCATTTACAGTACCATTCTGCATTCCTGCAAGACCCGCTGCACAATCTGTATCATCCATGAAGTTTGGATTGTTCAGTAACTCGATTAAGTAATTGGTAACTGCTGCGGCTTTGTCACCACTGAAATCAATACCAGCGGACTCGTCTGTTCCATCACCAAAGAAGGTACATCCGTTCGCAACATAGAATGCCTGATAATACCAGGAGTTGCTTACTGGGAATGCTACTTTTCCTTTTTCTAACATAGTCTCAAGGCTCTTAACGTCATCCTCTGAGAATACGCTCTTGTCATAGTACATAAACCATGTGTTAGAAGTGAATGGGAAACCATATACTGCATCGTTGTATGTAACAGATGCTGCCATGGATTCTGAGTTTGTTGATGTTACATAATCAAGATAAGTTCCGCCAAGCTCTGCCAATGCGTTTGCTGCTACAAGACCTGGGATGTTGTCGTTTGCATACATATAAACGTCTGCTGCACTTTCAACGTCTGCTGTTACATTAGTCTTTGCATCACCTTCCGGGCATACACCATATTCAAAAGTAATATCCCAATCTGGATGTGCTTCATTGAAAGCATCGCACTGTGCGCTAAGCCAGCCTGCGTCCTGATCTTCCTGTGGAGACCATACTGTGACAGTTCCACTCCAAGGTTCATCTGCTGCTGCTTCTACGTCAGCATCTGCATCTGTGTCTTCCTCTACATCTGCATCTGCATCTTCCTCTACATCTGCATCTGCTTCTGTGTCATTTGTGTCCCCAGTTGCCGGAGTGTCATTGCTGCCACAGCCAACTAAGGTTGCAACCATACTGGTTGTTAAAAGTAATGCTAAAACTTTCTTTTTCATAACTTTTACCTCTCCTTTTTTTGTTTTTACTTCTCTTAGTTAATGCTTAGCATTTTTATATAAAACACATAGTGTTTTATATCTTTTTTACATATGTAAAAAACCACATATCCTCTTCCATTTCCATATGGGCATTTTTGTGGTTTTCCACTTGCCACTTATTCTACTACGATTCCTTCATGCTTGTCAACGAAAACCATAATTTTGCATAATATTTTCTAAATTTTTACTATTTTTTACCACTTAATTTTGTTAAAAATAACTAAACTATCTGCATTTATTTAAATACTCAACGTGACATAAGCTTATCCATGGCAAGATTCAGGCCTCCCACTGTCAGCTTATACATAGGGAATAACTCTTTAATGGCAGTTTCCGCTTCCCTCCAGGGCGCTTTCCCCGGCGCCATCTTAGGATTCATCCAGACGATTTTCTTATAATGTCTTTTCACCAGTCGCAGCCAGTCCATTCCGGAAAGTCCTCCGTTCGGCCCCCTGTAATTTCCCTGATCCGAATACAGCTCTTCCGGCGCCATGGCAGCATCCCCCACGATGATTACCTTATAATCACTGTCTAAATTCCGGAACATCCATTCCGTATCAATCCAGTCCCCGTTTTCACATTCCGGCGTATTATACAGCTTACTGTATATGCAGTTATGGAAAAAGTAGGTTTTTACATCCTTGAAATGATTGGATTTATGAACGGATTGAAATAATTCGTTCAAAAGCACGGTATAAGGAATCATCGTGCCGCCGGAATCCATTAAAAGAAGCAGCTTTACCGCATTCTTTCTGGGCTTTTCCATAACGATCTGAAGATATCCCCCGTTGTTGCAGGTTTTATCAATGGTACCGTCTAAATCCAGCTCAGTCCTTGGCACATCCAGCTTGGTAGAAAACTGCCTGAGCTTCCTAAGGGCCTGCTGGAATTGTCTGTTATCCAGTACCCTGTCATCCCGGAAATCCCTGTACTTCCGCTCTCCCACTACCTGAAAGGCAGACTGGTAGCCTGTATAACCCCCTACACGGATTCCCCCTACGTTTCCACCGGTATTTCCAAAGGAGGTCTTCCCCAGGGTCCCGATCCATTTCGTTCCTCCGTTATGCTCGCTGTCCTGATCTTCCAGCCGCTTTTCAAACTGCTTCCTTGTTTCCTCTTTATCGATATTTTCCATCTCCTGCTGCTTGTTCATCCAGAATTTATCCTCTTCATGAAGAAGGTCATTCATCTCCTCTTTGTCCAGCCAGCGCTTCATTTTTTCGGAAATATCGTTTTCAGACTGGATTCCCTTAAAGTGCTCTTCAAAAGCCATGTCAAATTTATCGTACTCCGTTTCATTCTTTACAAGAATCATCCTTGCCACATAATAAAAACGAGTCAAAGAACTTTCACAAAGCCCCTTATCAACAGCATCCATCAGAGTAAGCCACTCGCTCAGGGAAATATCCAGACCTTTTGCTTTGCATACATAGAAAAAATCTTTAAACATAATGCCGCACCGTTTCTAAATCTTCATCCTTCTTAATTACAACACCCAGAAATGGAAGCTCCTTCTTTAAAGTTTCCGCCGGGATTCCATTCATCTGCAGGGCATTCAGCCAGTCGATAAGCTCCGAAGTGCTTGGTTTTTTCCGCACATCCTTTATACCTCGTATCCAGTAAAATACCTCCATGGCATTTTTCAGCAGATTTGCTTCTATATTCGGAAAATGAGTGCCTACGATTTCCTCCATCAGCTCTGCCTTTGGGAAATCAATATAGTGGAAGATGCATCTTCTTAAAAATGCATCCGGCAGCTCCTTTTCCGCATTGGAGGTAATGATGACAATGGGACGCTGCTTTGCCTTTACGGTTCTTTTCGTTTCCGGAATATAAAATTCCATCTGGTCCAGTTCCCACAGCAGATCATTTGGAAACTCCAAATCCGCCTTGTCGATTTCATCAATCAGAAGAACCACCTGCTCCTGCCTGTCAAAAGCTTCTCCCAACTTTCCAAGCTTGATATATTTTGCGATATCATCCACTCCCTCTTCTCCAAACTGCCCGTCATACAGACGCTGAATCGTATCATAAGTATACAGGCCTTCCTGAGCCTTGGTGGTGGATTTGATATTCCATATAATCAAATCCATGGAAAGGGAATTGGCTACCGCCTTAGCCAGCATGGTCTTTCCGGTTCCCGGTTCTCCCTTTATCAGAAGGGGCTTTTCCAATGCCATTGCCACATTGACACTGTCCATTAGTTCCCTGCTTGCTACATAATCCTGTGTTGATTGAAAATTCGTACCCATTGTTTTCTCCTCATTTTTTTATACTGTTTTACCACTCCAATGCTTCAGCTTCATCCCGTTTATCCCGAAGCATCAGCTCCTTTACCGCTTCATCAGCCGGTTTATTTTCAAAAAGCACCTGATTTACCTGTTCAATAATCGGCAGGGACACCTGATACTTTTTAGCAAGCCCCATGGCGGCCTTGGCGGAATGAACGCCTTCCACCACCATTTTCACTTCTTTCATGGCTTCCTCCATGGAATATCCCTTTCCAATCAAAATCCCTGCCCGACGGTTTCGGGAATGGACGGAAGCGCAGGTTACGATCAGGTCACCGATTCCGGTCAGCCCTGCAAAGGTTTTGTATTCCCCTCCCATTTTCATGCCCAGCCTGGCAATTTCCGCAATTCCCCTTGTAATCAGGGCTGCCTTCGTATTGTCTCCATAACCAAGGCCGTCTGCAATGCCTGCCGCCAGAGCTACCACATTTTTCAGGGCGCCTCCCAGTTCTATTCCAAGAATGTCCGGACTCGTATATACACGAAATACTTCATTCATAAAAATTTCCTGAATATATTCCGCCGTTTTCTTTGTTTTAGCGCCTGCCACACAGGTAGTAGGAAGCCCTTTCCCAACCTCCTCCGCATGGGAGGGACCGGAAAGAACTGCCACTTCCGCCTTTGGTATCTCCTGTTCAATGATTTCCGAAAGAGTCATAAGAGTTGTTTCCTCCACGCCCTTTGCCACATTTACGATCAGCTGCCCCTCTTCTACAAAAGAACACATGCTTTTGGATGTGCTTCTTGTAAAAGGAGAGGGCACTGCCAGCACCAGCAGGTCCTTTCCCCTTACTGACTGCTCCAGGTCCGTAGTAAAAGTCATGCTTTCCGGAAGCAGGACTCCCGGAAGCTTTTCCGTATGCTCCCTCTTTTCAGAAAGCATCCTTACTTCCTCTTCCATAATGGACCAGATATTTACCTCATGTCCGTTTTTTGATAACAAGAGCGCCAGCGCAGTTCCCCAGCTTCCTGCTCCAATTACGCTGATTTTTGCCATTCCCAAATCCTCCCTTTCTGTTTTATGCATCCTTTTCGGAATTGATTTCTTCTTTATTCTTTTTATGTAGATAAGTCTTCCTCTCTTCTCCCTTTAACAGCCGTTTGATATTTTCCCTGTGCTTTACATAAGCCATAATCGTCAAAAAGGCGCCCAGGACATAAAGCTCATAGACTAAATTCCTGGACATCTGGAATTTCCCCAGCTGTCCAAATACTACAAGCTCAACCATAAAGCCGGCATATACCAACAGCGATCCCAGGGATACATAATTGGTAAGGAAAAATGCCATACAGAACAGTACCAGAGCTACCAGCATGAACCGCCAGTCAAAGGCCGTTACCAGCCCTGCTGTGGCAGCAATCCCTTTTCCTCCTTTGAATTTCATATAAAAAGGAAAGTTATGTCCTAAAATGACCCCGGTTCCCGCATACAGGGAAAGCAGGGGCAGCATTTGGGGTGCGCTGTTTTGAAAAAGCAGCCGGCAGATTACCATGGCAAGGACCGTCTTTAACACATCCCCCAAAAATACAATCAGACCCGCCTTTTTTCCCAGCACCCTCAATGCATTGGTAGTGCCGGAGTTGCCGCTGCCATGCTGACGAATATCGATTCCATGAGCCTTTCCATAAATAAATGCCGTCTGAAACAGCCCAAATACATATCCAATTACCAAACAAATTATCCGTTCCATCTTTATTTTTCCCTTCGCTCTCTGATAATAAATTTAAGTGGAGTACCCCGGAATCCAAACGCATCCCGAATCCGGTTCTCAATATATCTGGTGTAAGAAAAATGCATCAGTTCCTTATCGTTTACAAAAATAACGAAAGTAGGCGGTTTTACCGCCACCTGGGTAATATAATAAAGCCGCAGCCTTTTCCCTTTATCAGATGGGGGCTGCTGCAATGCCACTGCTTCCGTCAGAATCTCATTGAGCACACCGGTGCCCACCCGCAAAGCATGGTTCTCAATCACCGTATCAATCAGATCATAAAGCTTTGGAAGCCGCTGTCCGGTTTTTGCCGAAATGAAGATCAGCTCTGCGTAAGGCATATAGGACAGCACATTTCTTACCTTTTCCGTAAAGCGATAGATGGTCTTATCATCCTTTTCAATCAAGTCCCATTTGTTCACTGCAATGATGACTCCCTTTCCCCTTTCATGGGCGATGCCTGCAATTTTGGCATCCTGCTCCGTAACGCCTTCATCCGCATCTATGACAAGCACTACCACATCTGCCCGCTCAACAGCCGTTACCGTCCGGACGATCATATAGCGCTCCAATTCTTCTTTAATCTTATTTTTCCTTCTAAGGCCTGCCGTATCAATAAAGACATATTCCTTTTGATTGTGGACTACCTCCGTATCAATGGCATCCCTGGTAGTTCCTGCAATATCCGAGACAATGACCCGGTTCTCTCCAATGAGCTTATTGATAATAGAGGATTTCCCCACATTGGGCTTTCCCACTATGGCAATCCTCGGTCTTTCATCCTCTTCCTCTTCCAGATCCTCCTGATGAAAATGGTCAAGCACCTGATCCAGCATATCTCCTACGCCCAGACGGTTAGCAGCAGAAATGGGAACAGGGTCTCCAATGCCTAAATTGTAAAACTCATACACATCTGCCATGTATTTGTTAAAATCATCCACCTTATTTACAATCAGAAGCACCGGCTTATGGGAACGGCGCAGCATGTCCGCCACCTTTGCATCTGCATCTACCAGCCCCTGCTTTACATCCACCATAAACAGAATCACATCTGCCGTGTCAATGGCAATCTGTGCCTGCTCCCTCATCTGGGATAAGATAATATCCCTGCTGTCAGGCTCGATTCCTCCTGTATCAATTAAAGTAAAGCTGACATTCAGCCAACTGACATCTGCATAAATCCGGTCCCTTGTAATGCCCGGCGTATCTTTAACTATGGAAATCATTTCACCAGCCAAAGCATTGAACAAAGTAGATTTGCCCACATTGGGACGTCCTACTACCGCAACAATCGGCTTTCTTTTTTTCTTTCCCATATTCGCTCCTTTTCTTCTCAATTATCGAAAGATTAACTGTAAAAACTCATATCCGCTTGATTTTACAATATCTATGGGAACTTGTAAAGCAGTTTCCAGCTCCTCTAAGGTGAAATCATCCAAAAAAACCGTTTCCCCAGACCTTAACATATTCTGTGGCAGCCACAGCTTTTCTCCTAAGACTTTCCCGGTCAGCTGCTTTTTCAGATCCTGCCCTGTCAGAAGCCCGGATACGGTAATCATCTCACCAAAAAACTCGTTTTCAATCTGATATACCCGTATATCCACCTTTGGAAACAGCTTCATAAGCCCTTCTGCAATCTCTTTTATAAAAGGATACGCCAGCTTTCCTGTAGCCATGGAAATCGTCTTTTCGATTTCATCGGTTCTGTCCTTTTCCTTTTTGTTAGCAACTGCTAACTGATAATCCTCTATGGACTGGTAAAATTCATCCATCATAAGCCGTATCATGCCCACTCCGTTTTCCAGCTGGAGATAGCCGTCATAATTACCTGCGGGAGGCATTTCCTCTCCTGCAAGGATATACCATTCGTCACTGGCATGGATAAAATGCATACCATATTCCCCATAGACTTTTTCCTGCCACCGGTGAATCATCTCAAGCACTTTTACGGCATCCTCCCTTGTAAAGGGCTCCAGAGGATACAGTCCTTCCCTGTATTTGCTCAACCCCACCGGGACTACCGAAACGCTTTCCAGATTAGGAAGATACCTGGTCAATTCCTTTATGCTGTACTCCAGCTCTTTTCCGTCATTGACTCCTTTGCAAAGCACAATCTGTCCATTTAAGGTAATGCCTGCTTCATAAAGTCTGTCCACCTTTTTTAAGGCTTCTCCTGCAAAACGGTTATGAAGCATTTTGCATCTTAATTCCGGATTCATAGTCTGAAAAGAAATATTGATGGGGGATAAATGATATTTGATTATTTTGTCCAAATCCTTATCCGACATATTCGTTAACGTTACATAGTTACCCTGCAAAAAGGAAAGTCTGGAATCATCATCTTTAAAATATAAAGTCTCTCTCATGCCCTTAGGCATCTGATCGATAAAGCAGAAAATACATTTATTATGGCAGGAGCGGTATTCATCCATCAGGCCGTTTTCAAATTCGATGCCCAAATCCTCCCACTCCTCTTTTTCAATTTCCAGAATCCACTGTTCCGGCTCTTCTTTCGTTCCGTAATGTGCTCTGTTCTTTTCTATCAGAATCTCCAGATATTCTTCCTGTATCATAAACTGATAATCAAAAATATCCTCCGGCTCTTCCTGATTCACTGCAAGAAGGCTGTCCCCCGGTTCGATTCCTACCTCTTCTCCTATGCTGCCAGCTTCTACCGACTTTATGATGTGTCCCTTTTGTTTCATCTGTTTCCCTTCAAACTTTCTTTTTTCCAGATAACAGTTCAGCCCGTCTTAGTGAGCGTGTACAATGGGAAGGCATGGAGCCGGCAGAGCATAGAATAGTCTGTCCGGCCTTGGCAAAGTCGCCAGCACTTACGAACCGTATTTTGGTTCGTTAGTACTGCTGCGTCTTTGCAGAGCGAAAGCGTGCCAGACAGACTATTCTATGCTCTGCCGGCTCCATGCCTTCCCATTGCACACGCTCACTAAGACGGGCTGAACTGTTACTTTTCTACTTCTATTCTACTAAAAATTCCTTGACGTGTCACTACCATAATGATATAAATTAAGTGGTGACTATTGTCAAAATGAACCGATTTATATTTGGAGAGGACAAATTATGCCGAACTTAAGCGAACTAGAAACAGCATTTCCGGTTGCCCCCTTAAAAATCATAGCTTTAGACAGCTGTGCGGCTCTTGGAAAGCATATCAATGATTATCTTGTAGAATTCCGAAAAAATGTACAGAGTATTGCAAAGGACGAGCCTGCTTTCGTAGGCTATGTAGAAGACAATTACCTGGTGGATTTCTCTACTCCCCGTTTTGGCAGCGGTGAAGGAAAAGGCGTGTTAAACGAATCCATCCGCGGGAAAGATTTGTATATTATGGTAGATGTCTGCAACCACAGCATTACCTATACGCTGAATGGTTATGTAAACCACAAATCTCCTGACGATCATTTTCAGGATTTAAAGCGGGTGATAGCTGCCGCTACCGGCAAAGCCAACCGCATCAATGTTATCATGCCCTTCTTATATGAAGGACGACAGCATAAAAGAAGCGGAAGGGAATCCCTTGATTGTGCTTATGCCTTAGAGGAGCTGAGCAATATGGGGGTCAGCAATTTCATTACCTTTGACGCCCACGATCCCCGTGTGCAAAATGCCACGCCCCTTTGCGGCTTTGACAATTTCACTCCTCCTTATCAGTTTATCCGTTCCCTGCTTCGCTACGAAAAGGATCTGGTCATTGACAAGGAGCATACGATTGTAATCAGTCCTGATGAGGGCGCCCTTGACAGAGCCGTTTATTTTTCCACCGTTCTTGGTGTAGACACCGGTATGTTTTATAAACGGCGGGATTACACCACTATTGTAAATGGCAAGAATCCTATTGTTGCTCATGAATTTTTAGGGGATAACGTTGACGGCAAGGACGTAATCATCATTGACGACATGATTGCTTCCGGCGGAAGCATGATTGACACTGCAAAGCAATTAAAGGCCATGAATGCGAAACGGGTATTCATCTGCTGCACCTTCGGGCTGTTTACGGAAGGGCTTGCTGCTTTTGACAAAGCTTATGAGGAATGCTGCTTTGAAAAAGTCATTACTACCAACCTGACCTATCTTCCTCCGGAATTAAAAGAACGTCCTTATTTCGTAGAGGCAGACATGAGCAAGTTCCTTGCAAGCATCATTGATTTCATGAATCATGACAGTTCTATGGAAAATGTGCTGACCCCTACCAGAAAGATTCATGATTTGCTTGAGAAATACAATGCAAGGGAAGATTTTCTAATTTGATTTTTTAGATAACGCTGTTTTTTCGTTAAATAGACACAAGAGCCGGCACTGGCTTCAAAAGTCTTATAAGACTTTTAGAATCTGTGCCGGCTCTTTTTGTTTATTGAAAGGACTGTGCTGAACACTACTCTGTCAGGCTTTCCTCTTTCTCCTGCCGGAATACAATGGTAACCTTGAACAAATCTCCATCCAGATAAATTTTGAACTCTCCCTCCTGGGCAGTTACCAGACTCTTTGCAATGGATAGTCCCAGACCGCTTCCCTCTGTGCTTCTGGAAATATCTCCTCTGATGAACCTTTCCGTCAGCTCTTCCGCATCAATGTTCAAGGGCTGCATGGAAATATTCTTGATGGCAGTATAGATTTTTCCGCTCATCTGATATACCTCCACATACACTCTTGTTCCCGGCATGGCATATTTGTAAATATTTCCAAAGAGATTTTCAAATACTCTGCACATTCTTCTTCCATCAGCCAGGATAACGGCATCCTTATCCATGAAATTAGCAATCACATCCAGATGCTTTTCCTGAAATTTTTCGGAAAACTCACCGATAATCTGATTCATAAGCTCCACAACATGAAGCTTCTCAAATATAAGGGTAATATTTCCGGAAGAAATCTTACTTGCCTCCACCAAATCTTCCGTCAGCTGTTTCAGCCTTTGCGATTTTGCATCCAACACTTCAATGTATTCCCTGACCGTATCATTCTGAACATTTTCCCGCTTCAGCAAGTCCACGTAATTGATAATGGAAGTAAGAGGCGTCTTAATATCATGGGAGACATTCGTAATCAAATCCGCTTTCAGCCGCTCATCCTTCATACTGGTCTCTACCGCCTGCTTAATTCCGGTACCGATATGATTTACGGCTTCTGCCAGCCTTAAATTATCTCCTTTCATCTGCTCCGTATTCAGCTGGAATCCAAATTCCCCTCCATTGATTTTCTCAATTCCGTCAATGATTTCCTGATGCTTCAGGTTATTCTTATAGATAAAGTATAAGAACACCCCGCTTCCAACAAGAGCCATCAGGTACATAAGGAAGCACATTTCCATATCATAGTTTTCTGCAAATTCCGTACCCAGCATAATCAATAAGAAATTAATCAGAATAGCGGGAATGTAAAACAGGCAGATTTTAAATATAATTCCCCGGTTGTAATATACCTCTGTAATGCCTTTTTTCATTTTGGAAAAAAGAAGACTTATTTTGCCAAGCAAAAAGGCACACAGGCTTCCCTTCCACAAGGTACCTGTCTTTATTCTGCGTATCAGGCTGCCATAAACAAATAAACAGATTCCGTTAAAAATCCCTGTATAAGTCAGAAGCGCCACTAAAACCAGCCAGTTCTTAATAATGTAAAGAGCATTCTCCGACTCTGCCAGGTACTTTACGCCTCCTACAGATCCTATGACCATGCCTGTCAATAACGCTGCCCCGATTGCAAAGGCGATTTCTGTAAACAATCCGTCAAAATACTTCATGCCAACAGGTTTTTCCGCCACCATCAGTTTACGTCTTTCCATGCCATCTTCTTCAATCACTTCATACCATGCTTTATGTCCGCACATACAGGAATAAATCACAAAGGATACAATGGCCATTATCAGAAGGATTCCCACTAAAATCAGATAAAATTTAAACTCGCTGCGGAAATTCTTATATGCTCTCTGTGCCGTTGCATAATGGTCATTTTCATCATATTCGGCAAACCCCGGAATACTGTCTTTAAGCACTCCTAAATAAATGGTTCCTCCACTTTTCTGGAAGGAATACCCTACCGTGTCCAGCATTTGGAAAAGAGAATCTACCCTTACATTGGTACTTTTTTCCTTCACATTTTTCGTAGTTGGCTCAATGACTACACAGGCAGCCAGCTCTTCATTAAAATAAGCCAGTTGTTCCTTTGCCTGTGATATTTTTTCCATTTCCAGATTGGTGTAATAGTCATTCCCCTTTTCCGGAAGATACAAATATTTGAAATTCAGATTATTGATTACGAAATAATCCCTGTAATCCTGATACTTTTCATAATTTATCTTCAAATCAGAAATAACGGAGGATAAAATTTCCGCAAAAACACGATAGGTCTGTTCCTGATAGGCATCCCTATCCACTTCAATATACATTGCGGCTACTTTATTTACAATCTGATACAGAAATTCTTTTTCTGTTCCGTCAAATTCCTGTTCTGCCATCAATTGACTTTGACTATTGATTTCTTCTATCAGTTTTTCATCAAACCATCCGGCTTCCTTTAAATAATTTACAGCCTTCATTCCTCTCTGACATTCCTCCAGAGAAAGACCATCTATGCCAATGCTGTTATCTATAAATAGCCTTAAATAATCCAGGGCTTCTGCCTCGGAAGAAAAATCATTTTCATTTATCACGCTTATTTCTTCGCTTACACTTTCAACTATATCTTCTTCGTTCGCAACACTCGTGTCCTCGATCTCAACACTCACAGTTATATTTGCCTGCTCTATCTGTTCAAATTCCAGAATTCCGTTTGGAAGGGCATTTTCCAGTATGGTAACCAAATCTTTCTGATATATGCTTTCACCATCTACCGGATAATACTTTTCTTCCACCATTCCATTCTGGACATCCACTCCATAAGCATTTCCCCAGTTGATCAGATCCTGCACTTTGTATACAAGCTCCCCATTACTGGACACCTTCTTGCTGCCCGGCTGTTTTCTATAATAGTATTCCAGCAGATCGATGGTCTTTTCCTTGTCAAATTTTCCAATAGTTTCAAACTGCTGGCACAATGCCAGATAATATACCATATCCGCAGAATCATTGGAAAACATATCCGCCAGGCTGTCTGAATCCTCATAATGGTCATTTTCAAAGGGATTGATCAAAAAACTGTAATTTTTATTATTGGTCACCACGATACACCTTGTGTACATAAAAGTGATGATTCCGATAATTCCAAGAACAGATAGCATTTCTACAGCAATTACCAGACTTTTCTTTCCAAATGTGCAATGTCTTTTCATATTTTTCTCCATATATCCTGCTATTTTAACCGACTTCTATGATTCCTGTTTTTCCACCTTATATCCAATGCCCCACACTACCTTTAAATATCTGGGTTCCCTTGGATTGATTTCAATCTTTTCTCTAATATGCCTGATATGTA
The DNA here is from genome assembly GCA_014804675.1 of Lachnospiraceae bacterium. Lineage (GTDB taxonomy): Bacteria > Bacillota > Clostridia > Lachnospirales > Lachnospiraceae > RGIG3040. The sequence goes on from JAAUZH010000013.1 coordinate 86,441, forward strand.
CCGCAACAGTATTATCCGCTCCAATCGCCTCTTCATTCCAGATATTTTCATATATCTGCTCAATGGAAAAGACTCTTCCTGCATTTTTGGTCAACAGCAATAAAATGCTGTATTCAATGGGCGTAAGCTTAATAGGTTCGTCGTCTACCGTCACCTGCTTTGTCTCATCATTGATTTCAAGTCCGCCTACCCTGTATACATTTTGGATGGACTCCACCATATTCCCAAGCTTTGTATATCTTCTCAGATTGGATTTCACCCTTGCAACCAGCTCTAAGGGATTAAAGGGCTTTGTCACATAGTCATCCGCCCCTACATTCAATCCCAGAATCTTATCTGCATCCTCCGACTTGGCAGACAGCACGATAATGGGAATGGTGCTGAATTCCCGAATCTGAAGAGTTGCATGGATTCCATCCAGCTTAGGCATCATCACATCGATAATCAATAACTGGATTTCCTTTTCTTTTAAAAGACGGATTGCCTCTTCTCCGTCAAAGGCTTTATAAATGGTATACCCTTCCTGGGTCAAATAAATGCTGATAGCATCCACTATATTTTTATCATCATCACAAATTAAAATATTTGCCACATTGTTACCTCCTTGAAATATGCTTTTCGTTCTTCAGCATATGAATTTATTGAATCATATAGAATTTAGGAAAAAAATACGAAAACAGTTAATATTTTCTTAAATTATCATTTTCTCTTTCGCATAAACACAATAAAATAATGAGATACTAAGAGTGCCGCTTTTCATTATGAAAGGAGATTTTAATTATGGAAAATAAAGCTTTAAACTGCTTTGCGCTCACTTTAGTGATTATAGGCGCACTGAACTGGGGACTGGTTGGATTTTTTAATTTTAATTTAGTCTCTATGATTTTAGGAAATATGACATGGTTGTCAAGAATTATCTATGCCCTTGTGGGCATTTGCGGCATTTATTTGCTGACCTTCTACAATTTATTGGGCCGCAATCAAAATGCCTGACCAGACGGTCATACCTGCCTAAGCATGATAAATGCCCCCAGATTACCTCGTTTTCCCATGGAAGCTCTATGGGAAAACAGGTAATCCGGATTATGGCAGGTACATATATCCGTAATTTGAATATGTTCTCTTTTTACTCCTGCTTCTTCCAGAATGAACCTATTTGCTTTCCACAAATCCAGCTGGTATTTTCCGTTTCCTTTGAAAAACAGAATCTGCTCCAAAATTTCTTTCTTTCCCAAAAAGCATGACTCCATCTGTAATGCCACATCTTCGCTTACCTCATAGCAGTCCTTACAAATGGATGGACCTATGGCGCAAAGCAGTTCTTCCGGTTTTGAGCCAAATTCCTCCTGCATCCTCTGTACGGTTTTCTGTCCGATTTTCCCAACAGTTCCCTTCCAGCCGGAATGGGATAATCCTATGACTTCCCTGACCGGGTCCACAAAATAAAGAGGAACACAGTCTGCATAAAAGGTGGACAATACAATTCCTTTTTCTTTTGTAATAAGGCCGTCAACATCTGAATAATCCCTTTCCCTGACAAGTCCCTTTCCCATATCCTCTTTTGAAACGACCCGGATATTTGTAGTATGGGTCTGGTCGGAACACACAAAGGCTTGTGGCAGAACCTGGAGCACCCTGCCCACCCTTCGGAAATTTTCCATCACAGCCTCTTTCTCATCCCCTCTTGTAAAGCTTAAATTCATGGAAGCATACATTCCTTTGCTGATGCCTCCCAAACGGGTAGTAAATAAATGACGGATGCATGAAATATCCTCTAATAGAGGAAATGTCAGGTATTCCATGTCCCCCGCCCTGTTCTGTATCATGACCGGCTTTTCTTCCTGTCTGAGCACCGGATAACATTCTTCTTTCATCCTCTCTCTCCATTTCTTATTTTTTCCACTGATGCATAAACGCATTTTCATACCAGGTAATTTCTTCTCCGCAGATTGCCACCACGTCATAACGGCAGGACAAATTTCCCGCCTTGGGATGAAGCATCAGATAAAATTCCGCCGCTTTGGATATCCGCCTTTGCTTTCCAATCGTTACAGCCTCCTCCGGCAGCCCCTTTCGCTTATCCTTCCGGTATTTTACCTCCACGAACACTAAGATGCCCTTATGATAGCCAATCAGGTCAATCTCCCCCTGGCGCACCTGAAAATTCCTCTCCAGAATTTCAACCCCCTGTTTTTTCAAATACGCTTCTGCTTTCTCTTCATAAGCCTTTCCGACTTTTCTTTTATTCATTACAGCATTTCCTGCTCTCCGCACAGCTATGCCGCTTTTATCCTCCATATCCTTTTGGTAGAATCCGCCCTATTTCTTCATTTTTGCCCGTATCCGGTCCATCTGATCCACGAACACCAGTATTTCCGCCACTACCTCATAAAGCTCCGAGGGAATCATCTCACCGATTTCCAGTCTTGATAAAGTATCCGCCAGTTTATCATCCTTGTGGATAGGCACCTTTTCTTCTTTGGCTTTTTCCAGAATCCGCTCTGCCAATACTCCTTTTCCGGAGGCAATCACTCTGGGCGCTTCTTCGGAAGGGTCATATTCCAAAGCAATTGCCTGTTTTATTTTTTTTGGTTTCTCTTCCATATGCCGCTTCCTTTCCCTATGCCCGCACATCAAAAGCCTGTCTGGAAAGAAGCATGCGCTTTTCTTCCTCTTCCCCGCCTGCTAATCGGTCTGCAAAGCTTTTTTCTTCTTTTTTTACTGTAACCTCTGTTTTTAAAAGATACCCTCTTTTTTCCAGCCTTTCATTTAAAATGTGGATATGACTTTCTATAAAAGCCAGCATATCCTCGTCCTTTAAATAAAATTTCGTGCTTACCCTCTCGCTGCCTGTCATGGTCACATATACGTCCACTGCGCCTAAATTCTCCATATCCAGATGAAGCAGGGCGCTGATGCTGCCATCATTCCTTGCCAGATTCTTTTTATTCGTATACACATACAAATCACCATTTCCGCTTCCCTGGCTGAACTTCAGCGGCAGCTGCACATAGGTAAATGCCTGATTGACCTGGTTCATAAAATCCATATTCTGCCTAAGGCCGTCCACGCTTTTAAACAGATTGGAATTTTCTTTTCCCACCATGGACAAGGTATCTGTCAGCCGCTGTGTCTGCTGCTTCAGCTTTTCATAATATTCCGAAACCTTTCCTTCTTCTCCCACGGTTTCCGGTTCCAATAACAGCTGCTTCATCATCCGGTCTTTTATCAATGTCCCAAACTCTTTTGAAGCATACAATTTCTGTAAAGGCTCCGCCAGCTGCTTTTCCTCCGATACTTTACTTAATAGGGAAAAAAGCTGCTTGTAGGAAATATTTCCCTCCTTTACTGCCTGCGTAATTTTTTCCGAAACTCCCAGCTCTGTCAGATGTTGGGAAAGCACAGTCCTTTCCGGTCTCTTTAACAGCCCTGACAGCTCCCATTCCTGAGCCGGCCTTTCGTTATCAGTGGCTAACTCGTTTTCCCTGGAAGAAAACGGAATATCCTCTTTTGCTAAAAGTGCAGAGGACTTTGCCACCCTTTCTGCTGTCCCATCATCCGCTGTACCTGCTACAGTCCCTTCTATTCCCAAATCTCCCAAATCCCTAATGAGAATTTTCTCTGGCTGACTGTCTGTTTCCACAGGGACCATTTCTTCTTCGTTCCCAAAGATTTCAGCCTCCTTTGGAAGCATTTCTCCCTCTGAAAGCATGGCAGTCACTTCTTTATAGATGGCCGCTGCCTCTTGCATATCACCTGCCCTTATCATATCCAGACAGGTCTGCTCCAGGCTATCGGCAATTTCCTCAATTCCTGCCAGAATCTGATGCTCATAATTTTTATATGCTTCAAATTGGACAAGGTTTTCTTCTGTAATGGGAATGGACAGCTGCCTCATTTCCACCAGGTCTGCCGGAGATGCCTGTGGATATGTCATCACCTGCCTGTACATATTCTGCAGAGCGCCTGCATCAATGGACATTCCCTTATCCATCATAGCCATTATCATGCTGACAGAATCATCATTCACTGGAATATTGGCGGCTTCCAGACCTTTGATCACGTTGGTGCCGGTATTCAGATTGGTAAAAAGGGGAATCAAAGAAAGGGTGCTTCCGGAATTGCTTTTGACTTCAAAGGTCAGCCTTTGCCCCACCAGTACCTGCATCTTTTGTTCCAGCCTTGCATTTACATAGGCATCATCTGAAAGCTTTATCTTTACAGTATCTCCTTCCATGCTGACCACCTGCCCCGTCACGCTGCTTCCCTTTGCAAAGGCAGAAAGCTCTCTTGCCGACAGCATATGCTCTGTTTCCCTTCCAGCGCCTGCACTGTCCGTCTCAACTGCGGACGAGGCCCCATATGTTTCTTTATTGGTATGATAGGAAAATAAATTTGACAGATTGAATCCCATATAGTTTCCTCACTTTTCCTGAATAGTATCCGGTTCCAATACCGTCAGACAAAATGTTTGATAAAGCTCTTTCTATGAATGGGCGTAGGCCCGTATGCCCGCAATGCCTCAATATGAGCCTTTGCGCCATAGCCCTTATTGGAAGCAAATCCATATTCCGGCATGAGCTTATCATATTCCACCATCAGCCGGTCCCTTGTTACCTTGGCAATAATGCTGGCGGCCCCTATGGAAATGCTTTTGGCATCTCCCTTGATAATAGGAATCTGCGGAATGTCTACTTTTGGAATGGTAACCGCATCATTTAATAATATATCGGGTACAACTGCCAGATTTTGAATAGCTTCCCTCATGGCTTCATAGGTAGCCTGCAGGATATTGATTTCGTCAATTCTTTCCGGAGAGGCATAGCCGATTCCTGTTGCCACAGCTTTCTCCATTATGACTTCATAAAGCTCCTCCCTTTTTTTCTCAGAAAGCTTTTTGGAATCATTGATATATAAAATATCCGTATCTTTCGGTAAAATTACCGCCCCAGCCACTACCGGCCCTGCCAGCGGTCCTCTTCCCACTTCATCAATGCCGCATATATAAGAATATGTCCCATATTTTCTTTCATAAGCCTTCAACGCCTCTGTTCTGGCCAGCTCCTTCTCCATTGCCTCCAGCTTCTTTTCCGCTTTTTTTACAAGCGCCATCACTCCCGGTCTTGTATCTTCCCTATAGCTGCTTATAAATTCAGGCAGCATGGAAATCTCTGCTGCCTGGTAAACCTCTTTTATCTCGCTTATTTTCTTTTCCAATTTTATCCACTCCACTTTTCGATAACGGCCTTCTATCCTTTATGGGTCTATTGATGCTTTAAGACTCCGAATTTGTCAAAGGGATAAATCCGAATCCATGCCCTTCCCACAATCTCATCTCTTGCAATATTCCCTACATCCTCTTCCCTGCTGTCTGAGCTTCCGTTCCGGTTATCACCCATAACAAAGTATTCATCCTCACCTAACGTAACAGGCTTCGCAGCCCTGCCCTGATAACGGATTACTTCTTTTCCATAGGATTCCTCTAAAATCTCATCATCAATGAAAATATTTCCCTGTTCGTCAATGCGGATGGTCTCCCCCGGCATTCCGATGATTCTCTTTATATAAAAGGTCGTCGGGTCATACCGGTAAGGAAATACAATGATATCAAAACGTTCCGGGTCCTTGAACCGATAGGTTATTTTATCCACTATCAGATTGTCATTACCTTCCAGGGTAGGAGTCATGGACTCACCGCTGACTCTTGTTCTCTGTCCTACGAAAGTGATTACTAAATATACTGCAATCAGTACCACAAGTATGTAAAGGCTTGTACTGAAAATTTCTTTTAATACGTTCTTCAAAATGTTCCTCCATTCTGCTAATTTCCTGATACTGCTTCATCATAGTATTTTTCTCCCGGAATTTCAAGTGTAATTTTACCTAATCTTCCGCTTCTGAAGTCATCTATGATCAGATTGCTTGTTTTCCGGTAGTCAAGCTGCTCTCCTTTTAAAAAGCATTTACGCTTTTCTCCGATTTCCTCCAGAATCTTAACCGGCTCCTCACTGTTGATCTGGTAGCGCTTTTCCAAAAGCCCCTGATAATGCTCCTGAAGGTAGGTAATCAGAGAAATGGCAAGCTCTTCCGTATTCAATATCTCATCATTCATGGAACCGATCATGGCAAGCTTCAGGCCCACCTTCTGGTCCTCGAATTTGGGCCAAAGGATTCCCGGCGTATCCAGCAGCTCCAGTCCCTTATTCAGACGAATCCACTGCTTTCCCTTAGTTACCCCCGGCTTATTTCCCGTTTTGGTACATGCTTTTCCTGCAAAGGAATTGATAAAGGTGGATTTCCCCACATTCGGGATTCCTACTACCATAGCCCGGACAGGCCGGTTGAGGATTCCCCTTTTTCGATCCCTTTCGATTTTTTCCCTGCAGGCTTCTGTAACGATATTTTGAATCGCCTTCATGTTTTCCTTCGTTCTGGCATTGATGGCAAGCACAAAAAAACCCTTCTCCTTAAAGTAGGAAAACCAGGCTTTCGTCTGCTTTTCATCTGCCAGATCTGCCTTATTCAGCAATATCAGCCTGCTTTTTCCCTTCCCAAGCTCATCAATATCCGGATTTCTGCTGCTTAAGGGCACTCTTGCATCTACAAGCTCAATAACAAGATCAATGAGCCGGATGTTTTCCTGCATCATTCTTTTTGCCTTCGTCATATGCCCCGGATACCATTGATAATTCATTTTATTTCCTCCCTGCTTTCTTTCCTTATCTTTTCCCTATTGAATCCTTTATCTGAAATCTACTTCATAAATCCCACGCTTGTATCCCCTGCTGCCATGTGGAACCATACCTTTCCGATAATATCCTGCCGCTTTACCGCTCCAATATTGCCAGAACGGCTGTCCTCACTGTTATTCACATTATCCCCCAGCACAAAAAATTCATCGCTTTCCAAAACAATTTCATTTTCCGCTATTCCGGGATCTGCAATCTTATCATAGTCCACCCCTTCATACAGCGTGCCATTTACATAAAGCTTTCCTTCTTTGATCTGGACCCGGTTGCCGGGAACTGCTATGACTCTTTTCACATAAAAGTGAGAGTTCTTGTTCCCGTTAGGAAGGAAAACTACCACATCCCCTGCCTTTGGCGGAAAAATCTTATAGCCCAGCCGGTTCACTAAAATAGCTTGTCCATTATATAGCCGGGGTTCCATGGATACCCCAATCACATTTGTTTTCATTCCGATGGAATAAACAAGCACAAATGCAATCAACACCGTGGCAAATACCAGAAATACATAGCTCCATATTTCCCGTATCACGCTGGCGCTTAATTTCTTTTTCTTTTTATAAAAGCTAAGTCCTTTTCTTTTTGACATATTCTTTCCCCAAGTATGAAAAAGGGACAATCTACATACGTAAATGTCCCCGTTTCTTTTCCTGTTTAGTGCAGTAATACCGCTCCTATTTTACTAACTCTTTTACTTTAGCCTTCTTACCTACACGATCTCTTAAATAGTAAAGCTTTGCACGTCTTACTTTACCTCTTCTTACAACTTCGATTTTCTCTACGTTTGGAGAATGAAGGGGCCAGGTTTTTTCCACACCTACGCCGTTTGAAGTCTTTCTTACGGTAAAGGTAACTCTGTTGCCGCCGCCCTGTTTCTTTAATACTGTTCCTTCAAAAACCTGAATTCTTTCACGGTTTCCTTCCTTGATCTTACCGTAAACCTTTACAGTATCTCCAATGTTGAACTGCGGTACATTTTCTTTTAACTGTTCTGCTTCGATGTTTTTGATAATATCGTTCATTGTGCTTCTCCTTCCTATTTGGATGTTCTTAATACGAACTGTAACAGAGGACCATCTCTTTTCTCACAACTGTTATACTTTAGCATATCTTTTGGAAGAATGCAAGGGGGATTCGGATTTTTGTTACATATTTGCTACATATTTGCTACATGCTTGGGAAAGAAATTACTTCTTAGTTAAATGTTTCTTTCTTATAAGTGTCCGAAAGGGGTCTTGAAGTGAGGACGTGGGAGCTGGCGGGGCATGGAATCCGCTCTCATCCCTCTGCTGCGTCCTCCTGCCAGACTCTTGTTTTTATTTAATCCCTTCTGTCTTAATAACAAATTTCACTTTTCCGCTGCTGCCCTCCGGCAATGCTGTAAAGGTGTTATAATTTTCTCCGCTTTCCTTTATCTTTTCCAGACGGTCTAACAGGGTTCCTATATCGCCATTAAAGGTATCTGTTAATTTCTGAATGCCCTCTTCGTCAAACTGAATCATGCCATTGTTCAATTCTTCAGCGCCGGATTTCAGCTTTTCCACGCCTTCCGCAAATTGTCCTGCTCCATTTGAAAGCGCATTTGCTCCTTCTGTAAGCTTTGATGAATTTCCGGTAAGCTGTGCAACCCCTTCCGATAATTTTCCTGCGCCGCTGTCTAACTGTTCTACACCGCTCTTTAACGTTCCGCCTTTTTTATTTAAAGTAGATGTGCCCTTTGCCAGCTGTTCAAGCCCTTTCTGGAGGGAGGCAGTTCCTTCTGCAAGGCCCATTACCTTTTCTCCTTTTTCATTGGTATATCCATTGATTCCTTTGTCCAGCGCTTCCGCACCGGCAGCAACCTGATTTGCTCCCTGGCTAAGCTTTTTTACATTTCCTGTAAGTTCGCTTTGTTCAGCCTTCTCCTTGATTGCCTGCAATGCCTGCACTGCGCCCAACGCTCCTCCGGCTTTTGCGGAATAATCGCTGATACTCTGTACATCTGCTGCTATGATAGTCTGAAGGCTTCCCAGTCCTGCCTGCACCTCTGCTGCCTTTGCCTGATATGCCTGGCTGTAAGCTGCATATTCTGCACTATTGGCGGAAACACTGTTTAACTGCTGCTGTATTGCCATCAGTTCTCCTACTTTAGTGCCAAACTCCGTTAAATGACCTTCCAGTGCCCCGGAAGCAGCCTGGGCAGCCTGTGAAGCAGCCTGGGCATTTGCCTGATTTTCCCCAATGCTTTGGTCGATTGTGGCAAACATACCTTCCACGCCCTGGCTCAGTGCTGTCATTCCCTGGCTAAGCTGTGCGGCTCCTTGTGCCAAAGATGCAGCTCCAGCAGCAGCTCCAGGGTTCTTTCCTGTTCCGTCTCCCTGATAGCCCTTTACCAGACTGTCTGCTCCTTTTTTGGCATCCTTTGTTCCTTTATTTAAATCGCTTACCCCCTCTAACAAAGCAGGTACATTTCCATTTAACTTGGAAGTTCCTTCTTTCAAAGAACCGATTCCGGAAGACAGTTGTCCTACTCCATCCGTATATTCCCGGACCCCTTTGCTCAGGCTGTCCGCTCCGTCCTTCAAATCACCGGTTTTTGAATGTAAGGTATCCACTCCATCCTTTAGCTCTCCGCTTCCATCCACCAATTTGCCGGATGCAGCAGAAAGCTCATCCATGGAATCATTCAGTTCATCCATTTTTCCGCTTTCCGTTAAATTCACGTCGCTTAACACATCACTTAATACAGCTGACATGGTCATGTCCAGAGAAAAATCCGTTACCCTGGCGCTTACCTCCACATAATCCGGAATTTCCATATCCGTTCCCAAATCTCCCGATGAAATTGCAAGGCTGTCCTTTAATCCCGGAAAAGCAACCCCTACTACTATATCATGATTTCCTTCCGAAAGCACCTTTCCATTTTTCACAGTAACATTTTTGAAGTTTTCTGTAGGAAGCATCATTCCAGTCAGAACCGTAAAGGGCACATAGATTTCCTCTTCCTTTCCGTTTATGGTAATTGTCTGTTTTTCTTTGTTTACATAATCGAACCGGATTTTTACATTTCCGCTCTTGCCCGCCAGTTCTTCCGGCGCAATTTCCTTATCCTCCAGATAGTAAGTAATCTTTACCTCCACCGGTACCTTTTTCTCTGTTTTTCCCTGATAATAAATATCCGCTCCATCCGCCTGCCATGTAATAGTATGATTATCGCCTTTCGTAAAGGTTTCGTCCCCTTTTACATTTTCAATTTCTTCAAGGTCGGACGCATCCGGAAGGCTTGCCTTTTGCTCCGGATTTTTCAGCCAGTCGCTTACAATGACTTCTTTAGCGTTTCCTTTCGCATCGCTGATTACATAAACGGTTTCTTCCTTGTCAACCTGTTCTTCTCTGGAAGCATCCGAAATCTCGCTGTCCAATACCTGTGAAAGAGCTTCCTCTGTTTCATTTTCACTTTCTTTCTCCTCAAACTCTTCTTCCTGCTCTTCTCCATTTCTTTCTGCATTTACATGATATACGGAAACAGATGATACCAAAAGCGCCGCTGCCAGCACTGCTGCCGTTACCTTCATGGCATGTTTTCCTTTTAAATATTGTAATAAATCTTTTCTTTTCATAATTCCTCTATCCTTTCTTCTGATTCATTCCTATTGTTGTGTGACAAATCAGCTTATCAAAAATCATCAGCATTGCCGGCAGAACAGTCAGTACTACAATCATGCTGACGATGGCTCCTCTGGACATCAAGGTGCATAGGGAGCTTATCATATCAATATTGGAATAGACGCCTACTCCAAAGGTTGCCGCAAAAAAGCTTAAAGCACTTACGAATATAGATTGTATGGAGGTCTGGTGGGCGATTTCCACCGCTTCCTTTTTCTCCATTCCAAGCATCCGTTCCCTTTTATACCGATTGGTCATCAAAATGGCATAATCCACAGTTGCACCCAATTGAATCGTTCCAATAACAATCGAGGCAATAAAGGGAATTTCCGTTTTGGTATAGTAAGGAACTGCCATATTGATAAAAATAGCAAATTCAATGGTAGTAACCAAAATAACCGGCAGGGAAATGGATTTAAATACAAGGGCAATAATCAAAAAGATTACTCCAATGGATACGATGCTCACTACTTTAAAATCCTGATCGGTAATGGTAATCAGGTCTTTTGTGCAGGGCGCCTCCCCAATCAGCATCCCCTGCGGGTCATACCTTTTTAAAATCTCATTTAATTCATCACACTGCTTATTTACCTCTTCCGATGCCACCTTGTATTCGGAGCTTACCATCATCATCTGGTAATTTTCATTTTTTAATGTCTCCATCAGACTTGCGGGAATAAAATCCCTTGGTATGGCAGGACCCAATAAGGAATCCATTCCTATGACCGTTTTCACTCCGGAAACCAGTTTCATTTCCTCGCACATCTTAGAAACCTCTTTTGGTTCCAGTGCGCTGTCCACAAGTAAAATATGGGTGGTATTCATTTCAAATTCTTCGTTCAGCTTTGTGTTGGCAACGATGCTTTCCAAGTCTTTGGGAAGGGTTTCGTCCAGATTGTAATACACATCTGTATGGAAATAGCCTATGACTGCCGGAATCCAGATAAGCACGAACAGCACTGCGATAATGATATAGTGCTTTGTGACAAATTTAGTCATTTTAAATTCCGGTATGAAAGGTTTATGCTTTGTTTTTTCAATTGCCTTGTCAAATATGAGAATCATGGAGGGCAATATGGTAACACAGCAGATGACACCGATGATAACGCCCTTTGCCATAACGATTCCCAAATCCATCCCCAGGGTAAAGCTCATAAAGCAGAGTGCAATGAATCCTGCTACGGTAGTGACGGAGCTTCCCACTACGGAAGAAACGGTTGCGTTGATGGCATTTGCCATAGCCTCAAGCTTTGGAATCTCACCGCTTTTCTGTTCCTCCTCATAGCTGTGCCACAGGAATATGGAATAATCCATGGTAACCCCCAGCTGCAGCACGGCGCTTAAGGCTTTCGTAATATAGGATATTTCCCCAAAGAAAATATTACTTCCCAAATTGTATACAATTGCCATTCCAATGCTCAGCAAAAAGAACAGAGGAATGATAAAAGAATCCATGGTAAGGCTTAAAACAATGGTGGATAGGATAACTGCAATTACCACATAAATAGGAGTTTCCCGGTTAGACAGGTTCTTCGTATCGGTTACCACCGCTGACATACCGCTTAAAAAGCACTGCCTTCCTGCAATTCCCCTGATTTCTTCAATGGCCTCCATGGTTTCGTCAGAAGACATGGTAGAGTCAAACAAAATCATCATCAGCGTGCAGTCCCCTTTATGAAAAGCCTCCATAATGTTCTCCGGCAGCAATTCCGTAGGCATGGATAAATCCGCAAAGCTGTCATACCAGAGGATCTTCTTTACATGCTCTACCTGACCAAGCTGTTCCTTCAGCTTTGAAACATCCTTATATTCCATGCCCTCTACCATGAACATGGAAAAGGCTCCTGTTCCAAACTGCTTTTCCAGAATATCCTGGCCTTCCATGGTCTCGATGTCTTTTGGCAGATAGGATAGAATATCATAATTGACTCTCGTATTCACATATCCTATGAAAGAGGGCACCAAAAGCACCAGACCAATCAGGAAAATCAGGACCCGTGTCTTTACCACACCTTTTCCCAACTGTTTCATAATTTCCTCATCTCTTTTCTCTTTTTTCTGAAAAAGAGTATAAAAAAAAGATTGAACCTGTGAATATTCAATCTTTTCTGCCTGTATGTATTTCTTATACATTTTTGCCCTTTTGTCGTCCTGATATGAACAAAGCAAAAATATTATCCTGCTCTTAAGGCTGTTTCCATTCTGCAATATCCTCCACCATATCCTTTAAGGATTTGGAGATCACATAGTTGTATACTTCTGCCACTTCCTTTGGAGAAATGACCATATCCGTCTCAATCCAGGTCATCACGATAAAGGTCATGGACAGGGAATAATAATCCGCCAGTTTATCCGGTGTCATCCATTTATGCTTTGCTGTTTTCGTTCCAATCTTATCAATCAGAAGCTCCAGTAAAATATCCCGTATGCAGCTTCTGACAATATTCTCAAAAGAATTCTGCCCTTCCATCTTTGAAAGCTTTTTGTAAAACTCCTTTTCTTTGAGAACATTGGTAAAAATAAGAAGAATGGCTTCGTCAAACATTTCATTTTGCAACAGAGGCCTCATAGGGTCTAACAGCTCCGTCCGGATAATCCGCTCAATGACTTCATACTTATCCTGAAAGTGATTGTAAAAGGTAGGTCGGATCACTCCTGCACCGTCTGTAATATCCTTAATGGTTATTTTGCTGATTGGAATTTCCAGTGCTATGTTCTTAAAGCTCTCAATCAGCAGCTTATCCACATCCGCTTTTGCCTGCAAGCAATCACCTCATTTCCATAATATCCTTACTTTCGGGAATCAAATCCCCTGCAGCAGCCGGCTCATTGCCAGCGGGAATAAAAAAAGACTCACCGATGACCGGAAAGTCCTTATGTCTGCAACAGCCTGCAGGCAAAGCCCACAGGCTGTTTGTGTTGCAATTAGTCTACGCTGATGATTTCTTTCTTATTGTAAGAACCACAAGCCTTGCAAACTCTATGAGGCATCATAAGTGCACCACACTTACTGCACTTTACCAATGTTGGAGCGCTCATTTTCCAATTAGCTCTTCTCTTATCTCTTCTTCCTTTAGAAGATTTGTTTTTTGGACAGATTGACATCGTTACACCTCCTTATTCGCATGAAAGATATCTTTAATCATTGCCATTCTAGGGTCTGGTACGAAGTCATCACATCCGCAGTCACCTAGGTTCAGGTCTTTCCCACATTGTTTACAAATGCCTTTGCAGTCTTTCCTGCACAAAACCTTCATGGGCAAATTCATCAATATTTCATTGTGGATCAGTTTCTCCGTATCCAATTGGAAGCCTTCTAAAAAATTCTTCTCTTCCCCTTCAGACTTTTCTGCCTCTATCTCTTCCTTTGAGACATGCTCCTCAAAATCAAGCGCCAGCTCATAAGGCACTTCTTTCAAACATCTGTCACAGTTCATTGAAAGAGTCAGGCTCATCTTTCCCTTTAAAAGCACTTTGCCCTTTCCCATCGTCTGAATCGTAAGGACAAGCGGGGTTTTCTTTAAAATGGAATAGCTTTCCAGTCCGCTTTCAAATATATCCGCTTCATATGGAATCTGTTTCTGTTCTGTCTTCTCTTCTGAGGATAACATATCTGTAAGATTTAATAGCATAGCATACTCCTATCCACACCTAAATTATTATACATAGGGTGGTAATGTTTGTCAACAATTTTTCGCAACTTAAGTTTTGTAACTGATTGGAAAATATCACTTAAAAAAATTGCTTTTATATATAAAACTGTCATGTGTTATGCAAATTTTTCCCCTTCTTTTACAATTTTCTCTGATAATTCTCCAGCTGATGAAATATACCGACTATACTTACAGTGTTATTATTTATACCAAACACAACCACATAATCCATCTGTGGTACAATCGCTTCGCGATACCCTTTGTATGCTAAATATGAATCTCTGCTAAATGGAAATTGTTCTGGATTTGTTTCCAAACGGTCATACACATTTTCAATTCCATCCAGCAGATGTTTTGCAGCCTGCTCATTTTTTAATCGATAAAGCATGTGATACACAATATTATCAAGCAGTTCATCAGCACGTTCCGTAATAATCAATTTATATGCCATATTTTTCCCTCATCCCTGTCAAAGCAGCTCTGGCATCTTTTATCTGACTGTTTTTTGTCTGTTGCTCTGATATTGCAATATCTTGATACATGGTAAGCTGACGAATTGTATTCTCATATATTTCCATGCTCATAATGACCATATCACCATACCCATTCTTTGTAATATAAATAGGTTCATCTGCCCTATGGCACATATCAGAAATTTCTGAAGTATTCTTCAAGTCCTTAATTGGTATAATTTGTGGCATATAAAAAACCTCCTTTTTAATATGGGCTAATTATACCATAATTATCACCTTCTCTCAATAGATTTATTCAAGATTTCGTTACCTACTCCACACACATCCGGCCAGTGTGTTTTTTCATTCATTTTTCAAAAGAGAAAAATTTCAATTGATATGGTGTTTTCTTTTAGGACATGCTATATTTAAATGGTACTTTTTTAACTCATTTTATTTCTTCAAAAAGGAACGGACAGAAAGGATTTTCCATGAACATTCACATACTTTCATTTTCATTTTTCAAAAAAAAATCACTTGCCTGCCTTGGCACCTCTGCCATCATCGGCATGGTCCTTTCCATACTGCAGGCGCTTCTGGTTAATGACAAGGTGCGTTCTATTTTCACCTTAGGACCTTCGCCACGGCTTTATATGTATGGCCTGATAGGGCTTTCTTTCCTGTTTGGCATTTGCTTTTACACGACAGTGGTTTTTTGTATCCGTCTCCTGTTTCAGAGGAATCAGGTCTTTCTTTCCTATTTGAAGTATTTTCTTGTATACTTCCTCATATTGGGGATTTTATTTCTTCTGGTATGGCCCGGTATCTTCAAAGGGGATGAATTTTATGTGCTAAGAAGCGCTCTCAGCTTTCAGCTCTCTCCCGCCCAGACCGGACTGACCAGTTGCTTTTATATTATTTGTCTTTTGTTTTTTCCAAATCCTGCGACCATTACTTTTATGCAGATACTTATTATATGCTGTATTTTTTCTTATATCATGAAAAATCTGTTTTCCATCTATCGTAGCAAGAAGGTATGGCTTATGTTGCTGCCCTTTTGCCTGCTGCCGGTACTTGACGGGAACCTGTTCACCCTTCGGGCTACTTTGGTGGGATGGCTGTTTCTGCTGGTACTTTTTCAGGTTTTCTTTGCCTATAAAAAGGGGACCTTGTCTTTGGGGACAGGGCTGTTTCTTTCTGCATTAAGCGGGCTGATCATAGCATGGCGGACGGAATATATTTATCTGCTTCTGCTGCTTCCGGCGGCTTTATGGTTCTTACGGCTTTTTTCCCTGAAACGTGCCTGTATTTCCCTTATGGTCATTGGCCTTTCCTTTCTTTGCTTTCAGATACCCAATAAGATTGCGGCAAACGGCAGCAACAAGTATCCCATTTCTCTTGTAATAAATCCTTTGGGGAATTTGTTTAATGAGGAGCATTTAGAAGGGCCTAATGTATATGAGGATATTCTTACCCTGAATGAACTGATTGACGTACAAAGGCTCCGCCGTGATGCTTCCGTGCGGAATATCAGCCAGTACTGGAACATTCCCGACGTGCTGCCTAAGGAGCAGTTAAACCGGTTCATGGCAGCCGCCCTTCGGCTGATCGTTTACAACTTTGATGATTTTTTAAAGTACCGTTGTCTCACCTTTGCCCATACGAACGGCTTTTTTCCGGATGAAATCAATCATCCCGGCGGAGAAATGGTGTCTGGAATTTTAGAGCTTAAGTATTATGATACGAATTTCAAAGAAGTCTTTCCTTTCCTGGAGCCTCCTTTTGGGCAGGCTGCCCGTAAAAAGGTCATTGAATTCCTTTCATGCCGCCATTATGTGCAGGGGGAAAGCACTACAAATATATTCCTTCCGGTATTTTATAATTGCCTCCCTGCTTTCATCTTGTTAGCAATTGCTACCTTAACAGGGGTCTTTCTGGGGAAGAAGGCATTTGTTGTGCTATCACTGCTGATTCAGGTACAGCTTGTGCTGATTTTCTTAACAGCGCCTGCCATGTTTTTTATGTATTATTACTGCTTCTATTTGTGCGGGTATGCTTTTGTTGGCCTGTTTTTCATAGATGGGCTTTGCAGCAGAAACGTATATGAAGCAAGGAATAAAGCCTGAACTTTTTATAGAGGACTTCCTTATTTCAAAATATCTTCCAGTGTTTCCATCAGTTTTTCTATGTCCACAGGCTTTGCCAAGTACCCGTTCATTCCGGCCTCCATAGCCACCTTCCGATCCTCCTCAAAAGCATTGGCTGTCATGGCCACAATGGGAATCGCTGCCTTGACGGGGTCATCCAGCGCCCGAATGGCCCTTGTAGCCTGATAACCATTCATGATGGGCATCTGGACATCCATCAGTATCAAATCATAGGTATCCCCAGGCATCTCTTTCATCCGCTCCACGGCTATGCTTCCATCATCCGCCGTATCAATGAGGAAGCCGGCACCTTCCAGAATCGTTTGTGCGATTTCCTGGTTCAACTCATTATCCTCCACCAGCAGGATTCTCCTGCCACTGAAGTCCGGCTTAGATTTCTCTGCTTCCTCCGTACTTTCCGTAACTGTATATGGAGCAGCCAAAACTCCCCTCAGCTCTGAGAGGAAAAGTGGTTTGGAGCAGAATGCTGTGACACCGGCCTCCCTGGCCTCCTCCTCCATGTCTGACCAATCATAAGCAGTCAGTATGATAATCGGTGTCAAATCTCCAATTACTTTCCGTATTCTTCGGACGAGCTCTATGCCGTTCATATCCGGCATCAGCCAGTCAATGATATAGGCACTATAAGGTTCATTCTGCTCCAAGGCAAATTCTGTACGGATAATGGCCTCTTTGCCCAGAGTGGTCCAGTCGGGGTGCATACCGATGGCGGATAGCATCTTGCTGACGCTGATACAAGTGTTCACGTCATCATCCACCACCAGTGCCCTAAGATCTGCCAGTTGTTCCAACCGTTGGGATTTCACAGGAGAATCAGCGACCCGGAAATGGAATGTTATGGTAAACTCTGATCCTTTTCCCACCTCGCTTTCCACTGTAATCGTGCCGTCCATCATATCCACAATGTTTTTGACAATGGCAAGCCCCAAACCGGTTCCCTGAATGCCACTTACAGTCGTAGTCTGTTCCCGCTCAAAGGGTTCAAAAACGTGTTGCAGGAATTCAGGGCTCATGCCGATACCGGTATCCCTGATTCGGAACTCATATGCGGCACTGCCCTCCTGCGCTTCTGAGGTCTGGGTAACGCGGACGCTGACCATGCCGCCTGGTTTTGTGTATTTCATGGCATTGCTCATAATATTCAAAAGTACCTGATTTAGACGGAGTTTATCACATATAATCGTTTCATTTACCACATCCAGAGTATCTATGTAGAATTCCAGCTGCTTTGCCTTCACGTCAGCCTGGACAATCGTCTTTAAATCGTGCATGATTTCCGGAAGACTTGCCTCCTTTTCCTCAATTTTGACCTTGCCGCTCTCGATGCGACTCATATCCAGCACATCATTAATCAGGCTCAACAGATGGTTGCCGGAGGTCATGATCTTCCCCAGATAGTCCTGCACCTGTGTTTTGTTATCAATATGGGTCACCGCCAGTGAGGTAAAGCCAATGATTGCATTCATAGGCGTGCGGATATCGTGGGACATGTTGTTGAGGAAGGTAGTCTTTGCATTGTTGGCATACTGAGCCTGGGCCAGGGCTTCCGCCAGAACTGCCTTCTGCTCCTGCTCCTTGCGGATCACCTCGTCAATATTGCGGAATCCCGCAAGAAGAAAACGTTCCTTTTCAAGAGTGCTTTCCCCGACCTTCACATAGGTATATTGGAAATGATGGCTTTCTCCATCTGCCTGTATACGGTAGCTCCCCGTATATTCCCCATTTAAGCCTATCTGTTCACTGACTTTGTCCAGAGAAAGAGCCTGTGCCAGTTCCTCCTGATCTTCCGGATGGACACGGTCCCGGATATACTGATCCAGAATCGGGGCATAGGGCTGCTCTTCCTTGGAATCCTCTTTCAATCCCTTCGTCACGTAACCTTCCAGTTTGATAATTCTAGCGGTACCACGCTCCTCATTGATGGCAAAAATATTCGTATAGTCACGGCTTAATGCTTCCACAATGGCAAGCTGCTCCTTCATCGCCCTGTTGGATTGTTCCGTGGTATCCAGAAGCTTCCTGCTCCACCATCCACGCAGATAAAGCACCAGAATGATGCAGATAATCAGGGCAACCACCAAAACCATGATGAGCATAATCTTTGGATTGGCCTGTATATATTGCTGAAGATTCATATCCCCAATGGTATAGGAAGTATGTTGTAAAACCAAGTGATTCAGCATGTCATCTGACATCTGCCGGATACATTTGTTCAGGATGGTAATCAGCTCATGATCCGCACTGTCACGGACATACATACGAAATTCTATGTCCATATCGTTCACTATGCTGTAGTATAGGGAATTGGTGGTGTCACGGTTCACAAACAACTGCGCCGTATAGGCATATACATATGCGGCGTCCACTTCCCGATCCAGAACAGCCTGCATCGCAGCCTCTCTGGTGGAATAGTTCACAATTTCAAAATCTTCGTAAAACTTCTGGGAAATCAAAGTACCGCTCTGTGAATCCGATACGGCAATCGTTTTAATATCTCCAGCGAAATCCTGTCGTGTTACCCTTGCCACACCTGTGGTCATATAGGCATCCGTATTGAACCCGCGGTAAGCATCTTCCTCCATGACAGTGCTGGAGCTGAGCCTGTCAATAACCACATCCACGCCGTTGGTGTCCGCCATGGTATCATAGTCCTCCCTGTCCTCTGGTATCACGATTTCATAAGGCAGTCCGGCCATCTCCATGACGCAGGCAAAATAATCCGGCAGAATACCCTTTAATTCCCCATCCTCCACATAGGAATAGGGCTCTCTGCTGCCAAGGGCAGTTACAGTAATCTTCTTTTCTCCGGAGACCACCTCCTGAATGTATGCCTTCTCACGCTCCGTAAAGGTGAGTGCGGAGGAATAAACCGGACCATAGTAGCGGTAATACAACGCATTTTGCCAGTCGCCTTCATTCCGATCCATCTGCTCAATGGCATAGTTAATTTCGTTAAGCAGCTCCTTGTCGTCTTTTCTGACAATTGCATAGAAGTTACCCTCAGCAATAATATCCAGTGTCTTTTCATTTTCAGCCTTTCTCAAATCACTGGAAAGGATTGCATCAATCTCGCCATCCTGCAAAGCGGCCACAAGGGCACCGGAATCATTGTATTCCTTTGTCCGGTAGGAAAATCCCTTCTCCTCTGCAAACTCCACCAGACTCTGGTTCTGACTGCTTCCCGTCAGCTGTCCCACCGTCATTCCATCATAAGTTTTGTATTCACTGCTATGCAGCTGTGTATTATCGGCCCGGACCGAGAGAACAGTATTGTTTCTGCCGATAGGGAGAGAAAATGCGAAGCTCTCCTCCCGATCCGCTGTCCTTCTGGCAGAGGTTACCATATCAATCTCACCGTTTTCCAGCATAGATAGCATTTCATTCCAGGAGTTTTCATAGCCTATGTACTGAAAATTCAGATGGGAATATTCGGAGACCAGATCCAGGAATTCAATGCCATAGCCGGTCAGCCGGCCCTCCTCGTCCTTCATGTGATAACCCTCGAAGTAGAAGATGCCAGCTTTAACCGTCCGGTTATTGGACTGTCCGTCATCGGCTGATACTGTTATGAAATCGGACAGGATGAGAATTAAGCATATGGTAAATGCGGCAATTCTTCTGTACACCTTGTTTGCGGCCTGCATCGTTCCCTTCCTCCGGGTACCCTCAATTTTTGAAAACGCTTTTCCTTTTTTTTCAATATTCTGCACAGCTATATCTCCTTATCAATTATGAGCCTCTGCTCTTTACTTCCGTTTCTACACCCTTTATTGCTTTACAAGAGGATGTGTAAGCCCCTTCTTTGATATCAATCTTTTTCGTTATCCATTCGCTGCCCCTTAAATTCCGGTATATCTGACCGGATGTTGTATTCCTGTTACACTATAAGCTTACTGCAAGAAATTTGTTTAGGAGCAAAAAATCAGAATTATTATAGCAGAAACCGTCTGTAGCTTCAACAAAAACATAGTGGATTTAATGGATTTGTCGGATTTCAAATTTTCATTAGTTCTTGAAATTTTATCGGTATGGGTTTTCTTTTTCTAACACCCAGGGAGAAGTAAATAGAATTTCCATCTGTATTGCCGGCATTGGAAATTCATCCTCCAATAAATTACAGTAACTCGAAAATCCGATTTTATAGTTTTCTGCAATCGAATACATTTCATCTTCATCCAAAGAAAAAATTTGTGAATGAACAGCATTCCCTTCAGGTTTCCAGGCATCATTTATAGACTCCTTTGTCCCACAAATATGGTAAAATCCTCCATATAACATATATTTTCCTTCTTTTTGAGCAGCATATGGTATTATCTCTGCAGCCTTCTTCAAATCAACTCCAATCTCTTCAAAAAAGGCTTTTACCTCATTAGGAAAGTAATCCGAAGCCTGCTCATAATTACAGCATCCATCACATTTACATCCACTTGTAATGATCTTAGCTTTATCATAAAATAACCGTGTTTTCTCAGCATTGATATCGACTTTATATTCTCCAAATAAATATCTCATCCTGTTCTCCATTAGAATCCGTGTTCTTCTTTCCTTAGTTGATGCCTTCTGGCACTACTGGCTTTACGCTGATATTTTTTTCTCCTGTACTCTTTTCTCATTCCCCTGCACTCTTTTTGATAAAATAATGCTTCTGACGGGGTATCCGGCCTGTTCGCACAAAATGGACAATCCGGCTTGCCACAGGACTCATCAATCCAGTTATCGCAATATACGCAGCATACTGCATCCTACCTGTCGGTCTTGAAAAATTAATAACCCACTGTATTTGACTCATATACTTGTTTCCATTATATCATAAATCACATTTCCCTTACCCCTTAGCATCTATGAAAACGAACGTTTCCACAAGAATATTATACTGCCGGCCAAGGAAATCAGCAAGGATAAGATTCCCCGGTTTTTCATGGCATTTGGGCAATTTCTATTAAGACTTTATAGGCGATTCATGTTATAGTAAGTAAAATAAATTTTAGAAGGGAGCAGCTTATATGAGTCACAGCATGATTGTAAAAGAAGCGACAGATTATATAGAAAAACATCTTGATGAAGATTTACCCCTTGATAAAATAGCAAAGGCATTAAATTATTCAAAATTTTATCTATCCAGAGTGTTCCATAAAGAAACAAAATGCACGATTTATAAGTATATTCAAGGGCGCAGGCTTACCTTAGCAGCCAAAAAGCTTGTGGAAACCGAAAAACCGATTGTAGAGATAGCCTATGAAGCGCATTACAATTCACAGCAGGCTTTTACATTGGCCTTCCAGCAATGTTATCAATGCACCCCTAATATCTATAGGGAAAAAGGAAAATTCTATCCAAAACAATCCCGATTAGGCATGATAAACTCTCTTCATGGGTACTCATGCCCACATAATTTATGGGGAGGTAAGTTAGCAGCATGAGCACAATTCCTTATGTGATAGAACAAACTAGCCGTGGAGAACGAAGCTACGATATTTTTTCAAGGTTATTATCTGACCGGATTGTTTTTTTGGGTGAAGAAGTAAGTGATGTTTCTGCCAATTTAATCATTGCACAACTGCTCTTTTTAGAAGCACAGGACCCAGGAAAAGATATTTCGTTATATATCAACAGTCCCGGAGGCTCTGTTTCGGCTGGCTTTGCTATTTATGATACCATGCAATATATCAAATGTGATGTTTCCACAATCTGTATCGGCCTTGCTGCCAGCTTTGGCGCTTTCCTGCTTGCAGGAGGCACTAAGGGGAAACGAATCGCCCTGCCAAATGCGGAAATCATGATTCATCAGCCTGCCATCCACGGAAAGGGCATCTCGGGGCAGGCAACGGATATCAAGATCATGTCAGACCATATCCAAAAGAGCAAGCAGCGCCTCAATTCCATTCTGGCGGAAAATACAGGAAAGAGTCTGGAAGAAATTGTTTTGGCTACGGAACGCGACAATTATATGTCGGCAAAGGAAGCATTGGAGTTTGGTTTGATTGATCAAATTATTTAATCCGCTGCTTTCAGCTTAACACGTATTGGATTTCTTTTCCAGATTTGCCGGAATGTATGACCCAAGGTGAAGAAGGGCTTCCTGCAATACCTGGGAATTAATTTTTCTCAGGTATTACAGGAAGCCCCTACGTCCTGCTAAATGTCCTATCCTCTATACCAACTGCGCCTGCACTGCCGTAAGGGCAACCACGCCTACGATATCCTCCCAAGAGCAGCCTCTTGACAGATCATTGACCGGCTTGGAAATTCCCTGAAGCATGGGACCGTAAGCCTCTGCCTTTCCAAGTCTCTGCACCAGCTTATAGCTGATATTGCCACAGTCCAGATTTGGGAAAACAAGCACATTTGCCTTTCCAGCCACCTCGCTGCCTGGAGCCTTTGCCTTGGCAATATGGGGAACCAAAGCCGCATCCGGCTGCAACTCTCCATCAATGGTAAGATTCGGATACTGCTCCTTTGCAATTCTGGTCGCTTCCACGATCTTATCCACTAAGGGGTGCTTTGCGCTGCCCTTTGTGGAATGGGACAGCATGGCAATAATGGGCTTTGCATTCACCAGATTTTTAAAGCTCTTTGCTGACGTATCCGCAATAGCCGCCAGCTCCTCGGCGGTTGGATCCTGATTCAATCCGCAGTCGGCAAATAAAAAGGTTCCGTTTTCCCCATAAGGACAATCCGGCACATCCATAATGAAAAATCCTGACACCAGCTTTACTCCCGGAGCAGTCTTTAAAATCTGCAGAGACGGGCGGAGCACATCTGCCGTTGCATGACAGGCGCCTGCAACCATGCCGTCCGCATCATTAGCCTTTACCATCAATACTCCAAAGGTAAGAAAATCTTCTAGCAGGATTTCCCTTGCTTTTTCTTCCGTCATGCCCTTTGATTTTCTCGTTTCATATAATAACTGCACATATTCTTCCAGTTTGTCAGAAGTCTTTGGATTGATAATCGTCACTCCGTCCAATTCCACTTCCAGCCATCTGGCACCGTCATGTATCTTTTCTTCATCCCCCACCATGATAATGTTGGCAATATTCTCTTTTAAAATATTCGCCGCCGCAATCAATGTCCTCTTATCCGTAGTTTCCGGCAGAACAATGGTTTTTTTATCGGCTCTTGCCTTTTCCTTGATTACATCAATATATGCCATACCCTTCTCCTTTCCTAACCGCCCTGAACGAATCCCATAAGCATTTTTTTAGGTTTTTCTTACAATGATTATAAAACAAACATTTCTTGTATACAAGTTTCTTATGGCAAAAATATGTTCAAAATAAAATACAATCCTAAATAAATTTCCAAAATTTTTACTTTTTTTATTGCACTTTTTCTTAATAATCTGTATGGTATTATTATAGAATAGAAAAGAGGAGGCGAGCTCTATGAATGTTACCGGAATTGTTGCAGAATACAATCCGTTTCACAATGGACATAAATATCAAATTGAACAAGCCAGAAAGCTGACCGGTGCAGACTACATCATTGTTGCACTAAGCGGCAACTTCACACAGCGTGGTACGCCTGCCATACTAAATAAATATGACAGAACAAAAATGGCATTATTAAACGGTGCTGATCTGGTGGTGGAGCTTCCTTCCTTTTATGCCTGCTCCAGCGCAGAATATTTTGCCAAGGGCACCATGACTCTTTTTGAAAAGCTGGGTGTAGTAGATGCTATTTGCTTTGGCAGTGAATGCGGTGATTTAAATGCTCTGACAGAAATTGCCAAGGTTCTTGCTTTTGAACCTAATGATTATAAAAAGGAGTTAAGGGCAAGCCTTAGAAACGGCTACAGCTATCCTTCTGCAAGGAATAATGCACTGCTGGCTTCCCTTCCGGGATTTGCAGCTTATTCCACCGTTATCTGCTATCCCAACAACATATTGGGAATCGAATACATAAAGGCTCTTTTGCAGCTTAACAGCAAGATTATCCCATATACAAACGAGCGCGTCGGCTCCGGCTATCACGATTACCGGCTTTCAAAGGGCTATAGCTCCGCTATTTCCATCCGTCATGCCCTCCGTTTGGAAAATCCCTTAGAATATGTAAAAGAGCAAATGCCGGAAAACTGCTTTGAAATCCTAAAGGAAGCCTATGGAAAGGCCACTCCTGTATTTCAGGATGATTTTACCAGCACCTTAAAATACCGTTTACTTTTAGAGCAGGAAAACAGTTATATGCAGTTTGCAGATGTTTCCGAAGACCTGTCCAATAAAATGAAAAAATATTTATTTACCACTACGGATATTGCTTCCTTCTGTGAACGTTTAAAAACAAAGGATTTGACTCATGCCAGAATCAGTCGTTGTCTCGGACACATTCTTCTGGATTTGAAACAACCGGATTTAGAGGAATTCCTAAAGGAAGGCACCATCTTCTATGGACGTATTCTGGGCTTTCGGACAGCATCCGCTCCTTTGTTGACGGAACTGAAAAACCGTTCTGCCATTCCGTTGATTACCAAAGTAGCCGATGCAAAGAACCAGCTTTCTGAAATCGGTCTGAAGCAGCTCGAAAAGGATATGCAGGCTTCCCATATTTATGAATCTGTGGTATCTACCAAATTTGGAGTGCCCATGAATAATGAGTATCAGAGGGAGATTATTAAGTGTTGATGTGAGAGTTTTTGGGTGGTGGCTGTGGGACGTAGGAGCTGCCGGCATATGCATAGGCAGCTCCTACTGTTTCTCGGCAGCGAGACAAAAAAAGGCTTCAAATGCAGCTGCAAGCCAACTATTTTTAAAAACTTGTAAGTATCAGACACCAAAAAGAGGTTAAAACAACTTTTATGCACCACTTCTGAAAAGGCTTTTCGATACCCAGTGGGAGCCGGCATAGCATATAGTAGTCTTAGGGGCCTTGGCAAAGTCGCCGGCACTTACGCACCGTATTTTGGTGCGTTAGTACCGCTGCGTCTTTGCAGAGCGAAAGCGTGCCCCTAAGACTACTATATGCTATGCCGGCTCCCACGTCCGCTTATCCAACTCCCTCCCCACTATCACCTTTCACCTAAACAAAACTGCTTAAAAAAACACTCTTTTTCCTCCTACTGAACAGAAAGCACCTTATAATCTTTTTCTTCCACAGTCTTTTTTAGTGTCTCTTCAGAAATATCCGCATTCAAGGTAACTACTGCTATCCCTTCCTGATGGCTTACAACTGCCTCTGCCACTTCTGGAAGGGCTTCCAGACATTTTTTTACAGTTGCTTCGCAGTGCCCGCACATCATTCCTTCAATTTTTATGGTTTTCTTCATTTCTTTTTCCTCCGTCTTCTTGTTTTCTATTTTGATTTGCTCTGTCCCAAGGGCTTTTTTCAATTTCTTATCCTTTTTATTATCATGAATGTGGACCAGATTCAGCCTGAGGGCATTAGTGACTACGCAGAAGCTGGACAGGCTCATTGCCGCCGCTCCAAACATGGGGTTTAGCTGCCAGCCAAAAAAGGGAATCCACAGACCTGCCGCAAGAGGGATTCCTATTACGTTATAGATAAATGTCCAAAACAGGTTTTCATAAATATTTTTTAAGGTTGCACGGCTGAGTCTAATAGCTGCCGGCACATCGCTTAAGGCGCTTTTCATCAAAACTACATCAGCGGCATCAATGGCAATATCCGTTCCGGCTCCTATGGCAATGCCTATATCCGCTCTGGTAAGTGCGGGAGCATCATTGATTCCGTCTCCTACCATGACTACCTTTCCTTTTTCCTGCAGGGAACGGATTACCTGCTCCTTTCCATCCGGCAGCACACCTGCCACTACTTCATCCACACCAGCCTGTCTGCCAATGGCATTTGCCGTCCTCTCATTATCGCCAGTCAGCATTACCACACGGATTCCCATGTTTTTCAATTCCTCCACGGCACGGGGACTGTCTTCCTTCATAATATCAGCAACGGCAATGATTCCCATAAGCTTTCCATCCCTGGCAAAAAACAACGGAGTCTTTCCTTCCTCTGAAATGACTTCGGACTGCTTTATCATTTCCCGGGAAATTTCCGCCTGATTGTCTATAAATTGCAAATTTCCTCCTGCCAAAAAGGTTCCCTGGTAATAAGCAGTAAGACCATTTCCCGGCATGGCTGTAAAGTCGGTAACCTCTACTTCCTCTGCCTGCTCCTTCAAGGCATACTCCAAAACAGCTCTCGCCAGAGGATGCTCGCTTTTTCTTTCCAGGGCATATGCCACAAAAAGCAGGTCTTTTTCTGAATTTCCCTCTGCTGGTATCACATCTGTTACCTTCGGTTCCCCTTTTGTGATAGTTCCCGTCTTATCCAGCGCCACAATCTGCATCTTTCCCGCTTCCTCCAAAGAGGCTGCCGTTTTAAACATAATCCCGTTTCTGGCGCCTATACCGTTGCCTACCATAATGGCAACCGGCGTTGCCAGACCAAGTGCGCAGGGGCAGCTGATTACCAGCACCGAAATCCCTCTTGCCAGCCCAAAGCCAATGCTTTCCCCTGCCAAAAGCCAGATCAGGAGCGTCACGGCAGCAACTGCAATGACTGCCGGAACAAAAACACCGGAAACCTTGTCCGCCACTTTTGCAATGGGGGCTTTTGTAGCCGCTGCATCACTTACCATCCGGATGATCTGGGATAACGTAGTATCCTCCCCCACTCTTTCAGCCTGACACTTAATAAAGCCGGACTGATTTATGGTGGCTGCCGACACATGGTCACCGGCCTCCTTATCTATGGGAATGCTTTCCCCGGTCAGCGCAGCTTCATCCACGGCACTGGTTCCCTCCAGCACAATACCGTCCACAGGTATATTCTCTCCCGGACGCACCACAAAAATATCTCCCTTTTTCACCTGCTTTATGGATACCTGAACTTCTTTATTATCCTTTATGACTGTAGCAGTTTTGGGAGCCAGCTTCATCAGGCTTTTTAAAGCATCCGTCGTCCTTCCCTTGGATATTGCCTCCAGCATTTTTCCTACTGTAATCAAAGTCAGGATCATGGCCGCTGATTCAAAATAGAATTCATGCATATAGGTCATGACTCTTTCCATATCTCCCTGTGTCTGGGCGTCCGTCATGGCAAATAACGCATAGGTGCTGTATACAAATGCTGCTCCGGCACCTAATGCTACCAAAGTATCCATATTGGGCGCCTTATGCCAAAGGCTTTTAAAACCGCTCACAAAAAATTTTTGATTGATGATCATAATAATAATCGTCAACAAAAGCTGTACCAGACCCATGGCCACATGATTCTCCGTAAAAAATGCCGGAAGAGGCCAGTTCCACATCATATGCCCCATGGAAATGTACATAAGTACAAGCAAGAAGCCTAAAGAGGCCAGAAGCCGCTTTTTTAAAACAGGAGTTTCCCTGTCCCTTAATGCCTCTTCCTCCTTATCTCCTGCGTCAGGGTCCTGACTTGCATCCGTTTCCTTTCTGGCTGCCTGATACCCTGCCTTTTCCACCGCATTGATGATTTCCCTTGGGGATGCTGTTCCTTCCACGCCCATGGAATTGGTCAGCAGGCTCACAGAACAAGAGGTGACTCCCTCAAGCCCGGATACCGCTTTTTCCACCCTGGCGCTGCATGCCGCACAGCTCATTCCTGCTACAGTATATTGCTCCATTTTATGCCTCCCTTAACTCTATTTCTATTACTCGAAAGCCTAATTTTTCTATTTTGTCCTGTAATAACATATCCGGAATCATTCGTTCCATGGAAACCACTGCTGTCTTCTTTTTCAAATCTACCTTTGCTACAGCGCCGTCAATTTGATTCAGGCAGGCTTCCACACTGTTTTTACAATGTTTGCATTGCATTCCTTCGATAGTTATGACTTTCTTTCCTATGATATTCATGTTTCCCATTTTATCACCCCTTTATTTCATCAATTTTTGCAAAGTTGCCAGAAGCTCCTCTACAGTATCTTCCTTTCCTTCCCGGATATCCCTTGTAACACAGGTCTTAATATGATTGGCAAGCAACACTCTGTTAAAACTATTCAGCGCTGCGTTCACTGCTGCTACCTGAACCAGAATATCTGTGCAGTAGGTATCCTTTTCCACCATGCCTCTGATTCCCCGTATCTGCCCTTCGATACGGTTCAAACGGTGAATCAAATCTTTATATTCCTTTTCCGGGCGTTCTTTCGTCTTATGGCAGGTACATTCTTCTTTTTCTTCCGGCATATTCTTTTTCCCTCTTTTCCTTCCCATATTTACAGTTCATTATATACCCTATGGGGGTATATTGCAAGCATCATTTTACTTCCTAACCATTTTTATTTTCCTGTACAAGATACAACGAGCCAAAATCATGCATGGCCTTGGCAAGCTTCCCTAAGGGCTGCATAAAAATTGAGACTACTTTATTCTTTAGAACGGAATGGGATAGACGGACGTGAAAGCTGCCAATGTATTATCGTATTATAAAAAACAGAGCGCATAGACTGGTTTCTATACACTCTGACAATGTGCAGCTATTCTGTTGTGATTGTGATAATTGGTATAAATCTATTACAAACTACTCATTACTTTTCAACAGCCCATTGATGGCAATAATCTTTAACCCCTGTGAAGTGAAATCTTTATCCCGGATCCCGCTAATCCAAACCTGCCCTGTTTCTCCAAGCATAATACCTTGCCAATTGCAAAACATCTCCACACAATCTTCCTCTTCAAGAGCTTCCAAAAAAGCTTCTTCTAAATTGCCGTCAAAGCTGTTGGACGCATCGAGAAACTCTGTGCTGTTATAATAAGTACTGCCAGATATCGTAATGGGATAAGCAATTTCAGAGGAAATTGCCAGCCAATCCTGTTCCAAAAACTGCTGCCTGATTTGAGCAGCATAGCTTTCCACATCCGCACAGGAAATGTCTGTTGCAACACTATAGTAATTATCATTGGCTGTTGCTATTGGTTCTTCTGATTGAGAAGTCATATTTTCTGTTTCTGTGTTATAGGTGGATGCCGAAGCATTTTCTGACTCCGTGTTATAAGTCGATGCCGAAGCATTTTCCGTCTCTTTGTTGTCAGTCGATGCTGAATCATTTTCTGACTTTGTGGATATATTTCGGTTATCATCGTAAAATTCCTCAGCAGGAGTTTCAAATTCTGATGCAGATGCCTCCGATGTCGATACAACAGATTCATTCATTTCTGATGCATGATCAGAGCATCCATATAATTGTATAATTAATAAAATAAATAGTAAAACAGATAGCTTTTTCATAATAAAAATATTCCTCTTCTCTGTACTTTATGCAATAGCAATTCTATAGCCCATTTTCCTTACAGATTTTATCATATTCGCTTTGAATTTCCTGTGCGATTTCCTTACTTCCTTCCGGCATATCCGGATGATACTTTTTCATTAGGGACAGGTATCTTGGACGAACTTCCTCTAAGCTGGAAATAGACCGAAAATATAAGGTTTTCTCAAACAGAAATTTGGGCTTTGCTTCCCTTTGCATTTCCTTATGACTCTGGCGGAATTCGGAATTTTTTTCCCAATTAACATTTCCTCTTGTCCAGTTTTGCCGTCTAAACCGTTCTCTCTGCCTTCTTTCCAGCTCTTCCCAATACATCTTTTCTTCATCGGTCCAAAAATCCTCATAAGCCCTCGAATCCTTTTCAGAAAACGCTCCCTTTTCCTTCAGTCCTTTGACCAAAGTACTTTCCAGTCCATACACTTTTCCTATTACAATAAAAATAATGGCAAATATTACATCATCTATGACAGCCGTAACAATAGAACCAATACCCAGAAGAAAATAAACATCATCAAACGCCATCAGAAAAATGCAGGAAGCAAATATCATATAAATATGAAACTTTCCATATGCCATCACGTCGCTCTCAAACAGTCTTTCTGCTCCAAAAAAAAGCAGATAGGTAAGTGCCATTCCAATAGGCAGCAGAAGTATCATGACTTCATATGAAAAAATCTTCGGATAAGAGTAACACAAAAAGGGAACTGCCAGTTCCAAAACAGTAAAGACGATCATCCATATTCGTTCTGAAATCTTCATATCCGATAGTTACTCCTTAACTATTTTACGAATGAGAATACCATTTTTCAGCAATGTATTGTCAATATAGTGCCTTTGGAATAAAATTTCCCCTTCCCTTCTGATTTCCATATCCTCTTCCGCACAGTTTATAATGACCTCTAAGTAATTATCCACCCAGCCCGACTTCATAAATTCGATGACACGGGGATTTTCCAGCTTATTGGGAAAATGGAAATTTCTCGTGCGCATTAACGGCTCGCTTTTCCTTAAA
The DNA here is from genome assembly GCA_014804675.1 of Lachnospiraceae bacterium. Taxonomy (GTDB): domain Bacteria; phylum Bacillota; class Clostridia; order Lachnospirales; family Lachnospiraceae; genus RGIG3040. The sequence goes on from JAAUZH010000013.1 coordinate 117,363, forward strand.
TGAATCAACTGTCTGATAATATCAATTCTGTCATTGTATTCTCCTGCTTCGATTTCCTCCCAGGGCATACACCGCCTGCAGTCAGGATCATGGTCTCCTTCCATGGCGATTTCTGTCCCATAATAGATACAGGGACTTCCCGGCATAGTAAACAATACGGCAATCTGCTGGAAATATTCATCCAGATTCTTCACATCGCTTCGAAGCCTTTTAGTGTCATGGGAATCTAACAGATTGAACAGCACGTCATTGGTCTGCTGCATATATCCCGTATAGCACCGGTTGATGGTAAATTCAAAATCTTCGTTGGTCAGGCTTTTATCAATCCAGAAATCCTTAATGCTCTGCCCAAGAGGGTAATTCATGACCGCATCAAATTCATCTCCTCTCAGCCATGGCATGGCGTCATGCCAGATTTCCCCCAATATGTATATATCCGGGTTGATTTCCTTCATTCTTGTCCGAAGCTCCTTACAGAATACATGGGAAATCTCGTTAGCAACATCTAACCGAAGCCCGTCAACATTATATTTTTTCACCCAGGTCTCACAGACACCTAACAGATATTCCCTTACTTCTTTATTATTTGTATTCAACTTTGGCATCTGGTCAAAAAAGGCAAAGCTATAGTACTGTTTCTTTTTTGCTGCACCGCCCTTATGGACGAAAGGCCACTCATTGATCATGAACCAGTCATAATACTTGGATTCGGGTCCTTTCTCACAAACCTCCTGCCAGGGGGCAAAAAATTCTCCGCTGTGGTTAAATACCCCGTCAAGCATCACACGGATGCCCCGTTTATGAGCTTCCTCCACCATTTTTATAAGGGTTTCCTCATCCCCAAAATGAGGGTCTATCTTTGTATAGTCCGTTGTATCATATTTATGGCTGGAAGGCGATTCGTTAATGGGCGTCAGATAGATTCCGGTAATCCCCAGCTCCTTTAAGTAATCCAGCTTATTGGTAATTCCCTGCAGGTCACCTCCATAAAATTCCCGGTTTGTCACCTTGCCTTTGTTTTTCCATGGAAGGGTTCCTTCCGGATCATTTTCCGGATTCCCGTTACAAAACCGTTCCGGAAAAATCTGATACCATACCGTTTCATTTACCCATTCCGGAGTCTTGTTGATATCGGAAGGGTTCATCCATGGAAATACAAAGCACTGCATGCTTCTTCCTTCCAGCTTCATCTGTTCCTCGCTAACGAATCCATCTTCAAAATAATACCAGCGCTCCGAATCGGTAATCAGCTCAAAATAGTATTTTAAGCGCTTATATTCCGGCTGCAGCGTGGTAGTCCACCAGATTTGATTTTTTAACCGTTTCTTAAAATGGATGGCCCAGACGTTTCCGGTCCAGACCTGATTTCCCCCAAGGATTCCTGCTGAAAACGGGTCGCCCTGATATAGATTCACCTGTTTTACGTCATACCCTGTCTTTATGTTGATGATCAGTTCATTCTCATTTAGTGGATAACAAAAATTATCATTTGCACGGTGATATACTGCATTAAAATCCATAAAAATACCTCCTGGGTTTCTCCCTAATTTTTAAAGCTATGGATAGGCGCTGGAATCCTGCCGCCCCTGTTTATGAAATCCTCGCAGGAAAATGGATTTACCGGCATAATGGGCGCATATCCTAAAAGCCCGCCAAATTCCACCTTTTCCCCTACTCCTTTTCCGATTACCGGAATGATCCTTACGGCTGTGGTCTTCTGGTTCACCATGCCGATTGCCATTTCATCGGCGATAATGCCGGATATGGTGGATGCCTTTGTATCTCCCGGAATGGCAATCATATCAAGCCCTACGGAGCATACGCAGGTCATGGCTTCTAACTTTTCCAAGGTAAGCGCCCCTGCCATTACTGCATCAATCATTCCCTGATCCTCGCTGACCGGAATAAAAGCGCCGCTTAATCCCCCTACATAGGAAGAAGCCATCACACCGCCTTTTTTCACCTGATCGTTCAACAATGCCAAAGCCGCGGTAGTTCCCGGCGCTCCGGCATATTCCAGACCGATTTCACATAAGATATCCGCCACGCTGTCACCGATTGCAGGGGTGGGAGCCAGTGACAGGTCCACGATTCCAAAAGGAATCTGCAACAGCTTAGAAGCTTCCTTTGCCACAAGCTGGCCTACTCTTGTTACTTTAAAGGCAGTCTTTTTGATAGTTTCACAAAGGACCTCAAAGCTTTCTCCCCGAACTTTTTCCAGCGCGGTTCTTACCACACCCGGCCCGGATACGCCTACGTTAATGATGGCATCCGCCTCGGTAACTCCGTGAAATGCACCTGCCATAAAGGGATTGTCATCCGGCGCATTGCAAAATACAACCAGCTTTGCACAGCCTAAGGAATCATCCTCTTTTGTATATTCCGCTGTTTCCTTTACGATTTCGCCCATGAGCTTTACCGCATCCATATTGATTCCGGTGCGGGTAGAGCCTAAATTCACGGAACTGCATACTCTTTCTGTTTTGGAAAGGGCAAGGGGGATGGAGCGGATCAACAGTTCATCCGCTTTCGTCATGCCCTTTGAAACAAGGGCGGAATAGCCTCCGATAAAATTCACGCCTACTTCTTTTGCCACCTGATCCAGAGTTTCTGCTATCTTCGCAAAATCCTCACTTGTCTTACAGGCAGCCCCTCCTACAAGGGCAATGGGAGTTACGGAAATTCTTTTATTTACAATTGGAATACCGAATTCTTTCTCGATTTCTTCCCCGGTTGCCACCAGATTCCTTGCGGTTCTTTCAATTTTATCATATATATTTTTTCTAAGGGTTTCCAAATCTGTACAGATACAATCAAGCAGGCTGATTCCGATTGTGATGGTCCTCACATCCAGATTTTCCTTCTCAATCATTTTGTTTGTTTCGTTTACTTCAAAAAAGTTGATCATGTCACATTCTCCGTTTTATGCTATTTTATTAGATACGGTGCATTTTATTAAAAATATCTTCTCTCTGGCATTTGATTACCACACCGATTTCCTCTCCCACCTTTGCAAGCTCATCGGATATATCTCCAAAAGGCTTTTTGGCCTGGTTCATATCCACTAACATCATCATGTTAAAATAATCCTGCACGATGGTCTGGGAAATATCCAGAATATTCACTTCATTTTCCGCCAGATATGTACACACCTTTGCAATGATCCCTACCGTATCTTTTCCTACTACTGTTATGATTGTTTTTTTCATTTCTCTGCTCCTCATACTTCCATACTATTTTCTGATTCTTAAAATTCAATCAGGGGGCTTGGTTCACTTCTTTTTGCCACGCTGATATAAAAATCCTCTGCACGGTAAGGATTATCCCCCATATTGATTTCTAACCGTACCGCTTCATATGCCAGCTCCGGCAGGTTGTTTTCATGGCTTAAATGCCCTAACATAATATATTTTAAATGGTCGTTTACAATATTGCTTAAAAGCCTGCCGCTGCTTTCATTGGACAAATGCCCCTTCTTGCCTGCAATGCGCTTTTTTAAGTAATAAGGATAAGCTCCTGCCTGCAGCATCCTTTCGTCATGATTGGCTTCTATGAACAAGGCATCCATATCCTGAAAGCCATCCACCACCTCTTCCGTGACGATTCCAAGATCTGTTACGATTCCAAGGCGTTTCTCCCCGCAGTAAATGCGATATGCTACCGGGTCATTGGCATCATGGGAAATAGGAAGGGGGTCTATGGTAAGGCTTCCCACCTGACAGCAGCCATAGCCTTTAAAGGGATGGAAAAGCTCCTTATCAATCTTTCCTACGGATTTTGTTTCTAAAATCCCCTGAATCGTGCCTTTTGTGGCATAAATGGGAAGTCCGCACTTTCTGGCAAGCACCCCAAGCCCTCCTATATGGTCAATATGCTCATGGGTGACAAAGACTCCGTCTAAATCCGCTGCTGAAAGCCCGATGGACTTAAGCCCTGCTTCCACCTTTTTTCCGCTGATACCCGCATCAATCAGAATATGGGTGTCATCGTTTCCTACATAAATACAATTTCCGCTGCTTCCGCTTGCAATGCTTAGAAGCTTCATTCTTTTTTCCTCCCTTTGTTCCATCTCACAAAATCATTCTTTCTTCCAGAAAATATCCAGCACATCTCCTTCTGAAAGGAGCTGGGTAAATCCCGCCTTTTCGCCGTTTAAAACCGTTTCCACACTGGTTCCATGGGGCTTGGACAAGTCAAAATCAATATAGTCGAACACATCTACGAAAATATAATCTTTTTTGCCCGATAAAGTAATGGGCTTTTTGTTTACTATAATATGAAGCGTGGTCATTTCCCCAGCTTCTTCGGACTGTGGCATACTTTCCAGAGGCTTATTTTCAACAGCCTCTTCTTCCATTTCCTCCGCCTGGCTGGGTGGAATGGTTTCTTCCTCTATTTCCACCTCAGGAAGCTCCAATACTTCCAACGTCCAGATAACGGAAAAATTTTCATAGACCTTTGTATCCAGATCCGCTATCCGGTTATTTACATAGATATTCATGTTTTTATCCAGTATCACATCCATAAATTCGATAATCTGCTTTACTGTATAAAAATTCAACATTTCTATTTTATCATTTTCCTGAATGGAATAAAAGGCTGACTGTAGCTGCCCGTTTACACTGGCAAATTTGGGAAAGTCCACCTTTTGCTCATTTACAAAGATGGAAAGGCTTGCTGAAAATTCCGGCAGCTTTCCTACCTCCATTTCTCCTGGCTTTCCTGCAGTAGATTCTTTTACGGTAATCAGGTCATTTCTACGGATAGGGGTATGGATATCCGCCGGCTCTCCGTTTAATGTAATAACGGCTGCTTCTCCCGCCTCTCCCCGTATGACCTTCTGTTTGCCGTTGATGGTGAAATTAAGAGACTGTCCTCTTTTTGGAAAGAGTCCGTCATTTGGGAAATCTGCCTGCATGGCAGCATCCACGATAGATAATTTATTATTGTCATAAAGCTTGATTCTTGTATTATTAAAGGTGACAAAAATAAAATTATTGCTTTTCTCATAAAAATTCAGACAGATACCGATAGGAGTCACTAACAGGGAGTCCTTGACTACATCTGTTTCCAAAAAATCAATGTTATCCATGACTTCACTGCCCCTTACGGCACAGCGCTCCTTGGGAATCCCCAAATATTCCGCAACATAATCGGTATAGCCCTGAATCTTGCCGCCTCCGCCCACTACAAATACGGCGCTGACCGGCTTTCCTCCATTTAATTCCAGAATCTTATCCGCTGCCTGCTTTGCCATCATCGTAACAGATTCATTACAGATATCCAGCACCTGTTCCCTTGTAATGGTCTGGGGAAGCCCCATAATATCCTTATATTCCACCCCATCGGCAACGGAAATGCCCTTTTTGATTTCCTCTGCAGTAGTAAAGTCCACAAGGCAGTGCCTTGCCACCACTTCCGTCAGGCTGTCTCCCGCTACCGGAAGCATGCCATAGGCAATAATGCTTCCATCCTTTGTAATGGAAATATCGGAAGTTCCTGCTCCTACATCAATCAGTCCGATATTGAGCATACGGTACATTTCCGGTATGGCTACCGTAATTGCCGCAATAGGCTCCAGAGTCAGGTTCGCAACTTCTAATCCCGCATACTCCACTGCACGATACAATCCATCCACCACATCATCCGGCAGGAAGGTAGCAATCAAATCCACTCCAATGGATTTTGCTTTATGGGATTCCAGATTACCAATCAGATAACCGTTCATGTAATATTTTACTACCGAATACCCCACACAGTAAAACCTCATGTCCGTCCTGTTTTCTACTTGAAACTGCTCATAAGCCTTTTCCACTGCTAAGGAATCCAAGCCGTAAATATCTTCCTGGGTAATTAACTTATCCTCCAAAAATTCCATATCCGCATGAACCGTGACTGTTTTCAGCACACGGCCTGCCGCTGCAATGCTTACCTGCTTTAAAGGCTCTCCTATTTTTTCTTCTAAAAGCTCCACCACCTCTTTAATGGTTTCCCCTACCGCATGGATATCGTGAATCTGACCGTCCAACATGGCCCTTGTCTCATGCTCTTTTGATTCCTGAGCTACCACTACAAAACGGTTTTTATTTTTATAGCCAACCGTTCCTACAATGCTTCTTGTTCCAATATCCAAACCAAATACGAATGCTTCCTTTGTTTTTGTCACAGGTATTCCCCCAGCTTTCTATCTATTTGTTCAAATGCCTCTTCAAGTTTTCCGCTGTTATCAATCACAAACTGGCAGCCCTTTCTAAATTCCTCTTCCAAAAGCTGTCCCTTCATAATTTGCAATGTCTTTTCCCGGCTGTAGCCTCTGCTTTCCATCAGTCTGCCGATACGAATGGAATCCTCTGCATAAATATACCATAATTCATCACAAATTTCATCATAATGCTCTTCAATCAGCAGGGCGGCTTCCAGAAAGAAAAATTTCGCCTCTCCCCTTTTTCTTTCCAGCTCAATCTGTCCAAGAATATATTTCCTTACTTCCGGATGGATGATTTCATTTACCTGTAAAAGCAGCTTTTGTTCTGAAAAAATCATGGCTGCCATTCTGCCCTTATGAATTTCACCCTGTTCATCCAACACTTCTCTGCCAAGGAGCCTCACTAAAGGCTCATAGCAGCTTTGTCCCTTTTCCTTTACTCTATGGGCGGCCTGGTCTGCCATAAGAATCCTTGCCTGATACTTTTCTTCCAGATAGTTTAATATCCGCGACTTTCCGGCCCCTACTCCCCCGGTAATCCCAATCACTTTCATAGCTTGCTTCCTATTTTGCTTCATACCAGTTTTCCCCGGTATGCAGATCCACTTCCAACTCTACTTTTAACTGTGCCGCATGTTTCATGCTGCCTGCCAATATTTCTTCCACCTGCTCCTTTTCCTCAAGCTTCGTCTCAATCAGGAGCTCATCATGCACCTGCAAAATGAGTTTGGAAGAAAGTCCTGCCTCTAAAAGAGCCCAATATACGGCAATCATGGCAAGCTTCATAATATCCGCCGCCGTTCCCTGTATTGGCGCATTCATTGCCACCCTTTCTCCAAACTGACGCTGCATGAAATTGCTGCTTTTTATTTCCGGCAAAGGTCTTCTCCGGTTATACATAGTGATGGAATAGCCCTGTTCCTTTGCTTTTTTCACTTCTGCATCCAAAAATGCCTTTACTCCGGGATAGGTATTAAAATAAGCCTCTATATAATCTCCCGCTTCCTTTTTGCTTATGCTTAAGTCCTGGCTTAAGCCAAAGGAGCTGATGCCATATACGATTCCAAAGTTCACCGCCTTTGCATTTCTTCTCTGCAAATCCGTTACCTCCTCAAAGGGAGTATGGAACACCTTGGAGGCGGTAATGCGGTGGATATCCTCCGACTGATTATAAGCCTCGATCAGCGCCTCATCCCCGGACATATGAGCCAGAATGCGCAGCTCGATCTGGGAATAATCCGCATCCATCAGCACGCAACCTTCCTTTGGCACGAATACCTTCCGAATCAGCCTTCCAAGCTCCATGCGCATGGGGATGTTCTGTAAATTGGGCTCTGTGGAGGAAATCCGCCCGGTAGCGGTAATCATCTGGTTGAAATTGCTGTGTATCCTGCCATCCTCCATAATATAGTCAGCAAGCCCTTCCGCATAGGTGGATTTCAGCTTGGTAAGCCCCCTGTATTCCAGAATCTTGGAAACAACCGGATAATCCGGGGCTAACTTTTCCAACACATCCGCAGCAGTGGAATATCCTGTTTTCGTCTTCTTTCCGCCTTTATAGCCCAGCTTTCCNAACAGGATTTCTCCTAACTGCTTGGGAGANTTAATGTTGAATTCTTCTCCCACGCCTTCGTAGATTTCCTTTTCCAACTGGTCTATCTTTACCGAAAGNANCTGTCCATATTCCTTCANCTCTCCNGCCTTTACCATGACCCCTTCCTTTTCCATCTGATAAAGCACATAGGTCAAAGGCATTTCCATNTCCCNCATCAANANATCCATATNNGCATCNNCNAANTGATNTTTCANTTTNTCATAGCTNGCATATGCCGTATANGANCGGAAGCAGGCATATTCNAAAAAAGCCTCCTTCTCNTTTTTCATGGATTCATATAGGGATTTCTTCCCAAAATAAGNAGCCCGNTCCTTTANCATGATTCCTAACTGTTCATTGGCAATATCCTCTATGGTATATTCGCTTTTTAAAGGATTTAACAGATANGCAGCCAGCTTTACATCAAAAAAGCCATCCGTCAGCCTTCTGTCTATTTGGGAAAGGGTAAAATATTCATAGGTCTTTTTCACATCAAAGGCAATCAGCAGTTTTCCCTGNGTNCGNTAANCATTTGCTAACTCGCTCATTTTGGCAAGAAGGTATTCTTCNGTAAGCTCTTCTCCNGNCTTAAGNAATACATGATTGCTTTCTCCATAGGAAAGGGCAATTCCAAGAAGCTTCTTTCCTTCCGTCTCACCNCCTTCTCCCCGCAGCATGCGTTCCAACGGCGTCTCTTTTGTTTCCTCCTTTACCCATTCGGNAAAAAAGGAATATGCCATATACTCCTTTGAAAGAGCTGTTTCAAATATGCTNTCTGCTTTCGNCCTTTCCTCCACATAAANAAAGNTGTCTGNCTGGTCATTGTGNNTNGTGTCCTCTTCAAATCTGGAAAGCATATTTTTAAATTCCATCTTAGAAAACAGCTCATAAGCCTCTTTTGTGTAAAGCTGGCCGATTTTAGCCGCTTCCANAGAAAAAGGAACCTCTGCCTGTGTATTGATNGTTGCCAGTGTCTTACTTAAATCCGCNAGCTCCCTGTTGGCTNCCAGNGTTTCCCGAATGCTTTTTTTGCNGATTTCCTCCAGATGTGCNTAGATATTGTCGATGGTNCCGTACTCCACTAACANTCCNGTNGCNGTCTTTTCNCCNATTTTAGGAACNCCCGGAATATTATCTGCNGTATCTCCCATNAGNGCNTTTAATTCAATNAACTGCTCNGGAGTNACCTGATACTTTTNNNNTACATCCTTTGCATAATAATCCTCTACTTCCGTTCTGGCTCCCTTGGTTTTTGGAATGCGNATCTTGATATGCTCGGAGGCAATCTGNAATAAATCCCNNTCCCCTGATACAAGGGAAACCTGACAGCCTTCCTTTTCCCCGATTTTTGCCAGNGTGCCTAAAATGTCATCTGCCTCCAGNCCCGCTTTTTCCAGCACNAGCACATTCATTGCCTTNAGGATTTCCTTCATGACNGGAACCTGCTCCCTTAACTCCTGGGGCATNGGNTTTCTTGTNCCNTTATATTCCTTGTATATTTCATGGCGGAAGGTAGGCGCCTTTACATCAAATGCCACAGNCAGATATTCCGCCTTTTCCTCTTCCAGAATCTTAAATANNATATTTAAGAATCCATAGATTGCATTTGTGTGAAAGCCCTCCTTATTGGTTAAATCCGGCACCCCGTAAAATGCCCTGTTTAAAATGCTGTGTCCGTCTATCANTACTAATTTCTTTTCCATAAGGCTCCTTTACAATACATACCATAAAATAAACANAATCATNATAATCAGAATNATTTCCATGNANTAAAAACCAATCTTTAAAGAATGGCGCAGNTTCAGCCTGTGCTCCTGCCCTTCAATCCTGGCTTCCAGCTCNTTGTCCANATCCAGGCTGCTTCCTTCCTCNANTCTGGCAATTCCTTCCGATGCCAGAAAATAAATGGTAAGCTCTTCCTTACAGTCGCTGCAGNTTCTTATGTGTCTTATAAANTCCTGTAGCTCTTTNCCCTCCAGCTCTTCTTCAAAAAACAAGGGAATGGCTTTTTCCGTCTCCTTACAAGTCATNATCACTCTTCTTTCGTTTNCCNCTTTTACTTAGTTTCCTTAATNCTTGCAATAATCTCATTTGCTTTCTCATAAATNTCTTCNGGCTTCACTCCAATGAAAAATGCTCCNTTTTCATACAGGATACTGCCATTTACCATAGTCATTGCCACATTGAGCTTGCTGCCGCTATATACAATATTCTTTGGAATATGNTGGATTGGCTGCATATTAGGCTGATTTAAATCAATCATAATNANATCTGCAAGTTTTCCTTCATCTAACACATCGCAATCGGTAAGCCCCATTGCTTTTGCNCCATTTACCGTTGCCATTTTCAGCACTTCCATGGANTCCACTGCAGTAGCATCCTCACAGGCAATTTTCTGAAGCCCGGACACNANGAACATTTCCTTGAACATATCNAGACAATTATTGCTTGCGGGCCCGTCCGTACCAAGGGCAACGGGNATTCCCATTTCCAGCATTTTGGAAACAGGTGCGATTCCGCTTGCCAGCTTGCAGTTAGAACCCGGATTACTTANNACATACANTCCTTTTTCTTTACAAATGTTCAGNTCTTCTTCTGTCATATGGACGCAATGGAAGCCTCCCCCGCCGTATTCAAACATGCCGATGCTNTCCAGAAATGCNGTAGGGGTCTTTCCGTAACGTTCCACACAGCCTNCCACTTCTTCCTTTGTTTCGGAATTGTGCANATACACNGGNGTNTTTAATTCCTTTGCCAGATCCNCAATATCCAGCATCANCTCTNTGGATGTGGTATATTCCGCATGAAAGCCTAACTGATANCTGACTAATTCATGGTATTTNTTTAATGTTTCATATTCTTNTCTTAANGATTCCTTTGTGCCGCCAAAGTCATTGGCACTGCCNCAGAGNACNGTACGAAANCCTGTGTCCTTTGCCGCCTTTGCNACAAATTCCGGCGCCATGTACATATCAAAGTTGGCGGTNATACCGCTTGTAAGNTATTCCATAATGGCAAGGATGGAAAGGGGGTACATGTCCTCCGGNTTTAGCTTTGCCTCCATGGGGAACACNTTTTCATNCAACCATTCCTTTAAAGGNAAATCCTCCGCATANGTGCGTAAGAATGTCATGGCGGAATGGGTATGGGCATTNTTAAANCCCGGCATGAGCACATTGCCCTTTGCATCAATGACCCTGTCCCAGCTTTCTTTGGAGAATTCCGGTTTNNCTTCTCCNATATAGCTGATTTTATTGTCNGTNACATGAAGCTCTCCAAGGAAAATATCTTCTCCTTCCTTCATGGATAATATTCTTGCGTTTTGAAATCTGATTTTCATAATATGGCTCTTTCCTTTNCTTTTTTNNTTGAGGTTTCATATGGNATAATGATATCATATTTTTTGGTAAATAGGAATAGAGAAGTTTTTTAGGTGGGGGTGGGATTTGGATAGGGGGACGTAGGAGGCGGCATAGCTTATAGTAGTCTTCCGGGCACGCTTTCGCTCTGCAAAGACGCANCGGTACTAANGCACCAAANTACGGTGCNTAAGTGCCGGCGACTTTGCCANTTTTCCCCGATCTTGTATCGGGGACTTTCCTTATAGGCCCGGAAGACTACTATAAGCTATGCCGCCTCCTACTGGGTATCGAAATGCCTTATAGTGGCCTAAAAAGCTTATTTTATTGGAAGGGCTTGAAATTTGTTTTGATATTTCGAAAGGTTTGATATACCTTCTTGTCCAGAATGCTCTGCAATGCCTCTTTCTGTGTTGCGCATGTCGTATAGCAGTATTTCCTTTCCTTTAGAAATGGATTCCATCAGCACCGGATGTACCGGGTCATCCCAAAGGTCGGGATAACCGTGGCAAGTAGATAGGAAAATGAAGTAACTGTTATGTTATATCACTTTTACCCGGACCCTTTTGAACGAACCATTTCTAGCAACACAGTAAATGTAACATGTTCCAGGACTCACTCCGGTGATAACCCCCTTTTTTGACACCTTTGCAATAGACGGATCTGTAGAGATATAACGTATCTTTTTTCCGGCTTTATTCAATCTGTTTCCGGTTACTTCTACTTTCAGCTTGACCTTCTTTTGACATTTCACGCTCACTGACGACTTCTTAACGCGTACCTTCACCGGATTTCCATATTTTCCCCCCTTTGTTGTACTATAGACAGGCAGGGATTTGGTAATTATGACCCGTTTCCCTTCTATTATTTTATATGCCGCTACACGATATTTATATTGTGTTCCCTTCTTCAGCCCTGTGCGTTTCCATTTGCGGGTACTTTTGCCGACCGTCTTTAAGCGCTTATATTTCGCAGTAGATTTTGCCCCATAAATATAATATCCATCAGCACCGCTGACTGATTTCCAACGGATTGTCTGTGAAGTAGTGGCAGAAGACACCCTTGCAAGGATCAGGCCGGTCTTCATGGCTTCTTCTGAAGTGCCATTACTTTCCTCACTTGGAGAGGGATTTTCCACGGGATCTTTCGTGGGGCCTTCCGTAGGGCTCTCCACGGGGTCTTTCGATGGGTCTTCCGCAGGGGGCTCTACGAGTTCCTGACCACCGACATAAATAGATTCCTGAAAATCGTTTGTCTGGAATAAATATGCCCTGAATATCTCCGCTTTCAGGCGTTCTACCTGTGTCTGATGTGCACGGATATGATTCAGTCCGTCTGACGCCATATTTATGAAATCACTTTCCACAGCTTCTCTCATCAGTTGCTGCAATGTCTGAAAATTATCAATCGTAATAGACTGATTTTCCCATGAAATGATGACTGGCTTTAATTCTCCCACCTTGTCAATTCTTTTCTGGAACATAGCCTTTTTGAAATCCGCCATTGTGCCATATGTGCCGCCAAATATCTTCTTCAGTATGTAAGTATCTGACAATATGGTCTGCTCTGCTTTGGCTGCCTCTTTGTACTGATTTGATATATAGGGCACCATGCCGTCATAATATCCGTATTCGGCAAGCAGTTCAAACGCCTGACGACGTATCATGACGTCACCACTGACACCAAGATCATTCTGTACAGCGGCATAATTGGCACTGAACAATGGCACGACATAATAACCATTTCTCGCCAAAGTCCCTGTTGTCTCCAGCCCATTCACCTCATAGCGGGATACAATAATATTATTACGGATAAGATCATCTATAGTATTTAGTTCTTTTGTCTCGTCCAGTGTCAGTTCCCTTACGGAATCCAGATAATGTTTTGATCCTGCCTCTCCCTGGTTGGTTCTCGCCTCTGTATCTTCAATCTGCTCCAGTTTATGAAACCACTTCTTTTTCTCTTCCGGCGTTTTGGACAACATAACATCTGCTTCCGCATAATCCAGTGTGTATACGACATCCAGAAGCCCTCTCATATAATCCTGCATGTCTGTTTCATCCTGAAACCGTTCAGGGACTGCATTATGTACCCTCTCATTGTAGGTCTGGCGGTCATAGATCAGATTCAGATTAAATGCAAGAGGATCATTCGACTCATATGACTCAAACATTCCTCTTGTATATACTTCTGCCTGCATTCCATCTCTTGAGCCATACCCGTTCAGCATCACCTGTGAAACAAGAAGGTGTGTCATTTCATGGGCATACGTCGCAAGCCCCCGCTCTGTCAAGGCTGTTGACACATAATAGCGGACACCACTGCCATCTGCCATGCCGTCTGCGAACATGTAAGAGGCATATAAATTCAGGGGTGCAAAAAATTCCCTGACACCTGTGGCGGCATCCTCGCCAAATTTAGCAGACCACTCTGCCTCTACATTAACTGTCTTATCTGCATAAATCCGCAGACTGTCTTTCACAATACGGTTCGATGAGAGCTGCCCGCGCACTTCGGGTTTTGCTATCCGATACCAAAGATCAATAAACTCCCTCTGCTGTCTGGCAGTATGCTCCAAATCCTGCCGGAATTGATCCCTCTTTTCTTCATAAAGAGCCGGATCTGTATCCTTTAATTTTCTATCCACATAACAGTCAACAATACCATATGTAATCGTGGCAGCAGTAGCAATCACATAAATACTGTCTTCTGATACGGTAAGCAGCGGAAGGATATGAGGCTGTAATGCTGCATCCTGATACATCCTGCTATATAAACCGGTATTCGCAGCATAATTCCAGAAAGAAGACTCCTCCACTATAAATGCACTGCTCTCACTCAAAAACCATTCATCCATTGATGTATCCGGAATCCATTTTTGTCTGTTTATCTCTAAAAAAGCGTTCAGGTTCATGGCGCTGTAGCCCGTGACATCCCAGAATAATTTTCCATTACCAAATACATTCGCACTATTGGATAGTTTTAATATATCTCCTCCTGCGCCTCCGATTTTGATCAGCCAGTCCAGAACATCCGTCTGCTCACCATATGTCCCCGGCTCATAGAGAAGGACATCACAGATATTCTTCTCTCCCATATTAAAGTCATACAGCCTCTTAATATAAGCAATGCCAAGCAGCAGTTTTTCTTTGTTCTGCACTATTTTTTCGGTATAATACTCCGCCCCTTTATCCTCGGCGCCGGCAGTGTTATCGACTACCTTCTGAATAATCGTCCCAATTTGTTCCTGCACCTCTTTAAACGACTCTTCAAAGGGCATAACCTGCACATTATCCCTGTCCAGCTCCTTCTTGGCCTGTTCATCACTGACCTCTAAAAAATTTATCCCTTCTCTCTCTGCAATCTCCAGCTTCTTATTTGTCACTTCATATGAAAAATACCGTGAAGGCGCCAGCAATGCGGCTATCTCATCATCGTTCTCATAATCAACCGTCTGCAGAATCTCCGTTGTATTCTGGCTCACAGTATCCCCACAACTGGCTGCCGAAGCATTAACAGAAGGAAATATTGTCACGCACATTATTATAATTGCTGCTACTGCTATTTTTATTTTGCTCATCTGACGTCCTCCTGTTTTTATTATACACAATTTTACCAGCCATGGCTATCAAGACTGCTTGTCATGGGCTTTATTACCATTAACAGGACCTGGAATCCTTGACCTGTTCGCTTTCTATCTGCTACTCTGACAGTTCAATATCTCTGTATATTGAAAGCCGATGCATGGCACTTTCATAAGCCTCAATACTCATAATAACCATATCCATTTTTTGTGATATAAATAGGTTCTTCTGATTTATGGCACATATGTTGTATTTTAACAGACGCACATTTCTGCTAAAATACTGCATTTGCCGGAAATGTTTACATCTACAGTTCACAACATATCACATTCGCTCATCCACTCCCTTTCAGAAAATCTCCTCCTGCTTTGATACAATATGTTAAATATTTTTGTATGCCAAACTCCATGAAATAGAAAAGGCAATGAATTAAAAAAGTTGAAAGCATTGAATAATCAATGCTTTCAACTTTTTAATATGACTGCCGGCGATGGGACTTGAACCCATACGTGGTCACCCACAACAGATTTTGAGTCTGCCTCGTCTGCCATTCCGACACGCCGGCATGTAAAATTGCAAATCATACAGCCGAATATTATAATATCATATCGCTTCCGGTCTTGCAAGGGAAATTTTTGAAAATTATAAAATTTTCATTCTTCTTTAATTTCTATTGCATATTCAGCGATTTTGGCATATACTATTAGCAACGAAATCAATGATTTCATTTGGGCTGGTCGCAAGACCCAGGTCCATCCATGGCGGGGAAGTTCCCCGCCATTTTTTTACAGACTCTACAGAGGTGACAAGGTATTGAAAGAGCTTAGCATTTTTATAGATGAATCCGGTGACTTCGGTGAGTACAATCATCATTCGCCTTATTACATAATCACAATGGTTTTCCATGATCAGCAGGAAGATGTCCAGCCCGCCATTTCAAGGCTGAACCAGGAGCTTTCATACCTGAATCTGGATAACCTCTGCATACATACTGGCCCCATCATCCGTAGAGAAGAAATCTATGTGAATATGTCAGTTGATGAACGCCGCCGCATCTTCAACAAAATGGTTGCCTTCATCCGCCAAATTGATATCCGCTACAAATGTTTCTACATAGAGAAAAAACATATCTCTGATGTTGTGGAAGCCACCGGCAGATTGTCCAGGCAGATTTCCGGGTTCATCCGCAAACACTATGAAGATTTTCTTGCTTTTGACGATGTGAATATCTACTATGACAATGGCCAGGTAGAGGTCAGTAAGATTCTTTCCTCCGTTTTTAATGCCCTGCTTCCAAATCCGATTTTCCGCAAGGTTATGCCTTCAGAATATAAGCTTTTTCAGGCTGCCGACCTTTTGTGCACACTGGAATTAGTCAAACTCAAACTGGAAAACAATATGTTCTCCAAATCAGAGAAGACCTTCTTTGGAAATATTCGTGATTTGAAGAAAAACTACTTAAAACCTTTTGAAAAAAAGGAATGGCCATAACCCGGATTATTCCTTTCTGCTATATAAAGGCTAAAAGGCATCCATATCCTCCTGAGATGCCGGACATTCTTCTTCAGGCAGACTGGTATGAAACAATGTTTTACAAGAAAGACTGACATCAAAATAGCGGCTCCCGGTTCATCGCCGGTGGCCGCTACTTTCTTTATGGCTTGTTACCACCGCCATGCTTTTCCATGTTGATTACAAACAGAGCAATATATCGGTAAAATCATCAACAATCTCTATTCTTTTCTGTTCAGAGTTTTCATTAAGCAATAACAAAGTATCTCCCTGATAGCATCTCGAATCGTAGGCAGTATTTTTCCATTCTTGTCTATCGTGAATCTATAGATACCTTTGTCGATCAAATCTTTTACGTAGCCATCCATTTTTGCAATTTTCATACCATTTTTCTTTTTTTTCCCAATGCGCACGGTAACCTGCTAAATCAGCCTTCCCACATGTTCCCAATAATATGTCTCTCTTCTGAATTTCACTGTAAAATCCGGAAGAGACATCGTTCCGTCTTTAGCATAAAGAGACTCTTCATAAACGAACGGAGCTTCTTCCGACACCAGCATATTTGCAATGATGACCGCAGCTTTCCCCACTGGCAACGGGACAGCTCTGGGCTGAAAATATTTTCTTTAGGAGTCCTTATAAAATCGCCAGTGCTTAGCGAGGTACTTTCGAGCTTAGCACTGCTGCGTTTTTATAGAGCGGGAGCGTGACGACGTAGAAATATTTTCTGCCCAGAACTGTCCCATTGCCAGTGGGGAAAGCTGCGGGCCCAACGGTTACCCTTTTCCTCCTTTCGGCAGATACTGCACCGCAATTCGGTTCTCCGGCTTTACATCGCAAAAATAAATAACGATTAAGAACATCCACTCCAAAGGCTTCATCAGCAGATAGACCAAATCAGCAGCCCACTTTGTCCGTATGAGCACTGCAATGGGAAATCCATAGGTGTCATAAAAATGTCTCACATGCTTATGGAAGCCCGGTGTTTTTTCTTCCAGAATCTGCTCAAAAGCATTTGCAATGCACAACTGGCGGTTCACCACGATTGTCTTCCCATGGCGTTCTCCCATGCGGATGGGCTTTACCAGCTTTTCATGGCCGCCTGCTGCAACCGTGCATAAATAATGACCGTGTGAAGGAAGATTTGGCGGCGCTGTCTGTTGGGATAACTGCCACTGGGCCGTTTCCGTAAAGACCTTGATCACATAATCCGGTTTTTGTCCAAACAACATAAGGATACAAAGCAGTATTCCTAACAAAGGCCACAGGAACAAAAATGCCAATACCGGCCAATTGGCTGCATTCATAAGCTTTTTATTCAGAAAATTCCATACGGTTTTCTCTTCTAATGCCTCCCTCTCCTGCTCTTTTTGCTCTTTCATGGCATTCCATTCATAAATCTTTAAGCGGATAATCTTTATGGAAATCATGATGAAATTAAACGGGAGCAGGCATAATAGAACATTTGTCCAATCTGATCCTAAAAGCAAATACTCTCCTCCCAAAAACTGTATGCACCACATAACACTTTCAAATACTCCAAAATACATTGCAGCCATTGCCGATACAATCACAAGAGGCGGCGTCTTTTCCACCTTGAGCCGGGAAAGCACAAAATATCCAACTCCTCCTGCCAGGCACAAAACAACAAATGTGGGCACTGCTCCCGTCCACAAGGGCTGATGAACCTGTGGGTCATATAATTGTTTTGACCATTCTGCATCCCATGCAATATCAGATAATATCCCAGCGTATATCCAGCTATACAGCAGACCTAATAAAATGGTAATATACTCAAACCGTCTCACCGATTTTTTATGGTGTTCCGTTTTGGGCAGAAGAAACATAGAAACGATATTGATAAGTGTTAATACTCCCGGATATACCACACACGCCCCGGTAATGAATATAATCACTAAAAGCTCAAATATGTCTATAAAAGTAAAAGCGGTGGGCATAAGACCTTCCCCCGCTCTCATAGCTTCATCTAAAATATAGAGAACCAAACCAAGCCCCATTGAAAAAACAATGGAGCTAAAGACAGGTCTTCTCTTCATAAAAAAAATCACTTTTTTCATTCTTCGTTTTATTTACCTTAGAATCCCATTTTTTTGTAAATATCAAAGCCGTCAAAGGTTGCAAAATAATCCTTTGGTGTTTCCGCCCGGCGGATCAACTGTACGCTGCCATCTTCTTTTAATAAAAGCTCTGCGGATTTTAATTTTCCGTTATAATTATATCCCATGGCAAAGCCGTGGGCTCCTGTATCATGGATGACAAGCAGGTCGCCTATATCAATCTTTGGAAGCATTCTGTCAATAGCAAATTTATCATTATTTTCACATAAGGAACCTGTAACATCATATTTGTGGTCACAAGGCTCGTTTTCCTTTCCCATAACAGTAATATGATGATAAGCGCCATACATGGCAGGACGCATTAA
Source organism: Lachnospiraceae bacterium (assembly GCA_014804675.1). Classification (GTDB taxonomy): domain Bacteria; phylum Bacillota; class Clostridia; order Lachnospirales; family Lachnospiraceae; genus RGIG3040. Next base: position 136,060 of record JAAUZH010000013.1, read on the forward strand.
ATTCACGGCACAGGCATCACAGCCGATATACTCCTTATGGGTATGCTTTTCGTGAATGGCGGTGGTCACAAGATGTCCGTAAGGACCCATCATGAACCTTCCAAGCTCTGTATAAATTGCCACGTCTGAGAGACCTGCAGGCACAAGAATTTCTTCAAATACTTTTCTGACACCTTCCCCGATCACTTTAATGTCATTTGGCTCCTGCTCTGGACCGTATGGGATTCCGATACCGCCGGACAGATTGATAAAGCTTAAGGAAACTCCCACTTCCTCTTTCAGCTTCACTGCCGTCTCAAAAAGGGTCCTTGCCAGAACCGGATAATATTCATTGGTAACCGTATTGCTTGCAAGGAAGGAATGGAGCCCGAACCGTTTTACTCCCTTTTCCTTTAAAATGCGGAAGCCTTCAAAAAGCTGCTCTGTGGTAAAGCCATACTTGGCATCCCCTGGATTGTCCATAATATCCGTGCTGATTTTAAATACTCCTCCCGGATTATAGCGGCAGCTTAAGGTTTCTGGCAGCTTGCCAAGTGTTTTTTCCAAAAATTCAATATGGGTAAAGTCATCTAAGTTGATGGTAGCGCCGATTTGATCTGCATAGACAAATTCACTTGCCGGCGTAGCATTGGAAGAAAACATAATATCCTCTCCCTTTACTCCCATTCCGTTAGAAAGCATCAGTTCAGTCATGGAGGAACAGTCACAGCCGCAACCGTATTCCCTTAATATCTCAATTAAAAAAGGATTGGGAGTAGCCTTTACTGCAAAAAACTCCTTAAAGCCCTTATTCCATGAAAATGCCTCCTTTAAAGCCTGCGCATTCTTCCGAATGCCCTTTTCATCATAAATGTGGAATGGTGTTGGATAGGTCTTAATAATCTCGTCCAACTGTTCCTTTGTTACAAATGGTGTCTTGTTCATTTTTTCTCTCCTCATGTATTTCTATTTTTCAGGCAGTCCCTGCCTGTTTTCATGCATTATCTGTTTTCAGTCTGTCCCTGCTTTCTTACCGTCCACAAGAATTTCCCTTCTTACTCTATTTTCTACAAACATATTCTCATGAAATGTTCTCGATCTGCCAGTCAATCTCTTCGATTCCATGCTCCTTTAAAAAAGCATTGGTCTTACTAAAAGGCCTGCTTCCGAAAAATCCCCGGTAAGCGGATAAGGGGCTTGGGTGAGGCGCCTCTAAAATCAGATGATTGGGATTATTCAGCATTGCCTTTTTCTTTTGCGCAGGGCTTCCCCATAGGATAAACACAATGGGCCTGTCCTCTTTATTGAGCACTTCAATAGCTGCATCCGTAAACTGTTCCCAGCCAAGCCCCCTGTGGGAATTGGCCTGATGTGCCCGGACGGTAAGCACTGTATTCAACATAAGCACTCCCTGCTTAGCCCATTTTACCAGATAGCCATTATTGGGTATATAGCAGCCAAGGTCATCCTGCAATTCCTTATAAATATTCACTAATGAAGGGGGAATCTCCACATCCGGCTTTACGGAAAAGCAAAGTCCATGGGCCTGTCCCACATTATGGTAAGGGTCCTGACCGATAATCACCGCTTTTACCTGATGAAGCGGTGTAAAATGAAAAGCATTGAAAATATCATCTGCCGGAGGAAAAATTAAATGAGTGCTGTATTCCTCTTTGATCTTTGTAAATAGCTTTTTATAATACTCCTTGTGGAATTCCGGTGTCAGCGGTTCCAGCCAGTCATTGCTTATTGCTGCCATCTTTTTTCTCCTTCCAGCTGCATCCAATCAAATGCACTATAATCTTACGGAAACATCCCTTTGTCTTAAGTATTTTTTCACTTGCTCCACAGACAGTTCATTAAAATGGAATAAGGAAGCTGCCAGGGCCGCATCCGCTCTTCCCTCCGTCAATGCATCATAAAAGTGGGACAGTTCCCCGGCTCCTCCCGAGGCAATGACCGGAATGGATACGTTTTCGGAAATGGTCCTTGTAAGCTCAATGTCATAGCCCGCTTTGGTTCCATCACAATCCATGCTTGTTAACAAAATTTCTCCGGCTCCCAGTTCATTTGCTTTCATGGCCCATTCCACCGCATCGATTCCCACATCAATCCTGCCGCCGTTTTTGTATATGTTCCATCCACTTCCATCCGCCCGTTTTTTAGCATCAATGGCAACCACCACGCACTGGCTTCCAAACTTGTCTGCCGCCTGGCTGATTAAATCCGGATTGTTAATGGCGGAAGAATTGATGGAGATTTTATCGGCCCCTTCCCGAAGCAGCGCTTTAAAATCTTCTACTGTCCGTATACCACCGCCCACGGTAAAAGGAATAAATACCTTTTCCGCCACCTTCCTTACCATATCCACTACGGTATTTCTTGCATCGCTTGAGGCGGTAATGTCCAAAAATACCAGTTCATCAGCCCCTGCCTTGTCATAGGCCGCCGCAATTTCCACCGGATCGCCGGCATCCTTTAAATTCACAAAGTTCACGCCCTTTACCACACGGCCTCCATGTACGTCCAGGCATGGGATAATCCTTTTTGTATGCATGCTTATTCCCCCCTGCCTGTCTCAATAAAGTTCTTCAATATGTGCAGTCCCACAGCCGAGCTTTTCTCCGGATGGAACTGACAGGCAAACACATTGTCCTTTTCCACGGAAGCATGAATCAGTGTGCCGTATTCCGTTGTGGCAGTTACAATTTCCTCTTCTTTTGCTTTCAAGTAATAGGAATGGACAAAATAAACATAGGATTCCTCCGAAATTCCCCGAAACAGTCTTCCGACATTTGGAAACTTTAAGGAATTCCAGCCAATATGGGGGATTTTCAAATCCTGTTTTTCCGGTATTCTTAAAATCTCACCCTTTAAGATAGAAAGCCCTTCCACACCCTTGCTTTCTTCACTTCTTTCAAACAAAAGCTGCAGTCCGAGACAAATGCCAAGGAAAGGGGTCTTTTGTTCCACCACCTGATGGATGACCTCATAAAGCCCGTATTTATGGATTTTTTCCATGGCATCTCCAAAGGCGCCCACTCCCGGCAATATAACTTTATCAGCATGTAAAATCGTATCCTTGTCCCTGGTAGTCACTGCTTCCTCTCCAAGAGCCTGCAGCGCCTTTTCCACACTTTTTATATTTCCTGCATCATAATCAATGATTGCTATCATGTTCTGTTTCTCCAAAATTCTTTTCCTTCCGTCAGGACTTTAACCTTCGACTATTCTTTCCTGTCTTTGATCCGGGCTGTTTTTCCTATTCTATTTCTCCGCCTTTATTCCTCAGGCTGCTCTTCGGCATCCGAACGATAGGCCGGTATGCTTCCACCGGTTATTTCCTCATTGCTTCCTGCTAATCTTTTTATTTCTTCCGTGTAGACAGCATCGTCTTCTATGGAAATCAGCACGCCTGCCTGATCCTCCGTTACTCCATACATATATTCCAGATTGTTCAGAATATCCTGATGGATTGCATCCAGCTCATTGGAAATATTCTGTTCCTGAGCTTCTGCCTGAAGCTGGATATATAAGCTGCAGCCTTCTAACAGTGCATTTAGTGCTTCCGTTTCTTTTCCCATCTTATGATAATTCACAAAGGAATCATATTTTCTTTGCAGCCTCATAAGAATCGTGGCTTTTTCCAATATCAGGCTGTCGCTGTTGCTTAAATTTTTGCCAAGCAAATTCTCATATGCAGTTTTATAGTCTTCATTGTAATATGCCTTTCTTGCATCCCGCAGGGAAAATACTCCTGGAAGCAGCATGGCTGGTATGATAATCAAAATCATGACCGAGAAACACATGACAAAAATCCGAATGACCATCTTTTTCGGCAGCTTCTTTCCATCCTCTTTGGAAGGTTCTTCCTGCTTTTTCTCTTTCGGCTGTTTTTTGACCTTTTGAGGCTTCTTCTTTTTCTTATTCTTTTTATCTTCTTCTTCTAATTCGTCTAAAATAGCCTCATTTTCTTCACTTGCCGGCCCTTTTCCTTGTTTCGCTTTCTTCTTTCCCTTTTTTTCCTTCTTATTCTTCTCAGGCTTCGGCTCTTCCTCTTCTTCTTCCTCCTCCATGAGAAAATCCATAAGATTGCTGAAAAAACCTGGTTTTTTCGGTTCTTTTTCCCGAATTGCCCCAATTTCTTCCGATTCTGCTTTTCCATTAATTGCGGATACATCAACAAGGCCTTCTTCCGTCAGTTCCAAGCCTGGCAGTTCTTCCTCTTTCGTTTCCTCTGCTTCCTGGTTCTGCTCTTTTTTCTTTTTTCCTTTTCCGAACCAGCCTTTTTTCTCTTTCTTTTCTTTCTTTTCTTTCTTTTTTTCCGGCTCCTCTTCTAAAGATGCTTCTATACCCTTGTCTTCCTGAACCGGTTCCGGCTCTTCCTTCTCTTCTTCCTCCATGGCATCCAAAGCAAAAATATCAATTTCATCCGTTTCGCCAGCATTCTGGCTCCCCATCAGTTCCGATTCGCCGGAATCCGACATGTTTTCCAGTAAAGCAAGCATATCCTCATCCATCATATCTCCGCTTCCTGACTGGCTGAGCAGCTCATTGATTTCTGCCATTTCATCGTCTTCTCCATTTAAGCTGTCCCAAAGTTCTCCTGCTTCCCCGGTATCCTCTGCTTCTGCCGCCTGAAAATCCAATGATGGCATCTCTGTATTTTCAAACTCTTCATCTTCAAGCTCTTCATCCACAGACAATTCCTCCGAAGCCCCCAGCTCAGCCAGAAGGTCTTCCAAAGATTCCTCCACCTGTTCAGATTCCGCCATAAAATCATCTGTCAATTCCTCTGTATTTCCCATTCCCTCTGTCACAGCTTCCGGCAGCTCCTCCTCACCTGCAAACATGGCCTCAATTTCCTCCGGGCTCAAGGCTTTATTGGAATCAAAAGCCTCTTCCTCCGGTTTTTGTTGTTCTTCTTCATCTCCCATTGCTGCTTTCAGCAAGCTATCTAAATAATCCTCGTTTGACTGCATAAAAACCTCCTATTCTATCGTTAGTCTAACACAACCTACAAAATTAGACAAATAAATTTACAAAAAAATCCCGACTGTTATGAGAAATAGAATTTCCTTTCTCTTTTAATTCTTCCGGCATCTGGTACCAGGTTTCCTGTATCCGATAAAAATCTGCTTTTTGATTAAAATATGCCATTTTTTCAAAAGGCCATCTGATAACCGACGGATAGGAAAAATCCACGCCCGCTTCCAAAATGCAGACTCTGTGGTTCAACATACCCTGAAGCCATTTCGTATAGCGTTCCCACATAGGCAGATAAGATGCTTCATTATATGGCTGTGCATCAATCGTATTCCATACCAAGGGTCTTCCGCAATGGGGGCACAAAAAAGGGCGGCACATTTCCAAGGCACCGGCAAGAACCGCTTCCGTCAGCTCCTGCTCCATCTCATTTTCCCATGGATACAATTCCTTCGTACATCCTGCAGAGCATTGCAGGTTTTCCATATTGCCGCAGGGCGCCACAATTCTGTCTTCTGCCAATCCACTCTTATAGATCATTCCATCTGTGCAAAGCGTGACAATAAAATAATTTGTTCCCTCCAGCAGCTCTGCCAAAGAAGCATATGCCTTTTCCGTGTCAAAATGCTTCTCTTGCTTCAGCCACATCCTATGCAAAAATGGCTCCATCCATAAATAATTCTGTTCCTTATCCGCCTCCCGCCATTTTTGATAGAACTCCCATCGGACAAATGGCTCTTTTTCTATGCGAAATTCTGCCCCCAGCCCTACCAGAACAAGCTGAGACTCCTTTATGCTGTTTAGAAGCTGCTGCTTTTTTTCTGTTTCCATGATTCATTCACTTTCCAAAAGAAAGCCGAAAACAATGTTTTCGGCTTTATCTGCTTTTCTTTTATGCTACTTATAATACCAGCCCGTCAATGACTTTTATCAGATTGCCGATTTCAGGCTTCGACAGCTGTGCATCCGCTCCTAAGGATTCGCCTTTTCTACGCATATCATCATTTACCAGCGAAGAAAAGATAACCACTGGTATGTCTTTCATTTCATCGTCCTCTTTAATCAGCCGGGTAAGACGATGCCCATCCATCAGCGGCATTTCAATATCCGTAATCACGCACTGAACATGCTCTGCAAGGCTTCCCTTGGCTTTGCAGTCACAGATAATGTTCCATGCTTCCTGCCCGTTTTCCGTATGTATCAGATTGTGATAACCCGCTCTTTTTAACGAATCCACAATCAGCTTGTTCAATAAAGGAGAATCTTCTGCAATTAAAATCGGCACATCATTTCTCGTTCTTTCTCCAAGCTCATCTACGTCTGCTACCTTTAAGCCGGTTTCCGGATTGATATCTGCAACGATTTTTTCAAAATCCAAAATAATGATCAGCTTATCATTCTTTTTTATAATACCGGTAGAAATCCCATCTTCAGAATTGGATATGGTAACATCCGGTTTAATGATTTCTGTCCAGGAAACTCTATGTATGCCCACTACCTGCTCCACATGGAAGGCAATGTCCAGCTTATTAAAATTGGTAACGATAAACAGTCCGCCCTCTTCAGACTGTCCTCTCTGAAGACAGTTTTTTAAGTCGATTACCGTAATCATGGTATCACGGGGCATAAAAATGCCTTCTATGCTTGGATGGGAATTGGGAACCGGGGTAACCGGCTGATACGTAATAATTTCCCGAATCTTTGCAACGTTAATCCCATATGAATTTCCAGCCAAACTGAACTCTAATACTTCAAGCTCATTGGTACCATTTTCCAAAAGAATGTTTGTATCCATTTTTGTCCACCTCTCAAATTCTTTAAAGAAACTTTCCTTCTCACATATTATATGGGAATTATACCACACTTTTTCCCAAAGATATAGAGCTTTTTATGCAAAATCATCAAATTTCATATAAAATCGTTCCGTCAGCTCTTCTTAATCTTTGCTTTTGCCGGAAGACCAATCGTTTTCTTTTGCAATATTTTTTTATAAGCCGCCAGCTTAGACTTTGGCACTTTGATAGTTGCGCTCTTTACAATGCCCTGAAACGCTTTTTTGCCCACAGTCTTTAACTTTGTAGTTTTTATCGTAACCGTTTTTAATTTTTGACATCCGTAAAAGGCATTTGTTCCTATTTTAGTTACATATTTCCCTATGGTAACACTCTTTAACTTTTTATTATTCTTAAATGCGTTTGCTGCAATAGCCGTTACCTGATAAGTCTCTCCTTTGATCTTCACGCTGGAAGGAACGGTTGCCTTCGTAAGGGTTTTCTTTACAGGCGCCGTTAAGGTTACTTTGCCTGTCTTTCCTTTTGCCAAAGTTGTCACTTTATACTTATAATTGCCATATGTATACACTTTTCCTTTTACTGCCGTATCCTTTGCTGGTGACGGTGACGGCGCTGGTGTGGGCTGAGGTGCCGGCGCTTTCATGGTAACGGCTGAAACTTCGCTGCTGTACGGACCATAGCAAATATCTCCGTTTATCACCTGATAATTGCAGGCAATATAAACATATTGCAGATTATCCCCAAGGCCGCTGTCCCTGAAATAGCAATTATCGGCTCCTTCCAATAAAGCGGCGGTAACCCATTTCGTTTCCCATGCCCCTCGCCGATAAATGACATAACCCGAACCGGAAGCATTTCCTGCCTTCTCCACCTTAGCCAAAGTAATATCCAGACTATTGTAGTCTTTTGCCGCAACACTTGCAATGGAAATTCCTGGCACTCCAAAAGTCCGCACTTCCTGCTTTTCATTTATTCCCGTGTTTTTCCTAAGGGCATACTTCATATTATTGTTTTGAATGACAAATCCGTATATAAACTGGTCAGCAGCTTTTACTACGGTCTGCTCTGTCCGTTCCTCTGTACCATTTAAAGCAACGGACTTGATTACAGAAGGTGTATTAAAATAGATTCTGTCCTGTCCGTTCTCATCCTGCCAAATCATGATCCTTGCAAGACAGCCGTTGCTTATCCATGCCGGATTGCCTTCATCACTAATATGAACAAGAAGGCTTTCTTTTGAGGTCGTAGACAAATCGCTATCCTTTATAATACCGCCTTTATCCGCCTTCACATAATACCAGTTTCCATTTTTATAAAGCATGCCGCTATAAATATCTGTCCATTTGTAGTTTTTATAAGTATCGTCTACCGCTTTGATATCCTGTTTATTTTCATCCTTAACCTGCCAGCTATAATGTACATGGTATGAATCGCCAATTGTGCTGTCGCTTAAAAGGAAATACTCGTGATACACTCTTCCAATGCAGTCATAAAGGGGATCATCCCATGTCAAATCCGCATGATACCATTTTCCACCAATCTTTATCAAGCTCCATGCATGGCTCATTTCAGAGCTGGTCACCACTTGACACGGAATATGCAAAAGCGCTGACATAATGTATTGATATGCCTTTGCATAGCCATCGCATACCGCAATCTTCTTCACTAATGCACCATATGCAGAATGGGACTCCCCTGATATTGTATCTGCATTAAAATTTTCTTCATCATATTCACAGTTCAAAATAATATAGTCATGCACCGCCAATGCTTTCTCGTAGTCTGACATATCATCGCTTACATAGGCCAATGCCTTTTTGGCTTCTTCCTGAAATCTGACTGTTTCCGCCCCTATCGTAGCCTTTGTGCCCACGTAAGTAAATATGTAACTGGCAATCATCCCTGTACTCGAATTGTAATAAGCCGTAGTAACCGTTACATAAAATAATTCCGGATGTGCATTCAGAACATGGTAAATTTCTGTCCACATGTCTTCTATCGGTATGTTATAAGCTGATACATCCACTTCCATCTCAAAATTTCTGATTGCATTTAATATGTAATTTTCAAAAGAAATAGGCCTCTCAGTAAGGAACAGGCTTCCTCCCTGCTTCGCTGCAGGATAACGGGTAATTACTGCATCATAATATTCCGGATTGTATCTGTCCCCTTCAAAAGGAGACTTTACTTCCACAAGTTCTCCCATGGAAGCCCCTGCACTGTTTTGGGAAACTGCTCCCCCTTCTATAGTCTCTTCTCCATCTTCCAAAGCTTCCTGGGAATCCGGCAGTATCTGGCGATTCTCCGTTGCAGCTTCATCGGATTCTGAGGTCACTTGATTGTCCGATATGCTTTGCGCTTCCACTGCTGCCTGCTGTTCATACATATCTCCATTTCCAATCATACTTGCCTGTGCGGCCATTCCCTGAAACAAGAATACTGCTGCCAGCACAAGTGCTATTCCTTTTCTTCCTCTTCCCGTTCCTTTCATCTTCCCTTCTGCCTCCTACCGTTTCAAAAGTCCGATTTTTTCTTATTGTCAATTATTATAACAAAGAAAAATTTTTATCGCAATCCCTGAAGCCATTTTATCAGTACTTTCATAACCGTTCAGCCGCCAGAAAGGGCAGTCCGTTTGGAAGAGCCGGAGCCGTCAGGGCATATGGCAGTCTGTCAGGCACGCTTTTGCTCTGCAAAGACGCAACAGTACTAACACACCAGAATACGGTGTGTAAGTGCTGACGACTTTGCCAAGGCCTGACAGACTGCCATATGCCCTGACGGCTCCGGCTCTTCCAAACGGACTGCCCTTTCTGGCGGCTGGACTGCTACAGCTTTTACAGGCAGCTCTTTTCCTTATTTTTATTCCTCCTGCCCTTCCACAGGTCTCCAGGCTTTCCCAAATCCTGTATCCTTGAACAAAGCCACAAGACCGGTAATCTGCTTTAATCGCAGTATTTCATCTTTATCCATTCCCAAATGCTTGGAAATCCATGCATCTGAACGTCCCAGCTCGTGAAGCTCTTTTACAATATTGCTCATCAGGTCTACATCATGGGTTCCTCTTGCCCGGTTATGCCGTATGGTGCTTGCCATTCTTTGGTCAATGGGCTTGTCAATCACGGAAACCGGCAGCATCCCGTTTTCCCTTTTATAAATATCCGGATGCTCCAGCATGATCCGATATCTGTGAAATCCATCAACTATTACATAGACATCCTGTGTCTTAGAATAATAGCACACAACCGGCATAGTATAGCCGTCTGCCTTTATGCTTTCATAAAGCAGCCTCATTTCCGGCGGCGCTACCACATTCGGGTTATAGGCATTGGCTTTTACTTTTTCAATCGGTACTGCAATTACGTTATAAACAGGGCTATTGTATTCCATAATCCATCACCTCAATGCTTTTGTATTTTTCTCTGATTATATCAACTCGCTTTTTCTGCTCCTTTGTCATGCCGAATCCCATGAATCGGCATATATGGTCATTTTTCAGTATGCAGTAGCACATACGCTTCCAGCTGGGTATGTCCCTGGAAGATTTGATATTATCCGTATCATCCGGAATCTTCCCCTGAAACACGATTCTGGATTTTTTATTCAGCGTATAATTGGAAACACCGTTTCTCTGAATCTGATATCCGTTTTCCTGCAGTTCCTTTATTGTCTCCTCATCCAGTCCTCCTCCCGTTTTGTGCCAGAATTCAATGGAAGTGTTGAATTTCTTCACATAATTGTTTCGAAGCCTGGCGGGAAGGGTGTCTAACAGGAACCTTGTATAGGACTCCCATGTATGCCCCTCTGGCAGCGTAATGTTCCGATAGCCCATTGCTTTTGTTTTAGCATAAATGCTTGCAAAATTGGCGCCTCTCACTCTCCCCACCAGCTTTACCCAGATTTCCGGATCAATGACCCGGTAAAGGTTTAAGGAATCCTTGGAATAATCATTAAAGGGAGAGGCAACCCGCATCTGCGTTACTCTCAGCCCTGCCTTATAGTAAAGGTCATATAATCGGTTATAATCATAATCAAACAAATAATGGGCATGCCATACATCGTTTAAGGTCCAGTCATATAAGGGCGAAGCACACCATACATCCTTAAACTGATTGCTGATCCAGCATTCCCCTTTATAACCATACTTTCTATTCAGGAAACCGCTGTATCGCTGCAAGGATTCATCCGCCCGCATTCCTAACAGGCATACGGTGCTTTTCCCACCATGGGAAATTCGATACCACCTTCCAAACTGTTTTGCCAGATCCTCCTGATGCATTCGGTAACGGTATGTAGTAATTGGATTGTTTTTCATGTGAATGACATATTCCTTTTGGGGCATAGGTCTGACCCAGCATTCCTCCTTTGTATCATCCCAGGGGTACCAATACATTTCATAGCTGCTCAATGCTGTTCTTGTTGCCATGGGAAGGCATACCCAATATGGCTCCACATCATTTTTGATTCGCTCAAAGGTCCTCTCGATATATTCCGAAGTCACCGTATACTGTGCCTCAAAGTCCTGATGAAATACTCCGATTTTTTTATCCGGATAATACTTTTTCTGAAAATCCAGTACAAGATTCAAAAGAAGCCCGCTATCCTTTCCTCCGGAAAAGGAAACATAAATATTGTCAAATTCTTGGAAAATGAATTTCAGCCGTTTTTGTACCTCTTCGTACACATTCTGCTTCAGATAATCCCGCTTCATTTAATATGTCACTCCGTTTTAGTTTTTCCATTTTTTTCCAAATGTTCAGTTATAAATTTAACATAATATGGGAGTAATTTCAATATTATTTGGGGAAATGGATAACATAATAAAAACCCCTGCAAATGGCATTCTCACACCACTGCAAGGGGTTCAATTTCCAAATAATGAAGCAAATTTCACTTATGCATCATGCGACTGTTGCTAACCTCACCTTCGTCTTTCAGACTTAATTCGCTAAGCAACGCTGCATAGCTTCCAACTACGGTTCACCTGCATCCTGCGGACTTGATTCACCTAGTTGCCTGCCATCTGTGCCGCAACCTCAGCCGCAAAATCCTCTTCCTTCTTTTCAATACCTTCACCGGTCTCAAAACGAACAAATTTCACAACCTTCAGATCCGCATTGTTTTCTTTTCCAACCTGTGCAATGTACTGACCTACTGTCTGCTTGCCATCTTCAGCCTTTACATATACCTGGTCTACCAGACAGATTTCCTTTAATTCTTTCTTGATACGTCCTTCTATCATACCTTCGATAACCACTTCCGGTTTCTGGGATTCTTTTGGATCGTTCATAATCTGTGCTCTTAAGATTTCTTTTTCATGCTCTACATAGTCAGCGCTGATTTCCTCTTTGGAAACATACTTTGGATATAAAGCTGCAACCTGCATTGCAACATTGGTAAGCGCTTCCTTCACTGCATCGTTCACTACGTCTGTTTCAGCTTCTACGATAACACCGATTCTGCCACCGCCATGTGTATAAGAAACAACACATCCGTTAGCAGCTTCTACCTTGGCAAATCTTCTGATTGTCAGGTTTTCACCGATAACCGCAACTTTTTCTACCAAAGCGTCTTTTACTGTTTTGGAAGAATCTGCATTCCAGCTTTCAGCCAGAAAAGCATCAATATCTGCCGCACTTGTTGCAAGTGCCTGATCTGCCACTGCTGCTACGAATTTCTGGAATTCTTCATTTTTGGCAACGAAGTCCGTTTCAGAGTTTACTTCAACGACTGCTGCTGTCTTATCATCCTTTACTACAACCTTGCAAAGACCTTCTGCTGCAATTCTTCCTGCTTTCTTTTCAGCCTTTGCCTGTCCGTTCTTTCTTAAAAATTCTACTGCTGCATCCATGTCACCATTGGTTTCTGTAAGAGCCTTCTTACAGTCCATCATGCCTGCACCAGTCATTTCTCTTAATTCTTTTACCATTGCTGCTGTAATAGCCATGTTTCTTTCCTCCAACTAATCAAAATTCTTATGCTTCTACGGTTTCTTCTTCTGTTTCAGCCGCTTCTTCAAAAGCTTCTTCTGCTTCTTCGGAAACTTCTCCGATTTCACCCTGATTTGCCTCGATTACAGCATCTGCCATTTTAGCTACGATTAATTTTACAGCGCGGATTGCATCGTCATTGCCTGGAATTACAAAATCAAGCTCTTCCGGATCGCAGTTTGTATCAGCAATACCGATTAAAGTAATTCCAAGAGAATGTGCTTCCTGAATACAGATTCTTTCTTTCTTAGGATCTACTACGAAGATTGCATCCGGCACTCTTTTCATATTTTTAATTCCGCCTAAGTTCTTTTCCAGCTTTTCCCATTCTTTCTTTAATGCGATAACTTCTTTCTTAGGAAGAACATCAAAGGTTCCGTCTTCGGACATTGTTTCAATTGCTTTTAATCTTTCAATTCTGCTCTGGATCGTCTTAAAGTTGGTAAGCATACCGCCCAGCCATCTTTCGTTTACATAATACATTCCGCAGCGTTCTGCTTCGGTCTTAACAGCATCCTGAGCCTGTTTTTTTGTACCTACAAAAAGAATAGTTCCGCCTGCTGCAACGATTTGCGATACTGCATCATAAGCCTCATCCACTTTTCCTACAGATGTCTGCAGGTCGATAATGTGGATACCATTTCTTTCTGTGTAGATGTATGGAGCCATTTTAGGATTCCATCTTCTTGTCTGATGTCCAAAATGAACACCTGCTTCTAATAATTGTTTCATTGAAATAACGCTCATTTTCTTTACCTCCATTTGGTTTTGCTTCCCCATAGTTCCTATTCTCTGCCACTTCTGCGTTCAAGAAGCACCGGCATGTTTCCCTATGGGTGTTTTTTTGTCACAACGAATAGATTATATCATGAAAGAACAAAGAAGGCAAGCCTCATTTCAAGCTTTCCTCTTTCTCTGCCCTCCGCAATCCCTTACGGCTTTTGAATCAATAATTTTGCAATTTCCTCCATAGTAGCGCCTTCCGGAATTTCATGCTTTCCTGTACAAATCTTTCTATCGTATCCGCCGCTGCACAAGAAACGGTCAAATTCTGCCGCATCTGCCACAAGACCGGCATTTGCTGCTTTTCTGGCTACGCTAAGGGAACCATCACCGGAGCGAACCTCTAACAGAATGCTCTTTTTGGTTTCCACGGACGAATCGTTTTCCTTTTCTTCCGGCTGCTCTTGCAGTTCTTCTTCCAAAGCTCCAGCATCATCCTTCACGCTATCCTCGGACTTTTCAATGCTGCTTCCAAAACCGCCTTCTTCCTGTTTGTTCTCCTTTGCATCCGTTTTCGAAACGCTTTCCTCTTCTGCTTTTCCTGTATCTTTGCTGTCCGTTGGTGTCTGTCCGTCTGCTGCATCATTGCCGCTGACTTTGCTTTCCTCTTCTTTTGTTTTTTTCGTTTCTTTCTCTTCGGAAGCTTCTGCTAAGCTTTTAAATTCCTCTACCATACCAAGCTCTGCAGCCCGTTTCTTTATCTCTTCATCGGACATGCTTCCTTTTCCGTGGGATAAGGATATACCTAAAATCAAGGCGGTTACTACAATACCCGTTCCCAAACCTCTTAAGTAGTATTTCAGTTTCATGGTCATATCCCCTTATACAAATCAATTACTAAATTCACTTCGCCTACACCAAGTCCCAGTTCTTTTGCAATTGCCATATTGGATTTTCCCATGTCATAGAGCTCCAATATCTTTTCGTTGCTGTTCTTATTGTCACTGCCTTCAAATTGAATGGAAATCTTAGATTCTTTTTCCTCCTTATTCCTCTTAGGAGGATTTTTCTTTCTTTCCTTTATCGGAGTCAGGCTTGAAAAATCAATCACATCAAGAGGCTCAAATTCAAATGCCTCTGTTTCTTCCTCTTCCTGCCCCTCCTGAACCTGTAAAGTGGTTTCCACTTTTTTAGCTGTATCCTCCAGCACCTGAACGGTTTTTTCGGCTTCCTTTGCAGTCTGGCTTACTTCCACTACCGTTTCTTTTAAGTTTTCATGCTTGCTGTTCAGCATATCATAAAGGAACATGACTTCCTTATGATTTTTATTGATATCTTCTATAACCGTTTCCGCATATTCGGATACGGCAATGATTTTTTCATTTGTAACCTTCTCTAAGGAGCGCTCTGTTTTTTCCATTCCATAAGATATGGTTTCTTCCTGCATCTCCTCCAGCTTCGCCTTTGCACCTGATATTTCCTCTTCCACCAGTGCTGTCACCATCTCTTGAACAGCCTCTTTATCCGGCTCTCCTGCTTCCTTCTGTTTATCCGGCAGCAAAAAACTAATAATGCATAATGCGATACCTGCCAGACATAATACGATTTCTATCACTGTCATATTTCCTTCTCCTTGCGGTCTTATGCCATCAGACGCTCATGTCAAAATGGCCCCCTTCTTTTTTTCGCATCCTATCCTTTGCCTTCGCTTCACTCTGTCCCGGACGCCTTTTTCCACCGTCTCCGGCATATGTTCCGTTCCCCTTTTCTTTTGCATCGGAATTGTCGCCCTTTTTGTCAGCATTATCCGCAGTCCTTACATTGCTTAACTGAAGCTTAAATTCCTTCTCCATCTTCATTTGAAAATTGCCCTGGTCAACAGCGCCCTTATTGTCCTCATTCTGCTTCATGGTAGTAAAATCCTGAGTCCTTTGCACCGTTGCATTAAACATAATAGGAGTAATTGCCATACCACTCACCTCTTTCTATAAAGCCGCTACACGGACATCTCCCTGATCCTTCACAAGCCTGCAGTACTGTAACGTATTCTTTACCACCATGGTTGCTTCGGATATCGTTACCTTTGTTCCTGCATACAGAGAATCCTTTACACAGATGCAGGCATTTTCCTTATGCTCCAGAATCGATTCCAGCCCTGCATATTCCGCCTGGACTTCTGCAAATCTTTTCTGCTTCTTTTTCGTATCCAATGCCAACGACTGTATATATCTCATCTGGGCATCCTCCAGTTGCTCGCCCATTTTCATCTTTTGAGCCGCATTGGTAAGAATCGGCCTTGTCTTTTGAATGCTTTGCTGAATCGACAGCATTTCATCCTGCAATTTCTGATGCCGGGCTTTGATTTCAGGATCCACTCCTACTTCCACATAGGTATCCGTACCCATGGAAGAACCCAATGTACGACAGGATATCCGGTTGATAGCTCTTACAAACCCTCCCATAATAAATCCTTTTCTTCCATCTACGTTAACTTCTGTTTTAGCCGTTACCGTACTGTGGAGTATGGAGTTTGCTTCCACATAGTCTTCAGAATTCGCCACTGCATTTTCCAAAAATTTGGTAATAATGCAGCCTCCTGACTGAAGCTTTCCTTTTCCCATGCCATTCATTCCCCGGTCTATGATAATATCACCCCCGGCAATAATGCTTGCTCCTTCCACAACACCATGGACATGAACATTGCCTTTTGCCCGGATGGAAAAGCCCGTCTGGACATTTCCATTCACTATCACACTGCCTTCCGACTCAATATTCCCAGTAGCAGGACCTACATTTTCCACCTCAAATACGTCGGATACGAATACCTTATCATCAACTAAGGAAACATGGCCGTTTACACGGGAATACAGCTCTGTCTTATCCTCCGAAATAGTAATATTTTTTCCATATTTCAGGGACACTTTCTTCACATCCCTTGGTTTCATGACTTCGCCAAGCAAATTGGTTCCACTTTCTCCCATATCAGGCGGAGTCATCCTGGCCAAAAGCTCTCCTTCCTTACAATGGTTAATGGTATTTAAGTGAAAAAAATCTACGGAGCCGTCTTCATTTCTCTTAGGCCTTGTATTTAAATCCGTATTAAAGAAATACTGAATCCTTCCGTCCCTACCATGTACCGGAGGCTTTCCCCTAGCCAATAAAATATCCGTACAATACTGTCTCCGTTTTAAAAATTTCTCTATGGCCTCTTCCTCAATGCCATAAACAATTTTTTTCATATGCAGGCAATCGATGATTTCCGACTTATCCATCCTGACACCGCCGGTGCTTGGCGGATAAAATCTGGCAACAGCTTCCATATTATCCGGGCTTATGCGAACCATAAAGGTTTCATTTACCGGAGATATTCTTTGGGGAATCAAAGAAAACACCTGTTGTTCTTTTAACGTGCTAATGACTGCATTCAGCTGTTTCAAATCAAAATTCTCTATTTTCCGTGCATGCAGATATTCCAACAATTCGCTTATGGCAATAGGTTCGCCATCGTTTGTAGGGGGTACAAGCTTCAATGCAGTTTCCTTTTCCGTTATCATTAATTGAAAACATCCGTTCATCCGCTACCTCCATTCCTTCCATTTATCCGCTATCTGTCTGTTAATATGCCTATATAACTGCCCAATTTCGCCTTCATCTTATGAAGAGCCTTTGTATGAAGCTGGGAAATGCGAGATTCCGAAACCTCCAATATATTGCTGATTTCCTTTAATGTCAAATCCTCATAATAGTAAAGGAGAATGACCTTTTTTTCCTTTTCCGTCAAATTTTCCAGAGAACCCATCAACACTTTCTTCAGCTCTTCCTGTAAAGTGGCATCCTCTGGAGAATAGAACTGGCTCGATACCTTTCCCTGTTCATTTGGCACCTCGCTGCCTTGCTCTAAATATTCATTTAAGGAAACAAGACCTGTTATCTTCAACTGGGACTGCCATTCCGTCAGCTCCTCTTCCGAAATACCAAGCCCTTGTGCAATTTCCTCATCAGTAGCGCTTCTTCCTTTCAAAGCCTCTACCTGCTTGATCACTCCATCTATTTTTTTCTGCTTCTGCCTGATAGTTCTTGGAATCCAATCCATCTTGCGAATCTGATCCAGAATAGCACCTCTTATGCGCAGGCTTGCATAGGTTTCAAATTTAACCTCTTTTGCATAATCATACTTATCAATGGCATCAATCAGTCCAAATATACCATAACTTACCAAATCTTCATATTCCACGTTATAGCCTAAGTACATGCTCAGCCGTCCTGCCACTATTTTCACAAGGGGTGAATACTCTAATATGATTTTTTCTCTAAGCTCCGGCGACTTATCCTTTTCATAATCCGCCCAAAGCTTTTTTCTGCCTGCTTCGTCCATAAGCTTCCCCCTTGAATCTATTCTGCTTCAGGAACCGGAATGCCGGAAGCATCCTTCCGCTCTTCAGCCGCCTTTTTTTCCATAGCAGCAGCTTCTCGTTCCTCTTCCTCTTTCCGAAGCCTCTCTGCTTCTTCCTCTTTCAGGGCAATCTCAGTCTGAAACTTATCCAGGATAGCCTTTACGATAAGCCCTGCTATGTAAAAGAGAATTAATACAGCCAAAAGGATTACTAACATTGCTTTTACTTCATATCCAATTACGAACGTGATAATACTGGTAATTGCCCCAGCGGCTAATGATATGATTGCGGGTATATTCTTTGTATTCATTATATGATCACTTCCCCTTTTCCCACTGCCTTAATGAGAAAATCTCCGTTTTCCGGAAAGAATACTACTGTTCTTCCATAGTTTAATCCCGTATCTTCTGCTAAAATAGGAATATGTAATTCTCTCAGTTTTTTTTTGGTTGCCTCTACATTCCGCTCTCCAACCCTGACTAAATCGCCTTTTCCTCCAACTGCAAACATCTGTGCTCCACCTGCAATCTTAGCGACCATTCGATAAGGACTTGCTCCCTTTAATGACATCTGCCTTACCAATTCGACAATCCCTGTGTCTGCAAACTTTGAAATATTCGTACTATTTCTAATTTGTGTGCTGTCAGGAAGCATGATATGCGCCAATCCTCCCACTTTGGTAATAGGATCTCTTATTGCAATCCCTACACAAGATCCCAGTCCTAACGTTGTTATGCTGTCAGGACTTATACATACTTTCAAGTCAGCCATTCCAACCTTAATTAGTTCACTCATTTCTCTTCCCTACCGTCCATCATAATCCTAATGATCCTAATAATCTATCATAAGAATCTAAATCCGGCATCAAAATAAAGAATCCGTCCAGATTGATCTCATCTGTAAATTGAGTCTGAATCAATAAAATCTTATCTCCCATGGCTCCGAATTCAATTGCCGGTACACTTAAAATCGCCGCTGCCATGTCAATGCTTAAATCCGGCACAGAAGGAATAATTTTCATCTTGGTAAGACTTGACAGGGAATTCAAATATGCCCCTGTAATAATATTACCTATTTCCTTCAAAGCGGAAAGCTCGATTTCAGTAAACGCACCTGTTCCGTTGCCTGCCACTCCCATCAATTTCTCAACCAGGTGATGTGCTACCTTTTCTTCGCATAAAAACATCATGCTTCCGGAAATGTCTCCTTCCACCAACAGATAGACTCCTGCCATAATCTGTTCCTCACCCCCCATTGCCTCTCCCACCTGGGAAAAATCAAGGAGCCTTACCTGAGGAACCTTCATATCCACTTTACATTGGAGCATCTGCGCCAATGCAGTAGTCGCATTGCCTGCCCCTATATTTCCCAGTTCCTTCAGTACATCAAAATATTCCTGGGAAACATTATCAAAATCCATCCTTGTCATACCATCACCCCACTGCTTTTAGCCGTTTTCTTTTTCCGCAATCAAATTATGCAGATCCAGCAGGGAAATCAGCTCTCCCTTATCCTTTCCAACAGCCGGAACATAATTTGGCTTTTCCTCCTTAGCATCATAAGATACCTTCTCTACCTGTGAGGCATCCAAGGTGACTACCTCTTTCACTTCATCCACAATAAGCCCAACCGTATCGCTGCCGTCGATCTTTACGATAATAATACGGGTTGCCTTTGTTTCTTCCACCTGCTCAAAGCCCATTTTTGCACGAACACTGATTACCGGAATGACCTCGCCTCTTAAGTTGATGACACCCTTAATAAATTGCTGCACCTTAGGAACTCTGTAAATCTGCTGCATTCTTATTATGTTATCTATGTATTTAATGTCGATTCCATATTGCTCATCATTTAATTTCACAACGATAAATTGTGTAGTCTCATAAGCAGCCTTTAATTCTTCCATCCTCTTTCACCTGACCTTTCCTAAATAAGTGCGTTGGTATCCAATATAAGTGCGATTTCCCCGTCTCCTAGTATGGTAGCGCCGCTGATGATCTTACACTTATTGACATATTTGCTTAAGGATTTAATAACGATTTCCTGCTGTCCCATCAACTCATCCACCACAAGTCCTGCCAATTTGTCACCCTTCTTTACAATGACCACAATCAGGCTTTCCTCCGGCGATTTGCTTGATTCAATATCCAAAACCTCATTCAAGCGGATCAGCGGAATGACTGTCCCTCTTAAATTGATGACTTCCTTCGCCTGCACATACTTGATTTCTTCCGGTGTAATGTCTTCTATCGTTTGGATAGTTCCCAGTGAGATGGCATATTTCTCATGTCCCACTTCCACCATAAGAGCCTGAATGATTGCAAGAGTGAGGGGCAGCCGGATAATGAAAGTACTGCCCTCTCCCAGCTTTGTCTTAACCTCCACTTCACCGCTCAGGCTTTCAATCTTGGATTTTACCACATCCAGACCTACGCCACGGCCGGATATATCGGATACCTGCTTAGCTGTGGAAAAGCTTGGTTTAAACAGAAGGTCGATAATATCCTTATCGCTCATATTCTCTGCCTGCTCGGGAGTAATGCTGCCTTTTGAAAGAGCCTTTTCCTTTACTGCCTCCACATCAATGCCGTTACCGTCATCCCGCACCTCAATGACTACGTTGTTGCCATCCTGATAGGCATCCAGATAAATAGAACCAACTTCCGGCTTTCCTCTTTGGATACGGGTTTCTGCTGATTCCAGTCCATGGTCTGCCGAGTTCCTTAAAAGGTGCATCAGAGGATCGCCGATTTCATCCACTACGGTACGATCCAGCTCCGTTTCCTCTCCACTCATGAACAGCTGCATTTTCTTATTCAGCTTCTTGGACAAGTCCCGGATCATTTTAGGGAATTTTACTACAACAGACTCAATAGGCACCATTCTGACCTTCATGACTGATTCGTGAAGGTTGGTAGTAACACTCTCCAAATACTCAATATGCTCGCTGGCAGCCGTTCTGGTGCCTTCTGTATTGGAAGCCGCCACCAGGGAATTCTTTGCAATGATCAGCTCGCTGACCAGATTCATGAGCACATCCAGCTTTTCAATATCCACACGCACGGTACGGTTTACCACCGGTTTGGAAACAGCCGGCTTTTTATTCTCCTGCTTCGGCGCTGCAACAGCTGTCTCGCTGCTCTTTTCCTTTGCCGGCTTTTGCTCTGATGCCTGAACACTTGTCTGGCTGTTCTCTTCCTCTTTTTCTTCCTCTTTTTCTTCCGAATATTCAAAAGCCGCCACGAAAGCATCCTTGATTTCGGACACATTCTTGACTGCATCTGCCACCTTATCCGCACTGCTGTCTGTTACAAAGAGCATACTGAAATCATACTCGAACTTTTCATCTTCAATATCCTGTGCTGACGGCACAGACACGATGATCTCCCCTAATTCTTCTAATGCCTTGAACACTAGAAATGCCCTTGCAGCCTTTAAAATACAGCTTTCCTGTACGATTACCGTAATGCCCAGCACATTCTTTCCCTGTGCCTTGGCCGCCTTGATAACCGTATGTTCTGCACTTCCGATTTTAATGGTTCTCCATTTTTCTTTATCGCCTTCTGAAACAGAAGCATTAGCAGCAGAAGCGCTATCTGCCGATTCTTTGTCTTCCTCACCACCGCTTAATATCCTCTTTAAGGATTTTACCAGATGTTCATTATCGTTGCTGCCTTCTTCTGTGGTGTTTTGAATATTATCTACATATTCCTCCAGGGCATCCAGACATTGGAACAAAGTGTCCACCATACTGTCCTGAACCTTAATGGTATTGTTCCTGACCTCTGAAAACACATTTTCCATTTCATGGGTCAAAGCCTGCATGCGCTTATATCCCATGGTTCCTGCCATACCCTTTAAAGAATGGGCAGCCCTGAAGATTTCATTGATGGTATCCATGTTTTCAGGTTCCTGCTCCAAAATCATAAGCTGATCGCTTAAAGTCTGCAAATGCTCTTTGGATTCATCTAAAAATATTTCCAAATATTGACTAACATCCATTTCGTCTTACCCCCACGTTCTTTGTAATTTGTTGTGCCATATCTTCTAAAGCAACCACCTGATTTACCAGCCCTGACATGCTGACAGCTCTGGGCATACCGTAAACTGCACAAGTACTCTGCTCCTGGGCAAGTACATGAATCTGCTTTTTTTTGCTCAGATTCATGATTCCTTCCGTTCCATCAGCGCCCATTCCGGTCAATACCACGCATACAATCTGGTCAAATTCCGAATCCATCAGTGATTCATACATATAGTTGGCACAGGGCTTTACACCTTCCCTGGGCGCCTCATCACTAAATTCTATCCGGGATTCTCCCCGTCCCTTTCTCACCTTTAAATGGGTGCCTCCTTTTGCAATATAAACATGCCCCGTTAACAGTTTATCTCCCGGCTCCGCCTCCTTCACAGAAAGCTCGCTTATAGTATTCAACCGCTCCGCCAGCGATTCCGTAAAGCCGGAAGGCATATGCTGTACAACCAGCACCGGTGCATCCAGATTTCCGGGAAGCTTCGGAATGACCTGCTGCAAAGCCCTTGGTCCACCGGTGGAGCAGGCAATTGCCACAAGCTTTCTACCGGTAACCGGCTGTGAATTCCGGAGTACTATGGGCTTATCCTCTGCCCGTCGGAACTTATACTGACCTACAAGAAGAGAACCGCCTCTTCTTGTGGATGGAAGATTTGCTGTTACTGCTTCCCACAATATATTCAGGAACCGCCTTCTGAATTTATCAGCCTTTGCATCCATAATACTAAGGGGCTTATGGATAAAATCAATGGCTCCAAGCTCCAGAGCCTCTAAAGTAATCTTTGCCCCTTCCCTTGTGGTGGAACTGTTCATAACGACCCTGGCAGAAATCTTCTGCTTGTTCAATTCCCTTAAAAGCTCAATTCCCGACATCCTTGGCATATTTACGTCCAATACGACTCCATCATATGTATTTTTCTGCAAAAGTTTTAAGGCTTCCTCGCCGTTTGTGGCTGTATCCTCCACCCGGAATCTTCCATCCGAGTTTATTATATCACAAACAACCCTTCTCATAAGTGCAGAGTCATCAACAACCAGTATTTTTTTCATAGCGGTCCCTACCCTTGTAATTTCTGCCTGTTTTTCCTTTCTTCCTCAAAAATGAAGCGGATGATTTCTTCCCGTTCCCCATTGGTAATATTCACATACTGTACCCTGTGCTCATACTGGCCCTTCCTGTTTTCTAACTCTTTGGAGCTTAAGATTTTCCCGGTAAGGTCATATTTCTTTTCATCTCCCTGTATGATAAGCGTATAAGTCAGATAGATAATCGTATCCTTTTCATATTGATGATTGGCTACAAATCGAATGCCGCCTCCGCTGATATCCACGATAATGCTTTGGCGCAGGGGAAGGCTCTCCTCTAAAAACACCGCCCTTTTTCCCTCGTATGCAAGCTTTTCATTTAGGCTAAGCTCTCTGCTCTTCATATTCAGGGCGCAGTTAAAACGATAATATTCCCTTCTCTGATGCTTCCTTAAATTGCTGGTAAGTTCAAACAGCAGTAAAAATACGCCGTTGACCTTGTAACGGTCCACTACCCTTGCAAGGCACTGATAAATACCTGACTTTGTATAAAAACAAATTTCATACACACCATCAACAGGTAGAAGAATTAGTTTGGTCTGCTCCATGGGCATACAAATTTCAATTCTTTCATCTGACAATACGTCATACACCTTGGAAATGTGAATCTTATCCTCAGAGCCTTCACCCAGAATAGCCTTTTCCACCGCCTGCAATTCCACTTTTTCTCCTGGCAATACATACTTCGATAACATAGCTTCCTCCTTCTTTATACGACTGATACTACTTCTTTCCAGACAGGATGTGGGAAAAGAATGCCGCCATTCCTCTTTTCTGAACCGTATCCCTTTCCGGTCCGTTCATTAAAATCTCTGCAATTTCCACAAATGCCTTTGCCGACTTTGCAGACGGGCTGGCCAGACAAACCGGCGCCTGCTGCATGACTGCTTTTGACAGCTGCACATCCTGGGGCACACTGCCTAAATAGGCAATCGGCAGTTTTAAATATTTGGTTACTACCGTGTTTAACTTTTCAAATAAATCCCGGCCTTCTTCTTTTGTTCCTACCCGGTTGGCAATTACCTTTATCTGTGAATTTTCCAAAGAAAACCGTTTATGGCCGCTTAAGGATTTCAACAGTGAATAGGCATCTGTAATAGAAGTGGGCTCCGGTGTGGTCACCAAAAGGATTTCACCGCTTGCCACCAGAAATTCCAGCACCGCATCCGATATCCCGGCTCCGGTATCGATAATGACCACATCTGCTAAAGAATCCAATTCCGCCAGATTCTGAATGATGTACATCAGATAATCCCGGCTTAAATTGGACAATCCCGCAATCCCGGACCCGCCTGAGATAAACCCGATTTCTCCCGGTCCCCAGGTTATCACATCTTTTATGTTTTTTCCCTGATAAATCAAATCCGATAAATTATGCTTTGGCACAGTTCCAAACATAATCTCAATATTGGCAAGACCAAAATCCGCATCCAGTATAATGACCCTATTCCCCATTTTCTTAAACTGTATGGCCAGATTGATAGCTGTATTGGATTTACCGACTCCGCCCTTTCCGCTAGTGACAGTAATGACACGGGCAAGAGGTCTTTGATTGGTCTGATTCGCTTTTATGATATTTCGGAGCTTTTCTGCCTGGTCCATTATCTTTCCTCCATTGTACATTCATCTCCGTTATTGCCTTCCCTCAAGCAACTGCTTTACCGTCTTTTGAGGGTTGAAATCTGCAATATCATCCGGTACATTCTGTCCGCATGTCACATATGATAATTCTACCCCTGTATGAAGCTTTAAATTCAGTAGATTTCCAAATGTTTCTGTTTCATCCAGCTTTGTAAAAATAATTTTATAATCCGTTATTTTTGAATAAGTATCAGCAATATTTAATAAATCCTTATATTTCGTAGTGGCGCTTAGTACCAGATATACTTCCTTTTCCACCTGATCGCCCATGGAATCAAGCAGCTTTTTCATATTTTCCCGCAGTCCTTCATTCTGATGGGAATGCCCTGCTGTATCCACCAGAATATAATCATAACCGGAAAATTCCTCACAGGCCGTCTTGATTTCTTCTTCTGAATAAATAATACGAAAAGGTGCTTCTAATATATTCGCATAGGTGCGAAGCTGTTCCGCTGCTGCAATCCGGTATGTATCCGCCGTAAGCAAAGCCACCTTCTTTTCTTTTTCCACCTGAAATTTGGAAGCGATCTTTGCAATAGTGGTAGTCTTACCTACACCGGTAGGTCCGATAAAGAATACAAGCTTTGGCTTCTTATCCGGAGGTTCGATTCCCTTTGACTCCCCGAAGCGCAAGATCATCTTCTGATAAATATTGGAAAGGACAAAATCAATGGTCTGATTAGAGGACTGTATCTTTCCAAAATCATCAATAATCTGATTGGCATAAATCTCATCCACTTCATTTTCAATCATGGTATTATAAAGAAGCTTTAAGAAACGATCCATTTCCGTTTCTTCCCGATTATTTTCCTCTTCTTCTTTTTCTTTCTTTTCTTCCTCTTTTTCCTTTTTTTCTTTTTCCTCCATGAATACCGTATTCAACAGTTGTTTTTCCAAAAGGCTTTGGAGGGAATCCAGCTTTTCTTCAATAACTGCGCTTTCATCCTTTGACGGCGCTGCTGCCTCTGCCGGCTTTATGACAGCCGCCGGTATCGGCACTTCCTCCTGTTTCGGCTGCTTTGCCGGCTGGGCTTTTGGCTTTTCCCCCTCTTCCTCCAAGGCCACCGTCACTTCCACCTTTTCTCTTTGAAAAAGCGCAAAAAAGCCTTTCTTCTTCACATTTTTTACATTCATGATCACAATGCCGTTTCCCAATTCCTTTTTGGCATTTTCTACTGCTTCTTCTTCGGTTTTTCCTAAAAATTTCTTTATGATCATTATGCCGTCACCATCCCTACAGATTGTAATTCAATATTAGATTCTATTTCATTATAGGATACTACAATCAAATCTCTGTAATAATCTTCCGTCAATCGCTTAAAATACATACGTACAATAGGTGATGTAATAATAATAGGGGCTTTGCCAAGACTTTCCAGCTTGCCCACTTCCGTTCCTATGGAATTCATAATTGCCTTTGTCTTTTCCGGCTCTAAATTTAAATATGCGCCCTGCTCTGTCTGCTTTACAGCCGCCATGACTTCCTGCTCGATCTTCGGATCCAGGGTTACCACGCTGGTAGTCTCATTAGCCGGAAAGAATCTGGCAGATATGGCTCTCTTCAAGCCCTGCCGTACATATTCCGTTAACACATCCGTGTCTCTGGTAGTAGCCGCATAATCTGCCAGCGTTTCGAAAATGGAAAGCAGGTCTCTGATGGAAATGCCCTCCTTTAACAGATTCTGCAATACCTTCTGCACTTCGCCAAGACCCAGAAGCTTTGGTACCAGCTCTTCCACCAGGGATGGATTGCTTTCTTTCAAATTCTCTACCAAATGAGAAACATCCTGTCTTGTAAGCAGCTCGGAAATATGCTGTCTGATGATTTCCGTCAGATGGGTGGCAATGATGGAAGGAGGATCTACCACGGTATAGCCCATGCTTTCCGCTCTCTCCCTTTGATTTTCCGTAATCCAGATAGCCGGAAGATGGAAGGAAGGCTCAAAGGTAGGAATACCTGTAATCTCCTCTTCCACATATCCCGGATTCATTGCCATATAGTGGTCAAAAAGAATTTCTCCTTCGCTGACCTGAATTCCTTTTATCTTAATAATATATTGGTTGGGATTCAATTGTATGTTATCCCGGAGACGAATAATAGGCACAACCGTACCAAGTTCCAGGGCAATCTGACGCCTGATCATAACCACACGGTCTAACAGGTCACCACCCTGGTTCACATCCGCCAGAGGAATGATACCATAACCAAATTCCAGCTCGATAGGATCCACCTGCAGCAAGGATGTGACATTTTCCGGCTGCCTTATTTCCTCTGCCGCCACTTCATCCGCATCCACTTCCTGCTCGATTTTGGCAGTTTCTATCGTGCCTGCAATCATCCTTCCTGCAATCACAAATACCATGCCAAGAGTGACAAAAATAACCGGGTTCAAAGGAGTGACAATACCTAGAAAGGCAATGACGCCACCAGTCATATAAAGCACCTTTGGCACACCGAACAGCTGTTTCAACAATACGCTTCCAAAATCCGCATCCTTGCTTCCTTTCGTTACAAGAATACCGGTGGACAAGGAAATCAGCAAAGAAGGAATCTGACTTACCAGTCCGTCACCGATTGTCAGTATTGCATATTTATTCAAGGCATCACCGGCATCCATGCCCTGGCGGAACATGCCCATGGCAATACCGCCTACAATATTCACTACGGTAATCAAAAGGCCTGCCATGGCATCACCCTTTACATACTTTACCGCACCGTCCATGCTTCCGAAAAAGCTTGCCTCCTGCTGAATCTTATCTCTTCGTATTTTTGCCTCCTGATCTGTAATGGCACCTGTATTCAGATCCGCATCAATGGCCATCTGCTTACCTGGCATAGCATCCAAGGTAAACCTTGCTGTTACTTCTGCCACCCTTTCCGACCCTTTATTGATAACCATAAACTGTATCAGAATTAAAATAACAAAGACGATAACGCCGATAATCAAATCGCCGCCGCCTACGAATTGTCCAAATGTAGTGACTACATTTCCCGGTTCGCCTTTAAATAAAATCAATTTTGTGGAAGACACATTCAAAGCAATCCTGAAAATGGTGGTAAACAAAAGAACCGTTGGGAAGTAAGACATATCCAGCGCTTCCTTGGCAAACATACAGTTAAACATTACGATAAAAGCTGTTGCAATATTGATTGCCAGCAGCACATCCAGCAAAAAAGAAGGAATTGATACAATAAACATTACAAATGCAGTAAGTATGTATAATGCCACACCCAAGTCCGCTTTTTTCATTTGACAAACTCCTCCTTTCCTGAAATTACTTTCATTTCTATCATCCTCTTCACACTATACCTTGCCCTGTGCATGGTAGACCATTGCCAGCACTTCCGCCACTGCCTGATATAACTCCGGCGGAATCTGCTGTCCGATTTCCACATTATGATAAAGCATTCTGGCTAAAGGTTTGTTTTCTACAATTTCAATTTTATATTCCTTTGCTGCTTCCCTGATTTTCTGCGCCATATAATCCTGTCCCTTTGCAAGCACGATAGGAGCATCTGCCACTTCTTTGTCATACTGGATGGCAACTGCCAGATGGGTAGGGTTCGTAATGACCACATCCGCCTTTGGCAGATCCTGCATCATACGTCTTTGGGAAGCCTCCCGCATCTTCTGCCGGATTTTGCCCTTAATCTGCGGATCACCTTCCGACTGCTTGAACTCTTCCTTAATCTCCTGCTTGGTCATCATCTGATCTTTGCGGAACTTTCTCTTTTGATAAATAAAATCGATGCCCGCTATCAGCACATACACGGCGGAACACTTCAGTCCCAGATTGATAGCCATCTGCCCTGCTAAAAGAACCCCTTGAAAAAGCTGCATTTGAAATAACAGATAGATTACATTGTACTGATTCTTGATCGTAGCATAAACTACGTATGCAATAAGCCCAATTTTTAAGATAGCCTTTACAAGCTCCATAAGGGCATTGAGCGAAACAATCTTTTTCATGCCATTCACCGGGTCCATCTTGCTAAGCTTTGGCTGAAGCGGTTTTGTGGTAAACTTCCACTTCACCTGAACATAATCGCCTACAAAAGCAATAATAAATCCAATAAGAAAAAAAGGAGCCAGCACAATCAGGATGCTTAACATGCAGTTCCTTAAAAGCACATATAAATCCCCGGCTGGAACCGTTCCATTCCACATAACAAAAACTTCTGGAATCTTATTGTAGATTCCCTGAAACAGCTCCAAAAATTCATTTCCTATAAAACCTGTGAATATTTTTAATATAAGAAACAGACCAATAAGGCTTAAGGCATTGGTAACCTCTTTGCTTTTTGCAACCTGCCCTTCTTTCCTTGCATCCTCCAGCCTTTTGGCTGTAGGCTCTTCTGTCTTCTCTCCACCGGGACCATCTTTTGCAAAAAACTGAAGTCTAAGTTCTATCATCTACATCATTGCCTCCACAAATGCTACCATCATAGTCTTCATTTCTGTAAAGATAAAATCTGTTACATAAGGCAGCATTCCAACGGTCAGGAACATGACACCTAACCCAACCAGCAGCTTGATCTGTATACCTACTGCAAACATGTTCATTTGGGGCGATACCTTAGCAAGAATGCCCAATACCACATTTAAAATCAGGATTACACAGAATACGGGAAGGCAGATTCGGAATCCTATGCTTAAATAATCCGTTAAAAAGGACAGCATAGGCCCAAGCAGCCTGTCCCCGTCAAATACAGCTTTGTTAATAGGAATCAGGGTATATGTCTCCACCAGCGCCTGCAAAATATATCTGTGCATACCGCTGACTAACAGCATGAGCATAACTATATATTGGTAAAGGACACCGCTGATACTGGAGTTTTCCTTGGTAGTAGGGTCCATCAGACTGGCCATAGCAAGACCGATATCCATATCCACTACCCTTCCAGCAAATACAACAATTGTGTTACAAATATTTGCTCCATAGCCTACCAGCAAGCCGGTAAGCCCTTCCTTTATGGCAATCCCTGCATACTCCAGCAAAGTTTCATATACAATTGGTTCATGAGGGGCAAGGACCTGATAAATCAGATACGATACAAAAACGGAAAGCCCCACCCGCACCCGGGTAGGTGTATTCGTCATGCCAAAAAAAGGGGCAATGTATATAAAACAACTTACCCGGATAAATACCAGCAGGAAATATTGTAATTCATCTATAGAAAAAGAATATTCTATCATAGGGACACCTAAATATATCTGGAAAAGTCAGACCACAAATTTACCATAAAACCTGATATTTCATTCAACATCCAATGTCCTAGCAGCATAAGCGCCAGAAATACAGCCAGAATCTTCGGCACAAAAGTCAGGGTCTGTTCCTGAATGGAAGTTGCTGTCTGAAAAATACTGATGATCAGACCTATGACCAGGGATACTAAAAGCACCGGTGCGGAAACTTTTATAATGATCCACAAAGCCTGATTGGCAATTTCAACCACATCATTTATTGACATATCCTCACCTCAGCTAATAAAAAGTTTTCACCAGATTTATGATCACCAGATTCCAACCATCCGCAAGCACAAAAAGAAGTATCTTAAAGGGCATGGATATGGTCGTAGGCGGAAGCATCATCATACCCATGCTCATCAAAGCCGATGCCACCACCATATCGATTACGATAAAGGGGATATAGATAACGAAACCAATAATAAATGCCGTCCGAAGCTCACTGACGATAAAGCTTGGAATCAAAACGGAATTTTCTATATCTTCCAATTCTCCCGTCCATTCTTTTCCGGCAATATCCGTAAACATAATGGCATCCTTTTCCTGAGTCTGCTTAAACATAAACTCCCGCAAAGGCTCCATTCCAAGCTCTAAGGCTTCCTCCTGGGTAATCTCTCCCGCTTCAAAAGGTTTGATTGCCGTCTCATTGATTTGGGTAATGATCGGACTCATGATAAAGTAAGTCAGAAACAGCGCAATGCCAATCAACACCTGATTAGGAGGCGCTGTCTGGGTATTCAGAGCCGTCCTGGTAAAATGGAGCACAATCAAGATACGGGTAAAGGAGGTTAACAAAATAATGAGAATTGGTGCTAATGCAATGCCGGTTAAAATCAGTAAAATTCGAAGTGAGCCTGCTATAGTGCCATTCCCATCATTATAAGTAACAGTTAAATTGTTCCCAATATTTAATTCTTTTAAATCATCTGCTGACTGGGCGCTTCCCGGCTCATGAATATACGTCCTGCTTTCGCTGTCCCCTGTATTGTTATCGCCAAATGCAGACGCCCGAACTGTCACAGGCGTCCCAAAGGCAACTATTACAATCAGGAAAGTCAAAAGGACTTTTTTCATCTTATTCATCTTTCTCCGTCCTTTTTGTTGCTTTTTCCAAAAGCTCCTTAAAAGAAATCAATTCTTTCTTTTCTGTTATTTTCACTTCGTCCTCCTGAAGCTCCGTCAGAAGGGTTACGGTATCCTTGCATACCGCAAGCGCCAGATACCTTGTTCCAATCTTGACAATCTGAATATATTTTCCCGGGGCAATCCGAAAGGCTTCTATCAACTCCATATTGCCGGAAGGCATATTTGCCTGATTCATGAACTTTGCGGTATATCTGGTAGCAATCCATGTAATTGCACAAACGAATAAGAATATAAATAGCAAAGTAAAAAAGTGTGCAATGGAATTTAGCCCCCGGGAAAGTGCCAATATCATATTATCCAACTACTTTCTTTACTGCTTCTAATACACGGTCTGCCTGGAAGGGCTTTACGATAAAGTCCTTTGCTCCCGCTTGGATGGATTCAATAACCATAGCCTGCTGACCCATTGCAGAACACATAATGACCATAGCGCCGCCATCGGTTTCTTTAATCTTCTTCAGTGCCTGGATTCCGTCCATCTCAGGCATGGTAATGTCCATAAGCACCAGATCTGGTTTCAATTCATTGTACTTTTCCACTGCCTTTGCACCGTTTTCGGCTTCACCTGCAACATTATAGCCATTCTTGGTTAAAATGTCCTTAATCATCATTCTCATAAATGCTGCATCATCCACGATTAAAATATTTTTTGCCATATCCTTTGACTCCTCTGTTTCCATTTTTATTTTATGATTTCTGTTACTCTGATACCGAAGCTTTCTTCAATAACTACTACTTCACCTTTTGCTACGAACTTCCCATTTACTAAAACATCAATAGG
This sequence comes from Lachnospiraceae bacterium, assembly GCA_014804675.1. Lineage (GTDB taxonomy): Bacteria > Bacillota > Clostridia > Lachnospirales > Lachnospiraceae > RGIG3040. The sequence continues at coordinate 167,861 of JAAUZH010000013.1, forward strand.
TTCCCCTGCAATCTTGTCAAGTTCTATAATTGTACCCGGTGCAAAGTCTAAAATATCCGCTATGGACTTTCTCGTTCTTCCTAACTCTACTGTAACCTCTAAAGGCACATCCATAATCAGCCCTATGTTTTCCTGACTTGTCATGGCACCCATATTATTATTAAAAGATTGGAACTGTACCGGCTGAATATTCATTTGTGGCATCATCTGGGGCATTCCCATCCCTCCCATAGGTTGTTGCATCTGGGGCATTCCCATAGGCTGCTGCATCTGGGGCATCCCCATCCCCTGCACAGGCTGCTGCATCTGGGGCATTCCCATAGCCTGCTGAGGTACTTCCGCACTGGGCGCTGAAGCCGGAGCTGGTACTGGCGCAGGCGCCGGAGCAGGATCGCTTTGTGCGCTTTTTGCATTTTGTGCATTCTGGTTTCCAATAAAGGTTTCATACAGACTTTTTGCAAATTCAGTAGGATAAAGCTGAATAATCGTACTGTCCACCAGTTCGTCAATCTGCAACCGGAAGGAAACCCTTACAAATTCCCCTTCCAGAAAATCTGCAATCTCTCCTCCTTCCTTAAACTCCATCAAATCCACCAGACTTGCTTCCGGCGGGCTGATATCAATCATTTTGCCCAGCATAGAGGAAAGAGATGTAGCGGAAGAACCCATCATCTGGTTCATAGCTTCAGAAATAGCGCTCAAATGAAGTTCTCCCAGTTCGCCATCTGTATTGGTACCGTCACCACCCATCATAAGGTCTGTAATAACCTTAACATCATGTTCCTTTAATACTAAAATATTGGCTCCGTCCAATCCTATCGTATATTTAATTTGAATAAAAACACATGGCTTTTCATATTCCTCGATTACATGCTTCCATCTGCACATCTCAACTATAGGAGTTGTGATATTTACTTTTCTGTTCACCAAAGAATAAAGTGTGGTAGCTGATGTTCCCATACTGATATTGGCAATTTCGCCAATAGCATCTTTTTCATCAACTGTCAGTGCATCTGACACCGCATATTCATCTGCGTTATCGCTTTGACTGTCACTTTGGTCATCACCCGAAGAAACGCCATTTAAAAGTGCGTTAATCTCGTCCTGGGACAACATACCTTCCATTTGCTTATTCCTCCTCTCTTATTACTGATGCAACCTTTACCGCATAAACCTCTTTATTAGAGCCGGGCAAGGCCGTGAATTTTTTAATATTTCCAACGTATATATCTAATTCGCTGTCAATCTTTGTATCTAACCGGATAATATCCCCTATCTGCAGATTTGCAAAATCCATAACAGAAACTGCGCTTTTTCCAAGAACTGCTTTAATCGGCACATCCACCTTGCGGATCATCGTCTCAATGTGCTCCTCATAGCTTTCATCTTCCATTTCCTGCATAGTAGAGAACCAATACTTTGTATTCAGCTTATCCATAACATCTTCCATGGTGAAATACGGAAGACAGACATTCATAAATCCCTCAATATCGCCAATCTTAACATTTAAGGTAACAATGGCTATCATATCACTGGGAGCAATCACCTGAGCAAACTGAGGATTCGTCTCAATCCGCTCCATAAAAGGTTCCACCTTCACCACATTTTTCCATGGTTCTCTTAAAAGCTCCATACAGGCTACCATGACCTTATCCAAAATGGATAATTCAATTTCCGAAAAATCCCTGTTTTTTTCCAGTGGATTTCCTGCGCCGCCAAGCATCCTGTCCAATATGGCAAATCCCAGGTTCGCAGCCAGTTCAATAATAATATCTCCCTGCAGCGGAGCAAAATTCACAATTCCAAGAATAACCGGATTGCTCAATGAATTGGTAAACTCCGAAAAAACCATGGCTTCCGAGCTGACTACGCTGACTTGTACATTTTTTCTAAGATAAACCGGTAGATTGGTGGATAATAATCGTCCGTAATGCTCAAAAATAATTTCCAGCGTCCGCAAATGTTCCTTAGAAAACTTGGCAGGACGTTTAAAATCATAATCCTTTACCTGTCTATCGTTATTTTCCTTCATTTCTTCTACATCTAATTCACCGGTACTGAGCGCCTGAAGCAAGCTGTCTATCTCACTTTGAGATAATACTTCTCCCACCGAACTCACCTCCCGTATTTTTTAATTTGCATAACATCTTACTGGTAAACGATAGAACTAAAGGTGACTTTATAAACAAATTCAGATTCAAACATGGTCTGAATTCTTTTCAAAATCTCATCCCTGATCTGATCTTCATTGCCTCTCGCTTCCTCTAAAGTATATGCAGAAAACACATCATTGATTTCTGCTTTAATCAAGCTTACATTTTCGTCCATTTTCTCCCCATAGGTCTTATAGCCCTTATCTTTGGAATTCATAGCAAGGCTGACCGACACCTGCACTGCATGGTCTTTTTCATCTTCGCCTGGCTTAAGCATAATGGTTACATCCTCAATGGCATAAGGCACCGTATCTTTCATGGATACTTCCGGCTGTGCATTGTCTCCATTTTCTCCATTCCCACTTGTCAATTCCAAATGCAGGATCGAGGCAATGTCATTCACTACCGCCGCAGTTTTTTTGTTTGTACTTGTTACACTGAACATGGTAATCGCCGTCAGCACGACATTCACTATCAAAAGTGCCAAAATCAGTATGGATATCAGATTTTTTTTCATCTTCCTTCTCCCTCTTGCATAATTAGTATGTGCTCAACGCATGATAAATCTTTATTTCCACTCTCCGGTTCCTTGCTCTTCCTTCCGGAGTGGTATTATCGGCAACAGGAACATACTCTCCTCTGCCGGAATGCTTTAAAAGCGCCGGGTCCAGACTGGTATTCTCCACAAAATAATCAAACACCGAAAGTGCCCGAAAGCTAGACAATTCATTGTTGTTGCCAAACTGGCTGTTATGAATGGGAACATTATCCGTATGTCCTTCGATTTCAATAACGCTTTCCCCGTATCTGGTCAATATCTGACCGACTCTGTCCAAAACCGGCAGCGCCTCTTCCTTTAACCGGTCACTTCCGGAATCAAACAGTAATGCGCCATTTAAGGTAAGAGATACATATTGGGAAGTAAAGTCAATATCTATCTCTTTTTCCATATTCGCTTCGTTTATCGCTTCCTCTATCTTTTCCGCCAGTTCTTCTGCCTCCTGCTGCTGCCTTGCCTCAAATTCCTCCAGGGCATCCTTGTTCTCATTCTCCACATCAGCCGCCTTGCCGGTACTGTTTATGTATTCATCCAGCTCATTTAACTGACTGACGCCATTACTGATCAGCACGCCGTCACCAATGGCAGTAGCGCCTCCGTTGAACAAGCTGAAGGTCTGGTTAAAAGACTGTGCCACTGCATCCAGCTTTTCCTGTTCAATGGTGGACATGGAAAAAAGCAATATGAAAAAGCAAAGCAAAAGGTTCATCAAATCACTGAAGGTAGCCATCCATGCCGGTGAACCCGGTGCCGGAGCATCTTCCTGCTTTTTCCTAGCCATCCGCTTCACCTCCGCCTTCTTCATCCGATGTTTCTCTATCCTTTGGAGCTAAGAAGGATTTCAATTTTTCTTCAATGACACGCGGATTTTCTCCTGCCTGAATGGATAAAAGACCCTCAATCATGATTTCCTTTATCATCATCTCGGCATCATTATTTGCTTTTAATTTACTTGCAACAGGAGTGCATATCCAGTTCGCCAACAGGGAACCATATAAAGTAGTAATAAGAGCAACCGCCATATTCGGTCCGATAGCAGCAGCATCATCTAACTTCTTTAACATGTTGATCAGACCGATCAGGGTACCAATCATACCCCATGCAGGACCCATGGAAGCAACATCCTGCCAGAATCCTATTTTCGCCTTATGTCTTCCCTCAATGCTGACAAGCTCCGTTTCCATGATTGCCCTTACCAGTTCCGGGTCAGTGCCGTCTACAATGAGCAAAATGCCTTTTTTCAAAAAAGCATCATCCAAGTCCCCGGCAGCCTCTTCCAAAGAAAGAAGACCTTCCTTTCTGGCAACATTAGATAACTCAATGATCTTCTTTATGATTTCGGGAGTGTCTAAGGACGGTGTCTTAAAAATAAGAGCAATGCTCTTTAACCCTCCTACGAAATCAGACATACTGTTAGATGCCAGAATACAGCTGAAAGCTCCACCAAAAGTAATCAAAGCTGATGGACCATGCAAAAAGTTTCCCAGCGCTGCTACACCTTCATCTCCGGTAACAATACCAAAGATAACTAAGGCCAAACATGCAATCAAGCCAATTATCGATGCTAAATCCAAAACATTCACCTTCCTACTTTTGCGTTAGTTTGCAAAAATATCCTTTCTATACGATTTTACTAAATTTTTTACTTCTTGTCTACTTTCTTTTACAATTATTTTTTTACCGGTCGTAAAAGAAATCACCGTATCCGGAGTTTCCTCCACAGTCTCCATCAAGTCAGGATTTATCAATACTTTTTGCCCGTTCAGCTTTGTAACCTCAATCATTTTTATCATTCTCCAACTCATATTTTATCGAATATCAGAATATATTTCTAAAATTTGCTAATCATGACTGCAACAAGGCAGAAACAATGATTCCTGTTTCCGCCTGCTGCTTTATATTATCTATTTATCCTGCCTTCATACTAGCGCTTCAGATTTACCAGCTCCTCCAACAAGGTATCCGATACGGTAATGATTCTGGAATTAGCCTGGAATCCTCTCTGGGTCGTAATCATTTCGGTAAATTCCCTAGAGAGATCCACATTACTCATTTCCAGAACACCTGTAGAGATATAACCGCCGCTTGAAGTAACATCCACGCCGATTCCATCAAACTCACCGGAGTTCAAGGTTGCCGCATACAGATTGTCACCCTGCTTTTCAAGTCCGGCCGCATTAGGAAACTCCGCTACTGCAATCTGACCTAACAGTTTTGTCTGTCCATTGTCATAATGCGCATAAATCATACCATTGCTTTCAATAGAAACACCGGACATCTTTCCTACCTTACGCCCTGCGCCCATTCCTTTTGTATCACCTGGATCTGCACCAATGGTGCTGGTGCCGTTGGCATTGTAGTTATTAGATAAGGAAAAATCAATGTTGATAGTGGCAAAAGGTCCGTTCGGTATGGAAACATCATCTCCGAAACTTAAATCCAAAGTAAGGTTGTTGGTTAATCCATTTACAGATTCTATCAGCCTTGTAGAATCATTATATTTTACAATACCGCCCTGGATTACCTTACCGGCAACAGTCAGAGCACCTGTGGTTGCGTCCATAATGCCTGAATCAATAGAGCCTGCTGCCAGCATAGCTCCCAAAGTATCGGTATCGGTGCCGCTTACGTTTCCATATAGCTTGGAAAATTCTTCATAAGTGCTATATCCATAAGCATTTGCCAGAATCTTCTGCTTTTCTGCAGCTGTTCCCTGTGCATCATCCGTAAAAAGATCAGAAAATGCATACGTAACGCCTTCATAGGTAACTCCTGTAGCATTTACTGTATAGCCCTGTGCTACATTTAATGTCTGGGCATTTGCTACCTTTACCGAGCTGCCAAAGGACAGATTCGGGAACTGGCTCATAACGGATTTCCCATTAGAATCCAATATATCAGATACTTCTACACTGTATTCCCCTTTTTTTCCGGTAGCTTTCATGGACAACTTTGCTGTGTAGGCATATCCAGCATTGTCGAAAAAGCTTAGATTCATAATTTTTCCGCTTTCCGAAGTAGTATCCGGATCATTTTCATCAATAATACCGGAAACACATGCTCTCGTAGTGGCTTCCGGAGGATATGTCATGTTCTTTGCACTTAAAACCGTTAAAGGGCTTACCGTATCCTTTTTGATTTGTCCTGTTGTTTCATCTACCTGCCAGCCCATTACGTTATAACCGTTAGAGCTCATGGCAAGATTTCCTACCGCATCCACGTTAAAGGAACCATCTCTTGTAAAGTAACGGTTCGAACCATCGCTTACTACGAAGAATGCATCCCCTTTCAGCTGAAGGTCGAAAGGATTTCCTGTTGACTGGCTGGAACCTGCCTGTGAAATTGCTGTACTGATTGCTGCAGTTTTTACACCAAGACCAATCTGTTTTGCATTGGTACCTGCTGTTCCGGTAGTGGTATTTGGACCGGATGCACTTTGACTGGTCTGATACATCAGCTCCGAAAAATTTACAGACTGATATTTGTATCCTACTGTATTAACGTTTGCAATGTTATTACCAATAACGTCCATCTTTGTCTGGTGCGTCTTAAGACCTGCTACACCAGAATACAATGCTCTCATCATAATGAAATGACCTCCTAATTTTTATTGCCGCAGCCCCTTTCTGTCATTCAAGGGGCTTAGCCTCCTTATCGGTCCGGCTACATGATTACGGCTCCATCAATGTTCGTAAAAATATGATTATCTGTTTCTCCCTGATTCATAGCAGTAATGACCGTATTGTTCTTGATATTTACAATAAATGCCAGATCATCCACTAACACAAGGGATTCTTTGATTCCTTTCTCACCGGCCTTACTGGTACCTTCCGCCAAACGCTTAAGCTGTCCCTCTGTCAAATCAATGTTTCTGTTTTGCAGACGGCTGGCAGCATGCTTGGAAAACCTTAAATCACCGTTTTCATCCAATTCTACTGTTTTTACCGCCAGAATATCGGAAAAGCTTACTCCCTCTTCCTTCCTTATCCGGTTGGACTTTGCGGTCTGACTCTGGTACTCATTTTGTATCTGCTGGATAGAAAGAAACTGGTTTGATATAGGGTTCATCTTTCTTCCTCCTCCATGAGCATTCAGACTAATCCCAATCAGCCTTCGTTCTGTTATTCTCCATCCGAGCCACCGTCATTCGGCTGATTGTTTTTTTCAATCTCAATAAGTTCATCCATCTTTTTGATATAATCTTCAATGAGCTTCTGATCGTCCTCACTGATAAAGGACTTCTGATAATCGTTCATGGATTCATATATCTGCTGGATAGATTGTACCGCTTCTTTATTAGCAGTGCTTAAATTTAACAGGCTGGGCAGTTTTGAAACAGCATAAATCAATGCGGTTGCCATATTATAAGCTTCCAGATAATCTGCATCTGCCACAGTATCTACATCATCCAGAGGATATTCCCCTCCCTTGACTCCTAAAATGGCTTTGCCGTTTTCAAAAACAACATAATCTACCTGTCCACTCTCATATGTAATCTTGCCTGTATCGCTTACTGATTTTACGATAACCTCTTTCCCTACCAGAGCAGATGCCCGCTGCAATTCATTGTTTGCATTTAAGTTCTGCATTTCCTCTAACTCTGAGAATGTAGCAAGCTGGGAAATATATTCCGTATTAGAGGTAGGCTCCAAAGGATCCTGATATTTCATCTGTGCTACTAACAGTTGCAAAAAAGCATCTTTATCAAGGCTGCTTGAGCTTTTGCTTTCTTTTTGCGCCTCCTGCCAGGAAGTGCCTAAATCCAGTTTTCCGTCCACGAACGGTGCTACGTTTGCCATATGCTTTCTCCTTCCTTATACCATATAATCTAATGTGTTTCCATTTCGTTCCATCATGTCCTTCTGAATTTCCATAGCCTCTTTTTCCTCTTCTAACAAATCAGGCTCTTCTTCTTCCAAAACATTCAGGTTGATTTTTCTTCTTGTTACCTTTTTTGCTTCATAGGCATTTTTCTCTTCACTGCCGCCTTTTTCCAAGTTTCTTTCAAACTCATGGCTGGCAACAAGGACTTCTACCGCTTCCACTTTCACCCCTTGGGCTTCCAGCTTTTCCCTTAACTGCATTACCTGAGCTTCCAGCACCTGTTTTACCGCTTCGCTTTCTGTGGTAAATTGGGCGGTTATGATACCTTCCTTTGCCCGAACCTGCAGATGCAGTGTTCCAAGGCTTTCCGGATGCAGCTGCATTTCCATGCTGGTAAAGTCTTCTCCTCCGGTCACTCTGACCGCTTCCCCGATTTGATTCAAAATGCTTTGAGGGTCAACGGCTGGTAAAGGAGCTTCCATTTCTATCGACATGGATTTGCTTTCTGCGGATACTGCCTGAGGCACAACAGAAGCTGCTGTTTCCTGTCCAAAGCTCCTATTGCTTTTTGCTCCTCTTCCTTCATCCCGAAGATTTTCCTGGGATGACTGCTGTTTAGCCGCATCTGCTTCTACGGAAGACACTTCCTTTTGTGCAGAATGATATACTCCTGTCTCTTCTGTCACCGGGGCTTTTTCCTGAACATCCTTTGATACGCCAGAAGCTTTCATGTCCATCCCACTTGTTTTCTCTTCCGTTAAGGCTTCAAAGTGTTCCAGAGATACTGTTTCCTCCGCCATTCCTTCTTCCGGTTTCCATTCATCTCCTGCCTGGTCAACAGCTTTTTCCAGCATGGCAGCGATTTCTTCCGGCTTCATGCCAAGCTCACCTGCCAAATCCTCTACCGTTGTTGCTATCTGTGCAGAAAGTTCTTTCAGACCTCCAAACAACGTTTCATCTGTTACAAGAGCCAGCCCATCCAGTTCCTCTGACAGCTCCGTCACAAGTCCTGCCAGATTTGCAGGGTTTAAAAGGTCCACAAAAGATAATCCCATAGCTTCCATGGCAGCTTCCAGCTCCTCCACAGTCACATCCAGGGCATCGGCTATTTCTTCCTTCAGCTCATTTGCAGTTTCCTCTAACCGTACCGCTTCATCCTTTGTAAGAGCTTCCGGTTTTTTTCCGGATTCCGCTGCTTTTGAAATTTTGTCAGATTGACTGTTTTCATTGTTTACTGAAATCCTTTTTTCATTTCCTGAAGCTTTTGCCTGACTTCTGCCCACAGACATTTCCAGCTGTCCTTCTCTTCCGCTCATAATGTCTGCAAAGCTCTGCCCCATATTTCCGGATATATTTCCCTGTGCAGCGCCTACCGGCAGATTCACAGCAAATGCCTTTGCGCTTGTTGCGGGTACTCCCGTCATTCGACTTCCTCCTTTCTTTGTGGATTTATTATAATTAATTTGGAAAATTCCAAATAATTACCTATCATAATATCGGCATATACAGCCTGAAACTTAACTTTGAGGGTCCATGATCTTAGTCAGTCTGGCCGCAACCTTAGCATCCATGACTCCCAAGATGTCACCTCTTGATTCTGCATCCATAGTGCCCAGGATTTTTGCAACCAGTTCCAGATTATCCGTCATAGCTTCAAAAATAGCTGCTGCTTCCTTGGCTTTCATTTCTGAATAGGCTTTGGCATAGTCCTCAATTTCCTGATCCACTTCAGCCTGTTTTACCACTTCTTTATACAAATACTCTGCTGTGGTAGGGTCCATTTCTTCATAATATTTCCTATACTCCTCAGCTCCCGGTCCCTTTTCTGAATAAACCACTTCCTCATAAAATTCCGTCTTGATCCGTTGAAATTCCACCTGGCTGCTTTCAAAGGTCTTTAACCGCTCCACTTCCGCTTTAAGCGCTGCCACCTCTTCCGCATCGGAATCATTGCCTTCCTGTTCATTTGCCAGCTGCATTTCCAGAACCTTTATCTGCTCTACCGCTTCCTTCAGGCTTGTATATCCGCCATATTCTCCTTCATCCTCTGTTTCCGTTTCCTTAGAGCCAGGCAGTATTTTATTAACAACAGGCACATCCTTTAAAACCGGCGTCAGCACATTGCTTCCAAAACCGCCCACATCCAATTTTATTAAAAGACACAATATCCCCAGCCAGACAATAATAATAACACTTGTTACCAATACTACCGAAATGGTACTGCCTTCTGAATCCTCATCTAAAGCCGCTTCCTGCATGGCAAATTCTTTTGCCCGCTCCTTTGCTTCTTTTCTCTGCTTTTTCTGTTCCTCTTTAAATTTCTTCTTTTCTTCCTTCAGCTTTCTTTTATCCGCCTCGGGATTTGTTGAAAAATTTTGTTCGATTGCTTCTCTTGCCATTTTTTGTCACCTGCTATTCATTTTCCGCCAGCTTCTGCCCGTAAGTATAGCTGGTAAGCTGATCTATTTCCTTACCCTCTGCCGACTTCTCCTCCATAAGAAATTCTGCAAAAGCATTTTCCCTAAGGATTTCATGAGTTCGCCGTTCCATGCGTACCTCCATAAGCTTTACCCGTTTCTTCTCCAAAAGCTCTTCAGCCAGAAAAAGTGCCTTTTTCTGGTCTTCTATCCTGCCCTCTGCCTTTCGGATGCCTGATTTATTTAAGATGATTTCCCGAATATCCAAAGAGGGCGCCTCCAGCAATTCCTTTGCCTTCCGCTCCAAAGCCGCTTTCCTGTTGTATAAAACAGACAGCCGTTCCTGCTCTTCCAGCACTTTGCGGTTTGCGGCAGCAAATTCATTTTTTGCCTGTTCCTCCAGCTTATTCTTTATATTCAGAATATTCTGCATTCGATACTTAAATACACTCAAAACGCTTCCTGCCCTCTATATTCAAAATAATTCCAAAAGCATCTGTATTTCCTCTTCAAAGGAAATCTTTTCATCGGTTTCCTGCATGAGGAACTGATTTACCTGCTGGATTTTCTCTATGGCAAAGTCAATTGACGGATTGCTGCCCTGCTTGTAAGCGCCGATATTGATTAAATCTTCCGCCTCTGTATAGGTAGCCATAACATTCTTAAGCTTTCCAGCCGCCTGCTTATGCTCTCCATCGCAAATCTGGCTCATACATCTGGATATGCTCTGTAAAATATCTATAGCAGGATAATGGTTCTTATGTGCCAGTTTACGGTTTAGCATAATATGACCATCCAAAATGCTTCGAGCCGTATCCGTAATGGGCTCGTTAAAGTCATCTCCATCTACCAAAACCGTGTACAGCCCCGTAATGGAACCTTTCTGCGCTCTACCTGCCCTCTCTAACAGCTTCGGCATTTCCGAATACACACTGGGGGGATACCCTCTTGTAACAGGAGGTTCTCCGCTGGCAAGACCGATTTCCCTCTGGGCCATGGAAAAACGCGTCAGGGAATCCATCATAAGCAGGACATCTTTTCCCTGATCCCTGAAGTATTCTGCAATAGCCGTAGCCGTTTTTGCCGCTTTATTCCGTTCCAGAGCCGGCTTATCGGAAGTGGATACCACCACCACTGACCGCCTCATGCCTTCTTCCCCAAGATCGCGTTCAATAAACTCTCTTACTTCCCTGCCCCGTTCTCCAATCAGGGCAATTACATTGATATCTGCTCTGGTGTTTCTGGCAAACATTCCCATTAAAGTGGATTTTCCCACACCGGAGCCGGCAAAAATACCGATTCTCTGTCCCTTCCCAACGGTAATCATCCCGTCTACCGCCTTTACTCCAAGAGGCAGTATCGTATCAATGATTTCCCTTTTTAAAGGATCTGGCGGCGGCGCTTCTACCGGATAAGACTCCCTTAAAGAAAGTTCTTCGCCGTGTATCGGCCTTCCAAGACCATCCAACGTCTTTCCCAGCAGTTCCTCTCCCACCTGTACTGCCAGAGGATAGCCTTGATTTTCCACAATACAGCCTCCACCGATACCGTCCGTCACTTCATAAGGCATAAGCAGCGTTCTTCCGTTTCGGAATCCCACTACCTCGGCAAGTATGTATTTTCCGGTCCGGCCTTCCAGATAAATACGGCAAAGATCCGCAAGCTTTGCTTCCGGACCTGCCGATTCAATGGTCAGCCCTACTACATTTACTACCTTTCCCATCTTTTTGAAAAAGGTATCCTGTTTTAACCTATTGTATTTTTGAAAGTCAATCCGCAGTCCTTCCATACTAATTCCTTTCATAAGACAATAATTGCAACTGCTTTGATAGTTCTTCCAGCTGTACCCCAAGGCTGCAGTCAAAAATGCCTCCTTCGGTTTCAATCATACATTCGCTCTGTGCAAGGGTCACATCCTCAATTACCTCAAGGGTAGCATCTTTTCCCTGTACAAACCGCCTGATTTCCTCTTTTTTTGCATTCACCGCCTCATAATCTTCTCTGGACACATGAATGATAAAATCTCTTCCTGCACCCATCCTGCTCATGCTCACTTCCAAAAGATGCACGATCATTTCCTTCTCGTGCTTTAAATTCACTTTAAAAATATGTTCATAGATTCCGGTAAGAATATCTACAAATTCCGGCTCCAGCTCTTTTCTCTTTTCCTGATAGTTTTTTTCAAGCAGCGCTTCTTTTTCCGCCAGGGCCTGTTCCTGTCTGGAAATCTCCGTCTGTGCCTGCTCCATGGCCTCTGCATAGCCTGCCTGCCGGCCCTCCTGAATCCCTTCTTCCCTTGCCTGGTTCCTTATAGCTTCTGCTTCCGTTGCTGCTCTTTGCAGGATTTCTTCCGCTTCTCTTTTTGCATCTTCCACTATTTCTTCTGGTCCCGGCCCTTCACAGGCTTCCAAAGAAACCTGACTTGCCTCTACTCCCATAGAAAAGCCATCGTTTTCCTGTTCCAGTTCTTCTCCAAGCAGCCTTGCTACTTTGGCTGCTTCCAAATCGTTTACTGCTTCCTGCGGAACCGCTTGATGAACAATTTCTTTCGGCGCTTCTTTTTGGACATCCTGAAGCTCTTTCAATCGTTTTTCAAAAAGCACATCGGAATCAATCACCCTTGTTTGCTCGGTCTGAAATGAAATATAGCCTGATTTATATAAACTTGGACTAGACAACGATTTCGTCACCTCCGCCTCTGGAGATTACAATCTCGCCGGAATCTTCTAATTTCCTGATGATATTGACAATCTTCTGCTGTGCTTCTTCTACATCTTTCATACGAACAGGACCCATGAATTCCATATCCTCTTTGATCATCGTAGCAAGACGCTTGGACAGATTGTTGAAGATTGCAGTCTGTACTTGTTCATTAGAGCCCTTCAGCGCAATTGCAAGATCATTATTATCCACATCCCGAAGCACTCTCTGGATTGCCCTGTCATCAAGCAGCAGAATATCCTCGAACACAAACATTTTCTTCCGGATTTCGTCTGCCAGTTCCGGTTCTTCGATTTCCAATGTTTCCATAATGTGCTTCTCTGTTCCTCTGTCTACAGTATTCAGGATATCTACCACAGCATCCACACCGCCAATAATGGTGTAATCCTGATTTACCAGGGAAGACAGCTTTGATTCCAGTATCTTTTCCACCTCTTTGATAACATCCGGGCTGGTCCGGTCCATCATCGCCATACGCTTTGCCACATCCGCCTGCCTGTCCGGCGGCAGGGAAGAAATAATGCTTGCCGCCTGGCCAGAGGGCAGATAGGACAAAATAAGCGCAATGGTCTGAGGATGTTCGTCCTGAATAAAGTTCAATATCTGGCTTGCCTCTGCCTTTCTTACAAATTCGAAAGGCTTTACCTGTAAAGAAGCAGTCAGCTTTCCAATTACTTCCACTGCCTTGTCAGTACCAAGAGCTTTCTCTAAAAGCTCCTTAGCATAACCGATACCACCTTCCGCAATATATTGCTGCGCCAGACATACCTCATAAAACTCACTAATGACCTCTTCCTTTACCTGCGGCGTGATACTCCTTGTATTGGCAATTTCCAAGGTCAGTTCTTCTATTTCTTCTTCTTTTAAGTGCTTAAACACAAGCGAAGATTTCTCCGGTCCAAGGGCAATCAATAAAATTGCAGCCTTTTGAAGTCCTGATATGCCAGATTCTCCTCGAGCCATTGGCATTTACCCCCATTCCTCCGTCAGCCAGTTCCTAAGCAAGTTGGCAACCGCCTCTGGATTTTCGTCCACAAATTTTTCTATCAGTTTTCTCGTCTCTGATTTTTCTTCCAATTCTATGTCTTCCAACTCTGCCGTTGGGGTAGACTGTAGCAGGGATTCCACAGAAAGCTCTTCTTCTGTCTGTTCCGCTCTTGCTCCCCGCATGCTTCTTAAGACAACGAAAGCAAGCAATGCTAAAATCAGCACGATAAGCACAATCTGTACTACATCCCATGCGCCCACGGAAAGACCTTCTTTATCAATAAAGATAGGCTTTTCCTGAGCCACGATCTGAATGTTTTCTTCGGAAATGCCAGTAGCCTTTGCTACTAATGCATAAATCTCCTCGTCCACTTCCAGCTTGATCACATCACCATTGGTAACTTTGAACTCATCCCAGGTGATTCCTTCTAAAAGCCCTTGTCTTTGTACCTCTTCTTCGTTATATACATGCAGCTTCGTAGCCGCAATTCCTATGGAGGACTCGTCATAAACGATATCTCCCGGCGGCTTCGTCTCCGTTCTTACACTTTCATCCTGAAGATATTTGCTCTCTCTTTCTGATAGTGTGGAAGAAGAATCCGCATAATCACTGATTACATAGCTGGCGCCATCCTCGTCATTGCTGCCTGTACCCGGTTCCCCACCGGTAATGCCCTGATTCTCAGCCTCATAGACCCGTTCTTCGCTTAAAAGTCCTCCTTCCGAGCCTTCCGGAGCCTGAAAATTGTGATCCGTCTGTTCCGTTGTTGAAAAATCAAGTTTTAAATTGCTGGTTACCTCCACGCTGTCATAAAGGGTAGTCCCAATCAAAACAGAACGCACTTCGCTCTTCACTATCGCTTCCGCCTTTGACTTGGCATCTAACTGGGTGCTGGCATTTCCAGCAACATTCCCATTATCTTCTCCAGCAAACAGCAGATTTCCTGCTGTATCGATGATGGTCACATTATCCGTACTGGTATTGCCAAGAGCAGTAGCCACATATCTGGCCAAAGCGGCTGCGTTGTCGCTTGTCAGTTCCATTCCGCCTTCGATTTCCAGCGTAACTGCCGCAAAAGATTCCTTGTTCTGCGCAATCAAAGTGCCATCCTGCTCCGGTATGGTCAAATCCACCTTTGCTCGTTTTACCGCTTCGTTTCTCTGCAGGGTGGACTCCATGTCCTTTTGCAGCCATACCTTATAAAGCTTCTGTTTATCTGATTCCGTAGTGGAAAATCCACCGGAAGTAACTTTCGTAATATCGCCATATGTATCGGAAGGGATATTATTGGCTCCCAAAAGAAGATTTGCATCTCCCAGCTGGCTTTTCAATATTGACACCCTGAGACCGTCTGTACTCGTCTCGTATTTTAAGTTCTCGCTTTCAAGCAGTTCAACAATTTCCGATGCTTCCTTTTGGCTCTCACAGGTAGCCAAGGGAATGTACTGGGGTCTTGTCAACAGATAACCCAAAACGGAAAACATCAAGACAACCCCTGCAAAGGCACAGACAATAATCGTCTTCTGCTTCGGATTGAATTTATTCCACCACTCTAATAGCTTTTCTGGAATTTGTTTTAATTTGTCTGACATAACAAGTTGCTCCTTAGTACCTTACTTTAAATCGAAATCTGCATGATTTCTTTATAAGCTTCCATAAACTTGTCTCTTACCGCAATGGTATATGTAATTGCAGCAGATGCCTTCTGCAATGCAATCCCCAGATCATGTGGGTTTTCCGTTTCACCAAGAGCAAGCTTTATCTCTTCATTTTCCGCATCGGAAATATATCCGTTGGTAGTATTGATTCCTTCTACAGCCGCATGGAAAAAAGATTCAAACACATCATCGCCTGTTTCCATGCCGCTCTGGATCTTACTGTCAGATAACAAAGAGCTTGCTTTGACCGCCTCTTTAATAATCCCTGAATTCACATTGTTTAAAGCTGTAATGTCCATTTCCATCCCTCTTCTATTTTATATTTTAGTTAGCCATTTCCAAACCTTTTAATGCCATACTCTTGCTTGCATCAAAAGCAGTGGCATTTGCCTCATAGGCCCGGCTGGCATCAATTAAGTTCGTCATTTCCGTAATGATATTTACATTGGGATACCATACATATCCGTTCTCATCCGCATCCGGATGTGACGGTTCATATGCCTTTACCAAATCCGTCTCATAATCCTCATAGGTGCCTACTACTTTTACTCCTTTTCCCGCATAACGGTCCGTTGCGCTATTTAACACTCTGGAAAAAGGCGTCTGGGACTCTCTCTCCTGGAACACTACCGTTTTTCTCCGGTAAGGCGTACCGTCCGCAGTCCTTGTAGTGCTAGCATTTGCTACATTTTCTGAAATGACATCCATCCGATATCTTTGTGCGGTAAGTCCCGACGCATTTACATCAAAAGCACTGAACATACTCATAACTCATTCCTCCTGCTTCTTATTTCATAACTGCCTTTAAATTGGCAAATTCCTGGTTATAGGCAGCGACTAATGCCCGATATTTGATCTGGTTGTTGGCAAGCGCCACGTTTTCCGAATCCGGGTCCACATTATTGCCATCTATGCGATAGGAATACCCGGAATAATCCGTATAGGTAGTAGGAGCCAGACTGCTGGTCCTTACTCCAGCCACCTTGGCATCCATGGTTTCATATCTGCTGCTTCCAAGCGCCTTGGCCAGCTGACCTTCAAAACTCACATCCTGCCGCTTATAGCCCGGTGTATTCATATTGCTCAAGTTATTGGCAATCGCCTCATTTCGCAGCCAGGAAGCATCTGCCGCTTTATCTAAAACATTGATGTAATCAAATACGCTTGTCTGAATCATACTGTTCTCCTTTCCAATGGGTGCTTATAAAAGCCATACTATTTTATTATAAATAATTTGAAGAAAAACGCAAGGCATTTTACAAAAAAAGCAAAAAGGATTTATACTTCATAAATCCTTTTATCTCAAAATCCCCGGCAACTCCATTTGCTCTCTCACTTTTATCCGCTATATACTTTTCCTTAATTCTTCCAGTTCCTCATATATGGCATCGTTGACCACCTTAATATAAGTGCCTTTCATGCCGGAAGACCTGGACTCTATGACTCCTGCGCTTTCAAACTTCCTAAGGGCATTTACGATGACGGAACGGGTAATCCCCACCCGGTCCGCAATCTTGCTGGCCACTAAAATCCCTTCCATCCCCCTTAGCTCATCAAATATATGTACGATGGCTTCCATTTCTGAAAGAGATAAGGTATGAATGGCTGATTTTACCACTGCCTGCTTTCTGCTTTCTTCTGCATTTTCCTCATTGACTGCCCGAAGCATTTCCAGACTGACTACGGTAGCTCCATATTCACATAAGATAATATCATCTATGTCATAGGTTTCCTCTTCATTGTAAATAAATAAAGTCCCAAGCCTTTCTCCCGCAATGTCGATGGGCGTAATGACGCCTTGGAAACGCTTCGTATCAGTATTTTCAAATCCAAGCGTTTCCAGATTGACGTTTTCCTTTGTGGAAAGCACGGACAAAAACCTTTCATTGAGCGCACTGTCTATAAAATCTCCCACCTGCCCTTTTAAAAGCTCCGTAATCACTTCCACGCCGCCGCAGTTGGCAAGCCCAAGCACTTTGCCTTTCTTACTGATAACAAGTACATTGGAATTCAAAATTTCCTTTAATACCGTGCATATATCGGTAAAAACTACCTTGCTTGAATTGTTATTGTGCAACAGCTTTCCAATCTTTCTTGTTTTATCCAGTAACTGTACACTGCTCATAGCTTCCTCCGTAATCCCTAGCATGAATAAATGCCATTGCTACTGATATATTACCACAATTTTGGGAGGACTGCAAGAATTTTCAGATAATTAGCCGGATGCCAAATAGTTCCTGCTCATTGCCGAACTTCCTGTTCTTCTTTCTTTGCCTGCTCTACATAGGCGCATTCTTCTCCGGAGCAGACAAGCTTGTTCCCTTTTTCCAGCAAAACAGAGCCGCATTTTGGACACATTTTTGTACTGGGCTTCTGCCATACCATAAAGTCACATTCCGAATAGTTCTCACATCCAAAATATTTTCTTCCTTTTTTGGTCTTTCTAAGCACCACTTCCCCACCGCATTTGGGACAGGGCACTCCAATCTTCTCGAAATATGGCTTGGTGTTTCTGCATTCCGGGAAACCGGGGCAGGCTAAAAATCTTCCATGGGGCCCGTATTTAATTACCATCTGCCTTCCGCAAAGGTCACATACCTGATCGGATACTTCATCAGCAATCTCTATGGATTCCAGCTCCTTTTCCGCAAGCTTTACCGCCTCATCCAGATCGGGATAGAAATTTTCCACTACCACCTTCCAGTTTATGACTCCTTCTTCTACTTTATCCAAAAGAGATTCCATATTGGCGGTAAAATTTACATCCACAATGCTGGAAAAAGCATCCTTCATAATGGAATTCACCACTTCCCCAAGCTCTGTGACGTATAAGTTTTTGTCTTCTTTTACAATATAGCGTCTTCCTAAAATCGTACCGATAGTAGGCGCATAGGTGCTTGGGCGACCAATGCCAAGCTCTTCCAGGGTCCGTACAAGGGAAGCTTCCGTATAGTGTGCCGGCGGCTGGGTAAAATGCTGCTTAGGTTCAAAGCTCTCCCATTGAAGCTCAGTGTCTTTATCCAATGATTTTGCAAGCACGTTTCCTTCCTTTTTTTCCTCATCCGCCTCCGTATATACGCTCATGAAGCCGTCAAATACCATTTTGGAGGCAGCTACGCTGAACCGGTAATCCCCTCCATCTATCTTTATAGAAGTAGTTTCGTAAACCGCTGGCTTCATACAGCTTGCGGTAAATCGTTTCCAAATCAACTGGTACAGCCTGAACAAATCCCGGCTTAGGGATTCTTTCATTTCCAATGGAGTTCTCGTAATATCCGTAGGACGAATGGCTTCATGGGCATCCTGTATCTTTCCCTGGGATTTCTTTATCTCTTCCGGCTCTTCTCCATATTGACTGCCATAAACTCTTGCTATATATTCTTTTGCATTCTGCTTTGCTTCCTCTGAAACCCTGGCGGAATCCGTACGCAGATAAGTAATCAGACCTACGGTACCGCTTCCTTTGATTTCCACCCCTTCATAAAGCTGCTGGGCAAGCCTCATGGTCTTGGAGGTGGAAAAATTAAGCGCCTTGCTTGCTTCCTGTTGTAACGTGGAAGTAGTAAAAGGCATTGGCGCCTTTTTACTCCTCTCCCCCTTCTTTACGGAATGGACCTGATATTCCACACCCTCCAAACCGCTCAAAATCCGATCCAATTCTTCTTTAGAGGAAATAGCCTGTTTTTCCTCCTTCGTCCCATAAAATTTTGCCTGAAGAAGTTTCTTTTCCCCTGGTATTTTCAAGTTGACATCCAGAGTCCAGTATTCTTCCGGAATGAATGCATCAATCTCCTCTTCTCTGTCACAGATGATCCGCAACGCTACGGACTGCACCCGCCCGGCGCTGAGCCCTCGTTTCACCTTTGCCCATAAAAGTGGGGATATCCGGTATCCCACCATACGGTCCAGTACTCTTCTTGCCTGCTGGGCATCCACCAGATCCATATTGATTTCCCTTGCATGCTTTAAAGATTCTTTCACCGCATTTTTCGTAATCTCATTAAATGTAATGCGATAAACATTTTTATCCTCCAGCTTCAGCGCCTTTAACAAGTGCCAGGATATGGCTTCTCCTTCCCGGTCCGGGTCCGTTGCCAGATAAATTTTTTCTGCCTTTTTCACCTGTTTCCTTAAGGAAGCAAGTATATCACCTTTTCCCCGAATGGTAATATATTTGGGTTCATAATCGTTCTCCACGTCAATGCCCATCCGGCTCTTTGGCAAATCACGTACATGTCCGTTGCTGGCAAGCACTTCATAATTTGTTCCTAAAAACTTTTTAATGGTCTTTACTTTTGCAGGCGATTCTACAATTACTAAATATTTTGCCATAATGATTCCCCTATTCTTTTCCACTTCCAGTAATCGTCTCACACTATACACCAAAAAATTTGATGTGTAAAGAACTTTTTGAAAATTAAGATTGAATAAGAAAGCCCATCGAAAAAGCAGGCTCCCGAAGGAACCTGCTTCCATAATGACTTTCATCTAATCCAGCTTTAGTAAATCCATCTTCGTAACGCCCAAAGACGCATAGGACTTTCCTGATATACTGGTATTTACCTGTCCGGTTATGGACACGCTTTCAATCTTAGTTTCCGCCTCCACATAAATCTTAAAGTCACTGCTTGTTTTCAGTAAATCCATAGGAAGCTTCAATCCATACATGACACCGCCTGTAGCATCGGTACCATAAGCATAGGACTGAGTGAAGTCAGTTGAATAAAATGGCATTTTTAGCTCTATCACTTTAGCAGTTTCACCATTATCCAACGTAATACTCTGTGCGCCAGGCGTACCATCCGGCACCTCTCGCCAGAATTTCAATTGAATTTTCTTTGATCCCTTTACCAGATTCGGATCTGATACACGGAACCATACTCTGGTTGCATTAGCGTCAGATATGCTTACAAATGGATACTGATATCTTGTACTATCCGTCCTGTCTTTAATAATAGAAGATTCTGCCTTATTTGTATCACTGGCATTCAAACCAATATTTTCATCATAAGGTACTGCCACATTACTGATAGCAGAGCTATTCAAATCATTTCCATCATAAATGCTCACGGTAGGCCTCTTAACTCCAGCCCGATATGCAGCAACCAATGTATTAATAAACAATTGTGTCTCATACGTATTTGCAGGAGATACCAAACTACTATGACCACTTCCAGTATAGGTAACATTACCGCTGTTAAAAATGTAATAATTGTTGACGCCATCCTTTGGTGATATGTTGTATACACCATCGGAAAGTTTCGAATTGACAGTTTCAATAAATATATTGGCTCCATGACCATAACCCAATGTGTACCAAATAGTAATATCCGCAGTTCCATCCTGATCCTGATCTGCTTCCATATTCGGTTGGAAATACTGTCCATGGGTTGTATTTACTGGAAAGGCATCCGGCAACTTGTAAGGATAATTCGTAATCTGTCCCTCATTTACCTTGTCAATTACCACTAAATAATCCTGATTACTGTTTGAACCTGGAGGATGTGACCATAAATACATATCCGGTGACTGCAGTGCCAGATAAGGATTAGACGATTTTGACGTCACATTGTCACGCCCCATATCACCTTTAGCCTTATAAAATTTCATTATAAAGTAATTTGTTAAGCCCTGAGTCTCACCCACTAATATCCTTTTATTGCTGCCCGGCTGATATGCAACCCGCCGTCCTGAACCTTCAATAGCATTAATTGCAGCACTATCACCAGAATCAGCCTTGGTATAACCTGTTCCTTTTCTGACATAACTTCCCAAAGCTCCGGAAGCCCTGATGCCATACCGATCCATTCCCAACACATCTCTCAATGTTTTCACCACAGCATAGCCAGGATAATGCTCCAAAAAGTCATGACAAAGCAATACCGGCTTGCCGCTTGCAACATAATCAGCAAGGGCATCAGATGCCGCCTGATCTGTATCGGCATAGTTATCTCCAAATCCTAATACAAGCATATCATAATCATTTAATTTATCAAGATATTCGTTTAATTGTGACTGCTTTATTGTTGTTATCCGTAAATTAAACATCTTCTGCGTATTCAGAGCTCTAATATACATACCATACAATCCATACGGCTGTAAACCGATCTCCAAATCCGTAGCTAAATCCACAGTACTCATGGTATTATGAGTAACCTGCAGTATCCTTATAGTAGCCGACGCTTCTCCTTTTATAGCAGAATACCCTGTTTCACTGGCAGAAACTTTGGGGCTAAGACTTTTTTCCACCTTCAGACACCAAGGCAGAACTCCCTGGAAACCATCCGGCACCTCTCGCCTAAAACGATACAATACATTCGTAGACAGCTCATAGACATTTCCTCTGGATGTAGTGGCATGGGGCACCTCCACCCCTGTCAAGGCATTGGTAACAACTGCTCCTTCCAGTTCTTCCGTTTCAGAGAACTTTCCATCCGCATTAACATCCACATAAAGCCTTGGGGTATAAATATCTGACTCTGTACTATTGGTGGAGAAATTCTGAAGAGTAAATTCAAACTCCATATAATACTTGCCATCAGACTCTGCAGACATAGATGTATGTGATTTAATCGTTCCATCAACATCTGTAGTATATTCATATTCTGTAGGTCTTGCCGTAACATTCATGGACAGCTTTGCTGCATTGACTCCCTGAATAACCTTTTCTTTAAAATCTGCCGCTGCTACCGGATCTGCTGCTACAGCCAAGGCATCTGCTTCTGAAATAAAATTATCATATCCACTGGCACTATAACTTCCTATACTTTCCGAATCCGTACTCTGTCCTGTTGCTACCTGAAAGAATTCATACATTACAGAACAGTTATCAATCCTTCCATGATCAACCCCATCGATACTCGCTGTCAGAGATGAACTACTCGTATTTATTGTTGGATTAATGATTCGGTTGCCGCTGTCATTGGTCTTTAGCATATCCCCTGCAACAATAATTGGATAGCCATTATCCAGATAATCCAGCAATTCCGTCATCTTATAGGAAGTCAGATCTCTGGCTGCAAAACGTGTCTGCCCTCCTGTCTGCGCCTCCCTGCCATTATCCAAATATCCCCATAAATCCCACTCACCCCAGCCATTAGGCAGCTTATGGCTGAAATAAGCTATATCACCAATGTTAAAATATACCATGCCATCCATCATATTATCCCGAAAATCGGTAATATACTCCGGTGTATCGGCACTCTTTCCCTGTACATCTGCCGCATAAATAACCTTATAATTTCCTGTACCCTGACTACTATAATATGTTGTATAGGCAGGATTCGGTGAATGATTTGAACCGATATAGATAATATCATACTCTTCACTCACATTGCCATTTTTACAGATGAACTCTTCAATGGTCATGCTGGTAAACCGCACCCTGTCAATATTTTGTTCATCTATAGAGCCATCCTCTTTCACAAACGGCGCACCTATATATCTTTTTATAAATTCCTCTCTATTTGTACAGCACTGGCTGCTATAGAGATTAGTACTGTTTTGAATTTCCGAATAGCTCTGGGTTCCCCAGCCTATATTAAAGGAGAAGTCCCTGCAAGGCTCGATTTCCAATATCCGAAGGTCATTTTTTACCAATGACGATGCTGTGCCATCATAGGATAAGATATACTGCACCACTACTGCCGGAGTAATCTGCTCGCTCATTTTTTCGGTAGGATTGTTGGCATTATTGACTTTTACCGCATATTCTACCTGTGAAAATCCTGCTGCTACTACCGTATCCACATATTGGGAATTAAAATCACCATTTCCAAAGAAATCATAGGCATCCACCTGTGCTTTCGAGCTCTGGAAGAACTGTAGCCTATGCTCATATACATACACGCTTCCTGCTACAAAATTGCCATAACCGCCAAGAGGCGCCGTAGTAGCAAGATAATGCCAGACAATATTACTTACGCTTCCAAAAGACAACATACTAATATCGCCATTAGCTGCAGTGGAAATATCAAATCCATTGTTTGCTGCACCGCCTGCGCCATTTTCCGACAGTGTATCCATTAAAACAGCTGTCTGATTCTTCTGCCATAAAAGCAATGCCAGCTTTTCCAAATTGGATAAGGTGCCAAGGGCTGCTTTATCCTCCACCGCATCCTTATCAATCAAAGCATAGTCCATAATGACTGCCTGATGGTCACTGCTTACTACCGCATTATACAAATCCATCACCTGGGAATCCGCAAAGTCTTCCCCTTTCTGGATGTAAACCTCATTTCTTCCTGAAATATAGACCAAATCATAGTCTTTCATATTGATGCTGGCTGCAGCAATTTCCCCCGGGGTAGCTGTTTTAATGGAAATATTAATGGATATGTCTTTATCTCCAAATACGAATTCTTTAAACCAGCTTCCGTTGTGGAAATAATTATTGCTGTCCGTATTATAATAAAGATTCCTGATTGCATAGCCATAATACTTTCCCACAGGGCTTTCTGTAAAATTTACATTGCCTGTACCGTCACCTACCCAGGTAATACCTTCCGGAAGAGCTTTGTTGAAGGGGTCACCTTCTTCTACCGGTTCATACTCACTGCTCACTGTGGCACCAGTCCACTGATAAGACCCATTACCATAGCCGCCTTCTGCAGGATTGTCGTCCACTTCCATTTCCTGAAGCAGGCTTCCATCTGGCTGGTCTTCCGTATCCGCAGGCTCCTGCGGAGACTGTGTTTCTGTTTCCTCGGAATCCTCCTCACTTTCTCCATTCCCATCATTAGAATCAGATTCCTCTTCATCTTCCACAGTAACCGTCACTGCATCCTGTTCGTCCACTACAGGAATTTCTTCCTCAGACACTTCTTCCCCAGATGTTCCTTCTACTCCGTCCGTATTTGCAATGACGGAAAGGGTTCTTACGAGTGCTCCGTTTCCAATACTGTAATTGTTTTCCGGAATGCTATTATCACTAACAGAGTTCAAAAAGGCATTAATCGTGCCAGTGCTATCAATATAATACTTATTCTCATCCATCTGGTAATTGCCGCTATTAGCCATTGAATATACACCAGCTACAAACTGCTTCTCCGCAAGCTCAAAGCCAGTCATAGCATTGCTTGCAAATGTAGCACTGTCCGAATAAACCGGATTATCTGATACAAATCCGCTTTGATTTCCATAATCAACACCGTAATCCTTAATCAGACCATAATCACGCATCCTCAATAAATTGGAAATGCCTTCATCCGGATCTAATAAGCTTCCAATGGATTTTGCCTGTGAAACTTCCATAAAATCCTTATGCTGATTCTGATCTTTTACCAAATACCCGATTTCTTCATTTTCATGAATCGTATGCTCCGGTACCACTTCCAAAATCTTAAAGCTGCTACCGCTTGTATATTTTGTTGACACCTTTTGCAAAATGTTTGTGCTTGCCTCTACCTGTTCTGTAGTCTTTTTGGCAACAAAGGTACAGATTGCAATGGCAACGGCTAACACTGCTGCTGTGCTCAATATTCTAATAATAAGCTTTTTCTGTCCCTTTTCCATATTTTCCCTCCATTGCATTGTGGTTCACCTGCCTTTGGTCCTTTTAACTATTCAATCTCCAATACTTATAAGTTTCATCATAAAGATATCTGGTTCCGTTATATTCCAGCTCGTATCCATTTCCGTTATAGCCATACCGGAATTTCAGATTTTTAACCGTTCCGGGACTTTCATTTGTATATACCGGAATATTAGCCCAGTGATAAAGACTATCACGGGGGATTGCCGCTGTTGGGAAGCCCGTTACACCCGGTCCCGGAATAAAGGAAGTGCTTCCCTCTACATTTGCCACATACACATTATAACTTACATAGGAATCCGCAGCCTTGTTGGAAACAATATAATAATCATCCACTGCAATTATCATAGAAATAGGCTCTGTAGGATACTTTCTCTCCGTAGAAAACGCTGACAATCTGATTTTCGCTTCTGTCACCGCATTATCCCGGTTTCCCAAAATGCTGCTTCCATTTTCAGTAGTGAGCATTCTGCTGGTCAAAAAACTGTTTGAACCGCTGCTTCCACTGCCGACTATCTTTACATTATCCAAATATACACCTATCTGGGAAGTTTTTACTACGTTATAACCCTGAGTGGAAACTGTAACATCAGTTGATGAACCCTTGCGAATTACAATCTGCTCTGTTGTAGGTCCTACCTTCAGCGCCTTCACTGCCGGAAGCGTAATATGAGTAGCTCTACTATCCGCACCTCCAGGAGTGGAAAAGTATACCTTCAGCTCAATATCCAATTCATCATAAAATCTATTCCTACGCAGCAGATTACCATCATGATAAGCATCAAAATCCACATACATGATATTATCGTTGTCTATACTGATAAACGAATGGAAATCTCCCGGATAATCCGGTACTCCGGTTATCTCAACCTTGTTCACACTAATCAGAGATGTTACATCTCCCGCAATTGCCGTGGGATCTGCCAGAAAATGAGCCTCTAAGTCCATATTAACACCTCTGACAAGAAAGAGATTGCTTGTTCTAATCGTATCTGATATATAAAAAATATACTCGCCTTCAACTGCACTATCAAATACAGAGGTTGCCACTACTTTAAACCGGAACGAATCATTGATACTGTCTTTCAAAACAACCGTTGCTCCATTCATTGCCGCTTCGTTTGCGCTGTTGGGGGTCTCCCAATGACTGTTAAAGTTTCCTGCAGAATCCGCAACGTCCTTATATAATTTCCATGTGACCCCCTGGTCTCCACGGCCTAAATTCCATGCCTCTACTGCTGCATTAAAAGTGATGGAAGTATTTTTTCCTGTTACAGGCTTTCCTGACTCATCATAATGCAATGACGTAGTAGGACTTACATTTACGCTTATCACTTTATCTATATAAATGGTTGCATAGCCCGATTTTGTACCATCCTGTCTTGAAGTGGCTATCAACCGGAAACTTCTTACAGAAGGATCTGGAGGAGGAGACACCACATTCTGCCTGAGGAAACAACCATTGTCCAAAGCAACTGCTCCTAAATTCGTATCAATATATACCCCGGCAGCATCCGAAGTAGTATTCATCGACCAGTCAAATTGCTGGCTGACTCCTGAACCACCATTCGCAAATGCCGAAAAAAGCCCTGTAAAACCAGAAGAACTGCTGCTCTTAACCAGAAGCGGCTGATTCCTTTTCACTTCAATATGAGCCTCTGAAGGCTCTACCCGCACTCTGGTTATTTCTGTGCCCGTTGTTCCACCAGGTGTTGCATCGCTTCCTTCAACTACATCATTACGCATATGAACCTGATAATTTCCTTTATAGCTCTTATCTCTTCTCGCATAAGTAACATCAAATTCAAGAATCTTATCACTAGAAAGCTTACTGGTATTAACCGTAAAATCCTCTACATTATCAGCCAGTACTTCCGCCTCAGCAGATTCAAAAGGCTTCCAGTCGCCAGCGCCGCTATTCGCAGTATCATCCCATACTACCTCATTAAAATAAATGCTCTTAGCTGCTTGATCAAAAAAAATGATGGCTTTGACCTTGCTATTACTATTAATCATCTGCAAAATCTTGGCATTATTCAAGGTAACCTCAGCACCAGAAGCATCCTTATATTTTACAACAAAAGATTCGTAAGAAGTAACTCCGGAACTGTCAATCGTTTCATGCCCATCATAAAACTTCAACTGTGTCTCACAATCGATTACCCTGTCAATAATAGCATTGGCAGTAAGCTGCGCTTCTTCCTGAACGTCAGTTTCAGCAGTACTTTGATTATATGTATTGGAACTTTGGCTGACAAATGCAACCAGAGATACACCCACAATAGATAAAATCATAACCGCAATCAGCAATTCTACCATTGAAAATCCTTTATTTTCCCATAACAGCTTTTTCCAAAAATTATTCATGCAATCACCTACTTACCATTCCTCATGGCCTTGCCTGTTTTCTTCATCAATCTAATTACATACTCCCTTGTTCCGCCAATTATGTGGATTTCTTCCACATATTTACCTGCCTGATAAGGAAGAAAAGCTCCTGTAGAACGGTCATAAGAAAAGCAGACCCCATTTCCTTCCCCACCAGTCACCGGCACTTCCATAACCGCTCCTGACGCACTGTCTTTCACTTTACAAATCATGGCGACTCCTTTTCCCGCCACCTTTTTCCCTTTTGTGGAATCGGCAACTCCCTTTACATAAGTCTTTGTATAAATAGAATTGCCATCCACATAAAACTCAAAATACACCCCTTTACTCGCCACATCACTGTTCAGAGTGCCATCATTTTGGAATACAGCAGTAGTTCCTGATGCAAGGGTTGAATGGGCAAGCACCTGAGTTTTTTCCGTTGCAAGAGTATTCAACACTTTCTTGTAAGCTTCCTGGGCATTATAACTAAAAATCACTTCACTTTTGAATATGCCATAGGCAAGTAACACACTCATAATCGCCATTATTATAATCAATTCAATTAAGGAAAAGCCCTTGTCATCTTTCATGTCATCACCTACTTTTTATTCCAGTTTTCATAATAAATCAAATCTGAAATCTCAATAAACCCATATTCGTTCGATGCATCATTTGAGCTGTCGGGCACTGTTGAATAAGTCAGATATGCAGCACCGTCAATTAATATTTCCGCTGCAAAAGGTCCATTCACAGGATCGCTTACCGCCCTACACCGTAATGCCTGCCTTGCCTTGCTGGGCTCTGCCTCCATCAAGTTACAAGTAGCAGCAATTGTAATCGTTCCGCCGGAAATAATGAGTCCCGTAAAGGATGGAGCCGTAACCTGTACATCCCCACTCGCCACAACAAAATACAGATTTTTTGCCGTAGCCGAGTCGATTACAAGTGGAGCATATCCTTTGTTGTTTTCCACCAGTGCCTTGACTTCATCATCCCCTGTCAAACCATTTGTAAATTCCATGCTATGATTCGGAGCCACAAAAGCATCAAATGCATCATCCGGCACAACAATATTCTGATATGCTGTCTTTCCCAGCTCACTGCTGGAAAGGTTATCTCGATTTAAAATTAATTTTGCATATAAGGCATCATACGTATCCTTAATCTGGTCAACGGTTGCCGTAATTGTGGAAATATCATTCGCATCCTCTGTTTTTGTATCCTGCCGCAGCGTAGCTTTTCCATTTCCATCAAAATAAATCAAATTACCTGCAATATGCAATGGCGATGCCATCTGTCCATTGGCATCCCTTCTGCCCAAATTAGTGTTCCATTTAAAATCCGTAATATATTCTTTAATATAAGCATCTAACGCATCTTTATCTGCATTATAATAGTCGTTAAAAAACCGATTTGCCATTGTTTCTGAAGTAAAATAGAGATAATAATATACTAAAATACTTCCATCTATCCTTCTGAAAACCGGACGGCAAGACACACCATAAGAAGTTAATGGCTTGCCAAGCTTTGCGGCCACTTTATCCAGACGCACTACCTGATATCGCAGTTCAGGCGTACCGTCACTGCCTATCACCGGATGATTGTCTCCATCCACCTTGACAGCAGTGGTAAGCGTTGTATACTCTGCCAAAGTTATTGGATTTTTTGCAAGTACCTGTTTATCGTCCTCATATCCCATACACTCTGCCGGAACCAAGTACATGAGCTGATCGCTTTTTACCGCTATCGACTGACCCAGCATAAAGTCACTGTGATTGGCATAGGCGCCCGTACTGCCGCTGCTGACATCTCCTACATAATCAGATTCCTCTGTGGAATCCACATCATAATGCGTTGCGCCTACAAAAGCACGCCCTAAAAGCATCAGATTGTTAAGGCTGGACATATCCAAAGTAGTGTGAGCTCCATTTATCAATATGGAACTACTGTCTGCCGCTTCCACATTGCCGTCCCCATAGCCAAAATACTGTCCACCCAGCGTAATGTGCGCTCCTCTTCCGTCAACTGTCAAATCATCCTTTACATAAGTGTTATCCAATAAAGAAATATTCGCACTATTTACATCAATAGCCTCTGTCCAAAGCTGATTGCCCAGTAATGTGCTAACACTATATCCGCCGGAATCACCCGTTTCCACTACAACTCTTTTTGCTATGATTCTATGTAAAGCGCCGTTTCCAGTTCCAAATTGCAGTGTGCTGTGAGCGCCTGGAAACATTCCCTCTATTCCACCCGCATACAAATTTCCATCTATTGTAACTCTTGTACTGGGTGCTGTATCAAAACGAACATGGGCAATGGAGCTGTAGGTTTCAATTTCCGGTATTTCCACACCGGAAACAAAGCTGACCTCCGGCATCACAATTGCAATATCTGTATCAAGCATGGATACATATCCTCTCGGATCTGTATATTGTAAAGATACATTTTTCAAAACAATCTTATTACTATCTGTCGGATCGTACTCAAGTAATGCCTTATCCTGTGTGGTCAAAACAATTGCGCCAATGCCATTGTGATATCTTGTCTTATCCAAATAAAGCGTCAGCTTATTTACCAAATACTTGCCCGTATTCAAGGTAGAATTCGTTGAATCCTTATATCGAATCCTTTCCCATAAGGATTTATAAAGTTCCGTTTTAAATGTCCGCTCCTTCTCTTCAACTGTCATATTTGCCTGTTTATTTGTAAGCATATAACAATCAGACATGGAAGCTGAAAGTTCTCTTTGCAGTCCCATATTAATCTCATTTAAGGCAGTCTCTACGGTATAAAAGTTATCCTTTGCACTTCTGTCACTATATTTCATATAAAAATTATAATAAGAGCCATATACAGCCACTGCCACCAGCACACCTACAAAGGAAACCATAATGATTACCATAAGCAAAGATGCGCCTTCGTTGTGATACCGCTTCTTTTTCATTGCCCCAAGAATTTCTGAAATTTTTAGAACCATAGAAAACATCCCTTTCTCTAATTGCTGCTGCCTGTAAACTTAGCAATCCGCGCATCCATATCAAAATCATGGTCCGGCTCAAAAACCTGCACCGTCACTTCATAAATGTAATCTTTTTGGGTAGCCCCTGCTTCCCTATTAATACCATCCAGACTTCCTACCCGCATTTTATTTGTAACATCACTATCTGAGATAGATGTGCCATTCACAGTATAGGAACCCATACCTGCTATTTTGCTGTCATTGGCAAGATTGTATCCAATATTCGTAAAAATATGGGTATTCAGATTTTTCAAGTCGTTATTCTTCAAATTTTCCGTAACGTTTACTTTTACCTTATAAGCATTCTCATTTGTGGAAAGTGTATTTAGAAGAGTCGTATCTGCCACATTATAGTTTGTTGTATGCCGAACTAAAAACAGATTCATATCCGTTCCATAAGTTGTGGTACCTTCCACGTCTCCTCCCACGTTCTTAATATTGATAATATCTCCACCCAGGGCACCTGGTGTGCTATAAGCCTCATAATTCGGAAGATAGTAAATATAAATATTCCTTGGGGACTGCTGGCAGCTTTTAAATATCTCAATCGGTGCCTCTCTCTTAACATCAATATTAGCCATACTGTTTAATGGATCCAAAAGAGAGGTATTCAGCAATCTGAATTCATAGGCTAACGTTATGACATAGTACGGCTTGCTGGAATCTGCCGGATTATTCTCCCGGGTGACTTCAATATTAATCTGCCGCTGAAGCCCTGCCATAACCTGTTCTCTGGTAACTCCCACCTTACACCGAGCCACAAAATCCGAAACGGCAAGATCGAATTTATTGTCAGCCTCCATAGAAAATCTATCTGGAGTCGTATCATCAATGGCAGCATTTGTGCCAGTATTATTCGTTATCCGGGACAACATCTCATCATTATAAGTCCTCTTATTATTAAAGTTATCAGGGTCGGCAGGATTCGAAATTTTTGCCTGAATGTTACTTACAGACGACACATCCACTCTCGTATCCAAAGCATTTGCACTGTACTCCCGATAATAATTGGCATCCATAGTCAATAATACATCATATTTTTTTGAACCATATTCAACATTCCTAAGCCAAAACATATAAGCATGAGCATCATTAATGGCTTCCTTCCTGCTGTCATCCAAAAAGTACGTATTATCGTCTCCAGGCCGGTTCGGCTTATAAATATATCTCGCTGTATGAGAAGGATTTAAATTCGTAGTATCATTCCCGCCTACCTCTTCATAAACTCCTGGTTCCCTCCCCGTCATCATGATGATATCCTGAAAGTCCACTTTATTTCCACTACTGTCATACTCATAGTTTCTGGTATCATCCTGATAATCATCCTTATCATATACAGGAACCGTAACAGTTTCTGACTCTGTATTTTGAATCGTCTTGGTGTTAAATGTACACCTTCCCCAATTTCCCACCTTCATACTGGCTGGCAAGAATTTCAAACTGGGAGTCGGATTTACATCTTCCAACTGAATAATCGTATTCTCAACACCGTAGGCATTAATACCTTCCATAATATTCTGTGCCACTATAGTTCCATTCATGGTACGTCTGGATTTGTAATTTACTCTGGAGGAGTAAACGAAATTCGCCAGCATAGGGACAATTGCAATTGAAAGAATTGATACAGCTATTAAAACCTCTGTTAATGTAAATCCCTTATTATTCCTTTGAAATTTCATCAGACTTCCTCCATTTCTTTTATTTCCATAACCTTATAGAAAATAATTTTAATTAATTTTCTTCCTCTTCTTCAGCCTCTTCTTCCTGACCAGCATTATCCGCATTGGCATCAAAGGTATTATTCTCCCTGTCTATATTTAAAGTCTCTGATGACTTGAACAAGTTATCTGTACCTACACCAATGCCAGGAATACTCGGAGCTTCATAGGTTCTGTCAGTGCCAGTAAGGCTGAACATATTCACTACCATACTTCCCTTGATGTTTCCCGTCTGTTCCTCATAACTTAAAACAAGGCTGCTGATTGACTTTTTATTCTCTCTATCATTTAATATTTCTTTAACCCAATCCTTTGCTGCTGTATACGTAATGGTGAAATCAAAGGTAATAGGCGCTTTGTATAAAGCAATCGTAGTTGCAGCTGATGCGACGGGCTCTGGGCTCTCATCTACCACCTCGGCTTCCACTGTTTCTGTTCCGTCATCTACTACTTCCGGCTGCTCCGCCCCTTCCGTTACCGGCTGTGCCACCGATACCATTTCCGCATAGGGCATATCAATCTTGGTTGCAAGAACATCATATTTTGTTTCTGTATTATACGCATAGTAGATTTCATCTTCCGGATGAAGTTCAGAAGGGAACTGTACCTTGATTTCTTCCATTTCCTGATTCATCCTGTCGGTTTCTGCAAGATAATATTCTTTATTATCCATTAACTCCTGTAAGTATGCTACCTCTTGAGACAAGCTGACATTTTCGGCTTCAATCGTCTCTCTCTGTTTATTCAGCTTTGTAAATACAAAAATATAAACCAACAAGGGAATTGCCAATCCAGCCAGTATGATAATAAGATTTTTATCTCTTTCCTTTAACTTGAGTTTCATGCTTTTCCCTCCCTTATTCTACCGTCTCTGCTTCTACTGCATCTAAGGATTCTTCAATGATTGCTTCATCCTCCAAAATCTTTGGATTTACTCCATATGTACACGTAATCGTTGCCATTACTTCCGTGGTCGTATCTGTCGTTCTTGTTGTATCATCCTCTTTCTTAGAAATACTGGTACAAGACACATCCTCAAAATATCCCACACTTCTGAGCTGAACAATCGCTTTTGCCACAGAACGTTTATTAGGATAAGTAGCCCCGATGGTTACTTCCGTTTCTGTAATATCAAGAGTGTCAATACTGATTTTCGTAGGTAACAAAGTTTCTAAATCCGCAAACACCTGAAACAGCTCTGAATTATAATTTTCCGTCTGGGCATATACGGCAGTTAAATATTGATAATCTGCCAGCACCTGCGTATATGTATCATAAATAGGCTGAATTTCCTGTAACTGCCGTTTTCGTATAAGTAAAGCATCGTTTTCCGCCTTTGCATTAAAGTAGGGGATACCTGCCCATGCCGCTAACACGATTGCCAAAAGCATTCCGCCTGCCAAAACAAGCACCGGAACCTGATTCTTCTTCTTTTCTGTAGTTCCCTTTGTCCCTTTGGCTCCCCTGGGAGCTGCAACAGCGCCTGAAGTGAAGCCCGAAGTACTAAGTCCTGCACCAATCACGGAAATGTAATCACCAAGGGAAATATCCTGTAAATGAAGTCCCTGACTGATGCTAGTGCCCGCCAAATCTCTCAGCACTTCCACATCCCTGCCGAGCTCTGCCGAAAGCAGATTGGAAAAACCCCAAAAATCCGCCGCAATACCGGTAATAACAATCCTGTCAATACCAGACTCCCTGTTTTTGGAATTGTAATAATCAATGACACGCACAATGGAACTGATAAGCTGCTGATAAGAATAAGTGATATCCTTTCTTAACCGAAGCATCTTCAAATTAGCATCTGCCTGCTTGGACGCTACAGTTGCCGCTGCTGCGCCAACTGTGTCACCTGTAGCAGAAGCTCTTTCTGCTGCTTCCTGCTGCGCCCTGAAAAGTTCTTCCGTTTCTCTTTCCCTTTGCAGCAAAACCTCTTCTTCATCAGGACGCATGACAAGATTGTTTCTTCTCAAAGTTTTCACAGCTGATTCATAGGTAAGCCTTTCCCCATAAGCATCTGTTTCCATTAATGTTTCTACAATCTGGTCGGCACCGTACATACCAGACCTCTGCATAGCAATGACACCGTCCTTGATAACGGTAATCAAAGAATTTCTTTCATCAATTTTTACTATCAGATTTACACCGGTTGCAAATTTCGTTCTTAATACCTGAAAAATGGAGTTACCGCTGTATTCAAGGGAATCCATCTCCAATCCCAGGTTTTTTGCCAGACTCTCATATCCAGCAAATATATCAGTGGGCACTGCCATCAGCATCAAATGAAACTGTTTGTTACCAGCACCGTCCGTTATCGTATTCATAATATTATGGGCAAACTGATACATAGAAGGATTCACAGGGAAGTAATCCGTCACATTACTCAATACCATATCCCTTATTTTGTTTTCCTTTACTGCCGGAATCATAGCCTCCCTATTGGCAATTTTTGTAGAAGAAACCGAAAAAATAACCTTCTTCGCATGCATCCCATTTGCCTCTAAATAGGACTTCAATTCCCTAACGAACTCCCCATCCGGACGTACATATCCGTCATCCAGCACTCCCTGAGGCGTCTTCATACTGAATACACCATATACCTTTGGATGCTTTGACTTATAATCCATTTCACATACTTTTGTTAAGGAATAACCAACCTCAATACTTAGTACTCTCTGTGCTTTCGCCATGTCTTACCTCCCTAAAAAATATGGAATAACTCCTCATTTTTTATTTCTTCTTTTCTTTCCTTCATGCTTTAACGCTATCATGTATCTATGTATCCTATAAAGCCCGTCATGTAATATATTTATAGCATTGCAATCTTATAAGCTATATCAAAACAGACTAAAATACCAACTTAAAAGCGGTTCCCCCCATAACACTGCCAAAAGAATGCCAATCGACAGATAGGGGCCCATAGCCAGCTTATGCCCTTCTTTTGTTATCTTCATACGAATCAGATGAGTAACAGAGCCAATTACACATCCTGCTATCATTGCTAAGTATGCCAGCTTCCAACCAATCAACAAGCCTGCAACAGCCATAAGCTTTACATCGCCTCCGCCTATCGCCCTTCCCTTGGAAGCCAGGAAAATGATTTCAAAAATACCACTTACAAGTAAAAAACCAATCAAATACTGTTTCCAGTCCGAAATGCACAGCAGCAAATGCGCTATGCCCAATACAAAAATAAAAACATTGATACCAAAAGGGATTTCATATGTCCTAAAATCTATTACGCTTAACGTAAGAAGCGCTGATGCTAAAAAGCAATAGATAACTGTTTCTAAATTCCAACCTTTTATTGCAAAAATCAATACATACAGCAACCCATTCACCCCTTCAATAATAGGGTACTGAAGGGAAATATGAGTTTTGCATCGGCGACATCTACCACCGAGAAACAGATAGCTGAACAACGGAATCAAATCATACCATTTCAACTGATATCCACATTTCATGCAATGACTTCTGTTTTTGGCTATACTCTCCCTGATTGGAATTCGCAATATGCACACATTTAAAAAACTGCCAATCACGATTCCAAACAGGAAGATCCATATGTAAAATATGATATTATATAGCTCGATGGTCATAGGGGCGATGTCTCCTCAAATGCAAAAATTACTATTCATATTTCATATTCTTTGAATACTACATTTTAGCTGTAGTTTGATGGGTCATAAGTACCACTGCCATCACTAACAGTTACTTTCAAAGTAGTTCCGCTGTCATCTATACCAATGGTAATTGTTGCGTTTTTAAATGCTTTGGATTTAAAGTGACTGTTGGATACACTGCCGTAAAATTCAGTAACAGCGTTGGTCAGCCCTGTACCACTTACAGTAACATTAGTGCCATTAATTACGATACTATTGCTGGAATCAATATCATCATAATAGTCATCATCAGTAATAGCAGTCTGTGCTGCTTTTGTCAAAGAATCAATCATATCCTTGTCTGCAGATACTCTTGATCTTTCTACGTACTTAATGTACTGTGGTGCCAATACACCAATTAAGATTGCCATAATGGCAATAACGATGATAAGTTCCACTAATGAGAAACCTTTGTTGTTTGTCTTTTTCATACTAAACTCTCTCCTTTTAACATTATTTTTTTATCTTAAACACCCTTCCCCTATGCAAGGTGTCTAATTCATGAATCAGGCTGCCAGCTTCCCTTCACTTGAAACGTGCTGCCAGAACTCCCCCCTTGAAACTCCACCACATACTTCTGGGTCGAATACGCCTTTGATTTCACTTTACTGTTTCTCCACCTGTCGGCATACTCATCTAAAGCATTGGTTAATGTAGTATCTCCCGCCGGATCCAGCGAAATGCCATTCTTCGTAAAAATAATTTTACTGCCCGAATTGATATCATAGAAATAATCCTCATCTGATACAATCAGACATCCTATGCTAAGCAGCGTATCCGCCGTATCCTCATCCACTGAAACCCTGGACTTTTCTACGTATTTGATATACTGCGGCGCCAATACCCCCACAAGAATCGCCATAATGGCAACTACTACAATCAATTCTATCAAAGAAAAACCTTTATTTCCATTCTTCCTCATAGCTTTTCCCTCTTACAAATTCTCAAGACCCTCGTACATAGCTGCCATAGGAGCCATTATCGCACCAATAATAACACCACAGACCAACGCCATCACGATAATCATCACAGGCTCTAAGGCCGCCATCAAGGACTGGGTCGCAACTTCTACTTCCTCTTCATAATAATCCGCCAATTTGTCAAGCATTTCTTCTACATTACCAGTTTCTTCACCAATGCGGGTCATGTGATAGACCATAGGCGGAAACAGCCCGCATTTTTCAAGCGGCTGCGAAAGAGGAATTCCTTGCATTACATCATTTCGCGCTTCCTGCAAAGCTTCTCTGTAAAACAGATTATTGATAGTACCCGATGTGATTTCCACCGCCTCCGGCATGGGAATTCCTGCTGCCAGCATAGTGGACAAAGTCCTTGCCAGCTTTGCCGCACTGGACTTGGTGGTAAGAGTGCCAAACAGCGGCAGCTTAATAGCTGCTTTTGCAAACAGTGCCTCACCAGCAGGCTGCTTCTTAAACCATACAAAGAACCCTACTATGACCAGGATGACTCCTACTACAACGTACCATCTTCTCTGCATATACTCACTGGCAGCCACCACCGCTAATGTAATTGCCGGCATATCAATTTCCATATCCGCAAACATACCCATAAAATTAGGTACCACATATGTTAACATCACGATAACTACCACAACCGCAACCACTGCAACCACAATGGGATAAATCATGGCCTTTTTTATTAAAGACTGCAGCTTGGCTGATTTTTCAAACTGCTCTGCCATACGTTCAAAGGCAATATCCAGACTTCCGGATGCCTCTCCTGCAGTCACCATGTGAATCAAAAGCTTTGGAAAGACCTTTGGAGACTTTGCCATGGACTGTGCCAGAGGTTCACCCTTCTGCACCCCCAGATAAGCTTCCTGGGCAGCCTCTTTCAGCGTATCGTTCTCTGTCTGTTCTACCAGCATCCGCAAGGATTCCAAAATCGTCACACCTGCTCTGTGCATACTGACGAACTGTCGGCAAAAGATACTCAAATCCCTGATTTTGACTTTTTTCTTAAAAATCGCCAAATCAATATCTTTATCCAACAATCCCTGTTCCTTTAATTCTACCGGCACCAGCCCGTCATTTTTAATAAGACCACGAGCCTTTTCCAGCGTATCCGCTTCAATAGAACCCTTTGATTGTTTACCCGCCTTGTCTACAGCGGTATAAGAATATGTAGCCAATCCGTTTCCCTCCTAATCGTATTTTCTGTTTTATATTTACTACATCTCGAAGGAAACCTTAATCATTTCCGAAATCGATGTAATCCCCTGTAACACATAATCCGTAGCCGCCATGCGCAATGTGTGCATACCATCTATCAGCGCCGCCTGCTTAATCTGTTCCGCATCGCCTCCCTTGGCAATAATCTTCTTCACCTCCGGAGTCACTTCCATTATTTCATATACACCTATACGGCCTTTATATCCGTTGTTATCACATGTAGGACACCCAACCGGTTCATATATCGTAACTTCATGCCCCTCCAGCAGGAGCAGTTCCAGTTCTTCCCGATTAGCCATTCTTGCCCGCTTGCACTTCGGGCAGAGTCTGCGCACAAGACGCTGTGCAATGATGCCCACTGTAGAGTCTGCAATCATATAGGGCGGAATGCCCATATCCGCCAAACGGGTAACAGTAGACGCTGCCGAATTGGTGTGGAGCGTGCTTACTACCAAGTGGCCTGTAATAGAAGCCTGTACTGCAATCTGTGCCGTTTCGCCGTCACGAATTTCTCCAATCATAATGATATCCGGATCCTGACGAAGAATAGAACGAAGAGCGCTTGCAAAGGTGAGACCTGCTTTCGTATTGGTCTGCACCTGATTGATACCGGCAACATTTGCTTCCACCGGGTCTTCTACCGTAATGATATTAACAGCCTCTGTGTTCAATTCACTAAGCGCTGTATAAAGTGTAGTGGACTTACCGCTACCTGTAGGACCCGTTACCAGAATGATGCCGTGGGGGTTTTTCAAAATATGGTCAAACCTTTCCAAATCGTGAGGCGGGAAGCCCAGCTCCGACTTATCCTTTGTAAGAGCGTTTTTATTGGTAATACGCATTACCACCTTTTCCCCAAAAACAGTTGGAAGAATAGATACACGGATATCATATTCCCTGCCGTCTACAAAAGTTGTGATACGGCCATCCTGTGGCTTTCTCTTCTCAGAAATATCCATGCCGCCAGTAATCTTCAATCTGGCAACAATGGCCGGAAGCAATTTAATGTTATACGTAATCCTTTCATATAACGAACCATCAATGCGATATCTCACCCGGACTTTCTTCTCGAGCGCTTCAATATGAATATCAGATGCCCTTTGGCGCACCGCTTGCTCCAGCATACCATTTACCAGTTGGACGATAGGAGAATTGCTCACATCATCATTGATCATCTTCTCCATTTCATCTTCTGCAAACAGGTCGCTCCGTTCCTGCTCATAATCGCTTGCTGCCTTTAGAGCTTCAGCATTACCATAATATTTGTCTATGGCAAGCATAACCTCCCTTGGAGTGGCAACAATCGGTTCGATCGCACGATTGGAAATCATGGATAAATCATCAATCGCCAGCATATCCATGGGGTCCGACATGGCAACCCTGAGCATATTGATATTATTCCGGGCATATTCAACCGGAATGACTGTATACTTTTTTAAAATGTCCACTTCAAAAATGGAAAGGATATCATCCGTAATGACTGTATTCCCTAAATCCGCCCTATCCATGTGCAGCTGGCTGCACAAAGCATCCGCCATGGCTTCATCTGAAACAAAGCCTTCATCTACTAAAATTTCGCCCAAGCGCTTTTTCTTTTCCTTTTGAAGTTCCAGCGCCCTTCCTAACGTTTCTTCCGTCAGAAGGCCTTCATTGATTAGAATATCTCCGATACGTAACTTTCTTCTACTGGAAAATCCCATAGCAATTCCCTCACACACTTTGATTAGATTCCAGGCAAACCCCTTCCAATCCATCTTTTTTATGTAATCCATTTTATCATTTTTCCAGCCTTCCGTCAAACCTTTTTAACAATTTAAACCTATCCAAATTCACCAAATTTATTTTAAATATTTGGTAGTTTTCTACAAAGTTTAAGATAATATTAAGATTTTAAGGCATAATACCCTCCTTTTGCTTGAATTTCCCCCTTTTCTTCAAGCCTTATCAATGCTTCCATTATCTTTTTTAAGTCCGGCATTTCTTCTTTCTTTTCTCCTTCCACTGCCTCTTCATAAATTTTTTGTATGGATTTCGGATAAAAATCTATGTTTTCCAGTATTTTCAGTTCAAAATCTTCCAGTCCTTTCTCATATTCAACTTTCTTTCCGGCAGCATCATCCCCAATCCGGTATCCATAATTTCCGTGCAGTTCTCTGATAAATTCTTCTACAGAACAAAGCATATCTGCGCCCTGTTTCATAAGCCGGTTGCAGCCGGCGCTGAGGGCATCCGTAATTCTCCCTGGCACTACATAGACTTCCCTACCCTGTTCCAATGCCATATCTACCGTAATCAAGGTTCCGCTTTTTTCTTTTGCCTCTACTACCACCACCGCCTGGGACAATCCGCTGATAATCCGGTTTCTTGCCGGAAAATTGCCAGGCTTTGGCTCTGTTCCCGGAGGATACTCAGAAAGAATCCCTCCATTTCTTTTTAAGTTTTCGTAAACGTTTCTGCTGCTTTGGGGATAGCAGATATCCACGCCGCTTCCAAGCACTCCATAAGCGCTGCCTTTTTCCATAGCCGCCTGCTGAGCCATGCTGTCAATTCCTCTCGCCATTCCGCTGACCACCTGTATCCCGTTTTCCGCCAAAGCTCTTCCCAATTCTTTTGCCATGTGCGCTCCATAGGCAGAGCATTCTCTTGCCCCTATTACCGCTACCGTCATTTTTTCTTGTTCCGGCAGCTTCCCTATTCCATAAACCGCCCAGGGGGCATCGGGAATTTCTTTCAGCTTTTCCGGATAGTCAGGATGGAATTCGGGATAGAAATCAATCCCTTTCTTTTTCATTTCTTCATACCGTCCCATTACATCCCAGCCCTCCCTGCTCTGCACTATGTGGCAGACAGCCTTTTGTGTAAATATCTTTTCTTTTATTACATACGTCTGCAGCATCTGTTCTTTTGTCATCTCAAAGAGCCTGCTTGGCTTTAATGCTTCCTTTAACAATTTCCGGATTCCTTTATTTCCCACTCCTTTTATATTGTGCAGCCAGTATGCGTAAGGCATCTCTTCTTTATAATCTATCCAATCCATCTTTTTCCTCCTTCTTATATGTTTTCCCAGGCCCCTTTGTTAAAAATATCCAGACCGGAGGAATAGCTTAGGGCTTCTATCACATGTTCTTTTTCTATCCGTCTGCTTTTTTCTAAATCAGCAATCGTCCTGGAAAGCTTTAAGGTACGGTAATATGCCCTTGGTCCTAATTCTCTCTTGCGGAATATCTCATCCAGTATTCTTTCCGTAGGTTTGTCCAGTTTGCAATGCTCTTTTATCATTTTCCCCTTTAATTGGCTATTGCAAAGTATTCCCGTTCCTTCATATCGTTCTTTTTGTATCTTTCTTGCCGCTTTCACCAAATCAGCCATCTCCCTGCTGCCTGTCTGCCCGGTTTTCTTTCCTTCTTCCATTAGAACACTCATTGCAGGCGGTTCAACGATAACGCATATGTCCATTCTGTCCAAAAGGGGACCTGACACTCTTCCCATATAGCGTTTTCTCTCGCTCATGCTGCAGCGGCATTTTCCAATATCCGGAAAATATCCACAAGGGCACAGATTCATAGCGCCTACCAGCATAAAATCCGCCGGGTAGGAAAAGGCTCCGGCATTTCTTATGATTTCTATTTTCTTTTCTTCCAATGGCTGGCGCATACTATCTAAAGAGCTCCTTTTAAATTCTGCCATTTCATCTAAAAACAGCACGCCTTTATGGGCAAGGCTCAGAGCGCCTGGAACAGGCACCCGCCCTCCTCCTGTCAAAGCCTGCAGCGTAACGGAATGATGAGGCGCTACATAAGGCGGCGCCGTCATAAGCTTTCCTTCCTTTAACAATCCCGATATGCTATAAACCTTGGACACTTCCAGACAATCTTCTTCAGACAGTCCGGGAAGTATCCCCGGAATTCTTTTCGCTATCATGGTCTTTCCCACACCTGGCGGCCCCAGCATAAGAAAATGGTGAAATCCAGCTGCCGCAGCAAGGGCTGCTCTTTTTACCGTTTCCTGTCCTATTACTTCTAAAAAGTCCGGCTCTTTTTCCGATTTTGTACTCTTTTCTTCCTTCTTTTCCTCCGGCACAGGTATTTGTTTCTGAGAAATCAGTTCTATCACCTCTTCCAGATGGCTCACTCCAAACACGGAGATCCCCCTGACCAGTTTTCCTTCCTTTACATTTTCTTTTGGTATGACGCAAGCCTTAAAGCCTCTTTTCCTTGCCTCTAATACCATGGGAAGTATCCCTTTCACTCCTCTGATGCTTCCATCAAGCCCTAGTTCTCCTGCAAAAAGAGCCTGGCTGAACCAGATTTCTTCCACCCTTTTCATGGCGCCTAAAATGCCTGCTGCAATGGGCAGGTCAAAAGAGCTTCCTGCCTTGCGCACATTGGCAGGAGAAAGATTGACCGTTACCCGGCCCGTAGGAACGGAAGCATTGCAGTTATGCATGGCTACCCGCACCCGTTCCTTTGCTTCTCTTACTTCCGAGCTTAAAAAGCCCACTAATTCCATGCAGGGAAGTCCTGTAGAAATATCCACCTCTACTGTAACAAGGTAGCATTCTATCCCCTGCAAGGCACCTGACATGACTTTGCAAAACATAGTTTTCTCCTTTTCTTATGAATTGTTGTGATTATTTTAAGTTTCAATTGGAAATCCTGTCTGAATCGACAGATTCTGATTCCCTCCCTGCTTTTCGCCGCAGGGAAAGGAATCATGTTAAGATTTATAAGATAATAGAAAAATTTATAATATTTTTGATTTCATAGCGTTAGAATCATGGGCATATTTAATACAGTCATCTTTGGAAATCTGCCTGCTCATATAAAGCGTCAGCAGGGCATCATCCATTGTCTGCATACCCGCCTGCTTATTAGTCTGCAAAATAGATGCAACCTGATGGGTCTTTCCTTCACGGATCAGATTCCGGACCGCATGGTTTGCAATGAGCACCTCAAAAGCAGCTACACGTCCATCCCCATTTATGGTAGGAACTAATGTCTGTGCTACAATAGCCTCAAGCACATTTGAAAGCTGTACCCGGATCTGCTGCTGCTGGTGAGGCGGGAATACGTCTATGATACGGTCGATAGTACTTGCCGCATCCACAGTATGTAAGGTGGAAAAAACAAGATGTCCTGTTTCCGCTGCCGTAATGGCAATTCCGATGGTTTCAAAATCACGCATCTCACCTACCAGAATAACATCCGGGTCTTCACGAAGAGCAGCCCTTAATGCATTGGCAAAGCTTCCCGTATCCATTCCCACTTCCCTTTGGTTGACCATGGACTTCTTATGTCGGTGCATATACTCGATCGGGTCTTCCAAAGTGATGATATGGGCATCCCTGTTCGTATTGATCTTGTCTAATATGGATGCCAGCGTGGTAGACTTACCACTACCGGTAGGGCCTGTTACAAGCACCAGCCCTCTCTTTTTGTGCTGCATCTCCACCATAGCCGGAGGCACGCCCAGACTCTCCGAGCTGGGAATTTCAATGCTTATGGTTCGAAGAGCCATGGCTACGGCGCCCCTCTGCTTGAAGGCATTCAAACGGTAACGGCCCAGCCCTTCTACTGCAACGGACATATCATATTCTCCATCTTCCTCAAACTTTTCCCTCTGCCCCGGCGTCATGACCTGAAGCAAAAGCTCTTTTGTATCTTCCGCTTCAAGAACTGGAAAATCCATTTTTTTCAACCTTCCGTGTACACGCATGACAGGCGGAAGGCCTATAGTAATATGCACATCAGATGCCTTGGCATCATGTGCTACCTGCAAGAT
Source organism: Lachnospiraceae bacterium (assembly GCA_014804675.1). GTDB lineage: Bacteria > Bacillota > Clostridia > Lachnospirales > Lachnospiraceae > RGIG3040. The sequence continues at coordinate 211,458 of JAAUZH010000013.1, forward strand.
TTCTGGCATTGTTGGTACCATATTTTTTTGTCCTTTCTATCTTTTATTATTTCACCCCTTTGATGCTGCTCGGGATAATGTTCCTTTATATTTCTGGTTTAAAAGTCTATTCCCGGAACATATTCTTTCTCTTCCTCCAAAGACACGCTAACATATTCCGGTTCCTTTATCATATAATCATAACCATTTTCTTTTAAGAATTCCACATCCATAACATGACGGTTGTCCAATGTCTTCATAATGTCTTTAATCTCTAAATCCCCATAGGTATTTCTGTCGCTTAAATCCAGAACCTGATTATCCGAAAAGCTCAGCACTACCGGATATAAGATGTCCTCATCATTGGCAGTAATGACAATTCCCTTTTCCCCTGTATTCAGTTCCACGGTAAGGCCGGGCCGTAACAGATTGATGGACCTGATCAAAGCTACTACCACTTTCTGTTCAAAAACATCCTTTCGCTCTAACAAAAGCCGGATGGCTACTACCTCCGATTCCGGAACTCCGTTTACACTCATGGCAGTCATGGAATCAAACAGCTCAGCCACCATAAGGATTTTAGCTCCTTCTACAAGCCTCGTTTCACTATAAATACCGGAGTTAAAATCCACCAATGCCTTCTGACTCTGAACGCAGATACGCTTTATGTTCGGATTGGCGGAAAACACCATTTCAATAGCTTCATGGCCGTTTGTTTCTGCTGCCTGCTGAATTACCTTCTCCTGTTCCGTCAGTGCTTCCTTCTCCTGTAACCCCTCCGAAACCATCAGCTTTCCAATATCATGAACCAAAGCCGCCAGAACCGTTTCCAGCTGTTCCTCCGGCTTTATATTCATATTGTGCGCAATCATGGCACACAATATAGCCACATTCACGGAATGTTTATATACGAAATCCTCTTTGCTTCTTAGATTTTGGATAAAGTTGATTTTATGGTCAAGATGCCCGTAATTTTTAATGACGTTAGAAGCAATGACTTGTATCTTTGGTGCTTTCTTTGTTTGTAAAATCATTGCCAGCTCTTCCCGGACGGCAAAGACTGCCATGGCCTGATAACGTTCAAAGGCAATGTCCTCTTCCGTCATAGGCGGCACCGGTTCCGCCGGCTCTAATATGAATATTCCGATCAAAGCAAAGTTTCGTATGCTCTGGATTCCTTGGGATGTCAGCTTGGAATTTCTTTCGTAAAGCAGCACTCCATCCCGATTGTATATGGGCCTTGCCAGACGCATTCCCACCTTCAGAGCTTCTGTTTTTACAAACTTCATGGTTCTTCCCCCTGTACTTTTGTCTTAACCCATCTGCTCAAAGGCCTGCCGAAGCTTATGAAGCGCCTTTTTTTCTATCCGGGACACATAGCTTCTGGATATACCAAGCTCTTTCCCGATTTCCCTCTGGGTAATTTCCCGATCCGTCAACAATCCGTAACGCATCATGATGATATCTTTTTCTCTTCCCTTTAACACTTTATCCACCAGTGACATGAGCTTTGCAATGTCTTCTCTGGTGGCCATCTGCTCTATCACATCAAGCTGCTCCGAAACAGTGATGTCCAGCAAATTGATTTCGTTTCCTTCCTTGTCCGTACCAAGCGGTTCATACAGGGAAACTTCTTTTGACGTTTTCTTTTTGGCTCTAAGCAGCATGAGCAGTTCATTGTCAATGCATCTGGCTGCATAGGTTGCCAGCCGGCTTCCCTTCCTCTCATCAAAGGTACTTACCGCCTTAATCAGTCCAATGGTGCCTATTGATATAAGGTCCTCTTGTTCTTCTTCTACATTTTGGTACTTTTTTGCAATATGGGCAACCAGCCTTAAATTCCGCTCAATCAATATTCCCCGTGCTTCCTTTGCCTGTGCCTCATCGCCTTCTTTCAGCAGCCTTATATAGTAAGCTTCTTCTGTCTCTGACAGAGGTTTTTGAAAGGTTTGCAAGAAAAGCCCCCAAAAAACATTTTACTATAGTATATGCGTAGAGTTTGGCTCACGGTACACTCTGTTTTTATTATACTAATTTCTACGGCAAAAGGCAAGGGCAAACATAAAATTCCTGCCCAATAATGGCACTATATTCCCGTCATACCTCTTTCTTTTATAAATTGGATACTAAAATCCCAATTATGATTATCAGTAAACCAAGCTTCTTCTTATTTGTAATCTTTTCCTTTAAAAAAACCGCACTTAATATTGCAACATAAATGTAACTGGTTGCCTCTATGACAGGCCCTGTTTTCAACTCTACGCCCCGATAAGCAAGAACCGTTAAAAACATAGAGAAAAAAAGCAGGCCATAAGCACAAATGACATAGGGATTTAAATAATCCCCGAATTTATAAGCATAATGCTTCATGGCGCTTTTTTTCAACAATACCTGTGAGATGGAAGCAATCAGAACCGAAACCAAAAAAATTCCTATGTACATGTTTCCTGCTCCTTATCTCCATTGACCACCAGACAGATTCCCAGTATGATAATGACTGCACCAATCACATTGCAGAATGTGATTTTTTCCTGAAAAAATAAATATCCAAAAATCATGCCCCATATAACAGTCACTGATTTGTTTGCCATAGCTACCGTCAGCGGAAGCTTTTTCAATATTTTCTGCCAGAAAAGTGCATAAACCGCCAAAATTACCAGAACTGCCATATAATTTCCAAAAAAGGAAACAGACAGAAGGGGGAATTCTGCAGCCCGTTTGCTGAAAATTCCTCCTATGGCGTAAAACATTAAAATAAGATGAAGTACAATGTACTTTTTGTTCATGCTCTATCCCTCCTTAGTTCCTGCCCTTTTTCTTTCCTCAAAAAAGAAAATCCGCCAGAATCGAGTTGCTCACATCAAGCCCTCTGTCTGTCAAGGCGATTCGCTCCGTCACAGTAAGCGCCTGCTGCTCTCTATATTTCTCAATCTGTCTTCCATACACTTGGAAAATGCTCTTACCAAAAACAGCTTCAAACTCTTTTACGGATACTCCTTTTATCATGCGAAGCCCAAGAAACATGAATTCCTCCATCTGTTCTTCTATAGTAAGGCATTGGATGTTCCTGCAAACCTCCCTTGTCCCCCTGCATATAGAGTAAATATCTGCTTCTGCAGGAAAGCTTTCACAAACAGTCTTCTCATTAAATCTCCAAAAATTTATATAATTTTTCAATACGGTGGTATTCCGAAAGCGGACATTTTCTATCATAGAAGCGCTTCCAAGACCGAGGCCAAGATAATTCCCTCTCTGCCAGTACACTGTATTGTGCCGGCATTCTTTTCCTTTTCTACTGTAATTAGATATTTCGTACCGCTCATAGCCAGCCTGCTTAAGCATATGCTTTGTAAGGGCATACATGGCACGATCCGTCTCTTCATCCGGCAATAGCTCCGGATGACCGGAATAGGCTTCGTAAAAGGGGGTTCCTTCTTCAATCATCAGGCTATAGGCAGAAATATGCTCCGGTTCTAATGCCAGTACTTTTTCCAAAGTGCCCTGCCAGCTTTTCAGCTTTTGCCCAGGCAGGGCACTGATTAAATCTATATTCAGATTGGCAAAGCCCTGTGCCCTTGCCATATGATAGGTTTCCAAAAAGTCCTCATAGGTATGGATTCTGCCTAACAGCTTTAATTCTTCCGCATCTGCTGACTGAAGTCCTATGCTTATGCGATTGATTCCTGCCTGTCTGTAAGCCTTCAGCTTTTCTTCTGTTACGGTGCCGGGATTGACTTCTATGGAAATTTCCGTTTCAATTGCTTCCAGTTCTGCTGCTTCTGCTATATTCGTCTTTGCCTCCCTGCCATAAGAATTTTTTTCTGTTCCCACAGCATTGGGAAATGCTTTTTTTAGTTTACATAACACAAACTCTATAAGTTCTTCTGACAAAAGAGAAGGTGTTCCCCCGCCGATGTAAACGGATTTTATCCGGACTCCGGGAAGGATTTTTCCCCAATATTCTATTTCTTTTGCTAAAGCACAGACATACTCTTTTTGGGTCTCTTCCCCGGCAGGCGCCGATAAGAAATCGCAATAGCGGCACTTTTTTACACAGAAGGGAATGTGGATATAAAGGCTTAACGGGTTACCTGAAAGCGCTTTCTCTTTCATACGCTTGCCCACTATTTATCATCCAGCTTCAGCACGCTCATAAATGCCTGCTGCGGGATTTCCACATTTCCTATCTGGCGCATGCGCTTCTTGCCTTCCTTCTGCTTTTCCAAAAGCTTTTTCTTACGGGTAATGTCTCCTCCGTAGCATTTTGCCAGCACATCCTTGCGCATTGCCTTGACTGTTTCTCTTGCAATGACTTTCCCGCCCACTGCTGCCTGAATGGGGATTTCAAACAGATGCCTTGGGATTTCCTCTTTTAACTTCTCGCACATTTTCCTGCCTCTGTCATAAGCGCTGTCTTTATGGACGATGAAAGACAGGGCATCCACTTCTTCTTTATTGATGAGCATGTCCAGTTTTACCAGCTCGGACTGCTCATAGCCTTTTAATTCATAATCAAAGGAGGCATATCCTCTTGAACGGGACTTTAAGGCATCAAAAAAGTCATAAATGATTTCATTTAAGGGAAGCTCGTAGCGAAGAAGGGCTCTTGTTTCTTCCATATATTCCATTCCAAGATAAACGCCCCGCCGCTCCTGGCAAAGCTCCATAATGGCACCAATAAATTCGGAGGTTACCATGATTTCCGCACTGACGATGGGCTCTTCCATATATTCGATTTCCGAAGGGTCCGGCAGATTGCTTGGGTTCGTTAGTTCAATGACTTCCCCATTGCTTTTGTGCACCTTGTAAATAACTCCCGGTGCTGTGGTGACCAAATCCAGATTATATTCCCTTTCCAAACGCTCCTGTATGATTTCCAGATGAAGCAGACCTAAAAATCCGCAGCGGAATCCAAAGCCCAGGGCAATGGAGGTTTCCGGCTCGTAATGTAAGGAAGCATCGTTTAACTGAAGCTTTTCCAAAGCGTCCCTTAAATCCGGATATTTTGCCCCATCTGCCGGATACATGCCGCAATAGACCATGGACTGGACCTTTTTGTAGCCGGGAAGGGGCTCTTTGCAAGGCTCCTTGGCATTGGTTACCGTATCGCCCACTGCCGTATCCTTTACGTTTTTAATGGAAGCAGTAATATAGCCTACCATTCCGGCGGAAAGCTCATCACATTCCAAAAACTGGCCGGCGCCAAAATATCCTACTTCTACCACTTCTGCCTTCGCTCCGGTTGCCATCATTAAAATCGGGGTTCCTTTCTTTACGGTTCCTTCCTTGATGCGGCAGAAAATAATGACTCCTTTATAAGAATCATAAAGGGAATCAAAAATAAGCGCCTTCAGGGGAGCATTGGGATCTCCCTCCGGTGCCGGGATTTTGGATACGATTTGCTCCAACACTTCCTCAATGCCAATTCCGTTTTTGGCGGAAATCAAAGGAGCATCATGTGCTTCGATTCCTATTACGTCTTCGATTTCTTCCTTTACCCGTTCCGGTTCTGCACTTGGCAGATCGATCTTATTGATGACGGGGAACACGTCCAGATTATGATCCAGGGCAAGGTATACGTTTGCCAGCGTCTGGGCTTCTATTCCCTGTGCGGCATCCACTACTAAAATAGCCCCATCACAGGCAGCCAGACTGCGGCTTACTTCATAGTTAAAGTCCACATGTCCCGGTGTATCGATCAGGTTGAAAATATATTCCTCCCCATCCTTTGCCTTGTATACAATCCGGACGGTCTGAGCCTTTATGGTAATGCCCCTTTCCCGTTCCAGTTCCATATTATCCAGAACCTGAGCCTGCATTTCCCTGCTTGTGAGCAGCCCGGTCTTCTCAATAATCCTGTCCGCCAATGTGGATTTGCCATGATCTATGTGGGCTACTATACAAAAATTTCTGATTTTGCTTTGATCGATACCTGCCATATTCCTTCTCCTGTTCCTTGTTCTGCTCTTCTATTGTATTTATTTTCCATGCAAATGGTTTTCTGTTTCTTTTCACTGCTTGTCAGTATAACAAAAATTTTCTTCCGGTGCAATGTTCCTACAGGCATTTTGTCATACTTCTTTTCAATTGTCCCCTGCTAATTTTCTTCTCCCGACAAGGTAAGATATAATACATGGGCAATGGGATCCATGGCATTCATGATTTCTTCCACCGTGTTAGTCTGTGCCCCTACCTCTATCAACAGGCTTTTTCCCCGATAATGCATATTATAGCGGTAGCCCTTTAAATATATTTTTCTGGCAAGGCCCGGATAATATTCCTTGCATTTTAACTGTGCCTGGAAAGAAAATGCCAGATTTTCCCCGATATTATCATTTTTAAGATAATCAATATCTCCCCGTTTTTTTGTACGACTTAAACCGTTAAAAAACATAAACTGTGCGGTAGGTCTTCCGTTTAAATTGGTCACAAGCCTTGTTCCTTCTGCCACTCCATCCCTATGCAGGTCGATAATGACTTCTATGGATGGATTTTCCGCCAATATCTGTTCGATTGCAGGAGCTGCATTGGAATATGCATAATCCCGGCTTTCCACATCATATTTTCCGGTATGGTGTATTACGTTAAAGCCATATGCCCTAAGAAGCTCCGCCAGCTTTTCTCCCGCTCCAAGAATCGTAGTTGATTCATCTCCCGGCACGGAGTCCGCAAATGCCTCCTGGGAATGTGTATGATAAATCAGAATCTGTGGTTTGTCCTTTGAGGTCTTCATGGTCATATCTTTTCCTAAAAGTGCATCCAGATTCAGCTGACTCTCATCAATGGTGGTACTGCTGTCCAGTACATAAAATTCTCCTAAAAGCGTTTCAAAATCCCGAAACTGTTCCAAATCATAGGTTATGGCTTTTTCCTTTGCCGATACAAAATCTATATTGGCATTTTCTTTTCTCATCTCCTCTTCCACGGCCTGTCTGTTTTCTTCTTCCATTGCCGCAAGTCCATCCTCCATAGCGCCCGGCCCCGTTTCTGTCTGGAGGGGCACATGGTTCTCATCCTGTCCCTCATTCAGAATGATCTTTTCAATCATTTCCTGATTTTCCATTTCCACTTTATATTGGGGGTTTTCCCGCATATAATCGTAAATTGGCAAATAGCCCGCTGCAACCTCTTTTCCGATTTCTTCCACATGCACTGCTACATTGGTTTCTTCCATGTAAAGAAAAGCCGGGCAATGAATGGAAAGTATTTGTCTGTCCCCCCAGGCAAGAAAATAGGATACATTTCCTCTGCCAAAAAAACCAAAGAGAAGTGCCGCCCTTATAATACAAAAGCATCCTAAAAAACACAGAATGCCAAGCACCATGTTCTGTATTCTGTTTTTCTCCATGCTATGTATCTCTCCTAATCTTTTGCCGCCCGACATGGGCTTTTCATATCCTGTAACTGTTTATTCCTATGGGCAATTCGTCAAGAGCATATTGATTTACCCTTGACAAATGCCCCAAAGGGCAAATTCCCCGTTGCCTGCGGCGGAATATTCGGCTTGTCATAAATAAGACTAAGAAATTATATGTAATAGAAGAAAATTTTAGAACTTTCCATGGTATATATAAGGCTTTTCTCAATTTTTTCACAAAAAAAATGTCAGGAATGACGGCTCCTGACACTTCTCATATATGATTCTATGTTAGATTAAGCAATTTTGTTTACCGCTTTGGTTAAACGGGAAACCTTTCTTGCAGCATTGTTCTTATGGTAGATACCTTTTGTTGCAGCCTTATCGATTACAACTGTGGCATTTCTTAAAGCTTCCTTTGCTGCCTCTGCATCTTTTGCTTCAATCGCTGTATAAACCTTCTTCATAGCGGTTTTCACACCGGATTTAATCGCTTTGTTCCTATCAGCCTTTGTACGATTTACTAAAATTCTCTTTTTTGCAGATTTGATGTTAGCCAAGACTTACACCTCCTATATTTGTTCTGTTATTCGTTCTGAATGTTTCTATTTACATCTAAGTCTGGACACGGACAGTCTGATGTAAACACACGCATATTATTATATGGGTTGAGATTTGTTCTGTCAATATGATTTTGTAAATTTGTAAAATGTTGCAACAACATTCTATATTTTTGTGAAAACTGCACAGACTATGGATATATATTTTTCAGATTCATTACATGGAGGAAATCATTATGTCTGTTCATTCAGTCCGCACCGACCTTGCATTGGAAGCACACGAGAATATGGAGGTGGTTTCGGAAAATACTCACGGCATCACTGTGGACGAAATCTATCATGAAAATACGGAAACCCGTATTACCAAAGTACTGGTATCCACCAAGAACGGTGCAAAAGCATTATGTAAACCAATGGGGACCTATATTACATTGGAGACGCCGAATATGATAGAGCCGGACGAAAACTATCACCGGGAAATTTCAAAGGAGCTGGCTGCACAGCTAAAGGAGATCATTCCCGACTTTGAAAAGGAACAGTCTATCCTGGTGGTAGGGTTGGGAAACAGAGAGGTAACTGCCGACGCCCTTGGTCCTGATGTCATTGATAATCTGTGCATTACCAGGCATATTGTAAAAGCCTATGGAAAAGCTGCTTATAATAAGAGCCGAATGCATTTAATCAGCTCCCTTGCCCCCGGAGTCATGGCTAAGAACGGCATGGAAACGGCAGAAATCATCAGAGGGGTGGTGGAACAGACAAAGCCGGACCTTATGATCGTCATAGACGCCCTTGCTGCCAGAAGCATTAAACGCTTAAACAAGACGATCCAGATTACCGATACCGGCATTCATCCCGGCTCCGGTGTAGGAAACCACCGGGACGGGCTTACAAAGGAAAGTCTGGGCATTCCTGTCATCGCAATCGGCATCCCTACCGTAGTAGATGCGGAAACAATCGTCAGGGATGCGCTTTCTTATATGGAAGAAGGAGAAGCGGACAGTTCCTTTCAGGGCAAGATGGTAAACAGTGAGCTTCATAATATGTATGTTACCAGCAAGGATATTGACGAGGTGATCAAACGGTTAAGCTTTACGGTATCCGAAGCTTTGAATATGGCGTTTGACATGTGATGATGGGATATGTAACTATTGGATGTGCTCCTGTTATAAATATTCCTCAGGAACCGGATAACCAAGCTCCTCCAGCTCTTTTGCATAGCCCCAGTTCCTTAGCCTTTTCACTGATTCCTCCCGAAGCCTCTCCAGTTTCTTAGCCTTTGCTCCCGTCAGGATTCTAATGGAATCGATTATAAAAAACAGGATACAAATCAATGCAACGATCATTAAGCCGCAAAATTCCAGACTATATGGGCTCTCATGGCTTACTTCATAAAAATGTATAAGAAAAGCAATCAGAAAAATCCCAAGCATGATAAGCAGGCCGGTTCCATTCCACCTTATGGAAAGCGCATTTGGTCTAATTCCTTCCACTGCAATTTCATGGTATCTGTCATCCAGATAGTTTTTCCCGCACTTTTTACAGGTTCTGATGGGACTTCCATACAACCATTCTTCCTCATAATAAAAAAATATCTTAGCCTTGCAATACGGGCAGTTTCCTCCTGCCCGCAACATATTCCTCTGCATTTCGTTCTCCTCCTAATGATGTCCGCCGCCTCCGCCATGGGAATGACCGCCGCTTGACATATGGTGACCGCCGCCTCCACTGCTTCCACCGCTTCCTCTGTCAATATGCCTTCTGGTGGTATGGGTGCTTATCAAAGCATCGTTACAAAAGCCCATATCAGGCCTTCCTTCCGGCACATATTCGGTAATCCCGGTGGTTCTTTTCGCTTTTGCACCAGAAATCCCCGTAGCGGCATAGACAATGGCAATCAGCAGGGACACAAACAGTATTACCGGTGTGTCCAGAGAAATGGAACCTATGCTTCTGCCCGACATCTGTGCAGAAACATCATTGATGTAACGTTTATAAGCCTCATATGGATTTTCATTGGTTATGCCCGTCACATGATCGATAAGGTCCTCAATCATGTTTTTTGAATACGTGTCCTCCGCTTTTCCTGAAGTGGAAAACCACACATTTCCATCATACCAGTTATCCACATAGACAACTCCGTCTCCCCACGGTTCATTGTAACCAAACATATGCTCATCATAAAAGTCATCCGCATAGTCCCTTATGTTTTCGTAAAGCTCTTCATTCAACGTAACCAGGACGATGTCACAGCCGATTTCCTTTTCCGTTTCCGCAATGAGCTTCCTTAGGATTTCTTCCTCATAATCAGTAAGCTTTCCGGCATAATCAAAGACCCGTTCCGTAGTATCGCACACCTCGTTTGTTCTTTCAGAAACCGCTTCCTCTCTGCCACTGTGCAAGATCAACAGAAACAACCAGACAAAAAACAGGACCGCTATTACCAGAAACAGCCATTTAAACCGTCCGAAAAACTCTTTTATATTCCTCATCTACAATACCTCCAAAATCATGCCGATCAGATAAAAAATAGCCAATACTCCCATAAATACCGTTCCGGAATAAATGGCTGCCTTTTTGTAGGAAACAGGCGCTTCGCCCACCAGTTTCCCAGTCTGGCCGTTTAAATGAAAGCGGTATTTCTTTCCGCCGTAATCATACTTATAAGACCACACCGGAAAAAGGGAATACTGTGTATCCTTTAAATCCAAATCCGCCTGTTCATAGTTTGTATGTATGCTCTGATAGCCTTTCATGGTATTTCTTGCCATTTGCTTTGCGTCACTTTTTACTTTTTCCTTTGCCCTGACAGACAGCTCATTGGAATCCATATTGAAGCGTTCCGCAAGGAAGCCTGAAAGATACTTTTCCTGAAACACCTCTAAAGCCTGGTAATCATACGGTTCCAATAAGTCCATCATGCCGTCTTCCATCTTAATAGAGGCATCCACAGGGATTTTGGAAAAGTCCACATTCATGTTTCTTTCTACTTTATACAGGGATGTTTCCGTATATTCCGTATTTCCGGAGGTCCATACCCGCACTTTTTTTCCGGTTCCTTCAAAATGATATCTGCAAAAGTAATCATACAAAAAGAAAGGGACATAATTTCCTTCCATCCTTTCCAGATAGGCATCGCTTAGAAAGGTAGACGGAAGAAACCGCTTCTTTTTAAACTGTTCGATAATCCGTTCTTTTGCCGCCTTTTTCCCGAACCGGAAGGGCAGGACCAAATGGGGGGTATATTCTCCCTGCACTCTTTCTTCTATAATATTGTAGCTTCCGCAATAGCTGCATTTACATGCACTTGCAAAATCCCCAGCCAGCAATTGTCCGCCGCAGCCAGCACACATAAGGCCCACCCCCGGCTTACCCGCTTCACTGTCGCTGCTGTTGCAGTAAGGACAATGCATCTTTCCTTTTTCCGGGTCATATACCACATTTCCCCCACAATTTTCACATTGAAATATCATCTACCCAACTCCTTTTATGCTCATCCGCTTTAAGAGAAATATCGCATTTCTTCTATATTTTACTACAATCCTGTCCTTTTTCCCATAATATTTTAACAATTTCTAAAATATCCCTTTATTTTTCCAATTTTCCTATCAATTTTTCGGTTGTAAGCTTGAAATTCCTTTGCTATAATAGAGGACAGTATAAAAATATGGAGGATTTGTTATGAAAAACATGAAAAAATTTGCAGCCCTGTCTTTAGCTGCCGTTATGGCTCTTTCTTTCACGGGCTGTAGCAATGTAGCGGAAAATACCGTATTTACCATAGACGATTTATGCGGTAAGAAAATCGGTGTTCAGCTTGGAACCACCGGAGATATTTATGCTTCCGATTATGAAGATTTGGAAAGCGGCGTCTTTCCGGAAGGATACGAAGGCGAAGCTTCTACTGTAGAACGTTTCAATAAAGGCAACGATGCCGTACAGGCATTAAAGCAGGGTAAGGTTGACTGTGTTATCATTGATGCTCAACCGGCAAAGGCATTTGTTGAGAAAAATGATGATTTAATGATTCTGGAGGAGGAATTCGCAATTGAGGAATATGCAATCTGCGTCTCCAAGGACAAGGCAGATTTAACCGCTGCCATCAACGGGGCTCTGTCCGAGTTAAAGGCAGACGGTACATTGGATTCCATCATCGCCAATTACATAGGAGATGACACAAAGGGGCAGTCTCCTTACGAATCTCCTGCTGATGTGGACCGTTCCAAAGGAACTCTTGTGATGGCCACCAATGCCGCTTTTGAACCATATGAGTATTATGAAGGCAATAAAGTCATCGGAATCGATGTGGATATGGCACAGGCAGTCTGCGACAAGCTGGGTTATGAACTGAAAGTAGATGATATTGAATTTGACGCAATCATCAATGCGGTACAGTCCGGCAAGGCAGATATCGGCGTGGCAGGCATGACCGTTACAGAAGACCGTTTACAAAGCATTGACTTTACCGACAGCTACACCACTGCTACCCAGGTCATAATCGTAAGAAAGTAATAGGATGATACCTCATGAATAACTTTATACAAAGCTTTGAGCTGAATTTTATAAAAGACAAACGTTATATGTATCTGGTAGAAGGTCTTGGCAATACGCTTCTCATTACCTTTTTTGCGGTAATCTTTGGCGTATTGCTTGGTTTTCTCATTGCCGTTGTCCGCTCTACTCATGATAAGACAGGCAGAATGAAATTTTTAAATGCCCTCTGTAAGTTTTATTTAGCAGTCATCCGGGGAACTCCTGCCATGCTGCAGCTTCTGATCTGGTTTTATGTGATTCTGGTTGCCACTCCCCTGCCAAAGGTGATGGTGGCCATGATTGCTTTTGGCATCAACTCCGGTGCCTATGTGGCAGAAATCGTCCGTTCCGGCATTATGTCCATTGATAACGGGCAGTTTGAAGCAGGACGGAGTCTGGGCTTCAGCTACAGGCAGACCATGATATACATCATTCTTCCCCAGGCCTTTAAAAATGTGCTTCCTGCACTGGCAAACGAATTTATCGTGCTGTTAAAGGAAACCTCTGTCTGCGGCTATATCGGCATTATGGATCTGACAAGAGGAAGCGATATTATCAGAAGCCGTACTTATGAAGCCTTTCTGCCGCTGATTGCAGCAGGGCTTATCTATTTAATAATCGTTATGCTGCTCACCGGACTGGTAGGCAGATTGGAAAGGAGGCTTCGGACCAGTGACCGATAATGCTACATTGTTTGAAATAAAAGACTTGGAAAAATCATTTGGAGATAATCTGGTTCTGGACCATATTTCCACCTCCGTCAAGAAAGGGGAGGTTATCGCTATCATCGGACCTTCCGGCTCCGGCAAGTCTACTTTCTTACGTTCCTTGAATTTATTGGAAATGCCTACAGGCGGCACTATTTTATTTGAGGGACAGAATATTACGGATAAGCATGTGAATATTGACAAGTACCGTCAGAAAATCGGCATGGTATTCCAGCATTTTAATTTGTTCCCCAATATGACTATATTACGGAATATGACTTTGGCGCCTATGAAGCTTTTACATATGTCCGAGCAGGAAGCAAATGAAATGGCCATGGGATATTTGGAACGGGTAGGGCTTTTGGAAAAAGCAAATGCTTATCCGGGGCAGCTTTCCGGCGGACAGAAGCAGCGTATTGCCATTGTCCGGGCTCTTTGCATGAATCCGGAGGTGCTGTTGTTTGATGAGCCTACTTCTGCTTTGGACCCGGAAATGGTGGGGGAAGTGTTAGAGGTAATCGGGGATCTGGCAAAGCAGGGGATGACGATGTTGATTGTTACCCATGAAATGGGGTTTGCTAAGGAGGTTGCTTCCAGGGTTCTTTTTATTGATGAGGGAAGGATTGTGGAGGAAAATACGCCGAAGGAAATGTTTGAATGTCCTGAGAGTCCACGGCTTCGGGAGTTTTTGGGGAAAGTGTTGTAAAGGTTTTGATATACGGACGTGGGAGCCGGCATCGCATATAGCATATAGTAGTCTTCCGGGCACGCTTTCGCTCTGCAAAGAGGCAGCGGTACTAACGCACCAAAATACGGTGCGTAAGTGCCGGCGACTTTGCCAAGGCCTGGAAGACTACTATATGCCATATGCGATGCCGGCTCCCACTGTGTATCGAAAGCTACAAAGCGTACAAATAATCTATGTAATTTTCTCTTTTCTTTTTTCTTTCCTTTTCTCTTACTCTTCTTGCTATTCTTTCTTTTTTTATATCCAACTTCTACCCTTTCAACTTTCTTGCCCATTTTTTTATGGCAAAGGGGGTGCAGAAAATGCCTATCAGAACTGGAACGGTTATGAGTAAATATGGGGACCAGATATACTTGCCAAATAAATGGAATGTATTGGTTCTGAAAATGTCTGCTGCGCTGCCTGCTAATGGTATTAAATCTAATGCTTTCTGTAAACCAAATGGCAGATATTGTGCAATCATCATGGGAGCGTATACAACAGCAAGGCTAAGAAGAAGGGCTGCTGCATGGTTTTTTACGGAAGCTGATATGAGCATGACGATTCCCGCATATCCTATTGCTCCAAGTAATACGAATGCATATTCATAACACTCTGCCTGAAGCATATTCATGGGAACCACTGCTATCATCTTAATGTTTTGAATGGGCATGTCCCATCCGTCGGTTCCCAGGTAGCAGACCTGTGCTGCCACATTTCCCACAAAAAGAAGCAGAAATAATTCCAGTACAAATAACATGCCGCTGCTTATTTTGGCACGGGCTATTTTCTGCCATCCGTTTTTCATGGTCAAGGTCAGGGAACCCATGTTGTTATGCCACTCTCCTGCAAATACCGCTGATAGCACAATTGCCAGAAACAATGCCATGACCATACCTAAATCATCCAGCATACTTGCAAGAAGGGTTGCCCAGCCATTTGTCCAATCGTATCGGAAAGGGAGTTTTACCTTTTCATTCATGCTCTGCAGATAGTCTCTTTCTTCTCCTGTCTGCCCGCTTGCTTCCAGAAAATTTTCGATTGCCTGCTCCCGTTTTTCATAAATCCCGGTAAGCATTTCCGGTTCCACATATTCCATCATCAAATGATATACATCTGTATCTCTTCTTTCCAGTTCCGGATATAGGGTACCAAGCCATCCTTCCACTATAGACCAGTCGATTTTTTTCAGCTCCTCTGCTCTGCCTGCAGCTATCATTTCCTGATAGTCTTTTACCAATTGCTGCAAAGCTTCTTCCGTCAGCTCCCCTCCAGCCTTTTTGGCATATTCCTGACAGTTCCTTATATTGGAATATCCGTCAAAATCATTTCCAAAGGAGGTTTTATAATCATGGCTGCTTCCAAAGGAAATCCACGAATAATTTAATATGCTTCCAAATATCACAATATAGGAAAAGCATAAAAGAACACAGATTTTCGTACTTCCTTTGCGCCACAATTTTTTATGTTCCAGGTAAAATAAATCCATATTTACCGCACTCCTTCCTCTTCTCCAAAATAGTATAAGTATAAATCCTCCAACGTGGTTTTGCATGGCAGGGCATTTTCCGCCGGGCATGTGTCTGAGAGAATGCGCAATACCATCTGTGCTCCTTCATGTCTTAAATTGGCAACTGCCGCTTTTGCCTGCCATCTTTTTGCTTCTTCCGGCGATACAGTAAGCTCCCACACTTTTCCGGCAGCTTTTTTCGTCAACTCTGAAACCGTCCCCTGTAATATGAATTTTCCTTTTTTCATAAGCAGTACTTCATCCGCTATGGCTTCTATATCCGACACGATATGGGTAGAAAGAATGACGATTTTATCCCCTGCATAATCGGAAAGCAGATTTCGGAAGCGAACCCGCTCCTTTGGGTCCAATCCTGCCGTAGGCTCATCTAAAATCAAAATTTTCGGATTGTTCAGTAAAGCCTGCGCAATTCCTACCCTTTGCTTCATGCCGCCGGAAAAGGTTTTTATCTTTTTGTGAGCCACACTGCCAAGGCCTACCACCTCTAACAGCTCTTTTGTGCGTTTCCCGGCAATCTGTCTTGGTATGCCCTTTAATGCAGAAACATACATTAAAAATTCCATAGCGGTATACCCCGGATAATATCCAAAATCCTGGGGCAGATATCCCAATACATTTCGGTAATCAGCTCCCAATGAGGTTACTTCCTTCCCATCCAGAAACACCTCTCCGGAGGTTGGTTCCAAAATGGCACACAGCATGCGCATCAATGTTGTCTTCCCGGCACCATTTGCCCCCAAAAGCCCATAGACTCCCGGCTTTAGTGTGGCACTGACACAATCTACCGCAATTTTCCTTCCATAATGCTTTGTCAAGCGGTCAAGCGATAATTCCATACATGTTTCCTTCCTTTCTCATTTCTATGACAAAATAGATTTCCTTTCCAAAAAATACGGCAAAAACAAGAAATGCCATACCCCAAAGCCCTATTGCAGATGTTTCGTATAGCCATGGCAGTATTTTTGCTGACATCCCCCAGAAAGCACAAGAGCTAAGCATGAAAGTCCCATAGACTGCTATGTTCTCTTTCCTGAAAAGTCGAAGCAAACGCAGCATGGCAGTCATGCACACTAAGTAGGGAACCAGACAATACAAAACCATCTGTCCGATTTCTTTACAGGAATGCTGCAGGGAAATTTCAAACCATATAAGCGCCGTCATGCACACCAGATTTGCAGCTCCGGCTAAAATCAACTTAGCCAGTATGATCTGGGCGCCAGAGGCTCTTGTTGCCGCTTCTATTTCACTCATTCCATAAAAGTGGCTTTTGAAAAAAACAGGCATGAGCGCCAATACAAATAGCGGCATGAAAACAGGTATATATTCGGGCACATCTGCAATAGCGGAAATGGTCATACAGACAAGAAACAGTGTAATTGCCTGTAATCCCCAAACAGACATCCCCTCAAATCGAAATACATCTGACAAATACTGAAGAAATCCTGTTCTTGGCTCTTTTTCATCTGCCTTCTGCTCCCTCATCATCTCCAAACACAATGCGATGGTTTCTTTCATTCTTTCAGGCTGCATTTCCTGTTGCAAAGATTGTCGTAAATATTCTTTCAGTTCCTTATCTTTCATTGTTCCACTCCTTTCTCATAATTTTCAAAGCATTCCGGACCCGGCTTTGTGCCGTCCGCATGCTGCATCCCATTACTTTTCCGATTTCCCCAAAGCTAAGCTGTTCTCCAAAACGTAAAATGACCGCTTCCCTTTGCTCCCATGACAAAACATGCAAGAGCTCATGGATTTCTGCCCTGTCCTCTATCCGGATGATTTCTTTGCATTCCTTTCCAATAGCTCCTTCTTCTTCCAGTGGATAAATCCGAATCTTTCTATTTTCATCTATACACAAGTTTCTTGCAATCGTATATAAATATGCCTTGAATTTCTGTTTCCCTTTATATCCCGGCAGGCTCTTAAACAGCTTCAGAAATGTTTCCTGAGTCAGATCCTCCGCTTTCCCAAAATCGCTGCAATGCCACTTACAATACCGTAAAATAGATGTATAGTAGCGCTTTATCAGTTCTTCCGCTGCATTTTCATTTCCAAGCCGTATCTGCTCCACTAATTCATCATCGCTCACAGGCTTTTGGCTCCTTTCCGTTTCATTTCTATATATATTAACGTTCCCTTTCCTCAAAATGATTAAAATATTTCAAAATTTGTCTTTCTTTTTTTATAACAGTTCCGACAGCTGCTTTCCCTGCAGCACCGTGACAGGCTTTTCGCAGAGAATGATTTCTAAAGGAGCCCTTATAAAAACGCCAGCGCTTAGCGAGGTATTTTCGAGCTTAGCACTGCTGCGTTTTTATCAGAGCGGGAGCGTGGCGACGTAGAAACATTCTCTGCGAAAAGCCTGTTACGGTGCTGCTGGGAAAGCAGCTGTCTGAACTATTACCTTTTTTAGTAACAGGAAAAAGCCCGGGCACTCGTTAAATGCCCAGGCTTCTTTCCTCTCCTGTTTTTTCTTATCTATTTTTGCTTATCCGTTCTTTCTCCATGTAGAAGGTGACATCAGGACCAGCATTGGGAATAATTCCAGTCTTCCAATCAACATATCGATCATCAGCACGATTTTGGAAAAATCCGAGAAGAATCCAAAATTCTGTGTGGGGCCCACCAAAGCCAGACCGGGGCCAATATTATTTAAGGTAGCCGCTACTGCAGTGAAATTTGTTACTATATCATGGTTTTCTATAGAAATAAGCAGCAGGGATACTGTAAAAATCACAAAAATGGTAGTCAAATATACCTGAATGGATTTTAATGTTTCCTTTGCCAGCACATGTCCTTCAAAATGGATTCCCTTTACAATCCTTGGATGAATAATATAGGAAAGCTCCTTTTTGATGTTTTTACATA
Source organism: Lachnospiraceae bacterium (assembly GCA_014804675.1). GTDB lineage: Bacteria > Bacillota > Clostridia > Lachnospirales > Lachnospiraceae > RGIG3040. Next base: position 229,717 of record JAAUZH010000013.1, read on the forward strand.
AAACAACGATTCGGGATACTTTAATCCCCCCTCCTGTGCTTCCTGCACAGGCTCCAATGAACATCAAAAGCACCAGAATGGACTTGGATAAAGCAGGCCATGTATCAAAATCTACCGTTCCAAACCCTGTGGTAGTAATCACAGAAGCCACCTGGAACAGGGCATGATGCACTGCTTCAAAAACAGAGGAAAAGCTGCCTTTTATCTGAAAAGCAATGACAGCTGCAGATGCTCCGATAATAATAAGATACCAGCGCATCTCCTCGCATTTGAGAGCTTCTTTTGGCTTTTTCTGCTTCAATAAATAGTATACATTAAAATTGATACCGCATAATATCATAAAGACCGTAAGGATTGCCTGTACTGGCATAGAATAGGATGCCGCACTATCATTTAAAAGGCCAAAACCTCCTGTCCCTACTGTTCCAAACCCCAATAAGAGTGCATCAAACAAAGGTACCTTTGCAATACATAAACAAAGCACTACCATAACAGTAATCGTCAGATAAATTTTGTATAAAATCCTTGCAGATTCCTTGACCCTTGGTACGAACTTGCTTACATTGGCACCGGTAGACTCTGCACGCATCAGATACATATTGTATCCTCCTACCAAGGGAAGCAAAGCAAGAATAAATACCAGCACTCCCATGCCGCCTATCCAGTGTGTAAAGCTCCTCCAGAATAAAGCGCCGTGTGACAAGCCTTCCACATTGGAAAGGATGCTGGAGCCTGTGGTAGTGAAGCCGGATATGGTTTCAAACAGTGCATCCACGTAAGAAGGAATCTCACCGCTTAAGTAAAAAGGCAGCGCTCCCATAATACTTAAGATAATCCAGCTTAAGGAAACCGTCACGAACCCTTCCCTGGCATAAAACTGATCCATTTTAGGCTTCTTTAATCTCCCAAGCCATCCAAGTATAAAACAAAGGAGCGTCACCCCAAAAAAGGAATAAAAGCTTTCTTCCTTATAGATAACAGCTATCAGACATGGCAATATTAAAAATAATGCCTCAAATTCTAACACACTTGCCAATATATAACGAATAATTGAACGATTCATATCTTCCTCTTATTTTATTTCGGCAGGCCATACGCAAAAATATGCCCGCTATTATTTCAATATATCCCGAATATCATCCAGTCCGGTGTTTGTAGTAACTACTATTACCGTATCACCTACAGAAATCTGATCCTGCCCGCCCGGCGTAATGATCTTGCCATTATGCTTTATGGAGCAGATTAGCAGATTGCTCTTTAACTGGAGCTCCTGCAAAGGCACTCCTACCACCTTGGACGGCTCATTTACTTTAAATTCCAATGCTTCCACCCGGTTATCGCAAAGGCGGTACAAGGTCTCCACATTGCTTCCAATGGAATTCTGCATGGCTCTTACATAACGCACGATGCTTTCTGCCGTAATATGCTTTGGATACATGATGCTTCCTAAATCCAGTTCCGCTATGATTTCATCATAAGAAATGCGGTGCACCTTGGTAATCAGCTTTGCACTGGAAACCCGCTTTGCAAACAGGGAAAGCATAATATTTTCTTCATCGAAATTAGTCCAGGCAATAAATGCTTCTGTACTTTTCAGCCCTTCCTCCATAAGCAGCGTTCTGTCAGTCCCATCCCCGCAGATGACCATTGCCTTTGGCAAAAGCTCTGCAAGCTCTTCACAACGCCTTTTATCCTTTTCTACTATTTTGACACGGATTCCCATGGTAGAAAGGTAGGCTGCCAGATAAAAAGTAGTCTCCCCTCCGCCAATGATCATGACGCTTTTTGCCTTTCCCGTAAAAATCCCGATTTTCCGGAAAAATGCCATGGCATTTTTGGAAGATGCAACTACGGACACAATGTCATTTTCCTGAATTACAAAATTACCGTCCGGAATAATGACCTGATCGCCTCTTTCCACCATACAAACGAGCACATCCCGATTATATTCTATAGCAATATCCTTTAAGGGCCCGTTGCATAAAATATTTCCTTTTGCAATCCGGAAGCTTAAAATTTCTACTTTTCCTTTGGCAAAGGAATCAATTTCAATGGCAGAAGGAAATTTTACCAGCCTGCCAACCTCCATTGCTGCTGCAAGCTCCGGATTGATAATCATGGAAAGCCCCATCTCATCCCGGATATAATCAATTTCCCGGCTGTACACGGGATTTCGCACCCTGGCGATGGTATTGCAGTTATTTCCCGCCTTTTTTGCAATGACACAGCATAGAAGGTTCAGCTCATCTTTTCCTGTTACTGCAATAAGCAGATCCGCTTTTTCAATTCCGGCTTCCATCTGCTTGGTAAAGCTTGCACCGTTACCAACGATTCCCAGCACGTCAAACTGGTCCGACGTCTGCTGTACCTTTGCAGCATCTATATCAATTGCGGAGATATTATGTCCTTCTTTACTAAGCTGTTCAATAATCGTTTCTCCTACATTTCCACAGCCTACAATAATAATCTGCATAGCTTTCTTACGGTTTTACCGTTTCCTTTCTATGTTTTCCGCTTTCCTCTTCTTTTCCTTTTTCTTATAGGAAATCCTTCAGAAAATGCGAAAAGAATCCAAAAAGCAACAATACGAATACAGTATAATGCGTTTTTCAAAAAATATCAATAGCGTTGACCCGCTTTCTTGTAACGGCAATTTTTAATCATTCTTCTGTTTTTTCTTCTTGTTCTTTCTTCTTTTTTCTTCTATCCGGCTTTTCTTTTTTCTGTTTCTCTTCCTCTGTTTCCGCTTCCGCCACCACTTTCTTTCTTTTGAATCTTCTCTTCTTTCCTTCATAAATGAGCAAATAGAAGCTGGGCAGCAGAATCAATATCAATATGGTGGAAGCCACAAGACCTCCAATGATTACAAGCGCCATTCCCTGCATAAGCACGGTTCCTTCCCCAATGCCAAGAGCCATGGGAATCATGGATAAAATCGTAGTCAGCGTTGTCATCAGAATCGGACGAAGGCGAATCTGCCCACTGGTTACAAGGGCATCTTCTATAGGCATTTCCTTTCTAAGCATATTGGCAGTATCCACATACAAAATACCGTTATTTACTACAATGCCCGCCAGCATCAAAAGCCCCATCAATGAAACCATGCTGAGAGTTGCTCCACACAGATACAACAGGGAAAAAGACCCAATCAGGCTAAAAGGAATACTGAGCATTACCATTCCTGAAAAGACGGGAGACTCAAACTGCATTGCCATAACTAAAAATACTAAAAATACGGCTGCGGCAATGGCTGTGTAAATAGCAGCAAATTCTTCATTCATCATTTCCGTCATCATATTTTCAGAAAGGCTGACCCCCTCTGGAAAAGAAAGCTTTTCCACGATTTTATCAATGGCATCCGCCGCACGAAATCTTTCCGCTTCGGTAGTCATGGCAGAAACCGCAACCTGATATTGACCGTCCACTCTTGTCAGGGACTGGGGAGAATCCGTATAAGTCAGCTCTGCTATATCCGAAAGGATAATTTGCGTATTCATAGGTGTTACAAGGGAGAGATTCATCAAAGAATTCAAATCATCATAGCTTCCCTCCGGATACTCCAGCATAACGGAATATTCTTCCCCCTGATTTTTAATGGTAGTGGTTTCCATACCGCTTAATACATAATTGACATTCATTGCCACCTGGACAGGGGTATAGCCCACAGACATTGCCTTTAAGGGATCAATGACAATTTCCGCCTTTGTAGTGGATGCTGATAAATCACTTTTTACTTTTATGACACCCGGCACATCCTTGATTGCCTGTTCCACCTGCTTTGAAGCTTCCTTCAGGGCATTCAGGTCAGAGCCTGTCAGGTCCACCTCTGCATCCATGCTCATCATGCTTGTCATATTCGTTCCGGTAGACTGAATGGTCAGATCCATATTCGTTATGTCCGCCAGTTCCTCATTCCACTTTTCAATCACCTGTGTGGTTCCAAGCTCCCTGTCCTTTTTCAGATAACCGGTAACGGTGGCAGTATTTCCTTCAATGGTCATACTGTAGTTCTCTACATTCTCATCATTTCTTACCAGTTCTTCAACAGGCTTCATGGATTCGTCTATAAAATCCAGCCTTGAACCGGAACGGAACTCTGCCACAATAGCCACAGTCCCTTCATCCACTGTGGGCATCAGCTCCATATTCGTATTGTATACCATTACAAAGGAGAGAATCAGCAGCAATATGGAAGCAAGCACTGCCATGACCCTGTGTTTTAGTATTTTACGAAGATTCCTGTCATACCATCTTTTTATTCCATCCAGCACCTTATTCACAGGCAGCGTCTTTTTCTCCTTTGGCTTATATTTGGAAAAACACAACGGCACCAAAGTAAGGGCTGAAATCAGAGAAGCGGTCATGGCAAATACAATCGTCATGCCAAGCTGTGCAAACATCTGTCCGGACAAGCCGTTCATGACGCTTAAGGGTACATATACCACAACCGTTGTTAAGGTGGAGGCAACAATAGAGCCTGTCACGATTCTGGTTCCCTCCATTGCCGCCACTTTGAAGTCCCCATGCTGCTCCTTCAAACGAAAACAGCTTTCCAATACTACGATAGAGTTATCCACCATCATGCCAATGGCAATTACCAATGCTCCCATTGTGACGATATTCAGGGAAAATCCTGCGGCATTCATTAAAATCAATGTGGCAAACAAAGAAACCGGCATAGAGCTTCCTACAATCAGGCTTCCTTTCAAATCTCCAAAGAAAAGAAACAGCACGATCATGGAAAATACAATACCAAGCGCCAAGGTCTCGCCTATGCTTTTTAAGGAGCTCACAATCATACTGCTGGCATCATATATGATCTTTAAATCCACAGCCTCATTTTCTGCCTGCAGTCTTTCTACTGCCTTTTTTATATCATTTGCTGCATTTACAGTGCCTTCACTTTGCTTTTTCTGTATGCCAACACTAATATTTTCATTGCCATTATAGCTGCTGATACTGTCCGCTGCCTTACTGCTTTCCGCAATATCCGCTACATCTCCTAACGTAATCAGGCTTCCTGTCTGTGTCATAATGGGAATCTGCTTTAACTGATTCACGGTTTTTGTTTCCGCACTGGAGCTTACGGATATATTCTGGCTGCCCTGTTTTACACTTCCTGCCGGGATGCTGAAATCCACTGCCGCTATGTACTGTGCAACGGTTGCCATAGTAAGGCCATATTGGTTCAGAGCCTCTTCCTTTAGCCGTACCCGTATATAAGTCTCTTTCCCGCCATATACATTGACCTGCGCCACGCTTAATATCGTTTCCAGCTCCGGAACGATGCTATCATTTACATAGCTTAACAAATCCACATCTCCGGTTGCAGTGGCAGTCAAGGTTATCGTATCACTGGCATCCATGGCCAGCTCCATAATATAGGGTTCCCCCGCATCCTCCGGCAAAGATGCCGTCAGGCTGTCCAAGGCCGCTCTTAAGTCAAAATAAGCATCATCAATGTCGATATCATAATCATAGGAAAACATGGTAATGGTATAATTATCGCTTACTCTGGAAGTGTAAGTATCCACACCATTTAAGGTAGCGCCTGCGCCTTCGATTTCCTTTGTTACGAGCTCTTCCACACTTGCCCGGTCCGCTCCCGGATAAGTGGTGATTACTAACAACATGGGCATTTCCATATCCGGCTGCAGCTCCAGCTTGAAGCCAAAAATGGAACTGATTCCGAATACAATCAGCGCCAGTACTACCAAAGCTGAGGAAACCGGTCTTTTTAAGGATAATTTCGTCAAACTATTCATTGGCATCTGCCTCTTTCCCGCTTATCTCTTCCGTCTCTGTCTCCTTTATGACAATTTCAGCTCCGTCAGAAAGCAGCGGCGACCAGGTAATGATTACCCGGTCCTCTTTGGTAAGTCCGGAAGAAACCGATGCATCCGTATCATTAAATAATCCTACCTCAATCAAGGTCTTCACCGCTTTTCCTTCCTCAGCCACATAAACGTATGCCTGTCCATCCTCATAGTAAACAGCATCATAAGGAATCAGCACTCCTTCCGTTGACTGATAAGTATCTGCTGTAATTTTCACACTGGTGCCGGTAAGAAGTTCATTGCCGCTTGCCCTTACGCTTCCTTTTATCACAAACAAGCCGCTCTGGATATCTACCATTTGTCCTATTTCCGTAATGGAGGCCTCAAAGACAGCGCCATTTCGATCCACCGTGATTTTCTCGCCTATCCTTAGGGTATTCCGGATATCCTCACTTACCCGGAAGGTAACCGTCATGGAATCCTTGTTGGAAATCACAAAAGCTGCACTGCCTGAAGAAGCAAAGCTGTTTTCCGTAACGTTTACCGCTTCCACAATGCCGCTAATAGGCGCTTTCAGACGATACAAATCCTGCTGGTATTTTGCTGATTCCACTCCAACTGCTGCGGAATTCATCTGGGACTGGTATACGGCTGCCGTTTCATCTGCAATCTGTCCCTTGGAAAGTCCATAACTGTCCTGGGCAAATTGCAGACTGTGCCCAAGGGCCCTTGCTGAACTCTCCAGCTCTTTTTGGTTTTGCTCCAGGCTGTCCATCTGGCTTTCCAGAGCCGGATAATTTTGATCATAAGCAGCCTCTGTAGCTTCATACACAGCCCTTGCTTTCTCCTGAGCCGCCATAGCCTCTGCCAAGGCCTGCTGTGCAGCAGGCTCCATGGAACTTGCTGCATATTCCTGTGCAGCAGTCGCCTGCTGTGTTGCGCTTTCATAGTCTTTCTTTGCACTTTTCCTGGAATCCTTTAATGCATCCATCTGCTCTTCCAGCTTTGCTTTTCCGTCCATAAGGGCATCATATTTATTTTGCAGACTTTCCTGATTATCCTTGATCGTCTGAATATTAGCCTCTGCCTGGATATTGGAAGCGGCTGCCTGTCCACCGGTAGCCAGGTCCTTGCTTGCCTTTGCACTGGAAAGGGCCGCTGATGCACTTTTTACCTGAAGTTCTGCTGCCGAATCATCCAGCTCACAGAGAAGGTCCCCTTCCTGCACTGCATCCCCTACGGAAACATAAGCTGCAGTTACTTCTGCATTCACAAGAGGCACTACATACACCTCTTCCTGAGGAGTGATGCTTCCCATAAATTCATTTTGCAGAGTCAACGTCCCTTCTTCCGGAAATTTTGTTTCCACCACAAGTTCTTTTCTTGCTGTTTCGCTTTCTTCTTTTCCACAGCCAGACATCCCCAGCGCCACAGCCATCATGCTGGCTGTCAGCAAAAAGCCTGTTTTATTCAACCTCTTCATTTTTCTTCCTTTCCAAACCGAATTCTCTTATAGGCGGAACTTTTTTCAATTTGCATGATTCCGCCAATTGTATCTTGCATATTCTTCCTGAAAAATGCACATAACCATATTTATTTTATTTCATTTCTTTTTATATTGCCATAAAATTTTTATAAACTTTTCTTTTTGCCACTTCTTTGACACTTCTTAAAAAAATTACTTGCTAAATCACTATATACTATGCTATAATATAGCTCGGTGAAAAAAAGAGTCCATTTATAGGGGAATAGTACAGCGGTAGTGCGGCGGTCTCCAAAACCGTTAACGGGGGTTCGATTCCCTCTTCCCCTGCTAAAAAAAGAAAAGCGTCAAAAGGATGCTTTTCTTTTTATTTTTTTACTTTTAACTAACTTTAAATGCCAAAAAACAGAACAAGCTTACGCTTTCCTTTACTCCTCCCCCGTCACCTTCTCCTTATATGCCTCTAAATCCTCTTCCCACCGCCTCTTGGTCTTTTCTTCCTTTTCCGGTATCTCTTCCATCTGCTCTGCAACTACCGTTCCTAAATGAGAACTTAATCTTTCAGCGCCCGCATAATTCAAATGGGCACCGTCTAAAAAGCAGGTATCTTCCCATATGTCAAGCTCATGCATGGATGTATTATAATCATAAAAGAAAATGTTATTTTGTTCTGCCAGTTCTGCCGTAAGAGTATGCTCTGATATTCCCCATTCAATATTCGGTGTCTTAATCAATAGCAGGGCAATTCCATTCTTTATGCAAAGCTCCTGAAGCCTCTGGAAATAATATTCATTTTCCTCTCCAATTGTTATGCCCGGATGTATTACATGCTCCATATCAAAGCCGGGAAGCCCTTCTGCTGCCTCTTTGGAATAGGCATAGCCCTTAAGGAAATAATGCTTATCAGAAAGAGGATAAAGGAAATCCCGCTCATCCAGGGAACTCCATCTTGCATGATATCTGGAAAAGGGAAACCCATAGGAAAAAATTTCCTCCTTTGTTTCTACCGCTGTCTCTACAGACTGTATCTTTTCATCGGAAAATTTCATATAATCATATGCCTTCCGGCTTTGCTCTTCTTCTCCCTTTCCTTCATAAAACAAGCCCAATGCATCCAGCACTACCACCTTTGGCTTCTGTGTCTTCAATGCTTCCTGTAAATAATAAAAGGAAGTAAACAGCCTTTGCTCGCCGCTTCCAAGCACATAGCCTGTAATCCCCTGCTCTTCGTAAATGATCAATGGATTAATATCATAAAAGCTGTTACTGCTTCCCAAATAAAGAACATCTATCGTATTATTATCTTCTGCATAAAACCCGTCTACAATGCGTGTTGCAGGCTCCCACAATCCATCGGTATCCCATTTTGGTATGAAAGTCTCGTTCAATACTTTTATCAAAACTCCAAACAGCGCTAAAAAAACTACTATTTTTCCTGCTTTTTTCACCAGGCACCCCTCTGTCTCTCTTTTCCTTATTGTTTCGTTTTCCAATCCTTTTATACAAACAAAAGTCTCAAGGCACCTGCCTTGAGACTCCTGTTTGTGTAAAAGGGGAATTCTTCCGGAATTGCTAATTAGCAATGTCTAGCTCTGCTAGACATATTTGTATTATATTGCCTTTTCTTGTCCTTTTCTACAATTATATTGCTAACCAATAACACTATATTGCTTTATTCTATTGTTTTTCTCATAACCTTACAGGATTCAGACCAAATCAGCCACATCCTGCACATTTTCCACACCAATTATCTCAATTCCCGTGATTTCCTTCAAGGCTGCCCAATTGTTTTTTGGCAGCACACAAGTGGTAAATCCCAGCTTTTTTGCTTCCAGCACTCTTTTTTCTGCCATGGACACCGCCCGAACCTCTCCGCTCAGTCCGATTTCTCCAAACACTACCATTCCCTCCTTTACCGGCCGGTTCTTAAAGCTGGAAATAATGGCCATGACCACTCCCAAATCAATGGCAGGCTCCGAAACTTTCATTCCTCCTGCCACATTCACATAAGCATCACTATGAGAAATATGCAGGCACATTCTTTTTTCTATGACCGCCATCAAAAGATGTACCCGGTTATAGTCCATGCCGTCTGCCTGCCTTCTGGGAAGATTAAAGCTGGAATCACATACCAATGCCTGAATTTCAATCAGAATCGGCCTTGTCCCCTCCATGGAACAGACCACTACAGAGCCGCTTGCCTGCTTTGGCCTGCCCTCCAGCAGAAAAGCAGATGGATTCTTCACTTCCCGAAGCCCCTCTCTTCCCATTTCAAACACACCGATTTCGTTGGTAGAGCCAAAGCGGTTTTTCACACTGCGAAGTATCCGGTAAAGAGCATCCTTATCTCCTTCAAAGTAAAGCACCGTATCCACCATATGCTCTAACACTCTCGGGCCTGCTACAGTTCCTTCCTTTGTGACATGTCCTACGATAAAGATAGAAATCCCATAAGTCTTTGCCAGCTGCATGAAAACTCCGGTGGCTTCCCGCACCTGGGACACGCTTCCGGGAGCCGCAGATATTTCCTCTGAATACATGGTCTGAATGGAGTCGATAACTGCCATCTGAGGCTTTTTCTCCATCAACACTTCTCTTATGCCCTCTAAATTCGTTTCACATAAGAGCTGCAGGTTATCCGAAAAACTTCCAATCCGCATTGCCCTTAACTTAATCTGCTTTAATGATTCTTCTCCTGATATGTATAATATATTCTGTCCTTTGTTTGAAAGCTGTCTGCACACTTGAAGCAGCAGAGTGGATTTTCCGATTCCCGGATCTCCCCCTACTAAAGTCAAAGAACCGGGTACTATGCCTCCGCCCAGTACCTGGTCCAATTCTTCCATATCTGTCTTCATTTTATCCTCTTGCGTAAGAGAAACCTGTGAGAAACTGACGGGAATCAGCCTTTGCTCCTTGCTTTTTACCGATTTCGCACCGCCCATTCCCTTTGCCGCCACAGTCACTTCCTCTTCCACAAAGGTATTCCATTCCCGGCAGGACGGACATTGTCCCATCCACTTGGCGGACTCATGCCCACAGCTTTGACAAAAGTACATCATCGTTCTTTTGCCCTTTGCCATCTTATGCTTCCACCACCTTTACCGAAACCTGCCCCATGCCTGCAAGCTCTACGCTTAAATTCAGCTTTCCGCCCAGATTCGTAGTCATTTTCCCTGAGCTTTCACCGGAGACGAACACTTCATATTCTGTCTCATCCTTTAACCCCACTGTAATCTGGGCATCTTCCTTTCCTTCTACCTGAAATGAAACTCCCTGTTCCGTTTCTTTCAAATGAAATACGCTGGTGCCCGGAACCGATTCATATAAAAACATTCCGTTTTTCTCCAGCTTTGTCATAGTCTGATAAGTTTTTACCTTATACAAATCTCCTTCAAAAGAAAAGTCCTCCAGCTTTTCCTTCTGTGCCAACTGATGATTCCCAAAGCTAATAGTATTATCCGCTTCCGCCCGTAGTAATTCTGCTACAACTGCCATTTCCTATGTCCTCCTAAATACGGCATATCTGCCATAATCTCTCCGTGTGCTCTCATTATAATATACTTTTTTCCATAAATCCAGTAAAAGAATGAAAAAATAAAATCTAAGAATTCTTTTTCACCTTAAAAACAAATTCCTTATGATGCACCGCCACATGCACTTCCTCGCCAGCCTTTACCTTTCCTGTCAGAATTTCCTCTGCCAGCTTATCTTCAATTTCTGTCTGAATTGCCCGTTTTAACGGCCTTGCGCCCATTTTCAAATCCATATATTTTTCAATAAGCGCCTCTTTTGCCTGTTTCGTAATTACCAGTTTTATATCCATCTGCTCCCTGCAGCGGTCAGACAGCACTTTTGCAAGCAATCCAATAATTTCCTCCATATCTTCTTTGGTAAGCTGATGGAATACGATCATTTCATCAATGCGGTTGATAAATTCCGGTTTGAATAACCTTTTCACCTCATCCATCACACCATTTTTCATCTTTTCGTAGTCCTGCTCTTTTGTGGTAGTCATGTTAAATCCAAGATTTTTCGGATCTACGATTTTTTGTGCGCCAGCATTGGAGGTCATAATCAAAATCGTATTTTTAAAGCTGACTTTTCTTCCCTTGGAATCCGTAATATGCCCATCGTCCAATACCTGAAGCAAGATATTAAATACATCCGGATGAGCTTTTTCAATTTCATCAAACAGCACTACTGAATAAGGATTCCTGCGTATCTTTTCACTAAGCTGTCCTCCATCGTCATGTCCCACATATCCCGGAGGAGAGCCTATCATTTTGGACACCGAATGAGATTCCATATACTCGGACATATCCACTCTGATCAGTGAGGATTCATTGCCGAACATGGCTTCTGCCAGGGCTTTGCTAAGCTCTGTCTTACCAACGCCTGTAGGGCCTAAAAACAGAAAGGAACCGATTGGCCTGTTTGGGTCCTTTAAGCCAACTCTTCCTCTTCGCATAGCCCGTGATACGGCATGTACTGCCTCCTTCTGCCCCACCACTCTCTTATGAAGAATGGACTCCAGCTTCAAAAGCTTTTCGCTTTCCTTTTCCGCCAGCTTGGATACGGGAATTTTGGTCCACATGGAAACCACATCTGCAATCTCATTCTCTGTTACCTGAAGGCTTCTGTCCTCCAGCTTTTTGTGATGGTTCTTTTTCGCACGCAGATACTTTTTAGAAAGTTCCTCCTGCTTTATTTTTATTTCATGAGCCTGACCATATGCAGCAAACTTAAAAGCACGCTCAATCTGCAAATCCATATGTTTGATTTCTTTTTCCATTTCCTTAAGCTTCTTTGGCATATTCATGCCGTTAAGCTTCAAGGCTGAAGCGGCTTCATCAATTAAATCAATGGCCTTATCCGGCAGATTCCTGTCGTTGATATAACGCTTTGACAGCTTTACTGCCGCTTCCACTGCCTCATCTGTAATCGTTACCTGATGGTGTTCTTCATATTTATGCTTAATGCCCTGTAAAATCAACACAGCTTCCCCTTCCGTAGGCTCCCCCACGTTTACGGGCTGGAATCTCCGTTCCAGCGCTGCATCCCGTTCTACATATTTACGATACTCTTCTATGGTAGTGGCGCCAATCAGCTGTATCTCCCCTCTGGAAAGGGAAGGCTTTAATATGTTGGAGGCATCGATAGCGCCTTCTGCCCCGCCCGCTCCAATCAGAGTATGAATCTCATCTAAGAACAACAGGATGTTTCCATCAGCAATGACTTCCTTTACTACCTTTTTAATCCGTTCTTCAAATTCGCCCCGGTACTTGCTCCCTGCAACCATACCGGATAAATCCAGTGTAACCACTCTCTTTTTTTGTATCGTATCCGGCACTTCCCCGGCTACGATTCTTGCCGCCAACCCTTCCGCTATGGCAGTCTTTCCTACCCCCGGCTCCCCAATGAGACAGGGATTGTTTTTGGTCCTGCGGCTGATAATCTGAATCACTCTGGCAATCTCTTCTTCCCTTCCGATTACAGGGTCTAATTTTCCTTCTCTTGCTAATGCTGTCAAATCCCGGCTGTACTGGTCTAAGGTTTTTGTAGTTCCTTTTTTCTTGCCTCTTCCCAAATCTTCCTTTGTAATGGCAGGGTCCTGCCCCATAGCCGTCAGAAGCTCTCCATAAAGCTTCTGCAGATTCAATCCTGCCGTATGGAGAATTCGTGCGGCCGTATTGTCCCCATCCTTTATGATTGCCATTAAAATATGTTCTGTTCCTACTTCCTTCAGTCCGAATCTTTCTGCCTGCTTTTCACTTTCCTCTAAAATATTCGTTGCTTTTGGGGAAAATCCATCCCGCTCCAAAATAGAAACATTACCTTTCGGGGCAATATATTCTTTTATCAAATCCAAAAGCTTTTCTTCCTCAAGGCCTTTTTCACAAAGCAGCCTGGAAGCCGCCCCCGTTTCTTCTTTTAATAATCCAAGTAAGAGATGCTCCGTTCCCACATAATTCTGATGAAGCTTCCTTGCCGCCTTTTCCGCCTTTAAAATAGCAGCCCTTGCCTTCTTTGTAAAATCCACTATTACAGTCCTCCATAGTCTCTATAAATTTCGTCAATCATTTCATAAATCTCTTCTTTTGATATACTTTTGCAGCTAGCTTTTGCAAGGAGCACTTTTAACTCATTCCGAATTTCCTCCATTGCCCGGATTTTATCCATATCCAACGCAATGACCGCTCCCCTTCTTCTGTCCACCTGTACAAAACCCTCCTGGCGCAAAAGACTGTATGCTTTATTTACCGTATGCATATTGATGCCTACCACCTCTGCCAGCTGTCTGACACTTGGAAGAGTATCCCCTTCTTTTAAAGCAGATGTGGCAATGCCGATTACGATTTGATTCCTAAGCTGTACATAAAACGCTTCATCACTGTTAAAGTCTATTTCGATTACCATTTCATCACTCCTGTTATACAAATTCTATAACAGAAGAAGAACACTGTCAAGAATTGCTTCCCCTATCTGTTGATATCAATGAATTCAAATTCAAAATCATCATCCAAATCCGGGGAAAGCGTCTGTTCCGCTTCTTTTTCTTTTTTTACTTTTTGTTTTATTTTCTCTTCTTGCTCTTTATCTGCAACCTTCTTTTTTTCTTTTTCCTTTTTTTCTGGTTTTCTTTCTGGTTTTCTTTCCTCGGATGCTCTTTGAACAGCTTTAGGAGGAGCCTTTTCCTGATTATCCGGTTCTTCCTCATCCTCGTCACATCCATCTTTTAATTCCCTTATCTTCAGGAATTGATTCAGCAGCACTACGAAAGCCAAAAACAGTAAAAATACAAGTACACAGATTATCACCATCCTCTGCTGGGACTTCTTCTTATACACCACATAGCTTTCTTCGTCAAAATAATTTTGATCCGTGCTTGCCGTTAAATCCAGATATCTCTGGCATGTATGTTCTATCGTGTCATACAGATACCAGCCCTTATTTCCGTTGCTGCTGATACCGAAAAACAGAAAGTAATCTGTAATTTCAGGCAGTGTATAAGCGGATTCCTCTTCCTGGATTTCCATATCCATATATTCCTGCTCTTCCTCAAAAGCAGACTCCGAAACAAGATAACCGGCAACGGTCTTTCCAGAAAGCTCTACGGAAGCCTCCACGAAATAGTTGGGAATGGGAATTCCGGTAGGATACTGCACCGGAAATACCACAAGTCCGTTACTGCTTTTGATTGGCACGAATCCAAAAAACTCGTTGCTCCCGGAATAGTACACGTAAAAATCTCCATTGCTTCCATCTGCCTCTGATGCATATAAAAGCATAAGCTCTCCTTCATCGAAATATGCTGCATCTATATAATTCCCTTTATAAATATACTCTACTTTTGTACATCCGTCCGGGAGCATCTCCTCCGGAAAGCTGCCATGCACCACAAAATTTTCCTGTCCTGTTGCAATATAGCCTTCTGCCGTTACAGGCTCTGGCGTTTCTACCTGATCTGCTTCCACTTCTCCCTGATTTCTGGTAATCCGGACCCGGTAGGATTTGGTTGTGCCGTCTTCTGCCTTTACTGTTAGAACAGCCAGATTCTCTCCCACCTTCAGGTTAGAAAATCCGGACATAGCAATAATCTTTGCTTTTTTGTCCGCTGCTTCTACATCCAGTCCCACGGAAGCCATATTGTTATCTTCTAACAGAAACGAATACTCCGTTACTTCTGGCGAAAAAGAAGGGGTAAGGCTCCCCGGATAAGGGTGCAAAAGCTTCAAGTCCGCATCAGATGACAGATTTAAATCGTTTTCTCCTTCCTGTCCGTTTTCATCTTCCTCCTTTAGCGGCGCTTCCAGACCATCCTGTTCTTCTGCCCCGTTTGCCGGCGCATCAAAGCCCTTCTGTTCTTCTGCCTCTGCCTCTCCTGCCGTAAAAGAAACTGCCCTGGCATTTATGGGAAGGCATACTGTCAGGCTGAGAGCAGCTGCCGCAAAAAGTATTTTAAGGTTTCGATTTGAAAATTGACGCATATTCGTTCCTTTCTATGTTCATTTGTTGAAATTTTAACAGACTACTGCATTTAGTATTGGTTACTTTTCCCTTTTTTACTCACTTATCATACTATCAGCCTTTTTTTTCGTCAACCCATATATAGTATCATTAAGAAAAGTTTCATTCTTTTTTTACAATATGTTGTAAAAAAAGAATGAAACTTTTTCACTTACAGATTATCCTAATGCCTTTCAAAGCGCTTTGCACCTTTGTTGTCCTTTGCTTCCGATCCCATCCCGATTCCTTCCATTTTTATGTTACGGACAGAACGATTTCTTTCTTCCAATTCTCTATTATATTCCAGCTCACATTTACTGCAGAATCTGCCAGTCTGTATTTTCTGATGACAACGCTCACAATACAAGGATATCCGGGAATCCTGAGTCACGTCAAAGCGTTCCTCCTTTACCATTTGCTGAATGGACTTCCTGCTTACTCCCGTCGCCTGCTCGATCTGTGATACATTGGCTCCGCTGTGCTCTTCCAAATATCTTCTCACTTTTCCATAATCGTCATATTCGATGGCACTGCACATCTCACAGTGATATTCTCCAACTCCCTTAAAAATCAAGTTGCCACCGCAACTACTGCATGTGAAAGGTCTGTTATAATAACTTTTAAATAATAATTCTCTCAATGTCACTTCGCCTCGTCAATCGCTTTTCCAATATCATTTCGCATATACTTATTTTCAAAAGAAATCCATTCCGCAGCTTTATATGCATTGTCTCTTGCTTCTTTCAGGTCTGCTCCCTTTGCCGTTACGCCAAGGACACGGCCTCCGTTTGTAACAATACCGGTCTCTGTCTGCTTCGTTCCCGCATGGAATACATAATAGCCTTCTTTATCCGCAAATGCATCCAGACCTTCAATCAAAAATCCCTTTTCATAGGAAACTGGATACCCATCTGAAGCTAACACCACACAAACAGCCGCATTGTCTTCAAACTGTAAATCCACCTGATCCAGCGTACCGTCAATACAGGCATTCACTACTTCAATCAAGTTATTTTTCATCCTTGGAAGCACTACCTGAGCCTCCGGGTCTCCAAATCTGGCATTATATTCCAATACCTTTGGTCCTTTATCGGTCAGCATCAGTCCAAAGAAAATAATTCCCTTAAACTCCCTGCCTTCTGCTGCCATGGCATCCACCGTTGCCTGATAAATATGTTCCTTACAGAAATCATCCACTTCCTTTGTATAGAAAGGACTTGGGGAAAAGGTTCCCATGCCTCCGGTATTCAGTCCCTGGTCTCCATCCTTTGCACGTTTATGGTCCTGGGCGGAGGTCATAGTCTTAATGGTCTTTCCGTCTACAAAGGAAAGAACGGAAACCTCTCTTCCCACCATGAATTCTTCAATTACCATACGATTACCGGCGCTGCCGAACTGCTTATCAAGCATAATGGATTTTACTCCATCCTTTGCTTCCTCAAGGGTGTTGCAAATCAGCACTCCTTTTCCAAGGGCAAGACCATCTGCTTTTAATACAATGGGAAATTGAGCTTTTTCCAAATATGCCAGCGCTTCTTCGTAATTATCAAAGTTTTCATAGGCTGCCGTAGGGATATGATACTTTTTCATCAAATCCTTTGAAAATGCCTTGCTTCCCTCCAGAATCGCTGCATTTTTCCTTGGTCCGAATGCCCGGAGCCCTGCTGCCTCCAATTGGTCGATCAGCCCTCCCACTAAGGGATCATCCATGCCTACAATGGTCAGATCCACTGCGTTTTCTTTGGCAAAAGCAACAAGCTTATCAAATTCCATGGCACCTATAGGAACACATTCTGCAATCTGTCCGATTCCCGCATTGCCCGGCGCACAGTAAATTCGCTCCACCTCTTTGCTTTTCGCCACACTTGCCGCAATGGCGTGTTCTCTTCCTCCACTGCCTACAATTAAAACTTTCATGTTTCTCCTCCTGTTAAATGCTCAATGACATCTGATTCATGGTTGGAAATGCACACACGTTTTTCCTGTACAGTAACCTTTCCCGTTGCAATCAAACTAATTGCCTTAGGCAATATTATCCATTCCGCTTCTTCCATGACTCTTTGCTGGAGCACCTTGGGGGTATCCCCCTGTTTTACTTCCACTGCCTTTTGCAGGATAATCGGTCCGGTATCCGTTCCCTTATCCACAAAGTGCACCGTTGCTCCGGTAATCCTGACTCCCCTTTCCAAAGCTCCTTCATGTACCTTTAGGCCATAATAGCCCACTCCGCAAAAGGAAGGAATCAAAGACGGATGGATATTGATGATACGGTTTTCATACTTTTCAATCATCTTTTCCGGTATTGTCACCAAAAAACCTGCCAGCACGATCAAATCCGGATTCCATTCATCCATCTTTGCCAGGAATGCCCGATGGAACTCCTCTCTGCTTTCATAATCCTTTGGGGAAATACAAACCCCTTCCACGTCTGCCTGCTTTGCCCGCTCCAGAGCATAGGCATTTTTATTATTGCTGATAACACCAATGATTTCTGTATTTTCTATTTTCTTTTCCCGAATCCCATCAATAATCGCCTGTAAATTAGTGCCGCCACCGGATACACATACTACGATTTTCAGCATAGGACAACTCCTTTTTCTCCGGCTTCAATCCCACCTACCACATAGCAGGTTTCGCCTGCTGCTTTGATGGCTTCCATGGCCTTATCCGCCTGCTCCTTATCCACTGCTACTATCATGCCGATTCCCATGTTATATGTATTGTACATCATTTCTTCTGCTATCCCGCCTTCTCTTTGAAGCATTTTAAAAATAGCCGGCACTTCATAGCTGTCTTTTCTCACCACTGCCTTCACGCCTTCCGGCAGCATTCTTGGAATATTCTCATAGAAGCCGCCGCCGGTAATGTGGCTGCATGCCTTTATGGTAACTCCTGCTTCTTTTACGGATTTCAATGCTTTTACATATATTTTCGTAGGCGCTAAAAGCGCCTCGCCCAATGTTGCGCCCAGCTCTTCGTGATAGGTGGATAAATTCTCCTTTGTCATTTCAAACACCTTGCGGACTAAAGAAAATCCGTTGCTATGTACTCCAGAGCTGGCAATGCCAATGAGCACGTCCCCTGGCTTTAGCTCCTTTCCATTTATCAAATCCTTTTCATCTACGATTCCTACTGCAAAGCCTGCCAGATCGTATTCATCCTCGGGATAAAAGCCCGGCATTTCCGCTGTTTCTCCGCCAATCAAGGCTGCCCCCGACTGCTTGCAGCCCTCTGCCACTCCGGAGACGATGGTAGCAATTTTTTCCGGCACATTTTTGCCGCATGCAATATAATCCAAAAAGAATAACGGCTCCCCGCCTGCACATGCAATATCGTTAACGCACATTGCCACGCAATCGATGCCAATAGTATCATGCTTATCCATCAAAAAGGCAAGCTTCAGCTTTGTGCCCACTCCATCCGTACCGGATACCAGTGTTGGCTTTTCCATGGATTTAAAGGCTTCCATGGAAAAGGCTCCCGAAAAGCCTCCAATCCCACCTAACACTTCCTTCCTCATAGTCTCCTGCACATGCTTTTTCATCAGCTCCACTGATTTGTATCCCGCTTCAATATCCACGCCTGCTTTTTTGTAATCCATGTTTCTTTTCCTCACCTTTCCCCGACTGTTGTCTTGGAATATTTGTTTTTTCGGCTTTTTCATGGAAAGCCTTTATATTGTTTCCGGTAATTTGGACGGCTTTTTTTCTGCCGTTTTGTATACCGGGATAAAACCTTATAAGCAATTCTAGTTTACTAGATTTTAGTTACTCTGTCCAGCATAATTTCCGAAAGGAGCGGAGGGGGAATTTGGATATGAGGACGTAGGAGATGGCAGGGCATAGAGAAGTCTTAGGGGCACGCTCTCGCTCTGCAAAGTCACTTCATAACAGTACCGCTGCTCAATGCCTCATTCAATCCCTCCGTCCCCTTTAGCACAAACCTTCCTTTCAAAATAATCGGAATCACTTCTCCATCTTTCGTCACTACGGAAACCTCCCCCAGCTCATCATAAGGAATGGTAATATCCGTATGACATCCAAAGTAAGCCTTTTCCGCATCATTCTTGCGAAGGAGGGATATTTCATTATCCCTTGCCACGATTTCCTTTCCGTCCGGATTGAATACTGCCACTTCTTCTCCATGGGAATAGCAGGTATCTCCCACTGCAAAATGGGGGCCTGTTTTTTCGCCGATTAAAATAGGAAGCTTATCCTGGATGTGATATTTTCTTGCCATCACATATGCAGTTGTGTTAGTTCCGATAGCAAATTCGCCCATGGGAAGGCTTTCGTGGTGGAATAGAATGTTATCCTTAATATATTTTCTATTTTCCTCTTCTGTGGAAAAATTGCTGCAGGAATAGTCGGTGACCATACCGTCTGTAAAGGTTATGGATAAATCCTTATATTCTAACTGTGACAGGTATACCTTCGTCACATGAAGAATGCCTTCTGTTCCTTTTAACACAGGGGAAGTGAATACCTCGCCTACGGGAATATTCACATCCGCCACACAGTTTTCAAAAATCGTTTCCTTTTCCGGGTTCTTCAAGGGATAGAGCATCACCTTTAAATCAGTTCTGTTGTCTCCCATCCCTTTGATAATTGCATATATGCCTTTATCCAACGTGTCAATGATGGTCTGCTGGATGCTTTCATAGGTTTCATAATCCAATGTATTCAGGGCAATGGTTTCCTGCATGATTGCTTCATAGTGAGCACCGATTTCGGGAACTGGAAAGGCAATGATCGTAAAGCTTCTTTCCTCTCCCGGAATGTATTTATTGATGAGCTGGCTGCTTTTCACACGGTAAGCAGCTTCTAACTTCTGCTGCTTTTCATCAAAGGCAAGGGCTTCCTTTTTCACTTTAGGCACAAAGGGCTTTTCTCCAAATACCTCCACCCATGCAGGTCCTCCATGAGCCTTTGCCAGCTCCCTGCAGGCTTCATGGGCTTTTCCTACTGCCTCCAGCTTTCTGCTTATGAGTTTCTTATCCAGAATAAGCGCCTGGTCCTCTTTATGGTCAAAGTCAAACTGCTTGTTGGGACTGTCGGAATAAAAGCCACTGATTCCCATGCCGTTTTTATGGAATATGCTATAGGCAGTGCGCATTATGGCAGGCTTAAGCCCCATAGCTTCAAAGTTAGCAATAGCCAATCTAATCATTTTTTCAAAGCCTAATGGATAGACGATATTCACGACTTTCTTTTTGGATATGTCCTTATTTCCTTTTGCAAATCCAATCCGGTATCCTTCTGTATAAGTATCTGCCATAAGCTTTAAGGTCTTCTCATCCAGCTTTGCCATATACTGTGCCGTTTTCATCTGGTTTTCTGAAATATATTCTCCATAGGAAAACAAATAGGACGGATCATTCAGATTGCTGTTTTTTATAATACCATAAGCAAAATCCTCCGCCGGGTCCAGCTTCTGTCTGGTGCGTTTTTCCCATTCCTCTTCCGAATAGTCGCTGACGAACCAATAAATTATTTCCTTCAGTCTTTCCGGCACAGGAAGCCGGTCCTCTTCTTCTATCTCCCGGCAAAAGCTGCAATATACCTCCACAAACAGTTCTCCCCGGATCAGTATTTCAAACAGGGATTCGTCTTTTTTATAAGCGCCTTCAAAGGCTATGGGGATAAGGGCATACAGCTCCGCATACAATGCGCATAAAATCTGCCCGTACTGTTCTCCAAGCTTCTTTACCGCATAAGCAGGATTTCCATAGCTCGCTTCATAATTTTCTGGAAGAATGTCCCAATAAAGCTTATGATTATACTTAAGAAGCGCCTGCAAATCCTGTTTGTTCTGTGAAGCTCCGTCCGGATTCTGCTTTTCCTCCAAGGCATTTTCCCGGAGCTCATTGTCGTGAAAACCGGAAATCCTTTCAAAGCATTGAAAGATTTCCATAAGAAAGAGAGCCACCTGTCTAAAATATGAACAGTATGGCTCCGATACCTGATTTTCCTTTGTGATTTCCTCTATGCGGCTTTTTAAAAGATCATATCTTTCTTCCATCATATACTATAGGCTCCTGCAAATAAAATAAATACTACAAAGGCAATTACAAGGAAATTCAATGTAATGCCTATGGTTGGAAATATATAAAATTTATCCTTTTCCAAACGGGACAAAATCCCAAGAACCAGTCCCGCCACAGAAAACAGAAGTGCAAACAACGCAGCCGTTCCAAGCCTTGCATTGCTGGCTCCCCGGTTTTGAAAACACAGCCAGACTGCAAGACAAAGGGAAATCATATCGATTCCTCCAAGCAGGGTGGCTATGATTCCCCGTCTTGGATGGCTTTTATTGGTAAACATATAGCCTGGTCTTCTCATACCAAGGTCCTTTCCTAAAATAAAATCTTCGACTTTTCCGCTAAGAGCCTTGCGCCGCCTATAATCAGCATAACTCCTGCAGTAATTCCCGTTACAATACAGATTACTCCGAAAGTAATATTCATTGCTCCTGTCCGTGATATCAATTTATATGTTTTCTCTTCCATAGCGATTCCTTTCCCAAGATTATATTTTGCATGATTTTTATATTTCTGCCACTTTGGCTGCCTTATATGAAAGCCTGCCAGTTCCGTCCTTTAGTTTGCAGCGCCATACTCTGCATAGTAAGAATCCAATGCCGTTTTGATTGGCTCGTCAATATATATCCTTCCCTTATATGGCTTATTGTATAAGTACTCCGTCACTTCTGCCATAGTAACGATAGCACCGGTTTCAAAACCGTAAAGGTCTTTGATTTCTTCTAAGGCGCTCTTTTCGCCCTTTCCTTTTTCCATACGGTTTAAAGACACCATAAGCCCTACAATTTCCACATTGCCCTGAGCCTTTAAAATCGGAAAGGTTTCTTCAATGGACTTGCCGGATGTGGTAACATCTTCTATAATGACCACCCGGTCGCCGTCCTGAATGGGACTTCCCAGCAAAATTCCCGCATCACCGTGGTCCTTTGCTTCTTTCCGGTTGGAGCAGTATTTGATTTCCTTTCCATACAATTCACTAAAAGCAATGGTAGCTGCCACAGTAAGGGGAATCCCTTTATAGGCAGGACCAAAGAGAATATCAAACTCCTCTCCGTATTTGTCATGAATCGCCCTTGCGTAATATTCCCCTAATTTCTTTAGCTGGCTTCCTGTCACATAGGCGCCTGCGTTCATAAAAAAAGGGGATTTTCTTCCGCTTTTTAAAGTAAATTCTCCAAATTTCAATACGTTGCTGTCTACCATGAACTGGATAAATTCTTGTTTATACTGTTCCATCCTGTGAAATCCTCCTCGTATTCTATAAGATATTTCCTTTATTTTGTTCCAAGGGCGCCTGCAATATCATCAATCATGTCCAACACTGCCTGACGGGAAGCATCCGCAAAATTCTCCGGTGCAAACCGGTCTGCATACTGGGCATTTTTATAGGCTGCAATAATTCCTCTGGAAGAGTTTACAATAGCTCCTAAACCATCCTTGTTGAAAAAATGAACCAAGTCTTTTCCTTTTCCACCCTGAGCGCCATAACCCGGCACCAGAATAAAGGATTTGGGCATCACCTGACGAAGCGCCTTTCCCATTTCCGGATAAGTAGCTCCTACTACAGCCCCAACATAGCTATAGTCCTTGCCCATGCATTCTTCTCCCCAGGCAGCAACCTTTTCTCCTACCACTTCATAAAGCGGCTTTCCATCAATGAGACGGTCCTGAAATTCACCGCTGCTTGGATTGGATGTCTTTACCAGAACAAAGATTCCTTTCTTTTCTTCTTTACACACATCCAAAAAGGGATTTACCCCATCAGAACCCAAATAGGGGTTTACTGTTACAAAATCTTCATCAAATCCATAATAGCTTTTGCTGCCTACAGTCACTTTGCCAAGGTGTCCAACTGCATAAGCAGAGGACGTAGAACCAATGTCACCTCTTTTTATGTCTCCAATCACTACCAGTCCCTTTTCCTTGCAGTAATCCACTGTTTTCTTAAAAGCAATCATCCCCGGAATCCCAAACTGTTCGTACATAGCAATCTGAGGCTTTACCGCAGGAATCAGGTCACAGGTATTGTCCACGATTTCCTTATTGAACAGCCAGATAGCCTCTGCTGCACCTTCTAATGTCTCACCATGCTCTTCAAAAGCCTTTTTTGTAATGTGCTCTGGAATAAAACTCATCATAGGATCTAATCCTACCACAATGGGAGCATTGGTTTGTTTGATTTTCTCCACCAGTTTGTTAATCATTCTTTCCTGTTCCTTTCCAATTCCTTTTAAGATTGATATTTTATTGCTGCCATAAGATTTTTCTCATTCTATAAATCCGCTTTCTTTAAATCATTCAACACATAGCTGTTTTCAATATAATAAGAAAATTCCTCTTTTTTTATCCATTCAAATCCGCCGTATTCTTCTGACATTTCATAGCAGTCGTCCTCCGCTTCTGTAGAGCAAAGATACGTAATTCCCACGCACTGGGTATCTCCCAGCATAGTAGACCATGTATATTCTATTTTCTCAATATTTCCGTCCACTCCCAGCCGCTCTCTGATATTGCGCAGCATTGCCTCATCCGGAGCCTCTCCATGCTCTGCCTGCCCGTCAATGAACTCCCATACAAAAGGGTCCGGAATCCGGTCATCCACCCATCTTTTCAGTACCAGATACCGTTCATTTTTTTTAATAATTCCTTTTACCTTCAAATAAATATCCGACATACAATAGCCTCCTATACAACCATTTTGCTGTGGGCATCTGCATATTTCTTAATATTGGATGCATTTACATATTTTTGAAAAGTATCTCCGTTTATTTCTACCAGAGTAGGCGCCTGTAAGACTCCATAACGGTTAGCCAGTTCCATGTTCTCTTCCGCATCAATCACTACATATCTTTCCTCTTTCAAATATGTCTTTGCCAGCTTGCAGTTGGGACAGGTCTTCGTTATAAATAAATACTTTACGTTATCCGGAGCCTTTATGGAAACCTCTGCTGACTTCTGTGAGCCCGATAAGGTTACCAGACTGCTGACAGGCTTTTTCATACAGGAAGAAGCTATATCATACTCGGTACGGTTCTCATATTCCTGCAGCTTGCCATCGTTCCAGTTCTGAACCGGCCGGTAATATCCGGTAATACGGCTGTAAATCTCTGTTACAGCGCCGCAATGAGGGCATTTCTTTTCTTCTCCCGGCAGGTATCCGTGCTGCTTGCAGATGGAATAAGTGGGAGACAGGGTATAATATGGCAGCCTGTAATTTTCTGCAATGGTACGAACTAAATTAGCCGCTGCTTTCCAGTCTGGAAGCTTTTCCCCCAAAAAGGCATGGAATACGGTTCCTGATGTATATAATGTCTGCAATTCATCCTGAATGTCCAGCGCATCGAAAATATCTGTCGTATAATCCACCGGAAGATGTGAGGAATTAGTATAATAAGGAGTGTCCCCCATTTTTCCTGCCGTCTTAATGGAGGGCCACTTGCTCTTATCATGCTTTGCAAGCCGGTAAGTAGTGCTTTCCGCAGGTGTTGCTTCCAGATTGTACAAATCTCCATATTGCTCCTGATAGTCGGACAGACGGTTTCTCATATGATTTAAGACCTCTTTTGCAAAATCCTGCGTCTTTTTTTCCGTCATATCCCCACGAAGCCAGTTGGCATTTAATCCAACCTCATTCATGCCAATCAGACCTATGGTGGAAAAATGATTATCAAAGCTTCCAAGATAACGCTTTGTATATGGATACAATCCTTCTGACAGCAGCTTGGAAATCACTTCCCTCTTAATCTTTAAGGAACGGGCAGCAATGTCCATCATACGGT
This sequence comes from Lachnospiraceae bacterium, assembly GCA_014804675.1. Lineage (GTDB taxonomy): Bacteria > Bacillota > Clostridia > Lachnospirales > Lachnospiraceae > RGIG3040. The sequence continues at coordinate 254,806 of JAAUZH010000013.1, forward strand.
TTAACCGTTTAAAGAAATCATCCTTATCGGTTGACAAATAAGCAATTCTGGGCAAGTTGATGGTAACTACTCCTACGCTTCCGGTGCTCTCTCCGGAGCCAAAGAAGCCTCCTGTTTTCTTCCGAAGCTCCCTTAAATCCAACCGAAGCCTGCAGCACATGCTGCGCACATCCCCCGGCTCCATATCGGAATTGATATAGTTGGAAAAATAAGGGGTGCCATACTTGGAAGTCATTTCAAACAACAACCTGTTGTTTTCTGTATCGGACCAGTCAAACTCCCTTGTAATGGAATAAGTAGGAATCGGGTACTGGAATCCTCTGCCGTTTGCATCTCCTTCAATCATGGTCTCAATAAAGGCTTTATTGATCATGTCCATTTCTTTTTTGCAGTCGCCATAGGTAAAGTCCATTTCCTTTCCGGCTACAATGGCTGGAAGCGCTGCCAGATCATTTGGAACGGTCCAATCTAAAGTAATGTTGGAAAAAGGAGCCTGTGTACCCCAGCGGCTGGGCGTATTCACTCCGTAAATAAATGCTTCAATGCATTTCTTGACCTCACTATAGGATAACTGATCCACCTTTACAAAAGGCGCCAGATATGTGTCAAAGGAGGAAAATGCCTGGGCGCCTGCCCATTCATTCTGCATGATTCCAAGGAAATTCACCATCTGATTGCAGAGCACGGATAAATGGGCTGCCGGAGCCGAAGTAATCTTTCCGGTAATGCCTCCAAGCCCTTCCTGAATCAGCTGTTTCAAGCTCCAGCCGGCACAATAGCCTGTCAGCATGGATAAATCGTGAATATGGATATCCGCATTCCTGTGCGCCTCGGAAATTTCTTCATCATAAATCTCCGAAAGCCAGTAGTTGGCTGTAACCGCGCCGGAATTGCTTAAAATCAGTCCTCCAACCGAGTAGGTGACCGTGGAATTCTCCTTTACTCTCCAGTCCTCTATCTTTACGTAACTGTTTACCACTTCTTTATAGTCCAGAATGGTGGAAGTCATGGTGCGCATCTTTTCCCGCTGCTTCCGATATAAAATGTATGCCTTAGCCGCTTCCGCATATCCTGCCTGCTCCAATACCTTCTCTACACTGTCCTGTACATCCTCAATATGCACCCGGCCTTCTTTTACCTTTTCCTGAAAATCTGCCGTTACCCGCAGCGATAATAAATCTACGATATCATTGGTAAATACTACATCAGTGGCACGAAATGCTTTTATAATGGCATCATTTATCCTGGTCAGATCAAATGCAGCCACCTCTCCGCTTCTCTTTATTACCTGTAACACCTAAACACCCCTCCACCTTCTCATTTGCTCCAAGCGAGCTTTTTCTCTTCTGCTTTACAGCATAAATTACGCATGTTTACATTTTATCATTGCCCTATGGAAAAGTCAATAAAAAGCACTATATGTTATGTTAATGCTTTTATGTAAACACAATATATAGTGCATTTCCTTGCTTTTCTATCTTGTCTTTAAAAATTCATATTCCCTTACTGCTGTCCCATCATCTGGATAAGCCTTTAAATATGCCTCCATCAGCACTTTTGCTTTCGTAAAATCCCCCAGATATTCATATGCCACGATTTCATTGTATTTCAGGTTTTGTGTCAGGCTGTTAGACTCAATCTGCATAGCCGTCTGAAATGCATTTAATGCTCCTTGATAATCTCCCGCTTCCAGTTTACATAATCCCAACTGATTGCAAATCTCCACATCATTTGGATTGTCTGCCAGATAGCCTTCATATAAGACAGCCGCATAGTTATTATCCCCCAGCTGTTCATAGGTCTGACCCAGCATATATACAATGCTTCCTTCATTATTGGCTTTGTTTTTATTATCTGTCCTGGCAGTTTCCAAATAATTTCTGGCATTTTCATAATCCTTTAAATAATAGGAAATGGTGCCTTTTTCATAGTCCGTCATAGAAGCACTCTTTTCCATAGCCTTGGTAAGATATGCATTTCCTTCCTCTTCTCTTCCGTTGTCCGCCAGCACCTTATATGCATCAATCAGCATTTCCGTAGAATTACCGGAAAACTCCATTGCCTTTTCCAAATCTGCCACGCCATTTTCTATGTCACCTGCCGCAATTTTTGCACTGCCTCTTAAAAAGTAAGCATCCCGGTTCTTTTTCTCAAGAGCCAGTATTCCGTCAAAAATACCGATGGCTCCCTGATAATCTCCCATCTTATATTTTGCCGTAGCCATGTAAAAATTAATGTCATACTCCAGTTCTCCCGGAAACATGCCGCTGCTTTTTAATGCCTTTTCAAATGAGGCAATTGCTTCCTCATATTGTGTCAACCCCATATAGGCAATTCCCTGTCCCCGGTATGCCAGTTCCAAATCCTCACCATTTACGATTGCTTTCTCAAAACATGCCAATGCCTGGCTATATTCCAGATTTTCTACAGCTGCCATTCCTTCATCGATATTTTCTGTCCCCTTTTTTCCACATCCGGCACAGGAACATATCATTAGTACCATGCACAGGAGCAGAAACCATTTTTTCATTGCTTTCATTTATTTCCTCCAGTTGTATCGTTACTGCAATTATGTTATATAGAGGGTCATTCATCCGGCAGGCGGTACATATTCCGGATAAGCTCCTCATTTCTTGCAATTCTGTTACTTCTGCTATTTTCAGAAAAGCTTCTAAATAAGACCTTTATAAAAAACAACGCCAGAACAAGCCCACCAATTATCAGAGCCATTTTTATATTATCCCTTTGCTGGAAATCCGGAAAATCATATTTGGGAAAAGCATCGGGAACCGGATAGGATTGCGGTGCATCCGCCTCAGTAGGCCCAAGTCCGGTCCAGTCTTTATTGCTTTTCAGAAAATATTCATAATCAACGTTCCTACCGCCTCCATCACCCCAGGTTGCATCTAAATTGTACCAATATCCGTCCAGATACACGGTATTCCATGCGTGCTCAAGGTTATATGTATACTTACACGGAATTCCAAGCTCACCCATTACCATATAAAATGCACTGGCATATCCGTTGCAACAGGCATGCCCTGCCACCAGGGCATTATACGGTCCGTTTCTTGCACCATCATATTCACAGTTCAGTATGATATAGTCATAGACATATTTTATCTGCTGATATCTGCTAAGCCCCTCCACCTCTTTCGCAATGGCCTCGATTCTGGAGCGAAGCAGCTTTTCCTGTAAGCTTCCCATATAAAAGCGGGGTCTTATGCTGATTTCATACTGATTTCTCACAGGTTTTCCGTCCAGGGAAAGGTAAGAAAACAAAAATGCTATGTAAGGATCTTCTTCAAATGCCCTTCCCATCATTTCGTCAATACTGACCTCTGTAACAGGAAAATCTGCAAGAAACGTTTTTTTCATTACCTTTTTCTCCAACACACCGTATATTTCCTGATACAATTCTTCCGTGGATGCCACGTAGACCGGCTTTTCTTCCGCCAAGACCTTTATCGGCATATTGGCTAACATCAGTATCATCATAATTCCCATTAAACATACTTTTTTTATCAATGCTTCATCACCTGCTCTTTTGTACTGTACCATCGCCCAGATAATCATTGATTTCCTCAAGCGCTTCTTCATATAATTCCATAACCTTTTGATGATTTTCACAGATATAATGTATATCTCCATTTTTCCCTGCCATTTCCAAAAGCCTTGCCTGTTCCGACAGCCGTTCCGCACCTATCATTTTAGAGGTGCTCTTTAAGGCATGCACGAAAATGGTATAATCGGTAAAGTTCTGTCCATCATAGGAACCCTGTATCTCCTCTTTATTCTTATCCGCAGTGTCCCTAAAGGATTCTAAAAGGAACTTAAAGCATTCCACATCCCCTTCTGCCGACTCGATTGCAGTCAGTATATCCAGACATTGAAAAGAATATTTCTTCATAATCCTATCAGCGGTTTCCTGCCACAAGGTGCGGAAAACAGATTTCTCTATTTCATCATATTCCACCATTACGTATTTGTTGGCAGGCAGATACTTTAATATCTTTTCTTCCAGACGCTTGCCCTGGATTGGTTTTGACATATAATCCACAAAGCCTTCTTTTAAATACATTTCTCTTACGCCTGAAATAGCATTTGCAGTCAGAACGATCACCGGAGTATCTGCATTTGGGGAATCGCTCATTGCCTTTAACCGTTTCATGGTTTCAATTCCATCCATGCGCGGCATCATGTGATCCATTAAGATTACATCGTATTTAATGTCTCTGCAAAGCTCCAAAGCCTTTTCTCCATCAGCTGCTTTATCCACTTTGATTTCTGTATTCTTTAACAAGCCTTCCGCTACAGCCAGATTCATGGCATTGTCATCCACCACCAAAATTCTTACGTCCGGTGCCACGAACATGGTCCTGTATTTCTTGTCCTTCTCCTTGCTGTAAGAATATTTCTCCCGGAATTTGCCAATGGGCTTTCTATCCTTGATTCCCTGTCTTAAAGTAAAGGAGAAGGTAGAGCCCACCCCATATTCGCTGCGTACATTCAGTCTGCTGTCCATCAGTTCAAGCAGCTGCTTGGTAATGCTGAGTCCCAGACCATTTCCTTCTATGTTCCTGTTGCGCTCCTCTTCGATTCGTTCAAAGGAAACAAACAGACGGTTGACATCTTCTTCCCGAATGCCGATACCCGTATCCGTTACGGAAACAATCAGCATAATATGGGAATCACCTGCTTCCTTCCAATCGACCTTTAATACAACGCTTCCTTCTTTCGTGTATTTCACCGCATTAGTCAAAAGATTGATAATGACCTGCTTGATGCGAATTTCATCACCAAAAAGCAGATATGGAATGTTTTCCGATATGACCGGAATGAATTCCAGATTTTTATTGGCTGCTTTTATTTCCACCATGTTGATGACTTCAGTCAATACATTTGCAATTTCATATTCTGCCGGAAGTATTTCCATTTTGCCGCATTCGATTTTGGAAAAATCAAGCAGATCATTTACAAGGGATAACAAGGTAGTAGCTGCTTCCCGAATGTTTTCCGCATATCCTTTTACTGATATCTCGGTTGTTTCCCTTAAAATAATTTCATCCATTCCCAGCACTGTATTGATGGGAGTACGGATTTCATGGCTCATATTCGCAAGAAAATCTGATTTCGCCCTGTTGGCAGCATCCGCCATTTCCTTTAGTTCTTTTAACTTCTTATTTGTCCTGTAATGTCCTGTAATATCTACCAGCCATACAAATCTGCCCCTGACACTATCCTGCTCCTCCAAGGTTTCGGAACGTACTTCGTATATTTTGGACAATTCCTCGGAAACGTATTCCTCTTCCTGAAACAGCTTCTTTATTTCCGGAAACTCTGAGATAGATTGTATATTCACAATATTGGGAAACAGCTGTCTGAACTCATGATTGTAAAACAACACTTTATTTTCAGTGGAAACAATCAGAATGGCACCGATATCTTTATTCAGAATGCCCATAGTAACTACCTTTACTGAGTCATGCTCTTCCCCATGAGTTGTTGGAATTGCCGTACCCGTATTTGCAGCTGTCTTTAGTTTCCAGATGACAACTCCCATTCCGATTATGACAATCCCCATAACTACTACTAAAATTTCCATATATTCTCCTTCCCTCTTATCTGCCTAAAACAGAAACCCAATTGTTTTTGTTCTATTATATCAACTAATTTCAAAACCTACAATGGGATTTTTTTATAAAAGTAGATGAAGCAGGAGGGGAGGATTTTTTGTTGCCGTAGCAGATGAAAAATATCGAAAGATTGTTAAAAATATAACAGAAATGGCAAATCGAGGCAAAACGGGGCAGATTCATTTTGGTATTGGAATGCTGGTGCGTTTGCTTTTGCAGGAGATGAAACTGCTGTTTCCGTATCAGGTAAAGATTACAAAGTGGCGGATAGGATTGCATCTGGATGGGGAATTTGTGTATTATGCGTAATGTATGGAACTATAAAATAAGTCAAGCACACCAGACCTACAAGATTTAAGCATAAAAGTAATATTGAAAAGACTTTTTTTGCTTTCATAAATGTCCTCCATCCGCCGATTTATTTATTTTTACTATTGATGTGATGTGCTTTTTATCCGTAAAAATAAAAACAAAATTATTGATACAGATGAAGTGAAGGAATTAGAATATACCGTTGCATTCAAAGAAATTGAAGAATAATACAAAAACGAAAGGCGCTTTCCGGTTGTTGAAAGCGCCTTTTTATTTAACCACCAAAATATTGTATCATTCGTTCTACAGAGACAGGATCTGCACCAAAAAGTCTCAAAATCATACCGGCAATCTGAAGACAGAAGCGATGAAAATATATCAATGCAAAAATGAATGCAATTCCGAACAAGATTCCAGTGATGAGTCTTCGGATGTTACCGCTTTCATAAGAAGTCAGTCTCTGCAAAAAACCATCAAAAACCAATGGAATCATCATTACCAGAACGATTCCAAATTGGGGACAGCCGCATAAAATCGCAATAGGGATACCTGCAATCATACCTATTAATTCGCCTGTGCATCTTGCACAGATAGGGAACTGCTTCCCTCTGAAATAGAAAGAGCGATCCGGTCTGGCATGACAACCAAAAAAAATTTGCAGGAATTTTCCCAATTTAGAATGCTCCGCCTGCAATTCCTGCTGCACCTATAATTACAAATACTACGATATAGTATACAACTGCAAGAACCACACTAACTAATGCACCTATTCCCGCTGCTTTTGCAGTTTTTGGCTTCTGATCCTTCCATACTAAAAATAATATCAGACCGACAATTGGAATACAGCATCCCAAAAGTCCCCATAAAAATCCGCCATTGTCATTTCCGTTATTTTCCATATTCATTCTCCTTACTGTTATTTTTTAGTACTTATAAGCACATTATAGCGATAAATGTCGAAAGTGTCAATGTTTATATTTGATTTCCAATATTTCCAATATTTGAGTTCCAACATATAGGTATACCGTGTATATCGACACAAACATGCTCCAAGTTTTATGAATGCCATGAACAGGCATTTAAGTGTTATGACCATATATTCTTACTATTCCTGTCAAACCAAGAAATGACAGACCGCCGCATATGGATTTAATCCATAGCGGCGACCTTACGCTTACTGATACAACTCTTTGTCATATGAAGGGAAAAATTCCCTAAAAATACACTTATTTATTGATATACCGCCCTGCAATCTCCCGAAGCTTCTCCGGATGTCTTTCATACCATCTTTCATAAACAGGCGTATCCGAAGCCGCAATGGTTTTTCCCAGCTCTACAAGAAATTCCGGTATATCTGCGGCAAGCATGGAACCTAAGCTTTCTCCAAACCGCTCCTCCTGCCTTGCCGCATTTCCTCCTACAAACAGATTAAATGCAGGCTGAGGCTTTTCATCCACCCGTTTTACAAAACCATGGAATCCCATGCTTCCTACCTGATGAGTGCCGCAGGAGGATACACAACCCGAAATATGCAGCTTTGGCAGCACATGATCTGCAAATCCTTCTTTTCTCACTGCTTCCACAATTGCCTTTAAAAGTCCCTGGGAATCCTGCAGGCCGATTTGGCAGATAGAACTGCCGATACAGGCAACAGAAGCCTCCAGCCTGTTTCCGGCGCTGTCCTTTGTAATGTCCAGTATTGTTTCTGCCTCTTTCCCGTTCAGGTTCAGGATGTATACGCTTTCATCCGGGGAAAGAGCCAGCTCCACCTGATCCATATCCTTTATGGCCTGATATAGTGCCTGTAACGTTTCCGGTGCAATGCAGCCGCCTATAGGATGATAATGAACAGCGCACAGTCCATCCTGCTTCTGTTTGATAACACGTCCTGCCCTTCCTTCTGGTATCGTGTCTGCCTGCCCGGTTTTTGTAATGGTTCTTTCTTCTGCTTTTATATCCAGTTTTTCTCTTTCAAAAACCTGCTTCAGCTTTTCTTCATATGCTTTTCTATATGGTTCAGGACCTCCCAGCGCTTCCTGCATATAGCGGGTTCTGGCTTTGTTTCGCTGCTGATAATTGCCATATTCCGTAAAGGTATCTACCATAGCCCTAATGTAATATAGAACTTTTTCCGGCTCTACTCCCTGGGCTACAAGAACGCCCATTTTATAATTGTTCCCAAGACCTCCTGCACTGTACACGTCAAAGGTATGATTTTTAGTGGCAACAAAACCCAGATCCCGGAAGGTTGCATGCACTATGTTATCCTTGGAATTAGAAAATGCCACCTTCAATTTCCTTGGCAGCTTTACCGTCTTAATAAGGGACAGCAGATAATCTGCAGCTTTTCTCGCAACGGGAAGCACATCGAATTCCTCTCCCTCTTCCACACCGGACAATGGCGAAACCATGACGTTTCTTGGGAAATCCCCGCCGCCTCCTCTTGTAATGATTCCAACCTGAAATGCTTTTTCCATAATCTGACACACCGCTTCTTCCTCCAGATTATGGAGCTGTATAGTCTGACAGGTAGTAAAATGAATCTTATCAATTTCATATTTTTTTACCATATCTGCAACAAATTTCAGTTGTTCCTGATTGATTCTGCCCCCTGCCAATCTCAGACGGAGCATACTTTTTTTCCCTCCTCTTTGGGCATAGCTGCCAAAGCCTCCGGAAATTCCTTTATATTCTGCAGTAGTTACCTCTCCATTATAAAATCCTGCTGTTACCTTTTTGAATTGCTCCAAATCTTCTTTGAATTCCTGGCATAATTGTTCTTTCATATGATTTCTTTCCTTCCCGTCAATTCACTTTTTCTATCTTTTCCACTTTATTTACTATCCCGCTTTATGGCATCTATCTGTTTTGCGGTTTCTCCATTAATGGAATCCATAAAATAATGTTTCGTCTTCGGCTGATTTTCTTTATATTCCCTGCATATGCCTTCATTTGCCAGCCGGATTTCTTCTTTTAGCTCTCTTGCGGAAATCAGGCTGCATCCCTGCCCCCTTATGATAATCTGCTCAAGTCCGTCGGAGGTTGCCACAGTAACCCGGTATTTCCCTCCGTTTTCATGGGCAAATTTCTCTATATACTGGTCTGCAGTTTCCGCCTCTTTTGTATATACTACATGAATATTGTGATAATCCTCCATTTCCCTCTGATGCCCCGGTACCCGGTAAGCATCAAATACTGCAATCAGGTTACACTTTCGGATTCCCTGATAGTTGCACAGAATATCCAAAAGTCTTCCCCTGGCGCCATCAATACTTACTTTTGCAAGCTCTGCAAGCTCTTCCCATGCAAAAATAACGTTGTAACCGTCTATCAGCAGATATTCTTCTTTTGGCTCCTGTTTCTTTGCCGGACTGCTTTTTATGAGTACAGGCTCCCGGTTTCTTTCAGGCATACTCTTCTCTTTCTTATTGGCATGGTAGGTCCGGTTTAGAATCGCATCGATTTCTTCTGTTCCAATCCACTTTTCTTCCCCAGGCTTTTGCTCCGGACATTTTCTATTTTCCTCCTTTTCCGGCTCCTTTTCCACTTCCATCTGGCTTTCCACATGCCTGTAAGCTTTTACCTTATCCCATTTCACAGAAAAGCCGGCGCCATGGGCGCAGAATATGGAACCTGCAGGATTTTCCATATCCCTCTCCGAATCATACTTCATTGCTTCTATGACTTCTTCCTGATTATGGCATGGTTCATATCCCTTGAAAGCACAAGACAATCTTCCCTGCCCTCTTGTATAAGTATTGACTTCTTTCTGATAACCATTCATAGAAGCTGCCGGAGCAAAACCGGTCAACACTGCCATATCCCCGTCAGATTGGAAAGGCGAAAAGCTTCCATGCATCCTTTCAATATCAGACATTGCCCTGCCAATGCTTTTTTCCGGCACCTCCAGCCGAAATTCATAATAAGGCTCTAACAATACCGACTTTGCTTCCTTCAGTCCCTGTCTTACCGCACGATAAGCAGCCTGTCTGAAATCCCCGCCTTCCGTATGCTTTTGATGGGCTCTGCCTCCCACCAGAGTTATTTTCATATCGGTAATGGGAGAGCCGGTAAGCACTCCCTTGTGCTCCTTTTCCTCCAGATGTGCCAAAACAAGCCTCTGCCAGTTCCTGTCAAGCAGCTCTTCACTGCACCGTGCGGCAAACTGCAGGCCGCTTCCGGGTTCTCCCGCTTCCAGCAAAAGATGGACTTCCGCATAGTGCCGAAGAGGTTCATAATGCCCTACTCCCTCTGCCCATTCCTCTATTGTCTCTTTATAAACAATATGCCCCTCTCCAAATTCCACTTCTACCCCAAACCGCTCTAAAATCAGGCTCTTTACTATTTCAATCTGCACTTCCCCCATAAACCGCACCTGAATCTCTTTTGACTGTTGGTCCCAAAGGATATGAAGCTCCGGCTGTTCTTCCTGTAACTGTTCCAGTCTGGAAAGCATAACCGTTTTATCGCATTCCGGCGGCAGCTTTATCTGATAAGTAAGCACCGGCTCCAGTATAGGGCAAAAAACCGCCGCTTCTATTCCAAGCCCCATTCCCGGCCTTGTCCCGGAAAGGCCGGTTACCGCACAGACCGTTCCCGCCTCTGCCTCATCTGCCACTGTATATTTTTCTCCGGAATAAATACGAATCTGGGTTATCTTTTCCTGACTTTCTGCCGGCGCACTCCTTACTTTTAAGCTTCCTCCCGTAATCTTCATAAAGGTAAGTCTGTTTCCACGGTCATCTCTGGCAATCTTAAAAACTCTTGCACCAAATTCCTCCGGATAGGAGGGCATTTGAATATAGGCTTCCATATCAGCAAGCAGCTCCCCGACTCCTTCCAGCTTTAATGCCGAGCCAAAAAAGCAGGGAAAAAGCTTCCTTTTTAAAATCAGCCTTTTTATAGATTTCGTTTCCAGCTTTTTTGTTTCTAAGAACTGTTCCAAAGCCGCTTCATCGCACATGGCAATATTCTCATAAAAGGCCGGCTCCGTTTTTCTTCCAAAATCCACGCAATTTTCGTCCAGTTTTTCCTTTAATTGTTTCAAAAGCATTTCCCGATTGGTACCGTTTTGGTCCATCTTATTGGCAAAAAGAAATACCGGAATACGGTATTTCTTTAAAAGCTGCCATAAAGTTCTGGTATGGGCCTGTACGCCATCCGCACCGTTAATGACCAGAATGGCATAATCAAGCACACTAAGAGTCCGCTCCATTTCCGCTGAAAAATCCACATGTCCCGGAGTGTCTAACAGCGTAATCTGCATATCCTTCAGGGAAAATACTGCCTGCTTGGAAAAAATCGTAATTCCCCTTTCCTTTTCCAAAGCATAGGTGTCCAGAAATGCATCCTTCTTATCCACCCTGCCCAGGCTGTGTATGCTGCCGCTTTCATATAACAGGGCTTCCGATAAAGTTGTCTTTCCGGCATCTACATGAGCCAGAATTCCAATTGTCAATTGTTTCATTTCAAATATCCCTTATTTTCTTCTTTTACCTTGTTCAGGTCCTTATTGCCATTGGATAGATTTTACTATATGCGGGTGGTTTTTTCAAGAGTGGGGGATATGGGGAATATGGGAGGTTGAAGATGGGGACGTAGGAGATGGCAGTTCATGGGAGCATGGAAAAGTCTTCTGGGCACGCTCTCGCTCTATGAAAACGCAGCGGTACTAATGCACCAAAGTACGGTGCGTAAGGACCGGCGCTTTCATCAAGGCCCAAAAGACTTTTCCATGCTCCCATGAACTGCCATCTCCTACTGTTTATCGAAATGCCGAGGCTTGGAATTCAAGGATGTGCTGTTGCCTGATTGTCCGGAAAGAGGTTAGATATATTCTACATTTTATTCTGTTTTATCATATCTTATAAGGTATGATATCTTTTATTATTTGAAATTACCCTTAAAAGCCCCATATTTTTTTGCAAACCAAAACTTATCACCCCAAAGAGTATCGGCTGAGACGAAACAGCGGCAGAGGGAGGCGGTATGGTTCTATGGGGTGGGGCATTGTTTTTGATGGCATTTTTCCTTAACAGGCTGCCCAATACCCAGGGTAAAATTGCCATGGACGGCAATTTTAGGCATATTGCGGCACGGACGCCGCTATATGCCGACCCGAACGGTACCAATACCCTCACCAGCCTGTTTAGGAAAAACACCATCAAAAACACCGCCCCGCCCCATAGAACCATACCGCCTCCCTCTGCCGCGTCCCCTTCTCCTTCCCACTCTCCAAAGAAATCTCCCCGCCATGATTCTCTATAATATATTTACAAATAGAAAGCCCCAGCCCGGAGCCAGGTACTTTTGTATTTCTTGATTTCTCTCCCCGATAAAATTTCTCAAACACAAAAGGAATATCCGCCCTGTCAATTCCCCTTCCGTTATCGGCAATCTTAACGAACAGGCAATTTTTTTCGTTTAAAAGCTCTACGGAAAACAAAATGCTTCCTCCCTGCTCTCTTCCATATTTTATGCTGTTATCGATCAGATTGGAAAATGCCTGGGAAAGTCTTCTTTCATCATAAGAAAGCACTAAATCAGGAGCTTGATTGACATAAGTAAACTGCATTTGATGATTTTTAGCAAGCTGGCCAAACTCCAGCGCCAGACCATCGAAAAATTCTTTGGTATACTGCTCTTCCCGATGGATTGTCAGACGATTCAGCTCCGCCTGAAAATGTTCTGAAAGGTCTCCTATCATTTTCGTCACATATTCCGTCTTGGTTACGATAATGGAAGCAAATTTTTTTACCTTCTCCTTATCCCCTCCATCGATTCCATCCCGGATTCCTTCCCCATATGCCTTAATAATAGAAATAGGAGTTTTAAAGTCATGGGAAATACAGGTCATAAGCTCCTTCTGGCTCCGCTTCAGTCCTTCCTCCCGTTCTGCCCTTGCCTTTAGCTCATCCCGCATCAGTTCAAAATGATAGGACAGCTTTTCAATATCATTGCCAAGAAGCCTTCCGCTTGCCGCCTTCAGCACCTGCACCTGATAATCCCCTTCCGTAATGGCTTTTGTGGAGCTTACCATCTCCTTTACCGGGTCTATGACTCTTTGCTTTGTATAAAAAAGAAAAAAAAGCAATAAAAGAAAGGCAGCTCCTATGCTGATGAAAACCGGAAGAAATACAGACATCTGCTCCTTTTGTTCCTTCTCTCTTCCCAAATAAGATTTATCCAGCCAAAAAACAGCAAAACCACATACTCTTTCTTGTTCCTTTAAGGAAAAGGCAATTTTCAATGTCTGCTCCTCCTTTTGAAAAAAGCTTTGGTCCTGCTGTATTATCTCATTTATGTTAACTATATCGCCGGGAGAATATTCCTCTCTCATGCTAAAGAGCACTTTCCCTTCCAAATCCACTGCTACCGGAGTATATTCCTGGCCAATTCCCTTCCATTCCCCGGACTTCATTCCCCGTTCCAGTCTCTTTACCTCATCTGCTGTCAGCTCCCTTGCCCGGTTATAGTATATTCCTTCCCTTCCCTGATACTCCTTTAGCCTTTTCATGCCGAAAAAAAGCCCGGCTGACAATATGAGCAAAACGAAAAAATACATAAAAGCCTGCATTTTCAATAACGATTGTTTTTTCATAATCCTTTATTCCTCTGCAAAAAATTTATAACCTACACCCCAAACTGTTTTAATATAATCCATGGAATGTGCCCGGAGCTTTTCCCGTATTCGTTTTATGTAAACTGCAACGCTGCTAATATCTCCAAATTCATTCATGCCCCATATGCTTTCATAAAGCTGTTCCTTAGAAAACACCTGATTTTCATGTTTTTTTAGGAAATATAACATTTCAAATTCTTTCGTGGTCAGCTCAAGCACCTGCCCGTCCGCATAAGCGGTATAGCTTTCCCGCTTTAATATAAGACGTTCCGTATCCGGTCCTTCCCCGCCTTTTGGGGCCCGCCTTAAATGAGCCTTTACTCTTGCCACCAGCTCTAAAGGGCTGAAAGGCTTTGTTACATAATCATCTGCCCCGATTCCAAGGCAGATGACCTTATCCATTTCTCCGCTTTTTGCAGAAAGCATAATAATTGGAATCTCATGCTTCTCCCGAATCCGCCTGCAGACCTCCATTCCATCCATTCCAGGAAGCATGATGTCCAAAATCACCAAATCCGGCAGATACCGGGAAAGAAGGGCAAGCCCTTCCTTTCCATCCGGTGCCAGAATCGCTTCATATCCTTCTACCTTCAAATATTCTCCTAAAATTTCCGCCAGCTCTTTTTCATCTTCAATAATCAAAATCTTCTTTTCCATTTTACCAATTCCGTTCTTTTAAAAATTCATACAGCATTCTTTCTCTTGCCTCTTCTTCCTCTTGCCGAAAAGGTCCCTGTTCCAGCTCTCCGTCAATTCTTCCGTCTCTTAAGAAAATCACCCTGCTGCCCCGGACGGCTGCCTTTAAGTCATGGGTGACCATGACAATGCTCTGCCCATCCTCATGAAGCTTCGTAAAAGTATCTAAAACCCCTTTTCCAGCATTGGAATTCAGTGCTCCCGTAGGCTCATCCGCAAACAATACCTGCGGTTGATTCATCAGTGCCCTGCAGATAGCGGTTCTTTGCTTCTGTCCACCTGAAAGCTGATTTGGAAATTTATTCTTGTGAGCCGACAGTTCCATTTTTTCAATCAGCATCTCTGCCCTTTTTTTCTTCTCTTCTTTTTTTATTTTTGACTGATAAGAAGGGCTCAATACGTTTTCCAATAAAGTTAAATCAGGAATTAAGTTCATGTTTTGAAACACAAAGCCTATGAAATCCTTCCTGATATCCGCCATGGCATTTTCCTTCAGTGCGGTAATCTCCTGTTCCTTTAAATATACCTTACCGCTTGTTACTTTGTCCATACCGCTTAGTAAATATAATAAAGTGGATTTTCCAGAACCGGAGCTGCCCATGATTACGGTAAAATCCTCCTGATACAGCTTCATATCCAGATTTTTTATTACATTATTCACTTCTCCATCGCTTACGAAGCTTTTACATATTTTTTCCGTTTCTATAACGCATGTTTTCATTTCTATTTCTCCTTATTTTCTCATGATTTTATTGTTTATTCACTTGTCAGTTCCGAAATCGGATTATCATATAGGGATTTGGAGGCAACAAGTACACTGAGCAAATACACAGCCAAGGTTCCCAGGTTACTTATCGCAACTACTGTTATGTCATAAGAAACCGGATACTCCCGGAATCCCATTACAGAAAAAGCAAGCACCATCGTCTTAGGAAAGGCCGCTATAAAAACCGGTATCGTAATGCACATAGAAAACAATGCAACCAAAAAAACATATGTTATATTTGTCTTCAACAAGTGCCATGAAGAATATCCAATTGCTTTATAAATGCTTTGGGTTTTCCGATTGTCCATATTTTTCAAATAGACGATTGCAATAATATTCAATCCCCCAAGCAAAATCACTATTATCATAAAAGGTCTGACAGCCAGCATTGACGGTCCGCTTATCATGTTCAGTATATTTCCATACTTTTCTGCCCGAACTATCAGCTTCCCGTCCGATTCATATTTCTTTCCATGGTCTTTTAAAAACTTCTCCGGCTCTATTCCCTCCTTTAAATAAACCGAAGCCTCCGTATATTGAAAAGACACATCCTTTTCTTCCAGAGTCTTCCCTAACAGCCGGCAGCTTTTCCCCATGTCATAAAGGCTTTGATAAGTGCCACATAATAAAAGAGTCACTTTCTGATTTCCGTTAAAGTAAATATCCACATAATCCCCTACCTGCTTGTTCATTTTTTCCGCCATAAGGCTTCCCATTGCGATTTCATCGGAATGGGCGGGATTTCTTCCCTGAATCACAGGCATATCCAGATTTTCATAGGTATCATAAACCATGGTGCTTAAAATTGTGTCCCCCATCCCCTTTTCCCACGGAACGGATATTGCTATTTGTGTGGTTGTTTTAATTACCTTTTCCACCTCGTTCTCTTTTTCCAGCTTTTCCACAGTATTTTCATAAGTTTTTAGATCTGCGGAAGAGAACGAAACATCATGCTTGTCAAAGCCAAGCCAATAGTAATTCTTCGCTTTAAAATTGTCACCTTCCAGTATTCCCATTGCAGTCGCCGCAAAATTTACGCAATAGGCAGCCATGATACAAGTAATCACAAGCATACAGGTATTTTTTTTATCTCTGAAAATCATCCGCATTGCCATATGTATGGGAGAAAAGCCCAGTACTTTTCCATCATTTTTTTGTTTTTTTCCACTATATGCCCCTTCGTTTCGAAAAACCTCCATAGGCCTGATTTTTCCCACAATTCTTAGTAGTAAATATACACAAATCAACGCATAGGCAATGATAATGCCACTACACAGCATTCCGGCAGATATTATGCTGCTGCTGGATGTAACCCCCAGATTCCGAAAAGTGTTCTTAGTAAAGGAATCGGAAATCACCTTTGAAAGGCTGCTTCCCAAAACGGTTCCCACCACTACTAAAAATCCATAGAATTTCAGGTATATGGAAATAATTCTACTGCTTTTATAACCCATCATCTTATAAATAGCAATTGTTTTCTTTTCAGAAATCAAGGTGCTTTTTATCATGTAGCGAATCATGATACCGCTGATGAACAAAATTACCACACTGATTCCCAACAGGATTCCTCCAACAATCAGTTCTGCCATCTGATTGTTCTGAATCCTTGCTTCCAGAGTGATTGCCTTTCCTTCCAAAATCCCGTCATTTAGCTCCCTATAAGCATCTACCACTTCATCTCCGCTGCTCCCCTCTTTTGCAAAAACATGAACCTGATATTCCAAGTCTTCCGATGGTGGGTTTTCTTTTACAATAATTTCCGAATCAAAAGAAAGATTCATATTATAAGGGTCCGCATAAATACCGCTTACCTGATAGGAAATACCGTTCCCCATATTCAATGTATCTCCCGGCTTGATTTCTTCGGAATTAGAAAGAACTGCCGAAATCAGGCATTGCCCCTCCTTTAGCTCCCTGCTTCCTTCTAACATACGGATACTTCCGTGGGTTCTGTCATCCCAGGGAATCAAATGAAAAAAATAGTCTTCCATGGTTCCTTTCCCATCTATCTGGATTTTCTCAAGTATATAATAATAAGGAATCACTTCCACCTGTTCTACCATATCCAGCTTCTCCATGTTTTCTTTGATCTGCTCTGCAATGACCGGGTCTTTACTTTGAAACGGATAGATTTTCACTATGGGCGAGCCACATTCTTCTGTCAGCTCCTTATATGGCGTATCACCTGCTGTCATAATAACCAAAGAACTGGTCATCAGCATGGAACAGACCATTAAAATGAGCACAATAAATATGCTTTGTATCTTTTTCTTTCTTATTTTCTTAAACCACATAACACGTTCCTCTCCTTACAGGGCTTCATGCTCCTATTTTGTGGAGCAGCCCCTTTTTTATTTATTATCATAAAGTGGGAATTTGAAATAAAAAGAGGGAATTTATGAAAAATTATGAACAGGACTATATCTGCAGAAATATAACAAAAAGGACTCGCTTATGTAAACCGGGTCCTTTCCTTTTTCCATATTTCATGAATATATGTTAAGAATGCTTCTTTTGACTGTTTTAAGGGAGCTGAATTGTCAAATTTGTAATCATACTCATATTGTTCCACGCAGTCGTCGGATTCATTTCCGTAAACCTGTTGATTCATCGTATCGTTATAAATCAAGAGGGTTACGCACTTTCCATCTACCGCCTCCACGAATTTCCGTATTTCCTCTCCTTCTCTAATATGTACGAACATAATCCGGTCATCGCTGTCTAAAAATGCCTGATACTGCTTTAGCAGATATCTGGTAGGAAGGTCATTGTAATTGGTAAAGGCTCTTTTCAATTCCGATAAGAAACGTCTGGCCTTTTCATCCTTTTCTCCCTGCCAGCCATATTCCTGAGCGATTTCTTTGATGGGGGTAATGGCAGATACGTTTAATATTTTGTATTCAGCAGTAATGCTTTCGCATAATGTATCTTTTCCAACACCGCCTTTTCCGTTTATGACGATAACCAACTTCTCATTTTTTTCCATTTGCTGCTTCCTCGGTCTTCCATGGTGTTATTCTTTGCTGTTCCATGCCTTTTAAGGGGCTGTGCATGTTTTATCATAACATTCCTTTTTGGATTAGTAAATGGTTTTTTGGAGAGAAGCGATGGAGTATGACAGTTTAACCTGCTATTATTGAATATACTTTTCCGCTTCCTGCCTTGTCAGTTGGTTTTCTTCCATGATTGCCTGGATGATAATTTCCATGGAGACTCCTGATAATAGCATCCTTTTTGCAAAAGCTTTCATTCCTTCCATTTTTCCCTCTAACTTCATATCTGCAAATGCCTTGCACATATCGTATCCTCCTTCCTTTGTTTCATACTTTTTCTTTTCCAACAACAGACTGCTCTGCCCAGACAGGCAGCTGATCATTTTAAAAGTCTCTTCACTTAAAAAACGATATGACTCATCCTGTTCCAATAAGCTTTTTAAAGCTTTCCGATCCCCATCCTTTTGGAGAAATTGAAAACACTGCCTGATGTCTGTCCTGAAGCAGTCTGCCTTATCCTGCCTTGCCCTGAAAAGATTGATTTGATAATTGTTCAGATATGGCAGCATTTCCTTTGGAATACTATCCATCTGAAACATGTCAAATAAATCTTTTGCTCCATCCCATGGCTTCTTTCCAAAATAAATCACGGCTGTAATGACGGGAATCAGCTTATCCTTCCTGCCAAATCCGGATAGGTATTCCTCTCCTGTTAAGTCTCTTCTTTTTTGATGGCTTTTTCGTATTCTGTCCAGCTGTTCCTGATAGCTGATTCCATCATAGACGAAACTTCTTACAGGCATGGCATAATGTACGGCTGTCTGATTTTCAATTCCAAGCAGCATAAGCTCTGTTCCCTGATATCGCTTCTTTAATATGTCCCGATACATATACCTGTCCGTATTCCCTTTTAATATCCCGCGAATCTCCTGACTTTCCAAGTGCTCCGGAAAAATCACCGGTTTTCCCTGAAACACATATCCGTTAAAAAAATCCGCAAACCGTTCATTATCCTGAAAATATTCTGTAATCCCTGTATCTTTTCCCAAATGATGACTCCCTTTATTTTGCTGCTGCGTATGCTTTTAGACAGTTTTTCATATTCTTTGATACAGATTGATAAACAGTTATTTTTATATCACTATTATATAATATCCCTTGATAATTTTCAATAAAAATGTTAATTACTGTTCTTATTTTCGTTTATTTTTCCGTATCCAAAAACTGCTTCTGTTCTTTTCCTGCTTTCTTGCTTTTTGCTGAAAAAATGGCGAAATGCCAAGATGATTGGTTGACCATGGACAGCAATGATTGCTGTATTTGAAGGATACTTTATTTTTGATTTTTTGTCAAGGTGGATTTGGATAAACGGACGTAGGGGCTGTCATATCATATTTTAGTCTTACGGGCACGCTTTCGCTCTGCAAAGACGCAGCGGTACTAACGCACCAAAATACGGTGCGTAAGTGCCGGCGACTTTGCCAAGGCCCATAAGACTAAAATATGATATGACAGCCCCTACTGTGTATCGAAATGCCATTGCTTTGGAGATGGTCTGCAGGTGCTCTGGATTTAGAATGCTTCTCACTCTTCCAAGTCCTTTGTACCCCTCTTGCCTCCCCTTAAGACAACCTCATTTTAAAATCCTCATACCCAAACTCTCTGACAATCTCACACCTGCCATCCACTCTCCTAACCCCAATAGCCGGAAGAGGCATTCCATTAAACGTGTTATTCTTTACCATGGAGTAAATGGCCATATCCTCAAAAAACAACCGTTTTCCAACCTGCAGCGGCTGTTCGAAGGAATAATCCCCAATCACATCACCCGCAAGGCAGGTAGGGCCTGCAAGCCGATAAGTATAGGATTTTTCCTCTGGGTTGCCGGAGTTTGATAAGGGCGGACGATAAGGCATTTCCAGCACGTCCGGCATATGGCAGGCTGCGGAAGTGTCTAATATGGCAATTTGCATCTCATTTTCCAGAATTTCCAATACGCTTGTTATTAAATATCCCGCATTCAATGCCACTGCCTCTCCCGGCTCTAAATATACCTGCACCTGATAAGTTTCCTGAATATGCCTGATACAGCTTTCCAATAAGGAAATATCATAATCACTTCTTGTAATATGATGCCCGCCGCCAAAATTAATCCATTTCATCTGCTTCATCCACGGACCGAACTTTTCTTCCACCGCCTGAAGAGTTTCCAAAAGGGCATCTGCATTCTGCTCACACAACGTATGAAAATGCAATCCTTCCACCCCTTCTAACAGTTCCGGTCTGAATGCAGAAAGGGGAATCCCAAGCCTTGAGCCTCTGGCACAGGGGTCATAGATTTCATGTCCTTCCTGAGTGGAATGCTCCGGATTGATACGAAGCCCTATGCTGGCGCCTTTTTCCCTTACCCTTTTCCCAAACCGTTCCAGCTGGGAAAAAGAATTAAATACCACATGTCCGCATAAAGAAGCAATCTCATCCATTTCCTCTTCCTTATAGGCCGGAGAAAAAATATGATTCTCCTTTCCCATATATTCCTTTGCAAGCCTTGCTTCATAAAGCCCGCTGGCAGTAGCGCCGCTTAAATAACTGCCTATCAGCGGATACATGGAAAACATGGAAAATGCCTTCTGTGCAAGAAGAATCTTACACCCCGTCCTGTCCATAACCCCTTTTAAAATCTCCAGATTTTTTATTAGCTTCTCTTCCTCTATCAGATAACAGGGGGTTGGCAGTTTCTCTATTCTCAACTCATCCGCCTCCTTTTTCGCTCGTATTTTTTGTCCACTTTTTTTATGTTTTTTCAATACACAGTGGGAGCTTTTATAGCCTATGTTAGTCTTTCAGGCCTTGGCAAAGTCGCCGGTCCTTATGCACCGTACTTTGGTGCGTAAGGAACTGTATGAAAATAACTTTTACAATTTTCTGAGGATAAATCTTCGAGAGTGCCCTGCAAAAACCGGAGGCATAGCGGGCTATGTTGAGGATTTTTGCAGGGTGCTCTCGGAGATTTAGACCTGAAAAGTGTGAAAGTTATTTTCGTACAGTTCCTTAGTACCGCTGCGTCTTTGCAGAGCGAAAGCGTGCCCGGAAGGCTATCATAGGCTGTCCCAGCTCCCACGTCCGGTTATCAAACTCTCCCTAAAAAACCGCCCGTTACTATTTAGTCCACCAACTCAGGCTCCTCCGAAATCTTCCACGGAAGCCCCCACTGATTCAAAGCATCCATAAACGGATCCGGATCAAACTCCTCTATATTATAAACACCTGCTTTTTTCCAAGTTCCCGTCATAAGCATCATAGCCCCAATCATAGCCGGCACTCCCGTAGTATAAGCCACTGCCTGGGAGCCAACCTCTTTATAGCACTCCTGATGGTCACAAGTATTATAAATATAAAGCTTCTTTTCCACACCATCCTTCTTCCCAACAAAAATACATCCGATATTGGTCTTTCCCTTAGTACGGGGTCCTAAAGAGGATGGGTCCGGCAATACTGCCTTTAAAAACTGCAACGGTACGATTTCCTTTCCTTCATACATAATCGGTTCAATGGAAGTCATCCCAACATTTTCCAGACATTTTAAATGCGTCAGATAGCTTTGTCCAAAGGTCATAAAGAAACGGATTCTTTTAATGCCCGGAATGTTCAAAGCCAGCGATTCGATTTCCTCATGGTGCAGAAGGTACATATCCTTCTCCCCGATTTCCGGAAAATCATATACTCTCTTAATTTCCATAGGCTCGGTTTCCACCCAGTGCCCATCCTCCCAATAGGAGCCTTTTGCAGACACCTCCCGGATATTGATTTCCGGATTGAAGTTGGTGGCAAAGGGATAGCCATGATCTCCTGCATTACAGTCTAAAATATCAATGTAATTGATTTCATCGAAGTAATGCTTTAGGGCATAAGCGGAAAACACACTGGTAACCCCCGGGTCAAAACCGCTGCCAAGAAGGGCGGTAATGCCCGCCTGCTCAAACCGTTCCCTGTATGCCCACTGCCATTTGTACTCAAACTTTGCCGTATCCTCCGGCTCGTAATTGGCAGTATCCATATAATGGGTTTTGGTGGCAAGACATGCATCCATAATCGTAAGGTCCTGATAAGGAAGAGCCAGATTCATTACTACATCCGGCTTTTCCTTTTCAATGAGGGCAATCAGCTCCTCTACCTGGTCCGCATCTACCTTTGCGGTAGTAATTTTTGTTTTTGTGGTTCCTTCCAATTTTGCTTTCAAATCATCACATTTTTGTTTTGTTCTGCTGGCAATGCAGATTTCTTCAAATACATCGCTGTTCTGACAGCATTTGTGGATTGCTACGCTGGCAACGCCTCCGCAGCCTATAATAAGCGCTTTTCCCATCTTTCTTTTCCTCCTGAACTATTGTTTTCTTTTTCTAAATTGGTTTTCTTTTGAAAAATAATTATCCTATTTCCCGGAATGTTATATCATCCAATTTTTGTTTACATAATTTTGTTTCTGGTGCTGCCCAACCTGCCGCACGATCTGCTACCGCCCAGTTCCCTGTCACACAAGGCTCAACAGCAACTCCCTCACCACTTTACACGCCGTAGCAGTTGAAATCCCGCTTGGATCATAAGCCGGGCTTAATTCATTTACGTCACAGGCAACAACTCTGCTCCCTGCACATACTGTATAAATAGCATGAAGCAGCTCCAAAAAGGACACTCCTCCCGCTTCCGGCGTTCCGGTTCCCGGAAAAACAGAAGGGTCCAGCACATCCAGGTCGATGGTAAAATAGACAGGCTTCCCTTTCAGTTGTTCCACCACCTGTTCTAATCCTTCAAAGTCAAACTTCCTTGTAAACACATGCTCTTTTCCCCACTGAAATTCTTCCCTGTCGCCGGAACGGATGCCAAACTGAAAAATCCGGCCGTCCCCTAAAATGCCGTGACATCTTCTAAGGACACAGGCATGGGACAACCCTGCACCCAGATATTCATCCCGCAAATCCGCATGGGCATCAAAATGAATAATATGCAGATCCGGATATTTATCCGCTGCTGCTCTCACTGCCCCTAACGTAACAAGGTGCTCCCCTCCAATCATAAAAGGAAGCTTTCCATCCTCCAGAATGATTTCCGCCCTTTCCCGGATAGCATCCAAAGCCAGCTCACTATCTCCAAAACAAAGTTCCAGATCGCCGCTGTCAAAAAAGGAATAGTCCGTTAAATCCTTATCCAGATAAGGGCTGTAGGTTTCCAGTCCAAAGGATTCTCCCCTGATTGCCCGGCTCCCAAACCGGGTGCCCGGACGGTTGGAGGTAGTAGAATCAAAGGGCGCTCCAAACAGCACCACCTTTGCCTCTTCATATTCACAATCACATCCAATAAAAGTCTCTATATTTTTACTCAACATCTCTTAACATTTCCTCCACATAAGCCGGCAGGGCAAAACAGCCCCCGTGAAGCCTTGGTGTATAGTATCTGGTATTGATTCCAAGCATGTTCCATTTAGTAGCATCAAAATCATGAAGGGGATGGTACTTTTTGGAGGCAAAGCCAAAAAGCCAGTGCCCCGATGGATATGTGGGAATGTGAACCTGATATACCCTGCTGATTGGGAAGCTTTCCACAATCCGCTTATGTGCCCGCTGACAGGCAATGGCATCCTCCGGATAAAATGGGCTTTCATGCTGGTTTACCATAATTCCGTCTTCTTTTAATGCTTTATAGCAGTTTCCATAAAACTCCTTTGTAAACAGCCCTTCTCCCGGTCCAAAGGGGTCTGTGGAATCTACAATAATCAAATCGTATACATTTTCCTTGGAACGAATAAAGCGAAGCCCGTCTTCATAATAAATATGAAGCCTTGGATCATCAAAGCGGCATGCTGTCTGGGGAAGATATTTCTTACATACCTCCACCACCAGAGGATCGATTTCCACCATATCGATTTCCTTAATGGAAGCATAACGGGTCAGCTCTCTGATTACCCCGCCGTCTCCGGCTCCTATAACCAACACCTTCTCCACATCGGGATGAACTGCCATAGGCACATGGGTAATCATTTCATGATAAATGAATTCATCCTTTTCCGTCAACATCATATAGCCGTTCAGGGTAAGAAACCGCCCGAATTCCTTGGAGTCAAACACATCAATCCGCTGAAAATCACTGTGACCGCTGTATAGCTGCCTGTCCACCCGAATGGAAAACTTCACATTTGGGGTATGGCGTTCCGTAAACCATAGTTCCATTTTCTTACACTCCCTTCAACACATTCAGTTTTTCTATATTGGCATCCTCCGGTCCTGTCATGGAGCAGCCTTTTTTCCTTGCATACTGTATATATTCGATAATCTGCTTGGTAATCCGCTCTCCGGGAGCGATAATGGGAATGCCCGGCGGATAGCACATAACAAATTCGCTGCAGATCCGCCCTGCCGATTCCTCTAAGGATACCGATTCCTTTTCTGCATAAAATGCTTCCTGAGGAGTTACCTCCACCTTTGGTTCAATATATTCCTGAGTCAAAAGTCCCGCCTTATCTTTCTTATAGCGTCGCTTTACTTCCGCCAGGGCGCTTACCAGCCGTTCCACATCCTGCCTTCTGTCTCCTACGGAAATATAGGCAAGAATATTGCCAAAATCCCCAAACTCAATCTGGATGTCATACTCATCCCTTAAAATATCATATACTTCAATCCCCGCAAGCCCTATATCCAACGTATTGACGGAAAGCTTGGTCACGTCAAAGTCATAAATACTGCTGCCGTTTATCAGCTCTCTGGAATACGCATAATAATCCCCGATCTGGTTGATTTCCGCTCTGGCATATTCGGCAAGCTCCACCACTCTTGCATATTCTTCCTTTCCACGAAGAGCCAGATTTCTTCTGGAAATATCAAGGCTGGATAATAACAGATAGGAACCGCTTGTGGTCTGGGTCAGATTGATGATCTGCCTTGCATAGCCTGCATTGATATCGGGCCCTGCCAGTAAAAAAGAGCTCTGTGTCAGGCTTCCTCCCGATTTATGCATACTGACCGCTGCCATATCCGCTCCTGCCTTCATGGCGGATATTGGAAGATTTTCCCCAAAATACAGATGGGTTCCATGAGCTTCATCCGCTAACACTTTCATGCCATGGCTGTGGGCAAGCTTTACAATAGAAGATAGATCAGAACAAATCCCATAATAGGTAGGATTATTTACCAAAACTGCCACCGCATCCGGATGGTCCAGAATCGCCTGCTCCACCTGGGCGGTTTCCATTCCAAGGGAAATTCCAAGGCGCTGGTTCACTTCCGGGTTTACATAAACCGGCTTTGCCCCGCATAATACAAGTGCATTGATGACGCTTCTGTGTACATTTCTTGGAAGAATGATTTTATCGCCCCTCTTACATACTGTCAGCACCATGCTCTGGACGGAGGAGGTAGTCCCTCCTACCATTAAAAAGGCTTCTGCTGCCCCAAATGCTTCCGCCGCCAGCTTTTCCGCTTCCCTGATAACGGAAATGGGATGACAGAGATTATCCAGAGGCTTCATGGAATTCACATCAAGACTGACACATTGTTCGCCTAAAAGCCGCACCAGCTCCGGGTTTCCTCTTCCTCTTTTATGTCCGGGCACATCAAAAGGCACTACCCGCATTTTCCGAAACCGTTCCAATGCCTCGAAAATCGGGGCATCCTTCTGAGAATATTCTCCCATGCTATCTATCTCCTTCATATCGTTCCTGTCCGTTAAATATCTCCATCATTTCTTTTTGCAGGCTTTTTTCAATCTCATGTCTTGTTTCCATAGGAAGCTCATCCACATCTGTCTTAAACAGATAATCCTGCAATTTCCGCTCCTTTAACATCATCTTTGTATGAAAGATATTTGCCTTTTCCAGGTTGATGTCCACAATATCATATTTTTTCAATATCTCCTCATCAATATAATTTTGAATAGAAGACATCTTATGATCCATAAACAGCTTTTTCCCGGATACATCTCTTGTAAAACCCCGCACCCGGTAATCCATTGTAATGATATCCGAATCAAAAGAGTGAATCAGATAATCCAATGTAGAAAGAGGAGTAATCTTTCCACAGGTTTCCACATCGATATCTACCCGAAAGGTGGCAAGACAGTTTTCCGGATGGTATTCCGGATAGGTATGGACCGTTACATGGCTTTTATCCAAATGGGCCACTATCGTATCTCCCATGGGCACCATAGAGTCCTCTGCAATGAGAATCGTCACGCTCGCCCCCTGAGGGTCATAATCCTGACGGGAAATATTTAATATCTTTGCCCCGATCATTTCCACTACATCCACCAATATCTTCGTAAGGCGTTCTGAATTGTATTCCTGATCGATATAAGAAATATAGTCCATCTGCTCGGCAAAGGTCTCCGCATAGCACACATCATATATATTAAAACTCAAAGATTTTGTCAGATTATTGAAACCGTATAATTTTAATTTCCCTTCCATGAAAATCTTCCTTTCCAACAGACTTGACTCCTGCTCATTCTTGGAGGAATAAAAAACGCAGATAAATGGCTTTCACAACCTTTACCTGCGTTACGCTTCATCTGACAATTTTTTCAAAATTATACGAAAATTTGGCATTTCCATGGATTCCGTATATGGTATTGAAGTAAAAACAGATTATGACCAGAGTCTATATAGCAAATATATTACTTTTACTACTCTTATTGACCGTTTCACAAGTTTTGTGCACTGCGTGTACACGGGTTATGAAGTAACCAACTTATAAAATTTGAGCTTTTAACTCAATCAATAAGGAAACCAATGAACAAAATCTGTTTCCATACGTGTTTTAATATAGCATAGGATGAGGGGTCTGTCAATGAATCTGGAAATTTTTTTGATTGTGCAAATGATTTTAGATTTGTAACAATTCAGATTGTTTTGTCAGGTGGGGAGGAGGGGGTGGATAAGGGGACGTGGGAGACGGCATGGCAGGGGATAGGATAGTCTTAGGGGCACGCTTTCGCTCTGCAAAGACGCAACGGTACTAACGCACCAAAGTACGGTGCGTAAGGACCGGCGTCTTTGCCAAGGCCTCTAAGACTATCCTATCCCCTGCCATGCCGTCTCCCACTGTGTATCGAAAAGGCCATCAGTTGAACAGCCTTAATATCATGGAATTCTGATTCATCTGATTTCTCAGCATCAGGTTTTTGTATTGACCCAGAAGCTCCTGTTTCTTTTTCTCTGTAATTGCCTGGGGCATATCCAGGTCTTCTATACGGCTTCTGGCGCTTAACTGCTCCAGCTTAGCCGAAGTATTATAGG
Source organism: Lachnospiraceae bacterium (assembly GCA_014804675.1). Classification (GTDB taxonomy): domain Bacteria; phylum Bacillota; class Clostridia; order Lachnospirales; family Lachnospiraceae; genus RGIG3040. The sequence goes on from JAAUZH010000013.1 coordinate 282,113, forward strand.
AATAAGCATACTCCAAACGATTAGTTGAAGCACCCAGACCGGTTCTTTTCTCAGATACCAACTTCATGGCATTATCAACAGCATCCAGACTAAAGCTATCAGATGTCACATCAAAATCCGCAATGCCCAATGCTTCTAACGTGGAGTTCACCATTCCGATTTTCATGCCGGTTCCATCAGGGTTAATGGCCAGTTCCAAATCCGCCATGCTTCCATCTAATAACTTATATTCGTTAAAGGTTGTACTCTTAGCCAATGACTGGATACCTTCCTTTAACTGATCGATTTCTGTCTGATACGTTTGCCTATCTGAGTCAGAATTGGTGCCATTCATAGATTTCAGGGCAAGCTCACGAATTCTCTGCAGGGAATCCATAATGCCATCCAGAGCCCCGTCTGCTACATTCAGCGCGCTAATACCGTCCCTGGCATTCTGGGCGCCCACACCAAGACCTGTCTCTTCTCTTTCCATCTTTTTTCCAATGGCAAGCCCTGCCGCATCATCTGCTGCAGTATTAATCCTCTTTCCACTGGAAATATGGGAATATGAATCATAAATTCCACTGCTTACAGACATAGTACTCATAAACACACCTCCTTTTGTGAACCACTAAATCCGCTATTTATGATAATTATATTATATATTCTTTTTCCATATATTACAACTGGTTCTTGAAAATATCATTATTCCTTTTTACTTTTAAGGCAAAATACATGGTAACTCCAAATAACATGCTCCACTAAACAAATGCCTATGGAAAAAACCTCTAATTTTCACGCATAACTCCCTATCTTCTGCACATACTACCCATGAAAGGACGGTGCCCTATGGATTCTAAAAACACAACCAAAACTACCGATTACCAAAACCCCTCAAATTCTTATGATGACGGAAACATCCCCAAGGAAGACCTTCCCGGAAAGAACGTGATTCCTGATGAGGTTCCCCGTAAGAACGGACCAGGCGGAGAAGGGAAATAATCCCTTTTCCGTATTTCCGACAGCTTATTGCTCAAACTTTCATGCTCCTTTTCAACGCAATACAGCCTGCCACATCCGCCAAAAGCCAGCCAATGGGGATTGCCCACCAGATTCCATATACGCCGATTTGGGGAACAGGCGCCAATACATAAGCTAACAGCACTCTCATCCCCAAAGATATTACCGTAAGTACAATGGACATTTCCGGTCTGCCCATTCCCCGAAAGTAGCCATACAACAAAAATAATAAACCGATACCACAATAACAGGCTCCTTCAATCCGCAGATATCCGGTTCCTATTACTACAATTTCCAGCTCTCCTTTTGGAAGAAAGGCTCCCATCAGCCACGGAGACATTATGTAAACGAAAATTGATATTATGACACAAAACAGACAGGATACTCCAATAGCCCATTTTGTTCCCTGCTTTAGCCTTTCCCTTTTATTAGCGCCATGATTCTGAGAGATGAACAAGGAATAGGCATTGGCAAACTCCTGGGCAGGCATATAAGCCAGCGTATCAATTTTCACCGCTGCTGCAAAAGCAGCCATTACCCCATTTCCAAAGCTGTTTACCAGCCCCTGTATCATCAGGATTCCAAAATTCATAACAGACTGCTGGATGCAGGCAGCTACGGAAAACCGCACCACTTCCCATAAGGAATTTCCGTTAACGGAGAAATGCACGCCCAAAGGATTTAGCTTTGGGTGAAACAGCACCGTATAAAATCCGATTCCAACACCGGAAAATGCCTGCGCCAGCACAGTGGCTATGGCTGCTCCCTTTATGCCCCATGAAAAGGCCGCCACAAACAACAGGTCAAGGACTATGTTAAGCACTGCTGCCGCTGCCAGAAAATATAATGGTGTAAGAGAATTACCCACAGCCCTTAGCAAATATGCAAAATAATTATATAAGAAAACGAAGAAAATCCCAAAATAAATAATCCACACATACTCCCACATAATCCCATAAACCGATTGTGGAACCTTTAACAGCTTTAAAATCAAATCAATTCCCAAAAATGCCGCTCCATTTAACAGAATCGTAATCAGGCAGATAAAAAGAAAGGCGGATTTATTAGCCCTTTGAAAGCTTTCTTCCTCATTTTTCCCAAAATAAAAAGAAAACAGGGAACTGCTCCCCATACATAACCCTATCAATACAGAGGTCAAAAAGGTCATCAGCGTATAAGCAGAGCCTACTGCTGCCAGGGCATCCGGTCCTAAAAAACGCCCTACAATCAGGCTGTCCGCTATGTTATAGCACTGCTGCAGCAGGTTTCCCAAAATCATTGGAGCCGCAAAAAGCAGCATTGTCTTTATTACATTTCCTTTTGTTAAGTCTTTCTGCATTGTTCTTTCTCCATGTATGAAGTCATTTTTGTATAGAACATTTTCCAACTCAAAAAGCAGTTCCTATAAGTCTAACTGTTTAAAATCCATTACCGGCGCCCTGCAGGCTCCATTTTCACAAAGGTAATAGACTGCACCGCTTTCCGGAATGGGATAATTTTTCGTAAAAGGCGCACATTCTGAAAGGCTTTCTGCATTCTCAGGAGTTTTTACCAATACGCACAATTCATTTCGGGGCGTTTCTTTCAAATACTCCGTCAGTTCTTCCGGCACCTTGCCCTTTACTGCACATATCAGCTCCTTTTTAGGAGAAAAGGCTTTTATCATTGCCAGTAGGGCAAAGCTGTAGCCTGCCGGATATTCATCCATTTCACCTGCCAGAAATGTAAGCTGCCTCCATGCTGCCTCCTGCCATTTTGTTTCTCCCGTCAATGCTGCAAGCTCCTGTAAAACCATTGCCGCTGCGGAATTGCCGGAAGGGATGGCTCCGTCATAGGTTTCCTTTGGACGCAAAATCAGCCTTCCCGCATCCTTGGCAGTCATATAATATCCCCCTTTTTCGTCTGCAAAAAACTCTGTCATATACTCTGCAAGCCTGATTGCTTCCTTCAGATATTTCACGCAAAAGGTAATTCGGTACAATTCCAACATTGCCAAAGCATACACCCCATAATCCTCCAGCTGTGCCTGATGTGCGGCTTCTCCATCGAAAAAACGCAGGTACAGATGCCCTTTCTCATCCTTCATATGCTCTTCCAAAAAGTTCTCTGCCCCAAATGCCCCATTTAAATACTGCTCCCTGGAAAGAATCCATCCTGCCCGGGCAAGGGCCAGAATGGTCCAGGCATTCCAGGAAAGCAGGCATTTCTTATCCTTATGAAGCTTCGTACGTTCCCTTCGATAGTCATACAGCTTCTTAATCCTCACATCATCTTCCTTCCATCCCTTACCGGCCTGCCCAATCCGGTTCGGAATACTCTTTCCCTGAAAATTCCCTTCTTTGGTAATTCCATACAGACGGCAAAATTCCATTCCATCCTCTTTTCCTAAGACGGATAGCACTTCTTCCCAGGTAAAACAGTAATATTTCCCCTCCACACCGTCGCTGTCCGCATCCTGTCCACAATAGAAACCTCCCTGTGCATCCGTCAACTCCCTAAGGATATAATCTGCCGTAGAGCACACAATTTGTCCATAATCTTTCTTTCCGGTAATCTGATATGCTTTCAAATAGGCCAAAATAAGCAGTGCATTATCATAGAGCATTTTTTCAAAATGAGGAATCAGCCATTTTTCATCAGTAGAATACCGGGAAAATCCACCGCCAATATGATCATGGATGCCGCCCCGTGCCATCGCATACAGGGTTTCCTCTGCCATCTTCCCGGCATCCGGAATGTCTTCCATCAGAGAATACTCCATCAGAAATAATAAATTGTGTGGTGTTGGAAACTTAGGCTCACTGCCAAAACCGCCCCAGCTTTCATCAAACTGCCTCTTAAACTGTTCATATGCCTTTTTTAATACATCCCTTCCCGGTTCTTTCCTGACCGGGATTCTTCTTTCACAGATTGCTGCCGTTATCTCAGCTCCTGTAATCTGCAGTTCCTCCTTCTCATTTTTCCATAAATCCGCAGCTCTTTTTAAAATATCCATAAGTCCCGGCTGTCCGTAACGATATTGTTTCGGAAAATAGGTTCCGGCAAAGAAGGGCTTCTGCTTTGGTGTCATGATAATGGTAAGAGGCCATCCGCCAGAGCCGGTAACCGCCTGGCAGACAGACATATAGACCGCATCAATATCCGGCCGTTCTTCCCTGTCCACCTTGATACAGACAAAATCCCTATTGAGCAGCTTTGCGATTTCCTCATCCTCAAAGGATTCATGAGCCATCACATGGCACCAGTGGCAGGTAGAATAGCCAATGCTTAAAAATACCGGTTTATCCTCCCTTTCTGCTTTTTCAAATGCTTCTTCGCACCAGGGATACCAGTCTACCGGATTTTCTCCATGCTGTAATAAGTACGGAGACTTTTCGTTTCTTAATCTGTTTGACATATACTTTCCTCCTAAAAAGGCTGTTTTTCTGTATAGTGTCTCCCTGTATGCCTATGCTATGCGTTTTCTCCGGCAAGCTTTCTTTCAATATTCCTTGGGAACGGCGCTCAAACCATACATTGCCATGAATGCCTCCAAGTCCTTTTCTCCATTTATCAGCATGATTTCTTCAAATTTTCCGGTATGGATATTTTTAAAGCCTGCAACCTGCTCTCCGGTGCATATGCTGCAGCGGATTACCGGCTTTTGATTTTCCACATCATATTCCTTCTGCTTGATTTTCTTATGAAACATTTTCCCATCCCTTCATCTATGCATTCACCATCAGCTTAGCAAATTGCATTCCCCATGGCTTCCCATATCCCTATCCGGAAAAAATACCCCTCCTTAAAAGAACCGGTTTCCTACCAGAAACCTTCTACTTCAGGAGGAGCATTCAAAATACTGTTCTTTTCTTAAATCCACTGTGATATATCCCCTGAACCGGCAGCAGCGGATAAATAATGCTGATTTGTTATGGATAGAGTATATCACAAAATATTGGAAAATTCATCTTCTTTTCGGAACAATTCCCACAATGATGTAACAGTTTTTATTTCTTTTTCAGCCCATCACGGAAAATGGTTATTTACATCCTCCCACACAAAATAGTATAATATCCTCATGCAGCATTTTCGTATGCCAGATAAGCATACTTCTTTATTCCATACAGGTATTTGGCATCTTTTAAACGGAATGCTAAGATAAATAAAATACATGCTTTAAGGAGGCCTGTTCTTTGAACCGTTCATTAGAAGCCGTAAAAGAGGAAATCAAAAAAGTATTAAGAGGAAAGGATACCGTTATCGATATGGTGCTCTGCACCCTGTTGGCAAAAGGGCATATTTTATTAGAGGATATTCCCGGCGTCGGAAAGACTACTCTTGCCGTTGCCTTATCGAAAACGCTTTCCATGGATTATAAAAGAATGCAGTTTACTCCGGATGTGCTGCCCAGCGACATTCTGGGCTTTCAAATGTATGATAAGAATACCGGGGAATTTCATTTTATGACAGGGGCTATTTTCTGTAACTTGTTTCTGGCAGATGAGATCAACCGTACTTCTCCAAAGACCCAGTCCGCTCTGTTGGAGGTCATGGAGGAAAGAAAGGTTACGATAGACGGAAAGACCTCCGATCTTCCCAATCCTTTTTTTGTTATTGCTACGCAGAATCCCATTGGCGCTTCCGGCACCCAGAAGCTTCCGGATTCCCAGCTTGACCGCTTTTTTGTGCGCTTAAGCATCGGCTATCCCGACCGGACAAGTGCAGCAGAAATCCTGATGGGAAAATCATCCGAACAGTTAAGTTCCGTAAATCCGGTCCTTACCATTGATGAGCTGCTTGCCATGCAGGAACAGACAGAGCGGGTATTCGTAGACAACAGCCTTTATGAATATATTGTAGATCTTGTAGAGAAAACAAGAAACACCAACTATCTGTCCCAGGGCATCAGCCCAAGGGGAAGCATTGCCATCCTGAAGCTGGCAAAGGCTTATGCCTTCTATAACAATCGGGACTTTTTAACTCCTGATGATATTTTATCTGTTTTTTACAGTGTAGCCAACCACCGCCTTATGCTAAGCACTAAGGCAAAAGCAGAGGGACTAAGCGATTATGACGTAATAGAAAGCCTTTTGGGACAGGTTCCCGTTCCCAAGCTTTCTAAATAACAGACTTTAGGTGATTCTATGAAACGACTGATACAAAACTGGCTCTCTTATATCATGCTTATGGTTGTCACATTGCTTTTTACCATATATTACAGGCAATCTTTTTTTCTTGTGCTGTTTTTGCTGCTCTGCTTCCTTCCTGTGATTTCCTATTTCTCATGCAGCTATGGATTTAAGCATATAACCGTTTCCCTTGCTTCCAAAGCATATATGGCGGATAAGCCTGCCACTCTCCCTCTTTTTGTTACCATTGAAAACGAATCCCATATTCCCTTTACCCATTTTGAAGTTACCCTTCACAGCTTTTGCTGCTTCTATCCGAAGCAGCAGCTGGAAAAGCTGGTGCTTCCTGCTCATGCCAAAAAGCATTCGGTCAACTCCTTTCCCATTACCTACAAAAAATCCGGATGTTATCAGACAAAGCTGTTGGAAATCACCACCTATGACTTTTTACAGTTATTCCGCTATTCCAGACCCTGCAATACCCAGACAGAGGTCCAGATCATGCCCACAGCCACTGGTGAGTTTTCTTATCAAAACAAAATCTACGGAGAAGGCTTCGACGAATATGAAGAAACCTCCTTAAAGGGAAACGTCTCCTCCAATGTAACGGATGTGCGGGAATACCGGCCCGGTGACAGACTGCAGAAAATCCATTGGAAGCTTTCCGCCAAATCGGACAACCTTATGGTAAAAGAAAATGAGGCAACTACCTCTAACCGCTTTTTTCTGCTGGCAGAGCTTTACTCACCAGCTGCTTCTTCCTCCGCTCCACAAGACTTTGATTTATTGGACAAGACCATTGATTATGCTTTTATGCTGGGTAATGAACTGCTTATGGCTGGGGAAAGCTTTTTTCTGGGCTGTTATTCCATAAAAAGAAACGACTTTTCCACTTTCTTTGTCAGAAATAAAGAGGAGTTCCTCCTTGCCTTTTCCCAGCTTTTTTATGAAAGCACCTATCAGGTGGAAAATCTGGGCAGGAGCATTTACGAAAAATCCCAGTTGAACCAAGGAACTTTATTGCATATTACCCACAAAGGAGTCGAAGATGTTCTTTTTTAAAACGAAAAAAAACACTATATCCGATGAAACTTTATACGGCTTTTCCTTTCCGGCAGAGCCTGCTTCCTTTACTCCAAACATGGCGGTGCTTTGTACAGTCAAGGCAATGCTTGTCTTTTGTGCCACCTGGGGGACAATCGGAGGGCTGCTTTCCGCCTTTTCCATCCGGTATAATTCCGCCCTTGTAATGACGGCTCTTTTGCTGATTTCTTTTATTCTGGCATTTTTGCACTATAATGCAGTCATATTCAATATGGTATATCCTGTCCTTTTTGTGATATTTACCTATGCCATCATTCAATGCCGTATAATTGCCAACAGTGGATTCCAATCCTTTATTTCTGTTTTATTTGAAGAATACAGCTCTTATTTCAACTTATCCTTAAGCAGGGAAGTAACCATAAGCTTTGGGGACCAGTATCTTGCCATAACCGTTGCCTCCATATTTGTGGGCTTCTTTCTTGCCCTGCTTTTAAACATTGCCATTTCCACGTATATGAGTCTGTTACTTACATTAATGCTGACATTTCCTCTTTTACAGCTTGCCATATACATTGAAAAGTATCCGGATATTCCCTTTTTGTGCTTTATACTGTCTTCTTATGTCATAGTGGGGATACTTGGCCGGAGCCGGCACTATGACCTTCCCTTAAAGAAGAAAAAAAGAACCTTTTTCCATGTTACGAAAAAAAAGAAGAAAAAAAGCTCCTACACGCTGCACAACTATAAGGCAAGCGGTACTATCCTTCTGGAAACTGCCAGCCGGCTGGTTATTTTATCTGCCTTGTTCATGATAGCTTCTTATTCCCTGTTGATCAATCACGATGCCCAGCAGACCGTTTCCAATAGCCTGAAAGCAAAAACCGATGAATATCTGAAGATTTTTGTACAGTCAGGCTTATCAGGCTTTTTTGACCGATATTCTGCTACCGGAGGCATCAGCGGAGGCAAGCTGGGAGGCGTCAGCTCTGTCCGTCCGGATTATCAGCCCGATTTAAAGGTTACCTTTGCTCCTTACAGCTATGATACGATTTACTTAAAGGCCTTTACAGGTGCGGATTATACCGGAAACGAATGGCTTCCTCCTTCTCATTCAGAAGATTCCGTCAAAAAAATATTCGGGAGTGGTTATGGTTATACAAAGTTTCTGAAATACAGTGCAGGTATCGAAGGAAAAAGACTTGCTTATTTATTTGAACATTCCGGCAATAATCTGAAAGGTAAGATGAAAATTGAGAATTTAGATGCAGATGCAGATTATTTATACCTGCCTTACTACATTGACTATATATTCGGACAATACCATACAGAACAAAGCATTTTTTCCGGTTCTCTGCCTATAGGCAGCACTTTGGAGGTTTCCTATTATCCTCCTGTAAATGCCGGGCTTTTGACCGGAAGCTTCAGTGAAACCGAAATCCCGGAATTGTCCTCTTCCTTTCCTCTGAATGCTACACAAATTGAAGAATCCTATTACGAAATCTACAATATGAACAATCAGATTTATTACAAAAGTATTCCCCCTTCCTTAGAGCCTGTTTTAAATGAGATACGGGATGAAATCGGCAAGGTAGAGCTTTTGGAAGATCAAATACTATTGATACAGGATTATCTAAGCCAGAATTATAGCTATTCCATGAGCCCTGGAACCACTCCTGTAAACGAAGATTTTGTCAATTATTTTTTAACGCACCAGAAGCAGGGCTATTGTGTTCATTTTGCATCGGCTGCCACTATGCTCTTTCGTTCTTATGGGTATCCGGCCCGATATGTGGAAGGCTATGTGATTACTTTCCAGGATATGGCAAATGCCCAGGCAATTGACGAACCATATGAGGATTACCTGCAGGGAGATGCTCCTCTCGGCAGGACAGGTGTGATTGAAGCAAATATTACAGACGGAAATGCCCATGCCTGGGTAGAAGTTTACAAGGAAGGCTTTGGCTGGATTCCGGTGGAGGTTACTCCGCCCTCCTCCGAGGGAGACAACACTTATTCGGATTTCTGGGATGTGTTCTCCGGACTGTTTTCCGTATCAGGCACCCAGAATATCACTGCAGGCAATGCAGCCGGAGAAACCGAGCTAAGTAGATGGGATGCTTTCTTAAGCAGTACTGATCTGATTACCGGTCCAATTTTCCTATTGGCAGGCTGTATGCTGCTTATTCCAATACTGCTTTGGCTATTCCGGAAATTATTTATAATCCTCAAAATGCTGGCTGCCTTCCAAAAAGGCTCCTATGTTCCAATGCTTTCTTATTATTATCAGAAGCTGGTAAGAAAACTGAAAAAGAAAAAGCTGCTAAAGGAATCCGATCCTACCCCTGAACAATTAAAGAAGCTTTTGCTTTCTCTGCTTCTGGAAACAAATGGGGATGCTGCGTCTTCTCTGGAGGAATATACAGCCCTGTTGGAAAAAGGCTGCTATTCCAAAGAAGGACTGTCCAAAGAGCAGGCGCTTACCTTCCGGACAATGACCAGACAATTTATAAAAAGGATTGATTAGCTTTCGCTAATCAATCCTTTCATCATATAAAGTATTTCCCTGTTTACCGTTTCTTCCGTAATTCCCATTGTCTGCGCACAGACCTTTAACCCTTCTAACACATACATCATATTCCTTGCCGCCCCCAAAGGATCGTCACAGATGAATTCCCCGGCTTCCACGCCATCCATAATCAACTGCTGGATAATCTTAACGGCACTGTTAAACTGAATCCGTACCGGATTTTCCTTTTTAGGTACCTTATTGGCAAAAAAGAATTCATATATGGCAACTGTCAGATTTTCTCCCTTATTCAGAATTTCCTTTTTCTGCTCCTTTAAGAACAAAGCCAGAATATCCGAACCGGTACTTTCCTCTGTCATGGCTTCGGAAAAGGTATCGTCTGCCTCCTCCCCTTCCAGCCTTAATACCTCAAGAAAAATTTCCCTGGTACTTTCAAAATATAAATAAAGACCTCCACGGCTAATCTGACAGGCATCAATAATGTCCTGCATGGTAACACTTTTAAACCCCTTTTGGGCAAACACGCTTTTTGCCTTCTCCAATATGTATTGCTTTTTTTGTATTGATTTACTACCCATTTTCCTACCCTCTTATTCCGTCTCCTAAACGGGGCCGGTCCCCTGAAAAGACAGCTCATTCTCTTCTTCCGATGCAATCGGCTTATCCCAAAATTCCACAATTTCTTTTGTTTTTTTCAATATCTTAAGAAATATCTCGTACTCTACGCCATTTTTCCAATAAATAGACTTGGTCATACCTCCAAGCACATACTTAGACATAATGCCGCACAATATCCCCATATGCATAATATCCGCTTTTTCTATAGCCTTCCATTCATCTTCAACGGTCTTTATCTGATTTCTGGTATATACATACTGATAATTTTTATCCATAAAATTCGTCATGGATACATCATTGACAAAAGTCAACAGCGTACTGTCATATACCGGAATGGAAAAACTTTGTTTGATTTTCCCGTCTCCTTTATAAGAATACGATACTGTTTGCCCCGTCTGCTTTTCAAGCCACGGAATGTAGCGGACCAAAAATTCAAGCGTAGGCTTAAATTTCTCAACAATTTCTTCTCTGCTTTCTCTTATATTGTCCATGTTGTTCCCTCCAAAAGCCTTTTCCAAAAAGCAATTTGATAATATAAAACTGACACTCCAATCACTTTCTACTTATTTTAGCATAAATTTATAAAAAGTACAGCAAAAACCAACATTATACTCAAGATTATTGAGATTTTTTTCTGGGAATATGCTATACTATATTTGTTCTTTTCCTATAGAAATGAGAAGGGACAAAACCTACAAGAAATAGAGGAATCATTATGGCAAATATTTCAATCAAAAAAGGAACTATTATTTATAAAGAAGGAACCACAGTCACTACAATAAGCCGAATTATAAGCGGAGCGGTAAAAATGATATGCGCCTGTGGAGAAATCACATTAGAAAAAGATGACTTATTGGGTGTCGTGGACTTAACTATTTTAACTCACAGTTCTACTTATATTGCAGCAGAGGACACTGTTCTTTCCACCTACGTTTTCAACGCTCAAACGGAGCTTTCTGCTTTTTTGTCAGAAAATGAAGGGCTTACTACGGCACTTTTAAGAAGTGCCGTAAAACAGATTTGTTCTGCCTTGGATGAAGAAGTCTTCTTCCAGTATGAGTGCAACAATATGTATTCTTACTTATCCGAAAGCTATGAGGAATACAAAAAGCTTTGCAACAAATATGCAGTACCTGTAAAAACCCTTCCCGGACTTTTGGAGGTGGATTCCTTCCATGCTGAGGATGATATCCCTGACTGGCTTGGAAGTTATTATGAAGAATCTGCGGATATGCTTTCCAGTTCCATTGCCGCTGCCCTTTTTCAATATCCTGCCCTAAATGCCGGGTATCTTATGCGTTTTTGCGAGGATTTCCATACGGTGTTAAAGGCCTGCCGGGAAATGGTAGAATACCGTTCAAAACTGTCATTTCTTCTAATGAATAGAAACGGCATGGATTTATTTGATTTATATACCAATCTGTTGTTCCGGATTATGCGTGATGGCATTGATACTTTGTCTTTATCGGCTGCTATTTCCAAGATTCTGATCCATATAGAAAGCATTCCTTCCTTTCAAAAGGAGCTTTACAATATACGGGTGCAGGAATATAAGAAAACCCTTGCAAATATTGAGGAAGAACTGGCATCAGGTATTACGTCCTCTGCATCCTTAAACAATTCTTCTCTGGAAAATTCCCTGGATGCGATTCTGAAATATGCCAACTGCAGTGATGAGACAAGCCTTTCCTTTAAACGGGCTATTTCCGCTTATAAAAAACAAGTGGATAAAAGCGCCACTACGGATGAATTGCGGACATTGCGCCGGGAGATTACCTCTCTGTTCTATGAAATATATACTTGCGCTTTTCAGGCAAGCACCCGTGACAGCAATATCCCTACTGTATTGAAAATGTTCCTGAAATTCGGATATGTGGACGAAGAACTGGCCGGTCCCGAAAATGCCGCTTATTTATATTCCATTGCGGATTCCTATACCGGTAACAAGAAATATCATGTTTACACTATATTTGACTGGCTGAATGAAATCCATCAGGGCAATAAGGAACCGCGCCGAAATGAATTCGATGTGGATTATGCAGGCCATGTTCATGAACTGAAGACCTCTGGCAAAATTGATGCCAATAAAGAAAAGGAAATGTTAACCGACACGAATGAAAAGGTTCTATTTGAAATCCAGAATATGTTTACCCTTGCCAATAAAATGACTTCCGGAAGAATTGCTACCTTTACACCGGTTTTTTCCGAACATACCGTGCTTGCTTCCCTGGAATCTATTTTGGCAACACCGGAAAAAATAGCATCTTCCCTTATACAGATACAGAAAATCGACTATTCCGCTTTTTACCGGGATGCTCTCTTTTATAATGCTTCCCTTCCTATTCCTAAGGAGAACATAAAACGAAAAATCCTTCCGGATATTATCTTAATGCCTAACATGGGCAACCGAGGCGTTATGTGGCAGGAATTAGAAGGCAAATCCAGAAGCACGCCAGCCTGCTATATCCTTCCTACCTTTTGTCAGGAAGAGCTGGCTCTTTTGCTTCTGCGTGCTACCGGTGAATACCGCTGGGAAATCTGCCGCCGTACCCAGGGAGCCAGATGGAATGATCTGTCCGATCCTTCCCTTACAAGCGAATACTTTGATTATGTACAGTTTTATCGAAAAAACAGCGAATTATCTCCGGATGCCAAGGAAAAAATCAAAACTGCCCTTGCAAAAGCCCGCAACAGCTTTAAGGAAATGTTCGTAAATGACTACATTATCTGGGTACTCTATGAAGGAAAAGGCTCTCCTCGTATGAATAAGGTTGCAAGGAGAATCTTATTTACCTACTGTCCTTTCCCACAGGCAATCAGAGATCAGTTAAAAAGCAATCCTCTTTACGGTGAAATTATGGAAAAGTGGCAGATCAAAAGAGCACAGGAAAACCATCGTCTTTCCAACATACTGAAGAGGCTGGAAAATTCCGGCATCGAAATTCCAAAGGAGCTGCAGGCGCAGCAGGCTTTTCTGAATATGTGATGTTTGGATTGTGATTATTTAGAAAGGTATTGGAATACAGGACGCAGGAGCAGGCAGAGCCGCAGCAGGCGGCAGGGGAGTCTCCCATTATAAAACTCTTAGGGGCACGTTTTCACTCTATGAAGACGCAGCGGTACTAACGCACCAAAGTACGGTGCGTAAGTGCCGGCGACTTCATGAAGGCCCTTAAGAGTTTTATAATGGGAGACTCCCCTGCCGCCTGCTGCGGCTCTGCCTGCTCCTACTGGGTATTGGAAGGCTATTTGATAAACTTCCTTTTTGGAAAGGTGTTTCTATTAACTACTCGATAAATATGCTTATTAAAATCTGAATTGTACTTCAAAAAGCAGGTTTATACTTTATTCCGTGTTAAGAAAATTCCAACAATTGCCCCTATAAAGATAATAGGCGCTAATCTGACAAACAGCCATTCAAATGCATGAAAAGCCACTCCCACAACGGCGGCTTCCGGATTACTATAATCCCAGCCTGAGTATGGACTATTTAATGTTATTAAGGCCGCAGAAATGGTTACTATGACCGCACATACTAAGATAAGCAGCCAATGAAGTACTTTTCGTCTCGTGATTTTCCTTTGTGCAAGCTGCAGGTTTATAATTTCCAGTTTTTCGGCAATTACTTTTAAGTCATCAGCCTTTGACTCAATAACAGCTTCTCCAAGCAAAGTGCTTACGGGTGTTTCAAGTACTTCCGATATGGAGAGCAACATATCAGAATCAGGAACTGATAGCCCATTCTCCCATTTAGAAATTGTTTGTCGGACTACGTTCAGCTTGACAGCAAGTTCTTCTTGGGAAAGTCCTTTTGATTTTCTGATTGCTTTCATGTTTTCGTTTAGCATTAGGGATAACCTCACTTTCTTTCAGTCGTTACCACTATTGTATAGGGAACTGACCGTTGCCGCAAGCAACGCATATTAACATTCAAGTTTTATGATCATGGCATACTATTTGGAATGCTGGCAAAGAAGAAAGTTGATAAAAAACAAATTTGCCCCATTTCTTGTATGTCTTAATTTTTTATGAATTTCATGGAAAATACTTATTTTTTGTGTATAATGTGTTGATAGTTACGGATGAATGGGTATTTTGGAAATGAGGAATGTTTATGAGAAAGTTTATTAAGTATTTGCTTTTGTTTATTAAGCATCTGCTGCGGTTTGTATTAAAGCCTTTATCTTTTGTACCTGCTATTGTGGTAATGTATATGATTTTTTCTTTTTCCAGACAGGATGGGGCTTCTTCTTCTGCATTAAGCTATAAGGTAAGCAGCAAAATTGTTTCAGCTGCTGATAAAGCTTTTGATATGCAGTTATCTTATGCCGAAACCGAGCATTACATTGACCGGATTCATTATTATGTAAGAAAAGGAGCGCATTTTACGGAATATTTTATTCTGGCTGTTACAGTAGCCTTTCCTCTTTATGTGTATGGTATGCGGGGAATCTGGCTGGTGCTGTTTGCAGGGGCCTTTTGTGTGGGTTTTGCCTGCTTAGATGAATATCATCAGTCCTTTGTTTCCGGCAGGACCCCTGCCAAAAAGGATGTAATCATTGATAGCTGCGGAGCTTTTCTTGGAATCATGATTACCCGGATTGTATGCTTTATCGGAAGAAAGACGGTATTTGCGCCGCTTTCTTTGAAGAGGGATTAATGGAAAAAATGAGAGGCAACAGGAGTGTGTGTATCCTTTGCCTCTCATTTTGAGAAATATCCTTTCTATGGAACTATGTATTCAAAAGCAATATCTCCTCTGACATATTCATAGTCTTCCAACTCCACCTTATGGAATCCATATTTTTCATAAATATGCAATGCTGCTTTCAATTTACTATTGGATAATATAAAAAGCCTTTTTGCCTTATGCTGTATCGCCCATTTCATAGATGCTTCAAAAACGGCACTTCCCGCCCCTTTATGTGGAAGATGTTTGTTAGAACCCAGTTTACACAATTCCCATGTCCCGTCATTCCCCAGCGGTTTTGCCATGCATGTTGCTAAAACATTTCCATTTTCTATGGCAAAATAAATCATTGCTCCATTGTGCAAGCTTTCTTCAATATGATTGAACGTGTTTAAGTCTTCCTTTTCCAGGTGTCCGAAATGCTCTTCAATCCATTCTGTATTAAATTGTATAAAATTCTTTTTATATTTCTCTTGATATGGAATCACTTTCATTTTTACAAATAATCCTCCCTTTGTGGTGTAAATACATCAATAACCTCTCCTGCTTCCAATACCTTGAAAGAATGCGGCATATTTCCCGGAATGGCATAACTGTCGCCTGCTTCCAGAATAAACTCCTTTTCTTCTATCGTCATGAGATATTTTCCAGAAATTACATAACCACATTGCTCGTGTGGGTGTGTATGCTCTGCCGCATAATTTCCAATAACGTAATTCATCTTCGTTACCATTGATTTTTCACCCACTGCCAGAGAATCTAACTGCACCCCCTTAAACACTTTCTTTTTTGCATCTTCTTTTTTTACAATAGTTCTTTCGCCCATATAAAATCAACTCCTTGCATTTCTTTTTATTTCAATATATACTTTTATATAAAATAAGTAAAACAAAAATATCTAATGCTAATATAAGGAATTGTGAATTTATGAACAGATATATTGCTCTTCAAAAAATTATTGAATTAGGAAGCTTTTCCAAGGCAGCGGAGGTTATGGGATATTCCCAATCAGCCATGAGCCAAATGATAGCCTCTTTAGAGGAAGAAATGTCATTAAAACTTGTAAACCGTTTTCGTACCGGTGCAACACTTACCTTAGAAGGGGAGGAACTGTATCCACATATCGAAAAACTAATCTATCAGTATTATTCCGTTCAGGAAAAGATAAAAGAAATAAAAGGATTAAAAACAGGTACTATCCGAATGGGAACTCTTGCCAGTATTTCTGCACACTGGCTTCCCGGTCTGCTAAAGGAATTTCAGGAGCAATATCCGGAGGTTGAATTTGTAATTCATCAGGGGGATTATACATCTATTTATGAGTGGATAAAAACAGGGGCTGTTGATTTTGGTTTTGTGAATCCAAAAGCAGTTGCCGGAATCGAAACCATTGTATTAAAGGAAGGGGCTATGCTGGCTGTTCTCCCAGAAAATCACCCTCTCAGCAACAATACGGTAATTCCTCTTGATTTATTAGCAAAAGAGCCCTTTATACTTTTAGAAGAGGGACATTATTATGAACCCTTAGAGGCTTTTAAGGCCATGGGAACCTCTCCCAATATTAAATATACCATTCACGATGATTATGCTATCATGACTATGGTAGAAGCCGGACTGGGAGTAAGCATTTTGGCAGAATTGGTGTTACACAGAACAAACTATAAAATCAAGCTTTGTGCAACCGAGCCGAGAATATCCAGAACAATCGCAATTGGCTATAAGGATAAATCCAGTATGCCGATTGCCTGCAAGAGGTTTATTGAACTTTTGCAAGCTCATTTGAATGAACTTCCATAAAAAGAATAATCTCCAAGCACCTGTTGTTTCTTCATAAAATCGTTCATACAGGGATGCCGTTCATAAAAAACAGCATCCCTGTATTGTTATATCATCCAACTAATAATCATTTCATTGCTCATTATCTGATTCGTTATTTTTTGCCAAAAGCAACATAATATCATTACTTCTTGCCACAAACTTGGTCATAGCTTCCGGAGATAACGGTGCGTTCTGCAGGCTTGCCAAATCGTAAAGCTGCTCGCAGATCATGGAAACGTTTTCCCCCTCTTTATTGTCCAGCACGTATTGTACCAGCGGATGATTTGCATTTAATACGAGGGTTTCTCCGGACTGACCGCCAAACATGTTCATATCCATGCCGGGCATTGCATACATCTTCATCATGTCCTGCATACGTCTGCTTTCTTCCGATACGGTAATCATGGAAGAAATCTTTTTGTTTTTCAGTTTATCTACTTTCACCTGAATATTTTCTTTTTTCAGCGCTTTTTTAAATACTTTAGAAAGCTCTTCTGCCGCTTCCTCCAATTCCTTCTGAGCCTTTTTGGAGGTTTTTGCCTTAAAGGTATCTGTCAAATCTGCATCGATACGGCTGAATTTAATGCCTTCATTCTTTGCTTCCAGCTGGGAAATAAAAGGCTGGTCAATATTGTCAGTAAGGATGACTGCATCCATCTTTGCCTGCTTAAACATGTTAATGTACTGGCTCTGCTGCTTTTCATCGGTTACATAGTAAATGACCTTTTCCTTCTTTTCTTCTTCCTCACTGTCTTCTTCGGAAGCGGGCTCTTCCGTAACCACTTCTGCTTCTACCTTTTCACCGTTTTCATCCACCACATCGGCTTTTTCCTCTTCCGTGTCAATGGGCTTCACTTCCAGACATTCCGGCAGGGTCATGAAATTGCCGTCCAGATTCTTAAACAGGATATAATCGGTCATCTTCTCGCAGAATTTATCATCCTTCAGGCAGCCGAACTTGATAAACGGGCTGATGTCATCCCAGTATTTTTCATATTCTTCCTTTTCGGTCTTGCACATGCCGGATAATTTATCGGCAACCTTTTTGGAAATATAATCGGAAATCTTCTTTACGAAGCCATCGTTCTGCAATGCGCTTCTGGACACATTTAAAGGCAGGTCCGGACAGTCGATGACACCCTTTAAGAGCATTAAGAACTCGGGAATGACTTCTTTGATATTGTCCGCAATAAATACCTGATTGTTGTAAAGCTTGATGGTTCCTTCTATGGATTCGTATTCCATATTTATCTTTGGGAAATACAAAATACCTTTCAAATTAAAAGGATAATCCATATTCAAATGAATCCAGAACAAAGGCTCCTTGTAATCCTGAAATACCTTCCGGTAAAATTCCAGATATTCTTCCTTTGTACACTCATTGGGATGCTTTGCCCAAAGAGGATTGGTATCATTTAATAATTCCGGGCGCTTTTTAATCTTCAGCTTTTCTACCGGTGGCTCCTTTTCTCCTGTTTCCTTGCCTTCCTCATCCAGAACCGGCTTGCCCTCTTCCGTAATATTCTCTACCACTTCATCCGTATCCAGTTTTTCATCAGTCAGGATAATCTGTGTCTCTGTGGTATTTTCCTTGCTTAAATAGATTTCCGTAGGCATGAAAGAACAATATTTCTTTATCACCTCTCTTGCCTTATATTCATTGCAGAATTCCAGGCATTCTTCATTTAAGAACAGAGTGATCTTCGTTCCTACTTCTGCCTTATCCCCTTCCTTCATATCATATTCCGTACCGCCGTCACATTCCCAATGTACCGGCTTTGCGCCTTCTTTATAAGAAAGAGTATCAATGTGTACCTCATCTGCTACCATAAAGGCAGAATAAAATCCAAGTCCGAAATGACCGATAATCTGATCCTCATTTGTTTTATCCTTATACTTTTCAATAAAATCCGTTGCACCGGAGAAAGCAATCTGGTTAATGTACTCTTCTACTTCTTCGCTTGTCATGCCGATACCATTATCTATAAAAGTAAGTGTTTTCTTTTCCGGATTTACAAATACTTCCATCTTGGCTTTATAATCATCCGGAAGAGAATATTCTCCCATCATATCCAGCTTTTTTAATTTTGTAATGGCATCGCAGCCATTTGAAATCAATTCCCTGTAAAAAATATCATGGTCCGAATACAACCATTTCTTAATAATCGGAAATATATTATCGCTGTTAATTGACAAATTTCCATGCTTTTCTGACATACTAATCACATTCCTTCCGTTTTTCTTTTCTTCGTTCTTATTCCGGCGCGGGCACTACTTCCTTCTGCCCTCTGCCCGGAATTCTTTTCACAAAATATAGTTTAAGCCTCCCTTATTTAAAAGTCAAGAGGAAATTAGCACTCATTTTTGACGAGTGCTAATAATTCTTGGGAAAGTGCGTAAATACTGGGGTTTTGGAATTCTAAAATTTTTCTAAATTGGGAAATGATGGGTGGTTTGGATAAAGAGGGACGCAGGAGCAGGCAGAGCCACAGGGGTGCAGGGCAGATTGGGGGAATAACAAGTCTTAGGGGCACGCTCCCGCTCTATGAAGACGCAGCGGTACTAACGCACCAAAGTACGGTGCGTAAGGACCGGCGCCTTCATTAAGGCCCTTAAGACTTGTTATTCCCCCAATCTGCCCTGCACCCCTGCGGCTCTGCCTGCTCCTGCTGGATATGGAAATGCCAAGGTATAAAGGGGCTTAAAAGCCTGCAAATTCAAATCAACCTGAAAATTCTATAAGGGAAATCATAAAATATCACATTCATCCATCACTTTCTAAGAATAATGCCTGAGACGAAACAGCAAAAGAGGGAGGGGAAGGATTTCACTGCATTGTTTTTGACAGCACTTTTCCTTAACAGCCCGCCCAAAACCCAGGGTAAAATTGCCACGGACGGCAATTTTAGGCATATTGCGGCACGGATGCCGCTATATGCCGACCCGGACGGTACCAGCACCCTCTCCGGGCTGTTTAGGAAAAGCGCTGCCAAAAACACCGCAGTGAAATCCTTCCCCTCCCTCTTTTGCGTCCCTCCTGCCACTCCCAAAAGCCCGCAACACTCTTTTCTCACTACCTACTTTTCTTGAAAAACCCCCTGAAAATACTTATCATATATCTGAAAAAACTCCACCGTATCCATATTTTCTCCCGCTTCCAAAGTAACGCTGTCCCAAAGCTCTTCATTTAAATTCCGCACCTGGCTTTTCACGAAATCATCATAAACCTGATTAAAAGCTTCCTTTTTTCTCTGTTCCACGATTTTTACTTTATTGACATCGGTTTCCTTCCGGTCAAAGGTGCTGACGCATTTAATAATATAGTAACCATACTCTGTTTCCACCACATTGCTGATGGCATCTGTGCTTAAGTTAAAGGCGGCTTCCTCAAGGACAGCTTCCATTTCCCCCTTTCCAAAGGAATAGGTGCTGTTCTCATCCTCACTGTATTGGTTGATCAATGTATCAAAATCTTCACCTGACCTTGCCAATGCCAATATTTCCTCCGCCTTTTTTTTCGTGTCGGCTTTTGTTTCTTCTGTATAAGGAATCCTGTTCTTTTCGCCATCCAGGGAATAGTTCTTTAAGAAAATCACTTTCACCGTAATGGTTCTTGCTTCATCGTCACTTATTTCCGGGTTCACATCCTGTATAATGGAATAATAGATTTTATCTGAAAGGGCATATTCCCCATAAAGCTGCTCAATCAATTGCTCATTGGCACTCAGATACTCTATTTCTTCTGCTGAAAGGGTCTGGTAATACTCCAAAGCCGCCTGGCTTACCAGTTTCTGCTCATGCTCCGAAAGTGCAATCTCATGTTCCTGTGCCAGAAGGTTCATAGTCTTTATCTGGGCAACTCTCGCAATGACTGTGTCCTTTACTTTTTCTTCCAGAGTGCCATCCTCCAGCCTGGTATTCCAAATCCGGGCTCCGTAAATGCTTTCGTACTGATTTTTCGTATTTAGCAGGTAAACCTTGATTTCCGGCAGCATACAGGAGCTTTTTCCAATGCGGAATATTTCATCCGCTGCAAAGCCCGTTGTAAGCACTACCTTTGTTTCACCTCCATCATCTTCTGTTCCTTTTTTGCAACCTGTCACTGCTGTCAGAAATATCAAAAGGACTATGAATACCATCATTCCTTTTTTTCCGTTTCTTTCTCTCACTTTGTATAATCCTCCACTATGATTTTACTTCCTTTCACGGACTTCTCCACCAGAATCTTTTCCGGTATCCGTTCCCGAAGCTCCGGCACATGGGAAATGATTCCAATCATCCGGTCATGCTCCACAAGGGAATAAAGAGCCTTTACCGCCTGGTCCAAAGATTCCCCGTCAAGAGCTCCAAATCCTTCATCCACGAACAAGGTCTCCACCTGGATTCCTCCCCGGTTCTGCTGTATCACATCGCTAAGCCCCAAGGACAAAGACAAGGAGGCTTTCAAAGCTTCGCCGCCAGACAGGGTTTTTACCGAACGGCTTTTTCCCGTATAATGGTCAAATACGGCAATTTCCAGATTGTCCTTGGTCCTGCCGTCCCCTACTTCCGAAACCCTTTCCATCAAGAAACGGTTCCCTGTCATTTTTTCAAACCGAAGATTGGCAGCCTCTAAAATCTCATCAAAATATCCGGTCAGCACATATTGTTCAAATACCAGTCTTTTTTTATTATTCCCGGCGGCAGTATTTTCCAATCCTTTTATAATCCCATATTCTTCCTGTACCTTTTCCCACTGCTCCAGCTTTTCTTTCAGTCCTTTTATGACTCTTTTCATGGTGTCTAAGCCTATGACCAGTTTTTCCTTTTCCTTTAATGCTTCATCCCGTTTTTTCTTTATTTCCTCCGCTTCCTGCTTCAGCAAGGACAAGTCCACTCGTTCAAGCTTCCTGCATTCTTTCACAAGCGCCTTATTTTGTTCTGTCAGAGTATGAAGCTTTTTCTGATAGTCGTCCAGCCTTTTCCGTTCTGCCTCCAGCTTTTCCGGCTCCATGCGTTTTTCCAAAAAAGCTTTCTCTCCGGAAAACTTCTGTTCCTTCAAGGCTTCCTTCCAACGGGCAGCAGCTTCCTTTTCTCTTTCCTTTGCCTGTTCCTTTTCTTTTGTTGCTGCCTCTAACAGAGAGCTTATGGAAATAAGCTCTTTTTCCAGCTCCTCCCACTGCTTACGCTTTTCTTCATAAACAGGCTTTAAGGCACACAACTCTTCCTCCGGAATATGCTCTGCCTCCTTTTTCTGTCCGGTCTGTAAAATGCTAACAATCTCTTTCCTCTTTTCTATTAGTTTACATAACCTATCCTTCTTTGCCGAAACTTCGTTGGAAAGCTCTTCTGACTGGTGGCAAAGAGCCTGCACCCGCTCCAGCATTTTACTTGCCTCCCCATGAATTTGAAACAACTCTTTCTCTTCTTTTTCATAGGCTTCCTTTAGCTCCCTTAGCTCTTCTTCACTTAAAATACCCTCTTCCGCCCTGGCAATATGGGGATGTGTCAGGGAGCCGCAGACAGGGCAGGGCTTTCCTTCTTC
The DNA here is from genome assembly GCA_014804675.1 of Lachnospiraceae bacterium. GTDB lineage: Bacteria > Bacillota > Clostridia > Lachnospirales > Lachnospiraceae > RGIG3040. The sequence continues at coordinate 304,444 of JAAUZH010000013.1, forward strand.
CAAAAGAGAGGCAGCAAGACCGATGGCTGCCCGCTTTCGTTCTCTGTCCTTTTCCTCATACAACTCCTTTTTCTGCTTTACGATTTTATCCTTTTCTTCATAGCTCTTTTGGCGGCTTTCCAGCTTTTGTTCCTCTTTTTTTCTTTGCTTTTCCTTTTCGGACAAATCTTTCTTTAATTGCAGAAGGTCTTCTGATAATTGAAAAAGTTCCTGATAAACGGCTTCCTTTTCCTTGAAAATCTTCAGCTCCCCTTGCTTTTCCTTTCGTGCTCTTTTTTTGGAACTGTAATCTTTTTCTCTTTCCGTCACCTGCAGGACTGCTTTTTTTAGCTCCATCCATTCCCGGTATGGAGCTTCTATGTAAACCGCCTTCTGGGCAGCGGCTGCTGCCTCTTGGCGCTTTTTCATTTCCGCTTCATCTGCTTTCAGCTCCATCAGGCTCTTTTCTGTTTTTTCCTGCTCATCCAGCTTTCCATTTGCCTGCTTTGCCTGTTCCAGCTTTTTGTTTATTTTTTCATATTGAAGCTCCAGTTTTTTGATTGCTTCCTCTTCCTTCTTTTTAAAGGCTTCCTGTTTCTTTTTTTCTTCCTCTAAATAGTCCTTGATCTGCTCATAGTGATAGCTTTCTCCCTGAGTAAGCTCCTGCCAGGCTGCCTCTTCCATGGAAATATGGGCGATATCCTCATCCATTTTATCTTTTAAGGACTTTCCTTCTGCGTACAATGCCTTTGTCCTTGTCTTTAACTCCCCTGTAAATTTATCATACAGTGTGGTGCCGAAAATCTCCCGGAATATTTTCGTCTTGTCCTGAGGTGAGGCATACAAAAGCCGTGTAAATTCTCCCTGGGCAAGCATGGTGGTCTGCTTAAACTGCCTGTAATCCAACGCAAGAAGCTGCCGTATCCTTTTGGTAACTTCCTTTGGTCCTTCCACTACCGTTCCATCAGGCAGAAAAAGCCTTGCCCGCTCCTTTTCCTCCGCCAGCTCCCCAACTCCTTTTTTCCGCTTTTTAGGTCTGAAATATTTGGGATTTCTCTCAATCCGGTAGACTTCTCCTTTATGGGAAAAAACCAGATTCACATAGGTTTCCGTCCCTTCCTTGGAAAAATCGCTCCGAAGTGTTTCCCTTTCCCGCATTTCTCCGCTTGTCTCCCCGTAAAGGGCAAAGGTGATTCCGTCAAATATAGTAGTTTTTCCCCCTCCGGTAGGTCCTGTAATCAAAAACAATCCCTTTCCCTCAAAGGGGGAAAAATCAATGGTTTCCTTTTCCCGGTACGGTCCCCAGGCGGAAAGTGTCATTTCAATAGGCTTCATGCTTTCCTCTCTTCATTCCTTTAAATTCTATTTTATTTCATCAGGGCTTTGTCCATCATTTCTTCTGCTGCAGCAAGCTGCTTTTCACTCATGTCCTTTTCCTCTACATAAGTGTAAAAATCCCGAAACAGCTCAATTCCGCTTTTTTTCTTTCTGGTAATCTGCTGCCTTCTTTGGTTAACATTCGCTAACTCTTTTTCCTTTAATATAATTTCCATGGCATTAGGATATACGCTGCGAAGCACTGCCATTGGCTCCATAAGGGCTTCCTCATTGGTAAGCACCGCCCGGATATAATCCTCTCTGTTTTCCAGGGCTGCAATCTGCTCCTTAGTAAGCTCCCACAAATCCCCTTCCACGGTCCGCACCTGTCTTAAGGGCTTTAAGGGCACCTTTTTTACCACTACCTCTCCCGGCTTTAAAAGCTCCACCAGCTGTACGGTTTTGCTGCTGTTTTCCGAAAAGGAATAGGCAAGGGGCGATCCAGCATAATATACATGGTTTTTCCCTACCTTCTGTGCCTTATGGAGATGTCCTAATGCCACGTAATCAAATTCCTCAAAAAGGGCAGGAGACACCATATCGATTCCGCCTACATATACGGTATTTTCCGATTCGGAAAGCTCAGGCTCACAGTTCTTTCCCCCTACAAAGTAATGGGTCATCAGCACATTCCGCTTCCCTTTGTCCAGAGAAACGGCTTCCTTCATGATTTTTTCCACGCCTTCCCCTTCCGTCCTTGCCTGAAGCTGTCCCGGTCTGACAAAGGGAAGCAGGAAAAAGTCCACCTCTCCGTATTCATCCTCTAAGGTTACCTGCTTCACCTGTCCTTCCCAGGTGCCTGCAATGTAAAGCCTGTTTTCTTCAAACAGTCTTCCCCCAAAGGAAAGCCGCTCCGGAGAATCGTGGTTGCCGCTTATGACCATGGTAACGATTCCCTCCTTGACACAGGCGGTAAGAAACTCGTCAAAAACCGTTACCGCCTCTGTAGAAGGAATGCTCCTGTCATAAATATCCCCTGCCAGCAAAAGCACATCCACCTGCTCCTTTCTGGCAATCTCCAGTATTTGATTCAATATATATGCCTGATCCTCATACAAGGGAAATTCATACATGGTCTTTCCAATATGAAGATCTGCCGTATGTAATAATTTCATTTCCTTCCCTTTTTCATCCCAGTCCACTCCGTCAAAGCAGGTCCAGTCCCATTGAAACTCCGAATAAGCGCCTTTGCCGTTTCAACTTCATCTGCACCCATCTATGATTCAGAACTATATCTCTAGCCCCCAAATGCCTGCCTTCTGCAGTTTCCGGATAGCCTGTATGTACTCTTTCTTCGTTCCATATTTAGTAGGTATGGTGTCCTTCTGGTAAAATTAGACACCATAACCTACATCCCGATTTGACGGATTTTGCAATATTTTCACGTCTCCTACAACAGTTTACCACATGGAGAAGAAAAAAACAGGATTTTTCTCCTGTTTCTCTTAAAAAATGGTTTGATGGGATGGCATGGGGCGGACAGCTCTGCAGCTTCTAAATCAATTTTCGCTTCAATCACTGCCGCCTTCCCATTTCTCTTTCGTCACCCGCTGTTTCAAATCCTATTCTCATACAAATTCGTTGTCTGTTTAATCCAATATCTTCTCCAGTGTATCAAAAAGTTTTTCCACATCAATAGGCTTTGCTATATGCCCATTCATTCCGCATTTCAAAGCCTCCTGCCTATCTTCTTCAAACGCATTTGCTGTCATGGCTATAATTGGTATTGTTGCCAGCTCTTTATTGTCCAGCTTTCGGATTGCCTTGGTAGCTTCATAGCCGTTCATTACCGGCATCTGAACATCCATCAGCACCAGCTTATAATATCCCGGCTTGGATTTTCTTAACATCTCCACGGCAATCTGTCCATTTCTTGCAACATCCGTGTCAAATCCCGCATCACCTAAAATCGCTACGGCAATTTCCTGATTCAATTCCACATCTTCCGCCAGCAGGATCCGTCCTGTAAGATGTTTTTCCGATTCTTTGCCGCTTTTCTTTTCCTTCCTTTCCTCTGTGCTTATCTTTTCTCCCAAATGCAGGCGGAAGGTAACGGAAACGATAACCTTGGTGCCGATACCCTGTTCGCTTTTTACTTCAATGGAGCCGCCCATCATGTCTACGATATTTTTCGTAATGGCCATCCCCAGACCTGTCCCCTGAATCCCGCTAATCGTAGAGTTCTTTTCTCTCTCGAAAGGTTCAAAAATATGAGATACGAATTCCTCACTCATACCATTTCCGTTATCCTCTACGCAAAATTCATAGTTTGCATGACCAGCAGGCACTCCGGATTTTTCCTTGACCTTCATACTGACAATTCCTCCCTCATTGGTATATTTAACGGAATTGCTAAGCAGGTTCAAAAGCACCTGATTCAGCCTCAGCTTGTCGCAATAAAATTCCTCATGTTGAACATCCTCCGAATCAATATGAAGCTCCAGCTGTCTGGCAAGGACATCTGCCTGTAAAATATTGCGCAGCCCGTGCAAAATCTCCTTCAGACTGCACGGCTTCTCCTCTAACTGAATCTTACCGCTTTCGATACGGCTCATATCCAGCACATCATTGATCAGGCTCAGCAGATGATTCCCCGATGCCATGATCTTTTTCAGATATTCCTCTATCTGTTCCTTATTATCAATATGGGAAAGAGCCAGGGATGTAAAGCCCACGATGGCATTCATCGGAGTCCGGATATCATGAGACATATTGGAAAGAAATGCACTTTTTGCCTTATTGGCTTTATTTGCCTGCAAAAGCGCTTCTTCCAGCATATTTTTCTTTTCCATTTCATTGCGGATTTCCTCATCTACGCTGCGGAATCCTATGACAATGCCCTGATTGCCTTCCCATACTCCAGCAGGCACGACTCTCACTTGGTAGTATTTCATCTCGTTGTCAAAGAAAGTACGATAGTTCACATAATACAATTTCTTTTCTGTCAGCTCTTCCTTCAGCCACTCCCGCCTGAAAGCCTGACGCAGCATTTCCCTGTCATCCTCATAAACAAACTTCTGTATATAAAACTCCAGACTTTCTTCCAGGGATATATTTCCCAGAAAAGCAGAATCAAACATAAAACGGTACTCATCATCAATCCGCAGGGGCATACCGGCACCTGTATCAAGGTCGAAGTAGCAGACAAGATTGTAATCTATGCCCAGCGCCTGAATCAATTCCATATGATGTTTATCCTTTTTACTCCGTTCCTGATGTTCCTTTATCTTTTGAGTAGTACAATCTAAAAGGAAACGCTGATAGAACAGCTCGCCATTTTCTTTCATGAGCTTGATATTGCCCATTACGTGCAATATTTCTCCACTGTCGTGTTGTACACGATACTCTACCGTGACACTGTCACCCTCTTTTTTCAGTTCTTCCATAGCCTTCAGAATCTTTGGCTTATCTTGCTCCATGACGGATGATGCCACCATATCAAAGCCTTTGCTCATCAATTCATCCTGGGATCTATATCCCAAAATCCGAAGGGCAGCTTTGTTTATTCTGATAAGACGTGTTCCATCCAGTGTATGGCACATGACTCCGCAATCCATGCCGGTAAAAATGACTTCCAAAATACGGTTCTTCTTTATGATTTCCGCTTCATAATTGCGTTCCTGTGTCACATCAATTGCCACACCTACAGTTCCCATAACGCTTCCGTCCAGATCATACAATGGGGATTTGTAGGTAGTAAGCATCCGAGTCCCTTCTCCGGTTTTAATAACTTCTCCGGATACACAGGTCTCTCTCTTGTTCATGACTTCAAGCTCTGATTCGATACAGGCAGGGTCGTCCTCTTCCACGTCCCAGATATAAGCATGTGTCCTTCCTTCCACCTGTTGTTTTGTCTTATTGACCGTTTTACAGAAGCTGTCGTTTACCTTTTTATGTATGCCTTCTTTATCCTTATACCAGATCATGTTGGGAGTATTGTTAATGACAGCCTCCAAATACTGCTCAGTCTGCCAGAAATCCTTCCTGAGCTTACAATCCTGCTGCCACCTGAAAAAACGAAAGCGTATTTCCTCATCCTCCATGGACATGGTCCATATATCCTTAATTTCGGACAAATAATCTGACACTAACGGCACCTGCTCTTTATTGGCAAGCAGAATAAGCTCAGCATCCCCCTTCTTTTCTGTAACAAGCGTCTGTAAAGCTTCTCCAACATCCATATCCTGTAAATAAGCAAAGATTACATCAGCTTTGGATATTAACGGTGTTTCAAGCTTAATCCCTTCAGAAAACTCGTGTGTAAAATGTTCAAACGGCGACATTTCCTTTATTATTTCAAATGCCCTGTTCTTAACTCCTACTAAAAAGAAATGAATATGGCAATGATACATATATTTGTTTCCTCCCTGTATCTTACAAGTCAATTTACCTATATTATATTCTAGCAAGCGTGTGAATTCATGTCAATATTTTGGATACCATGCATATCCTTGCCAACAAGGCCATTTACTATCCCTGGAAATCAGGAACGTACGGGCTTACCATATTACACCGATTCATCAATGCTTCCCCCCGCCGCTTCTACAGGCGCTTCCATTACAGGGACCGGCATTTCCGTTCCGGAAAGCTCAAGAGATACACCGCTGGAAGCAGCAGCCTGCCTTTCTTTCTCAAGTTTCCCAAAAAGAGCCTTTAAATACTTCATATCGGCTTCCATAATTTCCCGCAGCTCTTTGGACCTGTGCTTTTTCTTTAAAAGCTCCAGATCAGCCGGGTCCATATCCTCCCTTACCGTCTCTGTCAATTCTTCCAGCCCGTTTTCATTTTCCAGCTCCCTAATAGCCTCTTCCATTTCCCTCATAAGCGCCTTTGCTTCTTTGCTGTCTAATTCAAAGCCGTCCTGTATTTCCATGTCCTCAAAGCTTTCCTTTTCCTCAAGCTCCCCCTGGCATATGCCGCCGGATTTTTTTGCTCTTTCTTCCTCTTCCAAATGCTTTACCCTCTTTTGGGCAATCCTTACCATCTGATCCGCATGGATGATGGCGCTGTTCACCTCGCTGTCATCATACTCGCCGCATCTAAGCTTTTTACGAAGGTTTGCTGCCTCGCTTCGGGCCATTGTTATTACCATTCTTGCGCTGCCGGCTGTCTTTGCAGCCATAAGCTGGGAAGAAATCCTCTTATATTTATATTGCAGCCGTTTTGTCTTTTTTACGCTTGGCTTGCTGACCGTTATGCTGCCTGCCACAGTTCCATCTGGGTTTTTAAAAGTATACCTTTCCACATTTGAATTGCCGATTCCCATCATGCCCATACCATTCTCCTCCTTGATCCATGTAATATTGAGCGTATTGAATAATTTTTTGCTTACTTTAAATATCGGCATTTTATCATAAAAAATGAATTTATATCCATCCTGTAAAAAAATCAGGAAAGTGTCTAAAGAACAGCCACTTTCCTGATTTATCAGGCTTTCACCTGATTATAACCTTGTATGTATCAATTTTTTAATTGCATCTTCAATCTGCTTGTCTGTCATAAGGGACGCTTCACCTTCTATTTTAGAAAGCTTCATCAAGTCATCATTATTTAATGTGATCACATGCTCCTTCTCACTCTCCGGCTTCGGAATCACATATTGATCCATTTCTTTTTCCAGTTCATTCAACTGACGCATGATGCTTGTAATCTGACTTTTTCCCAGACTCACTGCCTCGGTCAGTTCATCATAATTTTCCATTATCCTCTGGCATTCTGGAATATCTGCATATATTTCTTCCGGATTGCTCATAATCCCTGATTCATTACCGTTTCCATAAACATATCGGTTATCTTTGATATTCCTGTCCAGAAAATTCAATGTTTGTGTGATTTTTCCACCTTCAACTGTTATGATCAGTTTTGCCATAATCCTCTCTCCTTTATCATGCTTTCATTTGAATGGGATGGCATGAAAATAAAAAATGCTATGCTGTTACCCATACCATCTTCTTCCTATGATGGGTAAATTATACCATAAATCATTTCGATAATTCAATAAGAACCCGACAGACTATTTTCGACGCACAGCGCCCCATACCCCACTCTTTCATTAGGATAACTCATATTCTCAAACAGCGGCAAAGCCCCCCGCCGAAGCACTGCCTTCATCTTCTCCCCATACAGATAAGGGTCATTCCCCCGGACAAGCCCCCATTCCATCAAAAGGGCTGCTGCTCCCGTCACAAAGGGTGTGGCAAAAGAAGTGCCCGTAACGGCTTGCGTTCCGGTTGGGGTGGCTGCCAAAATCCCCACTCCCGGCGCAACAAGGTCCGGCTTTGTGCTTCCGATCAGGCCGGCTGCCTGTTCTACATAGCCCCTGCCGGAAAAATCCGCATAAGCACGGTATCTTGCATCATAGGCTCCAACCGTAATGATTTTCCCCGCCGTGGAAGGAATGGTCAGGGTGCGAAGAGTGCTGGGGGTGAGAAATCTGGTAGCGCTGCCTCTTACAGTAGAGCTTGGCATATACAGCTTGTATTCTCCTACTACGATTTTTCTCGGAAGAAAGGTGACCTTCCAGATACCGTTAGGGATATAGTTATCCCTTGGAAGAAAATCCAGAAAAATTTCCTGATTTACCCCATATGGTTTTGGAACTCCTATAAAAAGCAGCAGCTCTGTTTCAGTCAGCCTTCTTCTCTGTGTGCCCGTTTCATTCAGATTGATTATGATGGACTCCAAAGATGGAGCCGTAAGCTCAATAGAAAAATCATCCACATAATTTTTCCATATTTGCAGGTTAAAGCTTCTTTCATATTCCCCTATGGAAAACTCAATTACCTGGTTTTCTGTACTTCCCGGAAATCTGCCCGATACATGGCCGGAGGCAGCTCCTTCATTTCCGCTTCCTACGCATATGACCGTCCTTCCTATTTCCGAAACATTGTCTAAAAACCGCTCCACCAAAGACGTACCATCATGGGAACCATAGGTGTTGCCAAAGCTTAAGTTTATTGCTATCGGCATTTTTAAAGCCATTGCTTTCATGACCACATAATGAAATGCCCGCATTAAGTTAGTTGTCATGGGAAAGCTGTTCTGACCTTTTGTATCCAGCTTGACGATAATAAGCTGGCTTTCTGTGGCAGCCCCTTGAAGCAGAATATCGTTTTCATTGGCTGTTCCGCCTGCCGTATTGGAATAGACCTTTCCTGCCGCAATGGAGGCAACTGCCGTACCATGCCCCGTAATGTCCCTGCTTGGCACGATTTCATTTCCCTCCTGTCTTGTCTGGGCGCTTAATGCCTGATTGATTTCCTCTGCCGTAAATTCCCGCCCCAGGGACTGGTCAAATAAATACAGGATTCTGGTAGAGCCGTCAGCATTCCGGAAGCTGCTGTTATAGATGTCAATGCCCGAATCAATTACTCCAATCAACACTCCTCTTCCCGTCAGATTAGGCGCCCCCACCGTAACAGAAGTAATGCAGGAAGCAATATTCCCTTCATAATCACTGGGATAAATGCTTTTTGGCTTTTCTACAAATTCTATTTCTTCCATGGCAGCCAAAGGCTCAATAAAAGACTCCGGCAGGGTAATGATCCCATACCCCGCAATCAGTTCTTCCACCTGAATCTGCTCGCTATTGAGCGCAGAGATATCACCGTGATATTTTACAATGACCTCCCAAATCGGTTCTGCTTCTCTTTCTATGATTCCATCCCGCAGAATGGGGGATTTTTCCAGCTCCGCTTCTGTAGCCGAAAGACTTAAATTCAAAAGGTTTTCCACCTTTTCACTTTGATTTTCATCTGGCATATATAAAAACTCCGTTTTTTATCAGTCTATGATTTCCTGGCCATAAATAGACGATGAGGAACTAACGCAAGTATTTATGATACAAAAAATTAACAATCTCTCTGCCAAATTTCTCCATTGAATAAAACATTTGGAACCTGTGCCCTAGGCATACAAAAAGGAGCCGGACACACATTTGTGCCCCGGCTCCAAAATTTATTTTTTTGATTATTTTTGATTAGTATTTTCCAAAACCATCTCCGAGAGAAATTACCTGCTCGTTTGCGCTTGCTACAGAATCCTGTGAGGAGCTTCTGTAAGCGGAACCGCTGCCTGAACCCAGATTGTAGATAGAAAGCATCTCTCTCATTCTGGAAGCCTGGTTGGACAGTTCTTCACTGGCTGCTGCACATTCCTGGCTGGTAGCAGAGTTGGTCTGTACTACCTGTGATACCTGTGTGATTGCCTGCTCAATCTGTGCAACTGCAGTTGCCTGATAATTGGAGGATTCTGCAATGCCGTTAATGATTGCTTCACTTTCCTGTACAACCTTGGAAATTTCTTCCATGGCTTTTGCTGTTTCATCTGCAATCTTAGAACCTGCGTTTACTCTGTTAATGGATTCTTCTATTAATTCTGCTGTCTCACCGGATGCTGCCGCACTCTTAGCTGCCAGGCTTCTAACCTCTTCCGCAACAACTGCAAAGCCTTTTCCTGCCTCGCCTGCTCTTGCAGCTTCCACTGCTGCATTTAATGCAAGAATATTGGTCTGGAATGCAATATCGTCAATGGTCTTAATAATTTTTGAAATGCTCTCAGATGACTTATTGATATCCTGCATAGCAGTCATCATATCCTTCATCTGTGCGTTACCTCTTTGTACATCGGAAATTGCACGTGCTACCAGTCCTGCTGCAGAATTTGCCTCTTCTGCATTCTCTTTTGTCTTTTCTGCGATTTCATCGATAGAAGCTGTAATCTCTTCAATTGCACTTGCCTGTTCAGTAGAACCCTGAGCCAACGCCTGACTTGCACTTGCTACCTGTGAAGAGCTTACTGTAACCTGAGAACCTGCATCACTGATATTGGATAATGCATGCAGATTGTCATCTACCAGTTTCTTTAATGCGCCAGTCAGTACATCATCACTGGATTTCACATCAACCTGAACGGTAAGGTTGCCATTGGCTACCTCTTCAGCAATGCTTGCCTGATATTTCATGTTGTTGATTACCTTCATATACTCATCAACCAATTCACCAAACTCATCGTTATGGTATTTTACCATCTCAACATCCACACGCCCTGCTGCAATCTCCCTTGCCGCCCGCGCCAGCTGTTCAACAGATTTGCTGATAAGCTTAATCAGGCTTGTGGACATGATCATGAGGAAGACTGCTGCTACCACCAGCATACCGATATTGAACAGTTCAGTGTTTTTTGCAAAGCTTTCAATCTTTGCCATTTCATCGGCCTGTTCCTCTGTTATGGCATTCACTATAATTTCTGCTTTCTGCTCATCTGCGCCAACTTTTTCCATGCTGGTCTTAATCACTTCAAGCTGCTGTACCTCTATGACTTCTATCTGCTTTCTGATATTATTGATTGCGGCCGTTGCCAGCAATACGTTAATGATTAAAAATATTACAGGAATCGCAAAACCTATAATCATCTTTGTTTTTATCTTTACGTTATTCATATTCTTATACCTCTCCTTCTTCATCCATATTCATATCATTTGCCTGCTCTACAATTGATAAATCCTCATCATTTAATAATTTATCAGGGTCTAACAGCAGTTTAACGGCATTTCCTACCTTACCGATACCATATACATATTTATTCTGAGCCTTATCCGCATGACCAATTTTGGGAGGCGGTAGTATATTATCTTCATTGATTTCAACCACCTCTGCAATTTTCTCCACAATCAATCCTACCACTGCGGCTTTTACCTTAATAACAATGATACATGTTCTGTCATTATATTCCAATGGCTCCTGCTTAAATCGCAGTCTCACATCGATGACTGGAACAACCTTTCCCCGCAGATTAATCAGACCTTTGATATAATCCTCTGTTTCGGGAATTGCCGTGATTTCCTGCATTTGGATGATTTCATTCACATACTGAATTGCTAATCCAAAATACTCATTTCCGGATTTAAAGGTCATGTACTTTCCCTTTTCATTGTTATCCTCATCCGAAACGGAGCCGGCTGACAATCTCTTCAATTCGCTTGTTTCGTCCATATTCTTACCGTTCCTTTCTCTATTTTTTATTCCATTAATCCGGTGGCATCCAGGATCAATGCAATACTTCCGTCACCAAGCTGCGTACAGCCGGATAAACCTTTCACCTTCTTGATGTAAGAAGGAATTGGCTTCACAACAATCTCCTGTTCTCCAATCAGCCTGTCAACCAGGAGACACACTTTCTGCTCCTCTACTTCCAGAATCAACATGACTCCATCTTCAACGGATTCGCAGTATTCTTTTAAACCATACCACCTTCCCAGCCGAAGTACCGGATAACACTCACCTCGTATCATGATATATTCATCGCCATTCGGTTCATAAATCATCATATCCTCTTTCACACGGACAAACTCTTTAATGACACCAGTCTCTAATACAAAAGAAGATTTTCCTGTTTCCAAAACAATGCCATCTATGATAGCAAGCGTCAATGGAATCTTCAGGCTCATGGTGCTGCCCATTCCGGCTGTGCTTTCAATATCCAGCGTGCCGCCGATTGACTGAATATTCTGGACTACCACATCCATGCCTACTCCCCGGCCCGAATATTCGGTAACCTCCTCATTGGTGGAAAAGCCCGGTAACGTTATGAACTGGTACACTTCCTTATCCGTATATGCTTCATCCGGCTTATTATCATCCAAAATTCCCTGTTTTCTAGCCTTTGCAAGTATTTTTTCTCTGTTAAGACCTTTTCCGTCATCTGTAACACTGATCCATACTTTTCCAGCCTCTGTTTTTGCTGATAAAATAACCTTGCCCTTTTCCGGCTTGCCGCTTTCTAAGCGTTCCTCTCTTTCTTCAATTCCATGGTCTACGGAATTTCTTACGATATGCATCAACGGATCAGAGATTTTCTCAATAATGTTCTTATCCACCTCTGTCTGTTCGCCTACCATCTCAAATTCAATGTCTTTTCCCAGTTTCCGGGATACATCAAATACAATGCGGTTCATCTTCTGGAATGTATTTGACAGAGAAACCATTCGCATAGACATAATAACGTCCTGCAAATCAGTAGAAATCTTGGACAACTGAGCCGCCGCTTTATTAAAACGGTCAAGATTCAATCCCGGCACCTTTAAATCCGGATTCTGCAGCACTACTGATTCTGAAATAACCAGCTCTCCAATCAAATCCATCAATTGATCCATTTTCTTCACATTGACGCTGATAAAGGAAGCCTTCTCACCTTTATTTCTATCTTTTGCAAGCTTCTTGGCTTTCCCCGGTTCTTTGGACTTAATAACAAAATCACCCGGTGCTATTTTAGGTTTTTCAGGTTTCTTTGTTTCCTCTCCAGCTTCCTTCTGCTTTTCCTCCGCCTTGCTTTCAATTTCTTCTACAGTGGATTCCAAATCAATGACTGCTTTTGGTTCATCCTGATCACCGAAATCAAATCCCTGGAGGAATTCCTCTGCCTTGCACTCAAAGATATCTACCTTTTCGATGTCATATCCGATACCGATTGTCTTTCGTATTTCTTCCTCACTGCATTGTGCCTGCAATAAGATTCGAAAACCGTCTTCCAGTATCTGCTGTGCGCTTGAAGCATCGGAAATAATATCTTCCGGATAATATAACAAATCCTCTGCTATTTCCTTCAAGGCATATACTGTCTTATATGCATGTACATTTGCCATTTCCGTCTCCGGATAAAATGTCAGATAGATTTTATAAAACCGACTGGCACTTGTAGCAACCGGAGCTATATAAAACTGCTTTGGCTCTTCATGTATATTTTCCGGAGGCTTTTCTCCTCCTTCTGACGCACCACCGTTTTTAATCAATTCCAGGAACTTATCAAGACCTGCAATAATTTCAGTTGCGTCTCCATCTGCCGGATCGCCGTTACGAATTTTTTCCAATTCGCTGGAAATAAAATCCTCTACTTCCAATACGTGTTCCACCAGATCTAAATGCGGCACATTGTCAGGATGAGATTCTCTTAAATAATAAAAGATGTCTTCCAGCTTATGTGAAACAGCAGTGATATTGTCAAACATCATGATACCCGAAGAGCCTTTAATGGTATGCATGGTCCTGAATATTTCATTTATGCTGTCTTCATCAAAACACTCTGCATCTTTTTGTTCCAGAACTCTTTCCTGAAGCTGTTCAAGTAATTGTTCATTCTCAAACAAATACATATCCAGCATGCCGTCTGTGTTAAATTCTTCAGCCATAACCTTCTCCTTTCCTGCATATTCCAATATATTCTTTGGTTATATCAAATTCAGCTTTTTAAGTGCCAGCTCAAATCTTTCCTGATCGATAGGCTTGCCTGAATATATGGTACATCCTAATTCAAATGCCATCTTAACATTGCTCTCATCATTCAAAGCAGTGGTCATAATAACCTTCACTGCCTTTTCTTCCGGAATGTTCCTTTCCTTTTCCAGATTCCGGATGCCTACAAGCGCCTGATATCCGTCCATGACCGGCATCATAATGTCAAGACATGCTAAATCATAAGGCTCGCCGTCCTCTAATGCCATCATAAAAGCATCCACCGCTTCCATTCCGTCCACAGTCACATCACATTCACCGTACTTTGACAGGAAATTTACCATAAACTTCCTTGTTGCAAAATCATCTTCTGCCAATAGAATCTTCATATCCTCTCTCCTTTACATTTTATTTAATAATGCGTATGTTCTTCCTGCAATAGCTGAAAGCTTCTCCTGATGTTGCACCGCACCCAGATCATAGGCAACCTTTGGCATTCCATAAACCACGCAGGTGGATTCATCCTGCCCAATGGTCCTTGCGCCTGCTCTTCTCATGGCAAGCAGCCCCTTTGCGCCATCGCCGCCCATTCCGGTCAATATGATTCCCACCGCATTGGAGCCCGCTGTTTTGGCCACGGAGTCAAATAACACATCTACAGAGGGACAGTGGCCGTTTACTCTGGGTCCCGACTTGCATTCCACCTGATATACTCCATTTACTTTCACAAGCCGCATATGCCTGTCGCCTCCGGGAGCAATCAGCATATGTCCCGGCAGCACCCTGTCTCCTGTTTCCGCTTCCTTTACCGAAATGCGGCATTGTTCGTTAAGCCTTCTGGCATACATTGCGGTAAATCCGGGGGGCATATGCTGTACCACCACAATCCCCGGAATGTCCGTTCCGAAGTCTTTTACTACATCACAAATTGCCTCTGTGCCGCCTGTAGAAGCTCCGATTGCCACGATCAGATTATTTCCCTTTACGGACAAGTGCTGCTCCTGCTCTTTCATGACTACTTTTTTAATATTACTGATTTTTGCAGTAGAGGCAATTTTTATCTTTACCAAAAGCTCATTCTTGATAAAATCTTCCAGCTGTTTCCGATTGGATACGGCAGGCTTTGCCACGAAATCCACGGCCCCTGCCTTCAATGCGTCAAACACCTTATCGCTTAAGGAGCTGATGACCACTACCGGAAGCGGATACTGGGGCATCAATTTCTTCAAAAATTCAATTCCGCTCATCCTGGGCAGCTCTACATCCAAAGTCATCACATCCGGCTTATGAGCTAAAATGGCATCCCTTGCCTCAAAAGGATCCTTTGCGGTTGCCACTACCTGAATGGCAGGATCCTTGCTGAGATTCTGGACCAGCAGCTCTCTGAACACTATGGAATCCTCAACAATTAAAACTTTAATCGGTCTCATATATTACTTCCCTTCCTTTTTCCGAAAAATAGACGGCTGAATAATTTGAAAAGGTGTATTACTCCTGTCAATGGTCTCCGTAGTTCCTATGAAAAAGTATCCTCCCGGCTCTAAAGCATCATACACCTTTTGAACCAATTCCTGTTTTGTCTTCTCATCAAAATATATCATAACATTCCGCAAAAAGATAGTGTGCATTCTCCTTTTGAAGGGAAAAGGGTCCATCAGATTAAACTGGCGGAAGATCACCTCCTGCTTCAATTCCTCTTTTACCTGATACTGACTTCCTCCGGCAATTGCCTTAAAGAAATGCCTTTTCCACTGCTCCGGAAGGCTCCTCAGCTGTTCTGCACTATAGACACCTGCCATAGCCTGCTGCAATACCTTTGTGGAAATATCCGTAGCAAGAACCTTGGTGTCCCATTGGCTGCGGTCTAGTCCAAAAAAATCCGCCAGGACCATAGCAATCATATATGGCTCTTCTCCTGTAGAAGCGGCTCCGCACCAAATCCGCAGATCCTTTTTGGATTCTTCCTTCTTCCGGAGCCATGGAAGCACTGTTCCCTTAAAAAAGTTAAAATGCTCAAATTCCCTCATGAAATATGTATGATTGGTAGTCAGGAAATTTACCAGGATTTTTTCCAGGGTCCCGCTGCTGTCACGCTCTACCGCATCCATGTATTCATGAAAATTTTTCCAGCTGGAATTTTTAATATAATTTTCCAATCGACCATTTACAATAATCTTCTTCTGGCTTAAGTCTATGCCATAGCGCTGCTTCATAAAAACTGAAATTCGCTTAAACTCTTCATCTGTAATCAACTTTCATTCCTCCCGTCAAAATAATGAGATATATCGTTCAGCATAATTGACGCGATATCTTACAACATATTTTAAAAATATCCGGATTAAATCTTACACCGGCTTCCCCCTTCATGATTTCAAGCGCCTCTTCCCTGGAGCAGGCTTCCTTTCCCGTCAAGGTACAATATCTTTCCATAAGGGATACGATTTGTGCCGCAAGGGGAATTTCTTCTCCAGCCATGCCATCCGGATAACCGCTTCCATCCCAATTCTCATGATGATATTGGGCGATATCAATAGAGGTACTAATAAAATCATTGTAATCGCTATTCACATGAATATCTTTTAAAAGCTTTGCGCCGATATTTGTATGATTTTGTACGATGGCAGCTTCCTCTGCTGCCAGCTTTGTCCCTTTCTGCAGGATTTCCTTGGAAATTCCAATATTCCCTATATCGCAAAGCGGCGCTGCCAGCTCTATCGTATCAATATAAGTGTCTGAAATCCGTTCCTCGAACATGGGCGAAAGCTGCATTCCCTGTGCTAATATCCTGCAGTTTTTCCCCATCCGGTCCATATGTGCCTTTTCGTAATCCAGGTTCTGAGCCGCAATATTAGCCATGGCATACAAAATGTTCTTTTTCTCCTGCTCCATCTGCTTTAACTGCTCGCTGACGGAAATCTGAAGCCTCCTGTTCATTTCCATAAGCTCCCGCTTTGCTTCATGCAGGCGAAGCTGGACTCCTACCCGTGCCTGTACCACCTTGGGGATAAAGGGCTTTGTAATATAATCCTCACCCCCTAAGGAAAATCCCTCCATAATATCTTTCGGATCATCAAAGGCAGAAATAAATACGATGGGAATATTTTTTGTTTTTTTGCTGCCTTTCAGAATCCTGCACAGCTCATATCCGTCCATCCCCGGCATGGAAATATCCGTCAGCACCAGCTGAGGATTCCATTTCCGAACCAGCTCTAAAGCCTGTTCCCCGCTCTCAGCCAGAATGGGCTCTTCTCCCATATCCTTTATGATTTCTTCCAGAATGATTCTATTGGTTTCCACGTCGTCTACGATGAGAATCTTTTCTTTCCCGATATCCTTACTCATGCTGCACCTCTCCTTCCGATTGCAGGAAATGATTCAATTCTTCAAACTCTGCGGTTACTTTCTCGTAATTTTCTTTCTGAATTGCCATCTTCAGCCTTAATGCTGCCCGCTTAACCTCCCTGGGAGCCTCTTCCGTCAGCTGTCTGACAGTTTCCATAAACATCTCCGCCTTTTCCCAGTTCTCCATTTCCACGCTGAGAATCAGCTTAGAGAGATTTTTCCCAAGCAGCTCCCGGTTCTCCGGTGTGCCATATGTTCTGATGTTCTCCGGATTCTCTCCACCTGCATCCGCAGATGGGATCATAGATGCCATAACGACGGAAGCTCCTTTCACATCATCTGGCTGCTGAAGGACAGCTTCCTCGCCTTCACAGGCGCCTACCCATATGGAAAAGGAAAAGGTACTTCCTTTGTTCTTCTCACTCTCCACCTCGATTTGCCCGCCCATCAGTTCTGCAAGCTGCTTGCAGATATTCAGCCCAAGGCCGGTGCCGCCATATTTTCTGGAAATCGATGCATCTACCTGGGAAAAGCTCTGAAACAATTTATCCCTATCCCCTTCATCGATTCCTATTCCCGTATCCGCTACGATAAAGAACAATTCTATCCGGTCACCTACCTGTGCTGTCCTGACTGCCTCCAGGGTTATCTTGCCCCATGGGGTGAACTTCTGGGCATTGGACAAAAGGTTGTTTAAAATCTGAACGATCCTCAGCTCATCTCCTATGACATATTCCGGTATCTGAGGCGACACTGTCACAAAAAATCCCAGACCCTTTTCCGTCATCTTATTGATATGATTCGCCTTTACATAGTCCAACATATTCCGAAAATGAAATTTGCGTGGCTCCAAGGTGAATTTTCCTGCCTCCAGCTTGGAAAAATCCAGAATATTGTTGATGATCTTATTCATGTCGTCACAGCATCGTTCCACTATGCGAAGGGACTTTTCCGTCTCTTCATCCATTTTCCTGTCCAGCAGTTCCCTGACATTCCCAAGCACGCCATTTACCGGTGTACGAAGCTCGTGGGTCACATTGGCAACAAACTCTGACTTCACTTTCATCGCCTGCTTCGCTTCTTGCTTTATCCGGTCTATTTCCCTGTTCAAGAACTCTTTTTCCAATATATCATTGGCCATGCATATGTACATTCCGGAATCGGTATCATCCTGTACGATTCTTGCCTCCACCGGAAAGCAGGTAAGATTCCTGCGGTATGCTACAAGATTCTGCAGCTCATTTCCCATGGAGCATTCCGTTTCAAAACCATCCTCTACGACTCGAAAGGAATTGGGGAACACATGACTGATATGCCTGCCGCACAGATCACTTTCGTATCCTAACTTCTGCCTGGCTGCTGCATTCACATAAGTAAGCTTTCCCCCACGGTCAAACATCAGAATCATTTCCAGGGCCTCTTCTATGGGAAATATGCTGCCTTCCCTTCGTTCCATCCTATCCCTCCTTAGACACAGCCCAAAAAACGGGCAGCAAAAAGTAAAAGCTTTTTTGCTGCCTGCTATCTATACCATCAAGAAAAATTAAACATTTTAATGACTTCTACAATGTTAAAGAAATCCTCCTTGGCAAGTGCGAAACATTCCAGTACATCCGGAGAAAACTGCCCACACTCGCCGTTCATGATCATATCATAGGCTATGTTGTTGGCATATGCACTTTTATATACTCTTGGACTCACCAATGCATCATAGACATCTGCAATAGCAACAATATGTGCGCTGATTGGAATCTCTTCACCGATTAAATGATCGGGATACCCGTTACCATCCCATCTTTCATGATGATAACGGCAGATTTCATAACAGTATCGATAAAATTCATCTGTCTGGTTTTCACGGAATTTTTCCAAAATATCGCACCCAATGGTGGTATGGGTCTTCATGATTTCAAATTCTTCCGGTGTCAGACGTCCGGGCTTTAAAAGAATGGCATCAGGAATGCCTATCTTTCCAATGTCATGCAAAGCCGCTGCTCTGGCAATTTCATCAACCTGCACAGGCGTCAATCCATATTTTGGGAAATACTTCATCAGGTATTTCAGCATGATTCTGGTAAAATACTTAATACGTCTGATGTGCTCTCCCGTTTCAAGGCTTCGGAATTCCACAACGGAGCTTAACGCATCAATCATGAATTCGTTGCTTTCACGAATCTTCTTTTCCTGGGCCCGGATTTCCTCCTCCTGTTCCTTCAGACGCTCCTGCATATGGTGCTTGCTCTGGTATAGTTCAATAACATTCTTTCCTCTGCGCTTTACGATATGGGGATAGAAAGGCTTATGCATAACATCTGCCACTCCAAAGGAATATGCCTGGTCATCCGTATCAATGACTGTCTCGCCAGTAATCAATATTACGGGAATCTTTTCCAGTAAGTCATGCTTCTGCATATACTCCAACACCCCGAAGCCATTCATGAGAGGCATTACCACATCCAGGAGAATCAATACAATGTTCTGTCCCTTCTCCAGTCTGGCAACTGCTTCCTCACCGTTTGCCGCTTCAATAATTTCGTACTCATCCTGAAATACACCTTTCAGGATCACGCGATTTACTTCTTCATCGTCAACGATTAAAATCTGCTGTTTATTCATCCTGTCTCCTTATCCCTCCGGTAATTTCCTTTGTATTTTAAGTTACCATTTTTCAATGTAAATGTCAATTCATTTCTGGCAGCGTTCACGGCTTATTGGGGCTTGTTCTCCGCAATAATGTTTTGGAAACGGCTGTAATCTTTCTCTAACTGTTCCTCACATTTTTTTAGCGCTTCCACATCCACCTCTTCAGCCTTCTTATTCCGCAACAGCTCCGTAATCTGTGCTGCCGACTCATTGATCGGATCAAGCCCTAAATTGGCAGTGACGCCTTTTAATGCGTGGGCGCTGTTAAAAGCTCCCTCATAATCGCCCTTGTCAATATTTTCCACCAGCGCTTCAAAATTCTTATCATCCAGAAATTTCATAATGAATTTCATGTACAGGGCTTCATTTCCCATAAACCTATCCAGCGTGGTATCTACATTCGCTCCGTTTTCCTCCATTTGCTTTCTGAATTTCTCATCCATGTTCCCATTCCTCTTTCCCTTTTCCTATCATTGTATCAAGCATTTTTCCTGAACAATTCTATATTATCATATCAGAATTCTGATAGTCAACCATCACACAAAAAAAGACAGTATGAAAAGCTGTTTACCGCATCTATCCATACTGTCATATGAAATATATATTTTTATCTTTTACACAATTATTAGTATACACACTTCTCCCCAAAACGAAACCCCTATTTCACGAACAGGCATTTTTCAACCTAAACGGGCATTTTGTATTTGAGATTTCCTGCTGCCTATGCTAAAATAAAAGAAATTTAGGCACAGGAATTTTACCAAATCCAGACTGGAGGACTATAGCAATGGAACATATCCGGGTAGCCATTGTAGATAATGAGCTTCTTTTTACTACTGTATTAAAAAAAATGTCTACAAAAATTTTGGAAAAAACTTCTTATACATATAGCATTGACACTTATAAAAGCGCCGAAAGCCTGTTGGCTGCCTTATCTTCCACTGCTTATGATTTGTTTTTCTTAGATATCCTGTTAGATGGAATGAACGGCATGGAGCTTGCGAGAAAGATACGCAGCAAGACAGAAGGCCCGAATATCGTGTTCATTACTTCTTCCATCGACTATGCAGTAGAAAGCTATGAAGTAGCCCCGCTCCACTATTTGGTAAAGCCTGTCACCATGGTCAATCTGGAAGAGGCCTTCCGCCGCTTCTTCGATGCCCACAAGGAAACTGCCAAAGAAGAAACCGTATTATTAAAGGACACCTCCAATCAAAAGGTGCTGCTTCCCGTTTCTGATATTTATTATGCAGAAATCCTGGAGTCTAAAATTACGCTCCACACAAAAGGCGGCTCTCTGTTTATAAGAGGAAGAATGGACGATTTGCAGAAATCACTTCCCGGTGAGCATTTTTACCGCTGTCACAGAAGCTTTCTTGTAAACTTCCAGCATGTTACCGGAAGCCGCCGTTATGATTTTATTACTAAAGACGGTTCCTTCGTCCCTATTGCCAAAGGGAATTACAGATTGGCCGTAAAAGCATTTACAGATTATTTAGAAAGATGATTTGGGTGATTGCATGAACAAAGTATTGGATGCTGCGAATTCTATCGTCCATGTAAATGAGGAACTGAAAGAATTGAAGGAGCATGGAGATTTGGAATATCCGGTAGGCACCTATCTGGTAAATTTTGATGCTCTGTACACAGGCTTCGTCCGCTGGCACTGGCACGATGAAATGGAAATCTCTCTGGTCAAAAGCGGACGTGCCAAATTTATGATAAATGATGAGTCCTTTATTTTATCAGAAGGACAGGCAATTTTCATCAATCATAACGTTCTTCATTCCGCCTACCCGATCCAGGACGAAAACTGTGTATATATATCCATTGTGTTTCAGCCCTTTTTTTTGTTTGGCCATGGGCAGACAAACCTGGCTGCCACCTATTTGAATCCCATTGCTTCTAACCCTGATTTGCGCTATATGATATTGGACGGAACAAAAAAGTTCCACAAGGATGCTATTGCCAGACTGGCAGAGGTCTTTTCCCTCAATCTCCAAAAATCTTTTGGCTATGAACTCCATACACGAAGCGCCCTTTCTTCCTTCTGGCTTCTTTTATTGGAGCATTTAGAACCTTCGGAAGCTTTCTCCATACAAGAGAAATCTGCACAGCTTACCTTAGATGAGGCCAGGACAAAAAAAGCGATTTTGTTTATACAGAAACATTACAGCGATACGATTTCTTTAGACGACATAGCATTTTCCATCCATGTCAGCAAAGGGGAATGCTGCCGCTGTTTTAAACGGAGCATCCAGCTTACTCCTTTTGAGTATCTGATGAAATACCGTATCTTTATGGCAGCCGGCCTTATAAGGGAAAATAAGGGGCTTTCCATCGCAGCGCTTGCCTCTTCCGTAGGCTTTAACAGCAGCAGCTATTTCAACAAGCTGTTCAAAAAATATATGAACTGCACTCCAACCGAATACCGGATGAATGTTAAGAAAAACACCCATCAGACAGCAGATTACAACGGACATGACCTGTCATGGGATAATATCCATCTTTTCATTGGAGCAATGTAAGGAAAAAGGATTGGCGCTTATTTAAAAGTGACCAATCCTTTTTCCTGCAAGAATACAGGCCGATAGGAAAGCTTTGCCTTTCTAAGTCCTTCTGAGCCTACATCCTCTTCCCGGTTCACATATTGATAGGCTGCTGCTTCATGCTCTGCAAATTGCTGGTTGATAATGGGATATGCGCCTTGTATGTGGGCATATGCCTTTTCAATATGAACCACAAATGTATCTTTGCATAACGGTTCTCCCAGAGAAAAAGCAATCACCTCACCGCCCAGGCGAATCAGCCCTCCTCTTAATCCAAGGCTTTCCATGCTCTTTAATGCATTTAATGTAACACAAAACTCTGCTTCTTTTTCTTCATCTTCCTCACAGCCATTCAATTCCCGCCACTTTTTTGCCATCTCCAGACATTCCTGCCTGTTGTCTGACGTTATAGCTTCATACTGCCAATCTGAATGCTCTTCCTTGAACCGATTCAGATGATTGCGTTTGCTGTGGAGCTTTTTTCCCGATAAGGTAATTAATTTTTCCGATTCATAAATGTAATCTGCCGCATCCCGGTCATATTCTATCTGGAATTTTCCGGGATAAAGCATTTCCAGGCTTTGAAACTGTTCCGGTGTCACCATATGCATCCGGAAAGGCTCTCCCTCTTTCTCAAAATAGAAAAACAGCGCTTCCATTGCTTTTTTCTTATCTCCGCTGCCCAAAGGAAAGCTTACGGAAATTTTTCCTTCCGGCGAAAGAAACACCAGCATCTCTTCCACTATGGCATATTTTGTTTTATAGTGTGGAGACCATAATAAGTTATTGGCAAAGGTAAACTCACAGCTTCTGGATTGTTCCTTCTCATAATAGCTTTGGAATAGTGGCTTATCCTCCATTGTTATTTGCTTCCACTGTATTTCTGACATACTTCTTTTCCATCCTTTTCTTGCAGTCTGCTCTTATGATATTCTTCAGTGCTTCCATTTTTTGGTTATCTTAGTATATCGACAAGGATTTATTATAATCGAAAATGAAAAAAAAGGCAATGGAAACGTATAAAGGAACATAGGAGCCGGCCAGTCATATAGTAGCTGTCAGGCAGGTTCTTACTATATTCCAAGCCGGCTCCTGCCGGATATCGAAATGCTATCTTCTATTTTTCCCGGAAGGTACCGCAGGAAGTCTGCTTACAGTCACAAGCATTGCATCCCTTAATATCCACCTTTTCCGCATGGCATTTATAATTTGCATTGTATATACATTTCGTTGCCTCGCAGTCGATGCAGATTGTCTGGCAAGGGTGGTCTAATGCACTTACAAAGTTATCCCTTCCCTGTTCCCGGAAAGAATCACAGCATGTTTCCTCTGTGTTTTCCGCATGTTTTCCGCCTACCATAATATCGCCTTTACAGCAACAATCACTTTTGTTATAAGAGCAGGTATCCACTGCACATTTTAATACTGCCATAATAAAACCTCCTATATTGTCCTTAAAACTATATTGTCTGAAACAGAACAGTCACGTTCTTATAGGTAGTATTTGTGGCATTTGTTTTTTTATGCGGAATCGGAATGATATTTTTTTATTTTATAAAATCAAAAACAGTTACATTGGGCACTTTATTTTCTTTCTTCCTCCGGCACTTCTTTTCGGATTTCCTTTGTGCGGATTTCCTTTGCAATTTCATCAATAAAGACATCCAAAGACTTTTGCCCTTCATCTCCTGCAAAGCGGCTTCTTACGGAAACAAGCTTTTCCTCCTCTTCCTTTTGCCCTACCACCAGCATATATGGTACTTTTGCCAGTCGGGTTTCCCGGATTTTATAGCCAATTTTTTCGGAACGGTTATCCAGCGTGCAGAGGATGCCGTTTTCTTTTAATTTTTCTTCCACGCTCTTTGCATAATCCACATATTTTTCAGAAATAGGAAGCACGCGCACCTGCTCCGGGCAAAGCCATGTGGGGAATTTGCCCGCATATTTTTCAATTAACCATGCCAGGGTTCTTTCATAGCATCCCATAGCAGTTCTGTGAATGATATAAGGACGTACTTTTTCTCCATTCTGATCCACGTAATACATGTCAAACTGCTCTGCCAAAACCGCATCCCACTGAATGGTAATCATAGTATCTTCTTTTCCGTAAACGTTCCTTGCCTGAATATCCACCTTCGGCCCGTAAAAAGCAGCTTCTCCCTCTTCTTCCGTAAAGGGGATTTCCAGTTCCTGTAAGATATTCCGGATATGTCCCTGTGTCTCTTCCCAGACTTCTGCACTTCCTACGTACTTTTCCTGATTATTGGGGTCCCATTTGGATAAGCGATAGGTTACATCCTCTGATACCCCTAAAGTATCCAGACAATATTTTGCAAGAGCAAGGCAGTCCTTGAACTCTTCCACCATCTGATCCGGTCTTACGATTAAATGCCCTTCCGAAATCGTAAACTGGCGGACACGGGTAAGTCCGTGCATTTCGCCGGAATCCTCATTCCTAAACAGAGTGGAAGTCTCTCCGTAGCGCAGCGGCAGATCCCGATAGGACTTCTGGCTTGCTTTATACACATAATACTGGAAAGGACAGGTCATGGGACGAAGGGCAAATACTTCCTTGTCTTTTTCTTCGTCTCCCAGCACGAACATGCCTTCCTTGTAATGATCCCAATGTCCGGAAATCCGGTACAGATCACTTTTTGCCATAAGAGGAGTCTTGGTGCGGACGTAGCCTCTTTTTTCTTCCTCATCCTCTATCCAGCGCTGCATGGTCTGAATCATCTTGGCACCCTTTGGCATCAAAAGGGGCAGCCCTTGGCCAATCACGTCAACGGTTGTGAACAGCTCCATTTCACGGCCAAGCTTGTTGTGGTCCCTCTTCTTAATGTCTTCTAAATGCTCTAAATACTCTTTCAATTCATCCTTTTTATTGAAAGCGGTTCCGTAAATCCTCTGAAGCATGGCATTTTCGGATTTTCCTCTCCAATAAGCTCCCGAAGAAGAAATCAGTTTAAATGCCTTGATTCCTTTTGTGCTCATTAAATGAGGGCCTGCACAAAGGTCTGTAAATTCCCCCTGTCTATAGAAGGAAATTATGGAATCCTCCGGAAGATCACGAATCAGCTCCACTTTATACGGTTCTTCCTTTTCTTCCATGAACTTTATAGCTTCTTCTCTTGGAAGGGTAAATTTTTCAAGCTTTGCTCCTTCCTTGATGATTTTTTTCATTTCCGCTTCTATGTTGTCCAAATCCTCTCTGGAGAAAGGCTCCGCTTCAAAGTCATAATAAAAGCCGGTGTCAATGGAAGGACCGATTGCCAGCTTCACATTTGGATATAGACGCTTTACAGCTTCTGCCAGAACATGGGAAGCAGTATGGCGGATGGTGGATAAGCCCGCCTTATCGTTGGCAGTTAAAATATTCAGCTCACAATCCTTTTCTACCACAGTTCTTAAATCCACCACTTTGCCATCCACCTCACCGGCACAGGCAGCTCTTGCCAGCCCTTCACTGATATCAAGGGCAATATCATACACGCTCATAGATTGTGAATATTCTTTTACGGAACCATCCTTTAATGTAATCTTCATGATTTTTCTCCTCTTTCTTTCCTTTATTTTTCTATTCTTTCTGATTTATTTGCATGGGGCAGCTTCCAGCTGGCGCACAATAAAATAAGTCCCATGCACAAAAGTGCATGGGACGTAAGCTACGCGGTTCCACCCTGCTTGCCTTCTGCGCAGCCGGACAGCTTTGACCGGATACGGCTTATGAATGCCTCTCATTTGATGGTAACGGAATCACCGGACCGGATTGGGGTCACTCGGAGTTAGTTTTCGTCTGCTTCCTGTAAAGATGCTTTCAGCGCCGGGAAGCTTACAAAGAATACATATGATATAGCCATCTATTTACCAGTTCATGCTATCTCATTCCACTCCTCTGTCTTCCACCGTCATCTCTCTCTGCTGCATTTCACAGATTACTCTTCTCTTCAACGTGTTCTGCTCATATGAATATTGTTTAAAATTTTGCTTATCTGTATTTTATGCTTGTTTTGCCAAAATGTAAAGAGGTAATTTTTATGAAAATATAACATGGGAAACTATGTTGAATTACTTAATCTTTATCTTGACTTTGGCCTTTTTATTGCTTCCATCCGTGGACGCTGCCGTAATCGTTACGGTCTTTCCCTTTCCTGCCTTCTTTGCCGTTACCCTGCCTTTCTTGCTTACGGTGGCATATCTGGTATTGGAGCTTGTCCATTTCAGGGTTTTATTTACGCTCTTTCCGGTAGTCTTGATGGTAGTCTTAATAGTCATGCTCTTACCGGCCTTCAAAGTCTTTGCCGATGCTTTTAATCTTATGCTTTTTACCGCATGCTTCATAATCTTGAATTTATATGTGGCTTTTACCTTGCTGCCATCCTGTGCCGTTGCGGTTATGGTGACTGTTTTTCCGATTCCTGCTTTTTTTATAGTCACTTTTCCATTCTTGTCCACGGTTGCATATTTTTTATTGCTGGTACTCCATGCCACTGATTTGTCCGATGCATTTTCCGGCATTACTTTTAATGTCAGCTTCACTTTTTTACCTGCTGCTAACTTTTTGGATAGCCCGGCAATGGAAATTTTTGTAACTTTTACTTCTTTCCTGCTGTCTGAAGCCACATTTTGATTTCCTTCTACGGTATCATCGCTTTCCTCTGCACCGCCTTCCGCTGCACCGCCTTCCGCTGCACCGCTTTCCTCTGCCTTGCTTTCCTCTGCATTGCTTTCCGCTTCACTGCTTTTCACTGTAATTTTGCACGTGCTTTCAAATTTTCCTTTTCGTGTAACGACCTTTACGATTGCGTCGCCCGGCTTTCTGGCAATCGCTTTTCCTTCCGAGTCAACAAATACTATCGCTTCATTACTACTTTCCCATGTTACATATTGATTTGCAGCATTGGCAGGCAATACGGAAGCCTTTAGCTGCAGAAACTCTCCCACCATAAGACTTTTTTCAGTAATATCCAGGGAGACTCCCACAGTATCTACAGGTTCTTCAAGAGCATCCTCGTAAGTATCCGTATCCGGATAGACCACATCCTCTCCTTTTTCCTCAAAAAGAGCATATAAGTCCTTTGCTGCATAAACAGGTTCCAGAACTACTCCTCCATAAGCATCTCCCCTTGAGACAGGCAGCGGCTGAAACTGCAGGGAACGCAGTTCATTCATGCTGTCATCATATTCTGTCAGAGAATATTCTACACTGCCTGTGGCATTTCCAATCAGCTGTATTTTATAGTCCTCGTTCGTCAAATATAATATTTTCCTGTCGCCTTCCACAAGCATGACAGCTTCCTGGTGGCTCTCATCCACCGTGTTATCCTGAATGACTCCGCACAAATTGCCTGACATATCATAAAGATACACATCTACTGGTCCTTGAATCTCCACTTTTTTCAGGCTTTCCTTCACCAGTGTGCTTTCCAGCCTAAATACCGGGTTGGAAAAAGAACCGGTTTTTAAGTCCATGATATTCTGCAAGGCTTCACTTGTAAACAGCATGGCTGTCTGCTCTGCCGTTTCATTCCAATTACAGTCATAAGTTTCTTTCAGAACACTTTCCGCCAGCAGCTTCATATTCTCCGAAAGTTCCTTGGTATCTGCCGCCGCCATATCCACAGAACCGGAACAGGGCATGGACAACTCCGGGTGATAACCGGTCAGGATGTCATACTGGACTTCTTCCCAGGAGCAAGTCCATTTTCCATCAGAAGCACTGTTTACAGATACCAAAAACTCTATTTGCACCTTTTGCCCATCCTGTCCCGTTGCTTCCAGTATTTTAGAAGCAGTCATACCAGTATTTTCGGTTTGATTGCCGTCCTCTTTGATTCCCAATTGCCGGAACACGCTCTGAAGCACTTCCGCCCGCCTTTCCGCTGTCATGCTTTCCTCTTTCTTGGAATAATCAATTTGTCCACATACTTCCAGAGCAGTAAGCCAGGTATATAAAAATCCTTCTATCTTTTCAATTTCCTCTTCCGAAAAATATTCCTTTAGCTGGATATGTATGGAAAGGGTAGTCTGGCTGCATAAGCCCTCTAATTCCTGTCTTGCCTTTTCCTCTATGGAATTTCTAATTACGGCAGCGCTATCCGGATCTTCCTTTTTGTCATTATGTTTTTCCCGCAGTAGATCCATGTTGAGCACCGGAACTTCATAAATACCTTTAGCAACCAAATTGTCTGCTGTTGCAGCCTCTTCTTTGATGGAGGATGCCGTTATGACAGCTTCTATTTGATAGATTTTGTTTAATCTTTTTGAAGGTATACCATCATCTGCCTGATAGGCGATTTCCCTTTCTAAGGAATCGCCTAAAAACAGCTTTCTATTCCCATAATTCATTTTTCTAACAAATTGTCCGTAAAAGTTTATGGGAGCAGCTTTTTCAACAGACCATTCCAGAGTGCTTAAGTTAATTCCATATTTCTGTTTTTCAGAAGAATCCATATGGGAAAACAATGCGTCGGGATAATTACCTGCCACACAGCTTATGCGCACGATACAGTCAGCCTCATTCCCTCCCTGATAAGCGCCATTTATATAAAGGAGCTTATTATCTTGTCCTTCTTTGGCATAAACCGTTATCGCCGGCTTTATAATATCTTTTAATGCCTCTACTCTGGCAATTTTACCATTTACTAAAGTACAGACCACTTTTTGCCCGCTGCCGTTTTTCAAAATCGCCTCCGGAATATCCGCTGCAAAATCTTCTGCCAAATCATACACTTCTCCGCCAATGGTAATCCGGGCATTTTCCTTATCACAGCTTTCCAGCTCTTCAAGCCTGTATATAACCTCTGTTTTTTTCTTTAATCCTAAATAAACAACCTCTCCGCCTGCAATTTGTTCCTTTCCTAACTTTAGGATTGAGGTTTCGTATCCTTCTTTCAAGGCTGTGACCACAAAATGGGAAAATCTTGTTTGTACCTCATCTGGCTTCAGACGGACATATCCTTGTCCATCACAGGGGTAGCTTTTCCCGTCAATGGTAACAGACGCATCCGGAATTCTCTCTTTCGTTTCCTTATCGTATACTACAATTCTGCATTCTTCCGGAGCAATCCCTTCCATCCATTCATTCGGAAGGCTTTCCCCGCCTTCCCCGCCTGTTCCGCTGCCGCCGTCATCTTCCAAATACCACAAATCAGAAGATACCTTGATGTGCAATGCCGGACAAACTGCATATTCCATCATGGAAACATAAGCGCCTGCCCCCTTGTACAAATATCCGCCCGGACCCACCCTGACTGCCTTATTTGAAGCATTGCCCGGCGAGCGCAGCCACCAATGCCCGCTATCCTGGTCGCTGCCGCTGCTGCTTCGCATGGCTCCTCTTACATAGGCATAGTCACTGATATCCGTCTTACGGCTCCAGCCATAATCCTCTTCTATATCCATGTTATAAAACTTGCAAAAGCCATAATCCGAATCAGTCACTTCACTCATGGATAACAGATACACCTTATCCGTTGTTTGATTGCCACCATCTACGGAAACAAGCGGATTGTCCTCATTCTCCACGTCCTGTTCTTCAATGGCGCTTTGTTCATTTCTGTCAAAAGCGGTATGATAGAATTCTTCATTCAGCCAGCTTCTCAACGTACAATTTTCCCATGTAATGCTTTCCTTTGTATCGTGATAGCTTTTATTGTCCAATGCTTTGTCTGCCACTACAAACAGACTATCTTCATCAATTGCCAAAACTTTCCATTTAATTCGTTCCCATTTAAAGTAACGGTAGGTACAGTCCGAAAATCTCTGCTTTGCGCTTACAGAATTATTCATATATTTTGAACTGATCCGTCGGTATTTCACTCCATCTACCCACACATCCATTCCTCCATCTGTCAGAATTCCTGACACAGGAATAGAATCTTCAATGGCGGCTATGACAGCCTCGTCCATGACTTCACTTTGGGGATAGCTTCCAAAATATACATAATCCCATTCTGTATAATCCTGAATGCCTGTCTCTTTTTCACAATGATGTATGGGAAGAGCCGGCATTTTCCCTGCTGACCGGACAGAATCTATGCTGACCGAATCCCCTCTGACAGCATCAGCCGCCAAGTCTTCCCAAACCTCCTGCTGAAGCTGTACTGTTTCTTCTGCTTCCTCCAACTGCTCCATTGTATTTTCACTAACAGTTTCAGCAGACACCGGAATTTCCTGTGCTGTTACAAATAAACTCACTGCCAAAAACATGGATGCAGTTCTCATTATAACCGCTTTTCTATCTTTCCTTATCATTTGTACTTCCACCTATGCTTCCATCAGATTTTAAACCTTATACCGCCACATATGCTTAAGAAAATAATACATCCATTTCAAAATAGTGTCAAACACTTCATCCCATATTTTTTTCTATCTTACCTGCCTGTCAATTGAATTTCTTTTTATCCTCCACTCATATAAAAAGCACCTAAGCCAACTGGCTTAGGTGCTGAAAATATTATTCTGTGCTTAATCCTGCAGCAATCTCACAACCTTAACCGGTGTCCTATAATAAGCGCTGGATACACGGATGCCTGTTTTCTCGCTGCCGGCATGACAGACCTGTCCGCCTCCGATATAAATGGCTACGTGATTGATTCTGCCGCCCTTTGCATAAAACACTAAATCTCCCGGTTTCGCTTCAGACATGTTAATGGAGGTTCCCATGTTTGCCTGCGCTCTGGAAGAGTGGGGGAGACTGATACCGTATTTTGCATAAACACTTAATACAAACCCGGAACAATCCGCACCTTTTGTAAGGCTTACGCCGCCCCATACATAAGGATTTCCGATAAACTGCTTTGCATATTCACAAAGGTCAATCCGTACATTGGATACCCCTTCTCCATATAGAAATTCCGACATATTCAAAGCTGTCTTCAGCTTCATGTCAACGGAAACAAATTCTGCTGATACATAAGCGGGAGTACCGTCATAGGATATCTGTACCCAGCCATCCACTTCAGAAATCACTGCCAATTCCTCACCATAAGCTACCATACCTACTACCGACGCCTCTATGGAAGGCTCTTCCCTTAACTTTAATCCATCCGCCTTTACCGTAGCAAGATTCTGTATGACACTATTGGCTCTTTCAATGGCGCTGCTTCCCATAAGAAGGAAATCCGTACTTACATAGCCTTCCACACTGCCGGAGATAATGTGCGCCTTATTTCCTTCAAAACCTAAAATCTCACAAGCAGTATTATTGCTCATTTTCCCCACGATTTTACTGTTATCGTCTGCAGATGCCCGGACATTTAAATGGTCTTCTACATTGGCAATGCCAAGATTGGTATATCCAAATGTGCCTCCGGCTGCATCCTCTTCCGAATCCTCCTTCTCATCCATATCTTCCGGAGCAATTTCCACCGAGCTTAACAATTCCCCTGCTCCTATGGATGTGACAATTCCTGCACTTTCTCCTTCTGTTCCTTTCTCTTCTTTTGTGGGAAGCTCAAAGAAACTGTTAACATCAACAGTCGCTTCTCCACTGCCGGCATCCTCTGTGGCTACGACGCCGTTTGCCGTTGCACCTACCGACGGAAGAATGCTGGCATGAACCGGAGCTTCTAAAAAAAGAGTCGCAATTGTTACGCATAATAGAAAATTCCTAACATTTTTACATTTCATAACTTGTCCTTTTGGTTGATTCCATCACATTGATTCTGTTTATAGTATCTGTTTTTTTCATTTTTTAAACATTTGTTACATAATTGTTACAAATGTTACAGCAATTATAACAATGTATTTCCCACTTGTCAACTACCATATATTGTATAAATATCTATCCACAGAATCTTCTTACAGCCTCCTT
Organism: Lachnospiraceae bacterium; assembly: GCA_014804675.1. GTDB lineage: Bacteria > Bacillota > Clostridia > Lachnospirales > Lachnospiraceae > RGIG3040. The sequence continues at coordinate 336,378 of JAAUZH010000013.1, forward strand.
CTCTCACACTTCCTCCGGATCTCCATTCAAAATGGAAAATGCAATATTGGTGGCATGGTCGGAAACCCTTTCCAGCCCGGATATGATATCGGAAAACAGCATTCCTGCTTCCGGCGTGCATTCCTGTCTGGCAAGTCTTTCCACATGGGTCTGCTGCAGCTCTCTTTCCTTTTCATCCACTGCGTTTTCCAACTCCAGAATATCATGCAGGTGCTCTTCACTGTTCTTTCCAAACATCTCCATGGAAAACCGCACGATGGTATTTACCATGTTCAGCATATCCCCCATTTCCTTTTGGGCTTCCTTGCTGAATGCAGTGCCGTTTTCCTTCCGTCTCTTTGCACAGTCTGCCACATTTTCCGCATGGTCGCCAATCCGCTCAATATCATTTGCCACATGGAACAGAGCCCCAATGCTCTTTAAATCCTCTATGGGAAGGGTGCTCTGGTTGATCTTCACCAGGTAATCGGTAATGGATTTATTCAGGAAATTGATATTCTGTTCCACCAGATAAACCTCTTCAATGTCATCCTCGTCCAGCGTAATCAGGGCATTCATGGCCCGGTTCAGGTTTTCGCTTGCCAAAGAGCCCATGCGCTCTAACTCCTTAATGGCATCCACCACTGCAGTTGCCGGATTGAAAACCGTCTTATTCCCAATATATTTTAACTGGAAGTTCTCACGGTAGCCCACCTTCACATCCTCACCCGGAACAAGCATATAAGTAAGCTTCACGATCCAGCCGGAAAACGGGAACAGCACGATTACCTGAACGATTTTAATCAGGGTATGGGCATTGGCAACGCACCTTCCCAAATTGCCTCCGGAAATGCCATACAAGAACTTCACTATGTAATCCAGACCAAACAGGAAAACAAGGAACATAATAACCGAGCCGATTACATTAAAGGAAAAATGAATCAGCGCCGCCCGCTTTGCATCCTTCTTTCCTGCAAGGGATGCCAGCAATGCAGAAGCACAGGCTCCAATATTACAGCCCAGAATGATGAAAAGACAGATATTCAGGGACAACAGGCCCTGCTGGCACATTAAAAGCACAATGCTGACCGTTACAGAAGAGCTTTGGATGACAGCCGTGATAAGAGTGCCTAACAAAACTCCCATAAGCGGGCTGTTTAAATTGCCAAGAGTACCCGCAATGGCAGGATTATCCTTCAATCCGCTCATGGCGCCGCTCATCCCGCTAAGTCCCATGAACAGCACGCCAAAGCCCACAACGATTTCTGCAATTTTCACTACCTTTTGATTTTTGCTGAATAATACTAAAAGAACACCTGCTAATAAAAAAATCGGTGCATATTTCGATAAGTTAAAAGATACAAGCTGTGAAGTTACAGTAGTACCGATATTGGCGCCAAAAATAACGCCCGCCGCCTGGTACAGATTCATCAGGCCTGAATTTACAAAACTGACCACCATAACCGTACAGGCGGAAGAAGACTGTACAATGGCGGTAAAGACAATACCCACTATCATGCCGGTAAACCGATTGTTGGTAAAAAACTCTAAAATGCTCCTAAGCTTTGCTCCGGCAGCCTTTTCGATTCCTTCGCTCATAAGCTGCATTCCAAAAAGAAACAGGCCCAATCCGCCTGCCATGGTAAGTAATGTGGAGAAATCCATTGTCTTATCCATCCTTTACACGAAAATTACGTACATTATTTATTCTAAGTGAAACAGGACAAACTTACAAGAGATTTTTTCCAATTTCGTCATAAATTTATAAAATATTCTTTTCCATCTGCGATATTTTTCTCAATTGCTTCTTTTAGCTGCAGCAGACTTTCAAATTTCCGTTCCGCCCTTTCATAATGCAAAAGCCTGACACGGATAGACTCCCCATAAAGCATTTTGGAAAAATCATAGATATAGGTCTCCGCTCCTATGGGATTTTTGCCTCCCACCGTGGGCTTTCTTCCAATATTGGTCACTCCCCGGTAAAGCTTCCCTTCATATTCCACAGTGGAAAAGTATACACCCTTAGGGGGAAGAAGCTTTTCCTCTGCCGGCAGCAGATTGACGGTAGGCATTCCCATGGTCCTGCCAAGCTGCTTCCCCTTTACTACGATCCCCTCTAAGAAATAAGGCTCTCCCATCAGGGCTCCTGCCAGCTCCATGTTTCCTTCTTTAATCACATTGCGCAGGTAAGTGGAGCTGATCACCTTTCCTTCATAACAGATTTTCGGAATGATTTTCGTGGCAAATCCCTTTTCTCTCCCCAATTTCTCAAGCAGACCTGCATCTCCTTTTCCTCCAAGCCCAAAAGATACATCCTTTCCTGCCGCAATCAAACGGGCAGACATATTGCAAAGCAGAATGTGATTGACAAAATCTTCCGGCAACAGATTAGCTGTTTCTTTATCAAAGGGATATTCTATCAGGTAATCGATTCCCATTTTTGCGAACATCGTCCTCTTTTCTTCCCTGGTCGTAATCTCTTCCACAGGCTTTCCCGTAAAATAAGTTCCCGGAGAAGGCGTAAAGGTAAAGACAGCTGCTTTCAGCCCCAAATTCTTTGCCTCTAAAATTTTTTGAAGCAGTGTTCTGTGACCTAAATGGATGCCGTCAAATTTCCCGATTGCCACCGCCGTTTCTTCTTCCATATGAAATTGCTTTGTATCCCTTATCAGCTTCATAATGTGATCACGATTCCTTTGTCAAAAACATTTTAATGGGCTCAAACCTTCGCTTTCCTTTTACCCATCCGTATATACCGTAAAAAGTGCCGTCCTCATCATAAACTCTTATTTTGTCCGGCATTTCCATTTGTATTTCCTCACCTTTGTGAAACATTTTAAAAATCTGTTCTTTTCCAAATCCATTTCCATTTTCAATGAGCCTTTTCCATTGATTTTCAATTATACAGCCGGGATATTCCTGAAACAGGGCATCTATTCTGACTATTTTTTCCTCCAGGCCCCCTTTATCCCTAAGGGCTTCTATTTGTCCCAGTGTCAGCGCATCCTCCAGCATAAATTCTCCTACCCGGCTCCTTATAAGGCTTTCCATGGCGCCGCCGCAGCCTAGCTTTTCCCCCATATCATGGCACAACGTCCGGATATATGTCCCCTTAGAGCATACCACCCTCATACGGACAATGGGAATTTGCATCTCCTGGATTTCAATTTCCGTAATCTGAATGCTCCTTGGTTTTCTTTCAATCTCTTTTCCTTCCCTTGCCAGCTCATACAGCTTCCTTCCGTTTACTTTAAGGGCGGAATACATAGGGGGAATCTGTTCCGATACCCCCTGAAAGGACATAATTACCTTTCGAATCTCCTCTTCCTGCTGCTGCACCTGACACTGCCTAAGCACCTTCCCCGTCATATCCTGTGTATCAGTCACACAGCCAAGGTGAAGCCCGGCAATATACTCCTTGTTCCTGTCTGTCAGCATATCGCACAGCTTTGTGGCGCTTCCAAGACAAACAGGAAGCACTCCAACCGCATCCGGGTCCAGAGTGCCTGTATGCCCTATCTTTTTTTGTTTTAAAATACCTCTCAGCTTTGCCACCACATCATGGGAAGTAAAGCCTTTTTCCTTATATACGTTGATCACCCCATGTATCATGGCGCTTCTCCCTTTCCGCTTTTTGTTCCGACAGATTGCCGCCTTGCTTTTATACTTGGAATCCAGGCATCTGCTTTGCAATTTCCCTGGACAGATTGTTCAATACATCATGGTATGTACCGGACAACATGCATCCTGCTGCCCTGACATGACCGCCGCCTCCAAAATACTCCGCTACCTTTGACACATCCACCGCCCCGCAGGAGCGTAAGCTGACCTTATATTCCAAAGTGCCTGTTTCGTACATAAAAATAGCACATTCCACTCCTTTTACCACACGGAGCTGATTCACAATGCCTTCAAAATCCTTGGAATCCGCCTGATAGAAGTCCATCAGCTTTCGATCCACCATGCTGGCAATGCACTTGCCATCCATAAACAAAATGCTTTCCAGCAAAGCCCTTCCCAAAATCTGATTCTGGACATAGGTTTTTTCATAAAAGGTTTCATCAATGAGCTTTGGAAAATCAAATCCATATTCCAGCAGCTGGGCAGCTATGCGGAGAGTCTTGGGGGAGGTGTTGGAATACTGGAACACCCCCGTATCGTGAATCATTCCTATATAGATGCTCTTTGCTATCTGCGCATCCAGATTTTCTTTCCCGATAAGCTCATAGACAAGCTCCGCCGTGGAGCTGGCTTCAGGCACTACATAATTGACATCACATTCCGTTCCCGGATTGCTGATATGATGATCGATATTGATTCTCTTTTTTGCCTTTTTTGCATGGGCTTCCGCAAATCCGATCCGTTCCTGCGTGCTGTCTAAAATAAAGAATACATCAAATTCCGTCTGCTTTGCAAAGCTTCTGCCCATCCTTTCATAGCCTGGCAGATCGGCAAACACGGCAGACGGTTTCTCTAACAGCAGTTCAATCTGTACGTCCGGCAATGCTTTTTTCAGATATTGATATAGTGCGCTGACAGAGCCTGTGCAGTCCCCATCCGGACGAACATGTCCGCTGATGCCGATTACGTTTGCTCCTTTACATTCCTCTAACACATTGATCATATTTTCGTCACCTCATCAATCTTTTGGGACATGGACACCCCATATGCAATGGACTGATCCATAATAAATGTGATTTCCGGTGTATTCCTCAAGTTGATCGCTTTTGCTACTTTATTTTTTATGAATCCCTCAGCGCTTTTTAAGCCTGCCAGTGTGTCTTCCTGGGCTTTCTCATCTCCCAGCACGGAAATCCATGCCTTACAGGTTTTTAAATCCGGAGAAACCTCCACTGCCACGACCGAAGTCAGGGAACTGATCCTGGGGTCCTTGATTTCCCCCCGGATCACATCCGCTAACACCTTCTGCACTTCCCCGTTGATACGGGTATTCTTTAAACTGTTTTTTCTCATATTCCCTCCTAGCGGGGTACTTCCACCATAATATAAGCTTCTACGATATCAAGCTCTTTCATGCTGTCAAAGCCTTCAAATACCAGACCGCATTCAAAGCCTGCTTTTACTTCCTTCACATCATCCTTAAAGCGTTTCAGGCTTGCAAGCTCACCTTCATAAATCTGCTCGCCCTCTCTGGAAATCCGCACCTTACAGCCTCTTTCAAACCGTCCGTCAAGCACATAGGAACCAGCAATATTTCCAACTGCCGATGCCTTGAATATCTGGCGCACCTCTGCATGGCCGATCACCTGCTCTTCAAAAATCGGGTCTAACATTCCCTTCATGGCAGCTTCCACGTCCTCGATTGCCTGATAGATGACCTTATAAAGGCGTACGTCTACCCCTTCTCGTTCCGCAGTTGCCTTGGCAGTGGCATCCACTCTTACGTTAAAGCCAATGATAATGGCATTGGAGGTGCTTGCAAGCATAACATCGGACTCGTTGATGGCGCCTACGCCTCCATGAATGCATTTTACTATGACTTCTTCGTTAGAAAGCTTGGAAAGGCTTTGTTTTACTGCTTCCACGCTGCCTTGTACATCTGCTTTGATAATTAAGTTAAGCTCCTTTAAATTTCCTGTCTGTATCTGGGTAAATAAATCATCCAGTGACATTTTTGATTTTGTTTCTTCTAACTTCTTCTCTTTGTTCTGGGCAATGAAGGTCTCGGCAAAGCTTCTTGCTGTCTTATCGTTTTCATGGGCGATAAAGATTTCTCCTGCCCCCGGCACATCAGACAATCCTAAAATTTCTACCGGAGTGGAAGGAGCTGCTTCCTTCACCCTTCTTCCCTTATCATCAATCATTGCCCGGATTTTTCCGTGGCTGGCTCCTGCCGATACAAAATCGCCTACCTTTAGTGTACCCTTTTGTACTAAAATTGTTGCAACCGGTCCTCTTCCTTTATCAAGCTCTGCTTCAATTACAAGACCTCTGGCACGACGTTTTGGATTTGCCTTTAATTCCAGAATATCTGCTGTTAATAAAATCATTTCCAAAAGCTGCTCAATGCCTTCTCCGGATTTTGCGGAAACCGGTGCAAATACAGTAGAACCGCCCCAATCCTCCGGAATCAGCTCATACTCCGCCAACTCCTGTTTCACTCTGTCAATATTGGCATTTGGTTTGTCAATTTTATTGACTGCCACGATGATTTCAATTCCGGCAGCCTTTGCATGGCTGATTGCTTCCACAGTCTGAGGCATGACACCGTCATCTGCTGCCACTACTAGGATCGCAATATCCGTTGCATTTGCACCACGCATACGCATGGAAGTAAATGCTTCATGTCCCGGTGTATCCAGAAATGTGATTTTCTGCCCATTGATCGTAACGGTATACGCACCGATATGCTGGGTAATGCCTCCTGCCTCTCTGTCCGTTACATTGGTCTTCCGGATTGCATCCAACAGAGAAGTTTTTCCATGGTCTACGTGCCCCATGACACAAATAACCGGAGGACGTACTTCCATGCTTTCTTCCGCTTCTTCTTCCTCTTTCAAAAGCTCTTCAATGACATCAACCTTCACTTCTTTTTCACAGATGATCTCATACTCAATTGCAATTTCTTCTGCAGTTTCATAATCGATTTCCTGATTTACTGTAACGATCTGCCCCTGAAGGAACAGCTTTTTCACAATTGCAGAAGGCTGAAGCTTCATCTTTTCTGCCAATTCCTTAATGGTCAGGCTCTCGGGAAGGGTAATTACCTTGATTTGCTCTTCTGCCTTTTCTACCACTTTCTTTTCCGGTTTAATAAACTTACCTGCTTTGTTCTTGCCTTTGATATTTGCATTATCCTCTTCGTAAATCAGGTCCTTCTTGCTGCGCTTGTCACGCTCCTGCCCCTGTCTGCGCTTTTCTTCATCCCTGCGCTTTTCCGGTTCCCCAATAGGACCGTCAGAGAACGACTTCTGCGGTTGAGGTTTTTTGTAGTTAATCTTCTCCCCTGCATTTGGTCTGCCGCCTCTTTCATTATTATTATAAGGCTTACTGCCGCCCCTGCTAGCTGCACCATCTCTGCGATTATCGTTATTTTTCTGATAGCCCTGATTATTGTTTCTTTCATTGCTTCCATTGCCTCGTCCCATTCCCTGCTGCTGGCGGTTTCCATCCTGGCGGTAATTCCTGGACTGCTCCTGCCTTTGGTTCTCATTTTTTTGTACAGGTCTTCTTGTATCGTTGGAAGGCGCTGACGGTTCCGTTCTCTCAATCACTACAGGCTTTACTACAGGCTTCGGTACCTGAGGCCTGAATGGATTTGGTTCTTTTTCTGCCGGCTTACCCGGTCTGTTTTTTTGGGGTCTCTGCCCATTGCCTTGCGGCCTTGCTCCCGGCATTTTACTATTATGGGGATTGCTTACAAAAATGATACTCTTCTTTTTCTTGGGCGGCTCTGCCTTTGGTTCCGCCTTCTTTACTTCTTCATGCCCTTCCTTATTGGCTAAAAAAGCTTTTCTTACCATTTCCACGGTATCTTCGTCCAGCGTGTTCATGTGGCTTTTTGCTTCAATTCCTTTTTTTGTCAGAAAGGTGAGAATTTCCTTGTTGGTTTTATCTATTTCTTTTGCCAGTTCATATATTTTCATTTTGGCCATGCTTACTACCTCCGATTCTTTCTATACTGTCTGCAGGTGCTTTTTTATGGCATCCGCAAGTCCCTGATCCGTTACTGCCAGTGAAGCTCTCATTTCTTTTCCCAGACTGTGTCCCAGCTCTTCCTTTGTTCCGAAAACATAACAGGGAACCTTATAAAAATCACACATGTTCTGAAACATCTTCTTCGTATTGTCCGATGCATCCTCTGCTACGATTACCATATATGCTTTATAAGATTTCACCATCTTTTCCGTCATGAATTCGCCACTCACCAGATTTCGTCCCCGATTGGCAATTCCAAGCAGGGAAAATGCTTTATTCTTCACAGTCTTCTTCAAACTCCTTTTGCAGATTATCGTATACCTCATTTGGAATACTCATTTTGAAAGAACGTTCCAGGCCTTTGCTTTTCCTTGCCTTCCATAAACATTCTCTGGAATTACAAAGATATGCGCCTCTTCCGTTTTTCTTTCCGGTTTTATCTAAAACAAATTCATTTTCCGTGGTTTTTAAAATGCGAAGCATTTCCTTTTTACTTTTCATTTCACCACAGCCAACGCATTGTCTTAATGGGATTTTCTTACTCATTCCTGTTCCTCTTCCAATTCAGGCGCTTCCTCATAGGACTCTTCATATTCCTCCGGATATTCTTCTGCATATCCCTCTTCATATGCTTCGCCGTCATATTCCTCATACTCGTCATCCATGTAATCTTCATAACGGAAACCTTCCGCATCCTTTGCCTGAGTCTCGCTCTTAATGTCAATCTTGTATCCGGTCAGCCTTGCAGCAAGCCTTGCGTTCTGCCCTTCCTTACCAATTGCCAGAGATAGTTGATAATCCGGCACTACTACTTTTGCGGTTTTTTCTTCCGGGTCGGCAAATACCGCCACGATTTTAGCAGGAGATAAGGCATTCTGAATCAGGTTGCCCGGATTTTCATCCCAGTTGATGATATCGATTTTTTCACCTCTTAATTCCTCTACAATGGAATTTACTCTGGCTCCGTTTAATCCTACGCAGGCTCCTACCGGGTCCACATTGGGATCTTTGGACCAGACTGCCATTTTGGTACGGCTTCCCGCTTCTCTGGCAATGCTCTTGATTTCAACCGTTCCATCAGCAATTTCCGCCACTTCGGATTCAAACAGACGTTTTACTAACTCCGGATGCGTTCTGCTTACCAAAATACGGGGGCCCTTTGGTGTATTTTTAACTTCCAATATATATACCTTGATTCTTTCAGTGGGCTTAAAGTATTCTCCCTTCACCTGTTCGCTTTCATTTAAGATAGCATCTGCCTTTCCCAAATTGATGCTGATGTTCCTTCCCAAATACCGCTGAACGATACCGGTTATCACATCTTTTTCTTTTTCAAAATACTGATTGTAGATAACGCTTCTTTCCTCTTCCCGGATTTTTTGTAAAATCACATTTTTGGCATTCTGGGTAGCAATGCGTCCAAATTCCTTGGAACGGATCTCAACTTTTATGATTTCTCCTAACTGAGGATTTTTCTTGTAATTCTTTGCATCCTCTAAAGAAATCTCCAGACAGTCGTCCTCCACCTGTTCCACTACGGTCTTTTCTGCCGTTACAAGAAAATCACAGGTTTCCCGGTTCACCTCCACCACAATGTTATCTGCTTTTCCGAAATGGTTCTTGCAGGCGGTCAAAAGTGAATTCTCAATGGCCTCAAAAAGGGTTTCCTTGCTGATTTCCTTTTCCTTTTCCAAAATATCCAGTGCTTCCATAAGTTCCTTATTCATTTTCTTTTTTTATCCTCCTATATATGGTTAATCTGAGTTGACTATGTTTTTATGGATTGCTCCATAAGTTATTTCTCTGACATTTTAGAATTCCACATAGGGACGTATCAGGGCAATTTGGGATTTTTCAAAAACCCTCTCCTGTCCTTCCTCTTCTATGGTAACCGTATCTTTGTCAAAAGCAGTTAAGGTTCCTACAAATTCTTTTTTCTTATCTACCATTTTATATGTGCGGATTTCTACTTGTTTTTCCAGATTTCTCCGGTAATCCTTTTCCTTTTTCAGGGGACGTAAAAGCCCAGGACTGCTCACTTCCAATATATAAGCCTCGCTGATATAGTCCTCCCTGTCCAATATCTCAGATAAGGCACGGCTTACCAGTTCACAATCGTCAATGGTAATCCCTCCAGGCTTGTCAATATATGCCCGAAGATACCAGCTGCTTCCTTCCTTTACATATTCCACATCCACCAGCTCAAAGCCATTTGCTTCCATAATGGGCCGAAGCAGTTCTTCTGTTCTTGCCTCATAGCTTTCTTTTTTTGACATAGGCTTTTCTCCTTTTTCCTGTTATATAAAAGTCATATAAAAAGAGTGGACCTGCGTCCACTCCTTATGCAAGCATATTAAGTTCTACACTAGAATAGCACTTGCTCTTTAAAATTGCAAGGGGTTTTTGGAATTTATTCCTATTTTTCGTAACAGTTCAGTTCTCTTGGGTGAATGTGTATTTGGAAGGCATGGAGCCGGCAGGGCATATAGTAGTCTGTCAGGCACGCTTTCGCTCTGCAAAGACGCAACAGTACTAACGCACCCAAATACGGTGCGTAAGTGCTGGCGACTTTGCC
>JAAUZH010000014.1 GCA_014804675.1 Lachnospiraceae bacterium
TGAAGCCGGGAGACGACTTCAACGACCTAAAGCCCGGTTATGTCATCTTTATCTGTACATTTGATCCATTTGGCAAAGGGCTGTATCGTTATACCTTTGAAGAAAGGTGTTTGGAGTACAATATGGGCCTGGGGGATGATACCAGAAAGATATTTTTAAACACCAGAGGCAGGAACGATGAGGATGTCCCAAAAGAACTGGTGCATTTCCTAAAGTATATGGAGCAGAGCAACGATGAATATGTATCGGAGCTTACCGAGGAATCCATCATAAAGCTGCATGAAAAAGTGACGGAACTAAAGAAATGGCGAAGACTGGAGGCGGGATATATGACTCTTGAAGAATGGTTAAATGATCAGCTGGAAGAACGGTTGGAAGCATGTATGGAAGAACGGTTGGAAGCATGTATGGAAGAACAGGTGGAAGCTCGTGTAAAGGAACGGTTGGAAAAACAGGTGGAAGCTCGTGTAAAGGAACGGTTGGAAAAACAGGTGGAAGCTCGTGTAAAAGAACGGTTGTCTACCGGCTGTGAAAAAGCCAAGCAAGAAGCTGTCCTTGAGCTCTTGGAGGAATATGGTGCCATTCCGGAGCGCATCAGAGAAGCTGTCCTGACACAAAAGGATATGGAAGTGCTGAAAAGATGGCATAAGCTTGCAGCCAGAGCAGGCTCCATGGAGCAGTTTGAGAAGGAAATGTAAGAATCTGCATAAAGAGCTTACATAAAAATCTAAATGCAACATCAAAATATTCTAGTGGTGTGGTCTGGAACCACACCAGTCGGAATACAATTCGTAAACGATTCACAATGAACATTTTAGAAAAGGATACAGGAAAAACTATCTATTTTCCCTTAAATACAAAGTGTGCTATACTGTACATGAAAAATCAGAAAGAAATCTTACGATTATCACGAAAAGGAAGTAAGCATATCTATGAATTGTATCAGTATCAGCTATAGGAACACCCCCTTAAGGATTCGGGAATGCTGTGCATTTTCCATAGAAGAAAAGGAATGCTTTGAAAAGAAGGCATTGCTTTTGGGCATAACGGGCTGCGTCCTTGTGTCCACCTGCAACCGGGTAGAAATTTATTTTACCGGAGAAAACAGGATGATTCCCAAAGTGGAAGAGTTATTTTTGAAAGAAAAACAAATAGAAGAAGCCTTGTTCAAGAAAAGCATCTGCATCTATAGTGGGGAAGGGGCGCTGCGGCATCTTATGAAGGTTTCCTGCGGAATGGATTCCATGGTGCTTGGGGAGGATGAAATCCTGCGACAGGTAAAGGAGGCTTATCAGACATCTATGGAAGGGAACCGCTGTGATTATGAATGCAATCTGGCATTTCAGGAAGCCTTTCATGTGGCGAAAGCAATCAAGACGGATACCCGTTTGTCTAAGACGCCTATTTCCATTGGAACTCTGGCAGCCCATGCGGCCATTGCATTTTTGGAAGGGACAGAAGGAAGCTTAGAAGGAAACGTGCTGTTAGTTGGCGCTACCGGAAAAATCGGCGGAATCGTAGCCAGGAATCTGTTGGAAAAGGAAGGAATCCAGCTGCTTCTGACAAACAGAAGCCATAATCAGGAGCAGGAACTTTTCAGCAGGGCAAAAAATGCGGACTTTGTTCCTTATGAAAAGCGATATGAATATTTAAATCAGGCAGATGTCATTATCAGCGCTACAAAAAGCCCCCATTATACCTTTACTAAGGAAGAGGCGGGACAGGCGCTGAAGGGTGAGAAAAGAAGATTGTTCCTTGATCTGGCAGTGCCTTGTGATATGGATGGGGATATCGGTAAGCTGCCCGGCGCCAAAATCATGAATATTGATGATTTTCAAAAGCTGTCGGAGAAAAATAATGCGGTAAAGCTAAAGGAAATGGAAAAGGCACAGATTTATATGGAGGAAGGTCTGGAAGAAATAAAGAAAGCCTTATCCTATCATGCCCTTCAGAAAAATGTGGAAGCTCTACAGGAGCTTTCCGAGAAAAAGGGCATTTCCTATGTGCTTTATCAATTAAGGGACAGGCTGACCGGAGATGAAATTCAGGCTTTGGTCAAAGGACTGAACGAAATAGCAGGAGAAAAATAGAATGGCATATTTCCCTATTTATGTAAACTTAGAAGAGAAAAGAATCTTAATCGTGGGAGGAGGCAGGGTTGCCCTTAGAAAGGTAAAGGTACTGCTAGAATACGGTCCCGAAATACTGGTGGTGGCTCCTAAAATTGAAAAAGAGCTCTGCCAGATGGAAGAAAATGAGAAAAAAAATGCTGAAGCCGGAGAACCAAACGCTAACATACCGGAGAAAATAGCAGGCCAGAGGCAGCTTAGGCTGGAACAAAGGCAGTTCCTAAAGGAAGATTTAAAGACGGCAGATCTGATTATTGCAGCAACGGATTCGCCTGCAGAAAACAGCAGGATATATAAGTTATGTAAACAGGAAGGAAAGCCTGTAAATGTAGTAGACGTGCCGGCGGAATGCGATTTCATCTTTCCTGCCATCGTAAAAAAGAAGGATTTGGTGGTATCTGTTTCTACCGGAGGAAAAAGCCCTCTTTTTGCAGCCAAATTAAAAAAAGAGCTGGAAAGCAGAATTCCCGATTATTATGGTGAATTGGTGGAAACTCTTGGGTTATGGCGGGAGAGAATTCTGACAGAAGTGTCAGATATAAAAAGGCGCAGGCGCATTTTTGAAGTATTAGTGGAAAAAGGAAAGAAGCAGAACGGTAAGTTATCGGAAAAGGAAATAGAATGTGTAATCAAAAAGGAAGTACAATAAAATGGAAAAGCTTATAATTGGTACAAGAGGAAGCGCCCTGGCATTGGCCCAGACAGAATTGGTGATCAGGCAGATCAAAGAAAAAGCTCCGGAAGTGGAATGTGAAATCTGTATCATAACCACAAAGGGGGATAAAATTCTGGATAAGCCTCTTGTGGAATTTGGAGGAAAAGGCGTTTTTGTTACAGAAATTGAGGAAAAGCTTAAGAGGGGAGAAATCGATCTGGCTGTCCATAGCGCAAAGGATATGCCTATGGAGCTGGCAGAGGGACTTGCCATTATTGGCGTGTTAAAGCGGGAAGACCCAAGGGATGTGCTTGTTACAATGGATTGGGAGAGCTTTTTGCAAAAGGAGCATCCGGTAATTGGCACTTCCAGCCTTAGAAGACAGGTACAAATACAACAGGAATTTCCGGGTGCCCTATGCCAGACTCTGAGAGGGAATGTGAATACAAGGCTGAAAAAGCTGGAGGAAGGCATGTATGATGGAATCCTTCTGGCGGCGGCAGGGCTTCGCAGGCTTGGTCTTGAAAGGGAAAAAAGGTTCCATTATCATATGCTTGATATAGACGGAATGATTCCGGCAGGGGGACAGGGAATCATTGCAGTGGAAGGAAGGGCGGACAGCCGTTTTTTGGGGCTTCTTGAATCCATAACCCATGAAAACACAAAGATAGAGCTTAAGCTGGAGCGGAAGGCCCTGAGTCTGTTGGAAGCAGGCTGCCATGAACCGATAGGCGTATTTACAAGACTTGAGGAAGCAGCCATGTCCCGGATGGTTTCCATTTGGATGTGCGGGGAAATGGACGGGCAGTTAAAAAGAAAAATGACAAAAGTGTCACTGGAACAAGCAGAAACGGCTTTGAAAGAGCTTGCAGAGAATTTCCGAAGGTAGGAAGGAAAGACAGCGAGGTGGAACATGCAGAAGGTTTATCTGGTAGGGGCAGGACCCGGCGATAAGGAACTGATAACGGTGAAAGGTCTAAAACTGCTAAAGGAATGTGATGTGGTGATTTATGACAGACTGGCCTCTTTCGAGCTGCTTGAAGAGGTAAGGGCGGACTGCATTAAGGTATGCGTTGGAAAAGAACCAGGCAGACATTCCATGAGCCAGGAGGAAATCAACGGGCTTTTAGTGGAATATGGACAGAAGTATGACAAGGTTGTCAGATTAAAGGGCGGCGATTCCTTTGTATTCGGCAGAGGAGGGGAAGAGGCAGAAGCCTTGCAAAAGGCGGGGCTTTCCTTTGAGCTGGTTCCCGGCGTGACTTCTGCTGTTGCAGTGCCGGAATGTGCCGGAATTCCCGTCACCCACAGAGGCATGAGCCAAAGCTTCCACGTGATTACCGGACATACAAAGGATGGGGAACATGCCCTGACGGAAGATTATCACATACTTGCCGGATTGGATGGAACACTTGTATTTTTAATGGGGCTTGGAAATTTGAAGGAAATCACCGAAAGGCTTATGGCACACGGAAAGGACAAAACTACCCCGGCAGCAGTGATTGAAAAAGGAACCACCAGTGAAGAAAGAATGGTAAGGGGAACGTTGGAAAATATTTATGGAAAGGTAAGCCGGGCAGGACTTTCCTCTCCGGTAGTAATCCTGATAGGGAAAACAGCAGCGCTTTCCTATGGAAAGTATAAGAAATGTCAAAAGAAGACAATTGGCATTACCGCCACCACAGGCACAGCAGATAAATTAAGGAGCGCTTTGGAGCGGGAAGGCTTTCACGTAGTGGAAACCTGCAAAATGGAAGTGGAGGAAATCAGGGAAGCAGGATAAGCTGAAGGCAGCCTTTTTGCGATTGGAGGAATATCAATGGATTCTGTTTACCAGTCCGAACGGAGTTCGGATATTTTTTGAACGGGCACAGGCGGAAGGCATTCAAATTCCGGTGGGAACAGGGTTGAAGTTTGCCGTAATTGGAAGCGGCAGCAGGGCGGCGCTAAAGGAATACAGTATAGAGGCGGATTTTATCCCCCAAACCTATACCTCAAGGGCATTTGCTCTGGAGTTTGTAAAACAGGCACAGTCTGGAGAAAAAATCCTTTTGCCCAGAGCAAAACAGGGAAGCAGGGAGCTTACCCGGATACTAAAGGAACATAGTTATGACTATGAGGAAATTTTTCTTTATGATGTAAAAGGAAGCCTGCGGGTAAAGCAGGAAATCCTTGAAAAAGTAGACTGCCACGTGTTTGTCAGCGCTTCCGGAGTGAAAAGCTTTTTTCAGCAAATACAGGAACTGGCTCCGGGATATCAGTTTCAGGGAAATATTGCGTGTATCGGACAGGTGACGAAGGAAGAAGTGGAAAGACAAGGCTTTTCCCCACGGATACTAGCACAGGTCAGTGATGTGGAAGGTCTGGTGGAAAGCATCAGAATATATTTTGAAAAGAATATAGAAAAAACAGGTAGAAAATATAGATGCAAAAAATGAGGAGAAGAGTTTTATGAAAAGAATGCGCAGATTACGGGTAAACGAAGAAATGCGAAAGCTGGTAAAGGAAACCACTTTGGAAAAAAGCGATTTGGTATATCCAATGTTTATTATAGAAGGAGAAAATTTGAAAAATCCCATTGACTCCATGCCGGGAATCTATCAGTTTTCCATAGACAGGCTGGGAGAGGAGATTGACCGGGTAAAAAGAGCGGGCATAGGGGCGGTGTTGTTATTTGGCATTCCCGCCTACAAAGATGAAGCGGGAAGCCAGGCTTATGCAGAGGATGGCATTACCCAAAGGGCAGTCAGATTTATAAAGGAAAGGGCCCCAAAGCTTTTGGTCATTGTGGACGTGTGCCTTTGTGAATATACCTCCCATGGTCATTGCGGACTTGTTTCCCGTGGGGAAATATTAAATGATGAAACCCTTCCCCTTCTTGGAAAGATGGCAGTCAGTCTGGCAGATGCAGGGGCGGACATCATTGCACCTTCCGATATGATGGACGGAAGGGTGGCATATATCAGGGAGGCATTAGATCAGGCAGGGCATGTCAATCTTATGATTATGGCCTACAGCGCCAAGTTTGCCTCCGGCTATTACTCTCCTTTCCGGGATGCGGCCCATTCAGCCCCCTGCTTTGGGGACCGGAAAACCTATCAGATGGATTTTGCCAACCGGAAGGAGGCAATCAGGGAGTGGAAAGAGGATATTGAGGAAGGGGCGGATGTGATTATGATAAAGCCTGCCCTTGCCTATCTGGACATTGTCAGGGAAGCGGCGGACAGAACCGACTATCCCATTGCGGCTTATAATGTAAGCGGGGAATATTCCATGGTAAAAGCGGCGGCGGCAAATGGCTGGATTGATGAAAAACGGATCGTCATGGAAAATATGACGGCAATCAAAAGAGCAGGAGCCAAAATTATTATAACCTATCATGCCATAGATGTGGCAAACTGGTTGAAGGAGCAGGAGGAAGCAGATGAAACATACCAGGTCGGAACAACTATTTGAACAGTCGAAAAGCTGTATTCCCGGAGGCGTTAACAGTCCGGTACGGGCGTATCAGGCAGTAGGAAGCAGCCCTGTCTTTTTGGAAAGGGCAAAAGGTTCTAAGGTATACGATGTGGACGGACAGGAATATATTGATTATGTCTGTTCCTGGGGACCTTGTATCCTGGGGCATTGTGACAAGGGTGTCATAAGTGCTGTAAAGCAGGCATGTGATAAAGGACTGACCTTTGGAGCGCCTACGGAGGCAGAGTACCGGCTGGCAATGCTCATAAAAGAATGTATGCCTTCTATGGAAATGACAAGGCTTGTAAGCTCAGGAACGGAAGCAGTAATGAGTGCCGTAAGGACTGCCAGAGGCTATACGGGAAGAGATAAGATTGTAAAGTTCAGAGGATGCTATCACGGTCATTCCGATGGACTTTTAGTAAAAGCAGGATCCGGAGCCATGACTCAGTCGGTGCCGGACAGCGCAGGAGTTTTGGAGGATTATACGAAGCACACATTGATTGCAGAATATAATAGGGAGGCTTCGGTAAAGGAGCTGTTTGAAGAAAAGGGAAAGGAAATAGCAGCAGTTATAGTAGAGCCTGTAGCCGCCAATATGGGAGTAGTGCCTCCAAAAGACGGATTTTTGCAATTTTTAAGAGAAATTACAAGGGAGCATGACGCTTTGCTTATATTTGATGAGGTCATTACCGGATTCCGTTTAGCTTTAGGCGGGGCACAGGAGTATTATGGAGTCACTCCGGACCTGACTACCCTTGGAAAAATCATTGGGGGAGGAATGCCGATAGGAGCTTATGGCGGAAAAAAGGAAATCATGGAGGTAGTGGCGCCAGCAGGCCCGGTCTATCAGGCAGGGACTTTGTCCGGCAACCCTGTTTCCACAGCGGCAGGGATTGCGACTATATCTGCGCTGAAGCAGGGGGGAAGCCGCTTGTATCAGGAGCTGGAGCAAAAAGGAAAGAGACTGGCAGAGGCGGCAAAAGAAGCATTTGGAGACCGGGTCTGCGTCAACAGAGCCGGTTCTTTGCTAAGCGTGTTCTTTACAAAGGGACAAGTAACCGATTTTCAAAGTGCAGCCGCTTCAGACCGGGAAAAGTATGCCATGTACTTTCATTATTTATTAGAGCAGGGGATTTACACGGCGCCCTCCCAGTTTGAAGCTATGTTTCTATCCACGGCACATAGTAACGAGGATATCGAAAGAACAATTCAGGTGATAAGGGCGGCAGGAAAGATTCTGTAATAGATATAATGGAAATATAAAAATTTTTATTTCCTATTGACAACCGCAAAAAAATTATATATACTTTTACCATATTAAACATACAGGTTTACTAGGAAATGATTTCAAGCAAGCAAACATCAGGTGATAAATATGGAACCAATCATACAAATACAAAATGTTTCCAAAACCTTTGAGGGAAAGGAACATATCGTTGAAGCATTAAAAAATGTAAATTTAGACATATATGCAGGAGAAATTTATGGAATCATCGGCATGTCCGGCGCTGGAAAGAGCACACTGGTACGATGCCTGAATTTTTTGGAAAAGCCGGATCAGGGTACGGTAATGATAGAGGGAAGGGATTTATCCGCTCTGTCCAATAAAGAATTGAGAGCCGCCCGTACAGAGATTTCCATGATCTTTCAGCATTTTAACCTGCTGATGCAAAGAAATGTATTGGATAATATATGTTTTCCCCTGGAAATCGTGGGCATGGGTAAAAAGGATGCAAGAAAACGCGCCTTAGAGCTGTTAGAAATCGTAGGGCTTTCGGAAAAGGCAAAAGCATATCCGGCACAGCTCTCGGGAGGACAGAAGCAAAGAGTGGCAATTGCAAGAGCCCTTGCCAATAATCCAAAGATTCTCCTTTGTGATGAGGCCACAAGTGCCTTGGATCCTCAGACTACCAAATCAATTTTGGAATTGTTAAAGGAAATCAATGAAAGATATGGAATAACAATTGTTATCATTACTCATGAAATGGCGGTGGTTCAGGAAATCTGTACCCATGTTGCCATTATCGATCAGGGAGATTTGGCAGAATCAGGGCCTGTTATGGAGGTTTTTAAAGCGCCTAAAACTCAGGCGGCTAAAAAGCTGGTATTTCAGGATGAACAAACTTATGAGCTGATGGAGGGAAAACGGTGTATCCGTATTGTATTTTCGGAGAATTCCGCTTTTGAGCCGGTAATTGGCAATATGATGCTGGAATGCAAGGCACCGGCAAACATTCTTTTGGCAGATACCAGAAACGTAAACGGCAAAGCAAACGGCCAGATGATATTACAGCTGCCGGAGGAGGAACTGTTGGCGGAACGTATGATAGGATATCTGAAAGCAAGAAATTTGACGGTAGAGGAGCTGGATGATTATGTGGGATAAAGTGATTTTAAAAATGCTGGGGGAAGGGATTCTGACCACCCTCTATATGACATTGACATCCACTGCCTTTGGATATGTATTGGGGCTTCCCATGGGAATTGCTCTGGCAGTTTCTGATAAAAAAGGCTTGAAGCCAAATGCGATTGTTTATAAAATTTTAGATTTTATTGCGAATATCGTAAGGAGTATTCCATTTTTAATTTTATTGATTTTGCTGATTCCTTTTACCAGATTTGTTGTAGGTAAAAGCTATGGGCCAAGTGCTACAATCGTGCCGTTGGTCATTGCGGCAGCTCCATTTATTGGAAGAATGGTGGAGTCTTCCATACAGGAAGTTGACAAGGGCGTCATAGAAGCGGCACAGAGCATGGGTGCCAGTACCTTTACCATTATATGGAAGGTATTGCTGAAGGAGGCAAGAACCTCCCTGATTGTAGGGGCAACCATTGCTGTTGGAACGATTCTGGGGTATTCTGCCATGGCAGGTGCCGTTGGAGGAGGAGGACTTGGTGATATTGCTATCCGATACGGGTATTATCGTTATCAAACCGATATTATGCTGGTAACAGTATTGCTGCTGATTGTATTAGTGCAGATTTTACAGGGAATTGGTATGATGATTTCCAAAAAGCTGGATCACAGAACAACAGGATGATTTTCAAACAGGATAATTCTGACATAAATGTCAGTTTATCGGCAGCGCATATCGTTTTGTATTCTGGATTCCATTTTCTATATATCTTTTGCCAGGAAAGCAAGAAAGATAGCTGGAAGGTAATTTCCCTCTCAGAAAGTGGAGCTGGATATGAGAAGAGCTGTCAAATAGAGGAAGACAAAGGTTCTAAGGAGAGAACCGGAAGGAGGATTATTATGAAAAAGAGACTATTCACAACATTAATTGCTACTGTGTTGGCGGCAGGAGTTTTAACAGGCTGCGGCAATCAGGAGACAGCACAAACAACAGGTACCGATGACGTGGAAATCGAAACAGGTGACAACGTAGAGGTAGATTTAGATGAGGAGGAAGAAACGGAAGAAGGAACCGAAGAAGGCAGCGAAGAAGCAGCAGTGGAAATAAAGGGAACTATTACTGTTGCAGCAAGCGCTACGCCTCATGCAGAAATTTTAGAGCAGGCAAAGTCTTTCCTGGCAGAAAAAGGCTGGGATTTAGAAGTAACTGTTTTTGACGACTATATACAGCCCAATCTGGTTGTGGAAAGCGGAGAATTTGATGCGAATTATTTCCAGCATATTCCATATTTAGACAGCTTTAATGAAGAGCAGGGAACACATCTGGTAAATGTAGGCGGAATCCATTATGAGCCATTTGGTATTTATCCGGGAACAGAATCAGACCTTGCCAATATTTCTGAAGGCGCTGTAATTGCAGTACCAAATGATCCTACAAATGAAGCAAGAGCGCTTTTGCTGTTACAGGATAACGGAATCATTACTTTAAAAGAAGGGGCTGGCTTAACTGCTACGATCAATGATATTGAAAGCAATCCTAACAATATTGAAATCAAGGAGTTGGAAGCTGCTCAAGTAGCAAGGGTAAAGGATGAAGTAGCATTTGTGGTATTAAATGGAAATTATGCATTAGAAGCAGGATTTTCAGTAGGCAGTGATGCTGTGGCATACGAATTATCCGATTCAGAAGCAGCAAAGACCTATGTAAATGTTGTTGCAGTGAAAGAGGGAAATGAGGAAAATGAAGGAATTAAGGCATTGGTAGAAGTATTAAAATCTGACGATATCAAGTCCTTTATTGCAGATACCTATGATGGAGCTGTAGTTGCCTTTGATTAAAACTGTTAAATAAAAAACAGAGAAAAAGCATGTAGGGAATCCAAATAGCGGATTCCCTATATGCTTTTTGGCATTCCAAGCCTTTACTGTCTGATTTTCAGCAAACGTGCTTCCTTTATCTGGAATTTCAAAGGAAAGGCATTTTCATTTGAGTAGCAGTCAGCTGAAATGGTAATAGAGGAAATCCGGTTTAGGAGCCAGTTGGGATTCATGCCCATAGGAATCAGGAGCTTTCCGTCTTTTATTGTACAGGTAACGGATTGTACACGATTTTCAGCAGTTTTGTCGTCAATGCCGGCAGTCTGGAAGGATACGGCAGCCGTTCCCAAGGGGAAGGAGGGTGCAGTGACATCTCCTGGGCCTGCAGGGGAAAGCTCCAGATAAAGAAAATCATATTCCGTTCCCGAAAAATCCGTCTTACAGCTATAAGATTCCTGATAAGCGTTGGCCTGCCAATCTTTGGATATATTCTTTTCCTTTATAAACAGGGGAGACAGAGCTTTCATGGAATTGCCAAAGGAGCTTGGGATAAGGCCAAGCTCATGACCGTATTCATTTCCTGTGAAATAGTCCAGGTAATCATCAGAAGGTTCGTCCCCATAAATCAGTTCATATAGTTTTGCCGGATAAAATGCCTGATCTTCTGCCTTATACTGATATTTCTGTTCAAACATCCAGTAATACAAATAGTAATTGCTTTCCCCATTGATAAAGAAGATCACGGGAGGATTTTTTTCTGCCGTTTCAATAATGGCTTTTTGGGCAGCATAGCCCTTGGCAGCGGGAATATAGCCGGTAGCACATGCTTTTACATGATTGAAATAGTAAAAGCCCTGTCCGTCAAATCCTAAATAAGTAGTATCCCTGGAAACGGCACTGCATTTTTGGATTACTTTTTCATAGTCATTGATATAATGCACCTGGTCATTGATCAGAAAGCCTGTGCCCAGCCGCTTTGCTGTTTCAGCGGAAATATCCAGCTCATCTGCCCGGTAAAAGCCTTCAGGAACTGTATAAAAAGTAAACAGCTTGTGGCTGTCATCTAACAGAATGTCGGAATTGCCGTTTGGATATACCCACATATTGGGAAATTTCATATCCTCTACTTTTGTATAAAGTATCATAGGAAGAGAAAAGGAAATTGCCGCAACAAGAAATACAAAAGCCCTGGAAAACCGGTTCCCATAGGAAAATAACAGTATCGGAAGAAACATGCCTAAAACAGCAATAAGCACAGGCGCTGTTCTGGATAAAATCATGTCATAGTCGGCTCTTACCAGTGTATAGGAATAGGAAACCAATAAAGTAATGGCACCGGCAGCCAGGCCGAACAGAAGGGAAGGGCAGGAAAGCCCTTTTTCCTTTTTGAATTTCTTGGCAGATACTAATATATATTTTAACAATATATAAAATAGCAGCCACACACCAATCATAGGCAGGAAAAACCTTAGAAATATATAGCACATGTTTTTTAAATTTCCCTCTGCCAGAAACGGAAACAAATGGGAGGGAGCAGACTGTCCTAATAGGGAAATTCCATCTGCCAGCACTGTTTGGGAAGAATAAGTTAAAGTATGATTTAATAATTTGAGCAACAATGGGACAGCCAGTAGGATTGGAAGGATACAAAGCAGCCAGATAATAAAAAAAGAAGGCTTTTTGAAATCTTCTTTCAAGTCCTTGGAACGGATATAGGAAATCAACTGCCAAAGTCCTAAGGGAGCCAGTCCCAACAAAAGGGCGGCTCCAAACAGTGGATAGTAAAGTCCTGATAAAAAACAGCTAAACACATAGACTGGAAGCCATAAGCCCTTATTCTCAACAAGCTTTGGAAGGGTCAGAAGAAGAAGGACAGGCAATACCATGTATTGGCGGTTGTAACTTGGCAGGGCAAACAACACCGCAAAGTACAGTGCATGGCAGGGACCTACGTGTTTTGCCAGTAAATACATGGTAATAATTGAAAAAAGAACGACCGTTATACAAATGGAAGGAGAATAGTCCGAAACAGTGCCGTTTAAAAATATGTTTTGTATGGTTCCGTTTACCATTGGAAACAGGCCGGATACGGGAGTATATTCTGTATAAAGCTTCTGCCCCAGTTCAAAGACCTGCTGCCAGGGAATCATCTGTTCCCCGTGATGGTGCTGGTCAGGCTGGGCATACATGGGAGCGGCGGAAAAGGAATTATAAATAAAAATCAGGATGGGCGCTGCCATGGAAACCAGACGGTCTTTTTTCTTCCATAACGAAAACATGCAGGTTTCAAAAAATAAAAACAAAATCCCAAAGAACAAATAATAAAAGGGCGCATAAGGTATCCGGATCAAAGTGCCCTGGTAAAGGTAAGTGTCAACAAGGAATACAGCAAGCAAAAAGGGCAATAGAAACTGGAGCAGCATGATGGCGGTGGGAATCAGGCTCTTTTTGTGAAAAATAATGCAGGTTCCCAGAAACAACAAGGAAATAGCAAGTGTTATAATATATAATGCGGTATTGCTGATATTTCCTTTGGCAGTAAAATGGCTGATGACTGTAAAAATAGATAATATGCCGTAATAAGTAAATAGTATGGTAAGGAGTATTTCCTTATAAATATCCTGAAAGAAAATATAAGAAAAAAGCAATAGGACAATGCCTATGAGAAGCGGCACGGAAAAGGTCTGATAAAGTCCGTAGCGTATTAGACAGGGCAGGAGCAGCAGAATCAGGCTTGGTGGAATGTATTTGCCGGAAAAATCCTGAAAACCTTCTTTCCATTTGGAAAAAAGGAAAGGCTTAAAGGAAGCGTTTCTGAGCAATAATAAAAGAAGGGATGCAAGAAGAAGCCCAAGGGGAAGCAGGCACCAGAACAATCGGAGCTCGCCTGATTTGGTAAGCCCGGTAATGGCTGGATGCTCTATGATAATGTCCGTAAACGTTTCGGGTATGGTTAAAAGATGCCCCCAGAAATGATGAAAGAGAGCGCCGCAGATTCCCAGGATAAAAAGAAATGTGAGAACAAATTCTGCGATTTCCTTGAAACCATTGCTTTCTTCTGTATGAAATTGATCATTTTGTTTATGAAACTGTCTGTTCAAAGCCCTTCCTCCGTTGCCGTTTTCTTATCAGTTTTGGCAGATATTGCATAAATATAATTCATTTTAGTATACTTTTTCTTTCTTGGCAAGAAACTTAGAAACTGCACGAAAAATCCAATAGGGATTTGACAAATAAATGGCTGGTAGGTATGATAAGATTATGGAGAAAAAAGGAAAAAAATCAATGAAAATTTTAAAAAAATACTTTCAGGAAAAAAGAAATATAACAACTGCTATTTTTATGCTTGTAAATCTTCTTCTGATTGGAGCATTGTGTCTCTTCTGGCTGCTTAGGCCGGACAACCTGATGCACTCCGATACAACGGCAGAAGTGATTTTATCGAAGCTTCTGGCAGATGAAAATAAGCTGATTACGAAAAACTGGTATTATTCTACGGAAATACGAATTGTATATTCCCAGCTGATCATGATGCCGTTGTTTCAGATTTTTTCCAATTATCGATTGGTAAAAACCTTGTCCATTTTCATTTTTTATGTGCTTTTGATACTTGCATATGTATATGCAGGGAAGAAATATGAGCTGAACAAACCTTATCTGTTGTTGGGAATGGCCTTTTTGTTCACTCCCTTGTCCAATGAATATTTGGATATGATGTTCATCGGATGCTTTTATACCAGTCAGGTGATCTGCACCTTTTTGGTTTTGGGAATGTTTGTAAAGAAAAGAGAGGGAAAATACAGAATTGCCGGTCTGATTGCGTTAGCATGCTTAAGCTTTCTTTTGGGACTGTCCGGCCTGCGCTATCTGGCAAGCCTTTTCCTGCCCTTTGTCATGGCATTTGGCATGGAGCTTTTAGAGAGAGAGGACAGAAAGGATATAAAGAAAGAAGAACTGATGGGCTTTATACTAATTGCTTTGTCTTCCTTTGGGGCTTTTATTGGCTTTTTGGGAAACAAACTGTATCTTTCAAAGCATTATTCCTTTGATACCACTTCGGAAGTAGTATTTACAGAAATATCCAAGGTGCCGGAACGATTTATGGATTCCATACGGCTCATGGTGGAATTTTTTGGCTACTATCCGGTGGAGGTCGTCAGCGGAAGAGGAATCGTGAATGGGTTGAAGTGCTTATTTTTCCTGTTTTTTATAGCGGTTATCGTCTTTTTGTTCCGGAATCGAAAAAAACTGTTGAACAGAAAACAGCGATTGTTATTGTATTATTTCCTTGCCTGTTTCCTGATAAACTGGTATATGCTTATTTTTACGGAGGTGCTGATGCAGTATCGTTACTGGCTGCCGGTTTATGTGGTGGGAGTTCTGCTTCTTGCCCTGTTCTTTCAGGTATATCATCCCTCTAATCAGCTAAAAAGACCAATCCTGCTTCTTGCAGCGGCAGTCATAGCCCTTAGCTCCCTTTACGGTGAGCTGTGGCAGGATGCAAAATACAATGATTGCGAAAAACGGTACGGCTACATGGCATTTTTACAGGAGCAGGGCTATACATTCGGCTATGCCACCTTCTGGAATTCCAGTGTAACGGAATACCTAAGCAACGGCACTATTGAAGTAGGGAATCTTGGAGGAGAAAACGGAGTGGCTGCCCCTTACGAATGGCTAAGCAAAAAAGCCTATTACCAACCAGGCTATCACGAAGGAAAAACCTTCCTCCTGCTGGCAAGAACAGAAGAAGCAGGTATGCTAAAAGGTGACTTTACCGTAATGGAAGATGGAGTAAAAGTATATGAAGATGAATACTATGCTATTTACGAAGGAAATGGCATGTACTTATTTTCAGAACCATAGCATATCAGAACCACATACATCCCCCTCAAAACCCCATCCCCCAATCCATAGAAATCAATCATTCATTACAATTAGACCGATAAGTATTATTATAACGGGGATCCTTCATGGAAGGCTCCGTACCTGTCTTTGCATACTTTGCAGCCATAGTGCCTGCCTGCGTACCGATTTTGTTCAATCCCTCCTGGGTAAAATGAATCCCGTCTCCCTGATAATAACGTTTATCAAAGCCGGAAGCAATCGTGGAAATCAATACAAAATCCCTGTTGTCCATGCAGATGGTTGTCTGAGCTGCTGCAATCCGGTTAAAGGAGGTTGGCGCATTCATGTCGTTGCCGATTCGTATGATCAGGCATTTTTCCACATCGCACTTTTGACGGATGTTTCCCAGCATGCGCATAAGGTGCTGTTGATAAATAGCGGTAGAAATATCATAAGTTGCATCGTTTTCGCCTTGAAAAAATACCATGTAGCAGTGGCGGATCTTAATTCCCTGCTTTTTCAGGATGCTTTTTGTTTTATTGGCGGAGGTTATGACATTTTTATAATAAGAACCGCTCCATTGTCCTAAGCTGGTGCCGCCTTTGGCGGTATTGGTAGCGACGATGGGGACCTTGCCCTGAGCAAAATAAGCATTGGCAAAGGCAGAAGCTAATGTTCCGCCGCTGTCTTTTGTTACTTTTCCTTTTTGCTGTACGCCGAAAGGCTCCCTTAAAGGACTTAACTTCCTTTTGGTAAGAAGCACTTCATAGCCTGCACCGTCCTTTAATGCAGGTGCCTTGGAGGCATTTCCCACATTGGTCATATTGCTTTGCCCTGCAAAGATAATAACATCAACTTCATCCCTTACCGTAACCTTGCATGTAAGCTTTTTGCCGGTAGTTGTAGTTACCGTAATGCGGGCAGAACCTGCTTTTTTTCCTTTTACTTTTCCACTTTTGCTGACCGTGGCAACCCCAGGGCGGCTGGAGGAAAAAGAAGAGGCTTTTCCGGTTTTGGGTGCCAGGGAAAAGGTTTCTCCTACTAATATGTTCTTAGATGTGTAATTCAGCCTGGGAGAAGCGGCCTGAACCGATGCCGGCGCTGTGGGTATGACATTTCCAAGTGGCGACAATGCTAAAAGCATTGCAAAGATGAGAATCCAAAATCCATTTTTTAATTTCAAAATCCTGTCCTCCTATTTTTTTGGTTTATATGTATTTTTGTATTTGGCATCCTTTAATTCCGGCTCTTTTCCTGTCAGCTTGTAAGAGGCGGCATTGGTGCCGGCTTCTTTTCCTAAGACATTTAAGCCCTTTTGGGTCAGGTGGATGCCATCTGCCTGATAATAGCTGTCTTTTAAGGAAGCCGCTTTTACGGATACCAGAACAAAATCCTTATTGGTTCGGCATAAGTCTGTCTGGGCTTTTACAATGTCATTATATAAATTCCGATCCTTTGTATAGCTGCCTATGCGGATGAAAAGGCACTTTTCTACAGAACAGGATTTCTGCAGATTGCGAAACATCTGTGTAATCCGTTTCTTGTAGAAGGACTGACTTGTCTTGGCAAATCCGTCATTTTCGCCCTGCATAAAGACCAGATAGCAGTTCTCCACTTTCAGCCCTCTTTTCTTTAAGGCTTTTTGAGCCAGCTTTACTCTGGCGGCTACTTCCTTATAATGAATCGTGCTCCAGCTGACGCAGCCAGAACCGGCAATGGTGGCGCTGACAGCTACTACAGGTGTCTGGGTTTTTTGATAGTAAGCCTGTACAAAAGCAGTAACCATGGAACCGGTGCGAAGTCCGCTGTCATTTAAGCTGTTTCTGTCCTGCCCCATGCCAAAAGGCTCTTTTAACGGTGAAAGGCTGCCTCCATTTGTAATGGTCCTGCTTTCATAACCAGCGCCGTCGGTTAGTTTTGGAGCGTTACTGGAATCTCCCCGCCCTGTCATATTGCTTTGTCCCGCAAACACAATTAAATCTACGGTATCTCTTACCTGGATGCGGCAGGGGTATGCTTTTCCCCGGCAGGATGCAGTAATGACAGCAGTACCGGCGCTCTTTGCTTTTACCTGGCCGGAAGAGGAAACGGAAGCAATTTTTTTGTTATTGCTGGAAAATGTTACAGTGCCTTTGGCATTTTTCAGCTGCAGCTTTACTGTCTCTCCTTTTAAAAGGGATTTTTTCGAGTAATTCAGAGCAGGTCTGGCGGAAGCTTCTGTAACGGATACATCCCCAGAAGCGCCATGAATTGGAAAAGGTGGAAACAAAAGTAACAGAAATATGCAAAAAATCCCCCCAAATTTACGGTATGTATTCATTGTAACCTCCCAGTCTAAAAATGATACAAGATATATTGTCTTATAGTTTACTAGGATTGGGAGAATTTTTCAACAAAATTCGATTAAATTTATGATAGAAATAGTAACAGTTTAACCCGCCCGGGAAGGGAGTGTATTTGGAAGGCCTGGAGCTGGCAGTGCATATAGTAGTCCATCAGGCACGCTTGCGCTCTGCAAAGACGCAGCAGTACTAACGCACCCCAATACGGTGCGTAAGTGCTGGCGGCTTTGCCAAGGCCTGATGGACTACTATATGCACTGCCAGCTCCAGGCCTTCCAAATACACTCCCTTCCCGGGCGGGTTAAACTGTTACAAAAAATATGAAAAGGCAGGCTCAGGCTGGAGAAAAATAAAAAAGTTCCTCAGTCTGTTCTTTACAAATACAAAAGGAACTTATATAATGATAAAATAAGGAAATACTAGAGAAAGAAAAATTTAGGAATGTGAGGACAGGCTATGAAAAAAACAAAAGTATACATAAAAAAAGCAGTATCTCTTTTACTGACCCTTTCCCTGATAATAACCCTTTGGGGAGCAATGAGGACAGATGTTTATGCGGCAACAGCGAACAAATACGGCACCTACACTGGTTCTAAGCCCAGTAAGTATAATTATACGGGAAATACCATACATATTTTACCTAAGAAAGTATTTTATGCAAAATCTACTGGAAAGCTTTATTATTATGCGTATGTTTATAATAATACGGATAAAACCATATATGGTATGAAGAATTTAAAGATTACAGTAAAGACTTCTGCCAATAAAACAATTGCCTCCAAGACCTTTTATTCGGGCAAAAGGAGGAACATGACTATTAATCCCGGTTCTTATAAGACCATTTGCTATGTATTTGAAAAGAAATATATTAAAAATAAGAAGTTCTATTTTGGCACTGCGAAAAAGCTGAAGACGCAGGCAGAATTCGTATATTACACGTAGGCATAGAAAGATAATTTCTAAAAGAAGCAGGAGACAGGTGATTTTTTATCTGTCTCCTGCTTTGTTTTATTCATTTTTTATTTGCCGTCCCTCGTGGTTCATATGATAATCCTCACGATAGATTAGTTGGGAGATGGGAACGATTTCATAGCCCTGCTCTTTTAAGTTGGTAATCATGGCATCCAATGCCTGGGCAGTGTATTTGGCGCCGTTGTGGCAGAGAATGATACTGCCGTTGCCTAGATGCTTGTGCTGGGTGACGGTTTTAATAATAGAATCCACACCGTAATCTTTCCAGTCCAGACTGTCCACGTCCCACTGAATTGCATAATATCCGCATGCCCTTGCGTTGGTTATGACATGATTGTCATAATCTCCGTAAGGAGGACGGAACAAAAACATATCATATCCAGTAAGTTCTTTTACTTTATTATGTACCTGCATCAATTCATCCTGACATTGCTCATCGGAAAGCTGGGACATATTTTTATGATTTTCACTGTGATTTCCCAGATCGTGACCGGCTGCCAGAATGGCCTTCACATCATCCGGATAGGTTTCTACCCATCCACCTGTCATAAAGAAAGTGACATGTACATCATGTTTTTTGAGTATCTCTAATATCGTGGCAGTGTCTTCATTGCCCCAGGCGGCGTCAAAGCTTAGGGCAATTTTCTTTTCATCAGTTTCCACACAATAAATGGGAAGCTCCCTGCCATCCACACTATTGCTTACTGTTACATTTTCGGAAGCATATTTGCCCATTGCCAGCGCCAAAAACAGTATGCCAAACCAAAAGAAGCCTGATTTTACAAATTTTCTCAAAGTTTGCAAGAAATTCACTTTTTCCATGAAATTCACCATATTGATTCTGATTTCTATTGCCATAATATATGACAGTAATAGCTTTTCCTATGCCAGATACTTTTTTGACATCTTTTGATACGGAAAAATGCTGAAAAAAATAGGATATGACAAAAACGTCAAAGCAAAAAAATTAGTACTTTTTAACAAAAATTATTTTTTTTTGTACGGAGGGTGGACAGATAAAAAACGAAATGTTACAATACAATTCCTTTCCAAGACGTGATACGTTCTATCACGATTTTCCCAGGTGAAATCTGAACAATAAATGATAACCAGAAAAGGAGATGATTTAGCGAACTAAGAAAAATGGGGGACTTTATTTACTGTTTATGGACAGAAGCGGAAAGAAAGCATAGTTGTCCATTGGCAGAAAAGAAAAAAAGAGATAGAAAAGAAAGGAAGAATATGAGAATCATACAAACCATTATCAAGAAGAAAAAAACAATGAAAGCAGTATTGGCTGCTTTTGTTATCGTCTTTTGCTTAGAAGATACTGTTTATGCAGCAACGAATAAGTCGGGATGTGAAAATAAAGGAACGGTAACTGCTGTTTATGATACTTCCGGAACAGCAGCTAATGGCTATTATAAAAAGAATGGCAAGGTAATCGTTACATACGATATGGGACAGCCAACGGAAAGCTGCAGCGATACCACATATCAATATGTGGGAATCACCAATAAGGTGGAAGTGCCTCAAATTGATGCTTCTGAAACAAATGTATCAGGCGGAGGACATGTTTGCAACGGACATACTTCCAATACTGCCCAGTGGAAACATTGGTTTGGGCTTTCCGGAAGTATTTTATACGGTATGGGTACGAAAAATATTGGCACCGTGACCGTAACGGAAGAGGAATACCAAAAGTGCAGCTATGCCATTGCAGGTCCTTCCTCTTCTTTTGGGGACGGATTGGGGAGCAATGGGAAATTTTATTGGGTGGTATTGTATAAAAAACTGCCTTCTGCAATAGGAGCTGATACCATTGACGATACTTCCCCCACCATTGCATTAAGCGCTGTGCCTTCTGGAAAAACGGCTGTCAATCCTGCAAACGGCAAGACATACAGTACACAGGCGCTGCTGACGGCAACCTCAACAGACAACGAATCAAGGCCTCATATGACCAAGACCTTTCGGTTTAAAAATGCTTCTGGGAATCTAACGGACTGGATTGCAGCCAATAGTGGAAATAAGAAAACGGCATCCTCATCCTATACCGTAAATGCAAACAGCAGTTATTCGGTAGAAGCACAGGATCAGCTGGGCAATAGTGGCGAAAGTAAGGCTGTGTCCGTTGATTTTATTGATCTGACGGCTCCCACAGCTGCCTTAGGGAAAACGGTTAATGGAAAAGTAACTGTAAATGGAAAAGAATGGACTTCTACAACCGTTACCCTGAATGCTTCCGCAAGCGACAGTGGAGCAGGACTTGCTTCACAACCCTATTGCTTTGATGGAGTTACATGGACCGGGGCAAAGGATTATGTCATAAGCCAGAATGGTACATATCAGGTAAAGGTACAGGATGCATTGGGGAATCTGGTAACCAAATCCGTTACAGTGGATAATTTTGACAGAACTGCACCGGAAGGAGAAACTCACACAAGCTATGAGAACAGTATTATAATTGAAGGCGAAACATGGTCTAAAGATGCCGCAATTGTGGAAATTCAGGCAAGTGATACAGGATGCGGACTGGATGCAGCGCCATATTCCTTTGACAATGGAAAAAGCTGGACTTCGGAAACCCAATATCGTTTTTCTGAAAATGGCACCTATGAAATCAAAATCCGAGATGGTTTACATAATGTTAAAAACACTTCCGTCAAGATTGGAGGAATTGACAAAATCGCTCCTGATATTCAGAAAATTGAAATAGAACCTGAAGACTGGAAATCCGGAAATGCAGTTGTAAAAGTAACTGCCGAAGATAATGAAGATGGCTGTGGACTGGCACAAAAGGCTTATTCCTTTGACGGTGGAGAAAGCTGGACGGAAAAAAACGAGCTGGTGCTTTTACAGTCTGCAGATTTAACGATCCAGGTAAGGGATGGACTTGGAAATATTGCAGAAGAAACTTTTCAGGCAAAGTGCATTCCGGAAGAAGAAAATCAGAAAAATGGGGAAGAAGAAAACAAAGCCCCGGAGAAAGAAGACGGCCAAAAGGAAAGCGGCGGTGAAAAGGAAGACGACAGCCAAAACGAGGATAAGGGAAAAAAAGAGAATAGCAAAAAAGAGGATGAGGAAGGAGATACCGATAAAAAGGGAAAAAAGAATCAGGATGATAATGACAAGAAGGAAAATGAAAAGGAAATTGATATAGGAAACGGTGGAGTAGAGGTGGTACCCGGTGAGGGGAGCGCTCCTACGGAAAAAAAGGAAACGAAAAAAGTAGGCGGTACCTCAAAAAACAAGGCGGAAAATCAACAGGAAAAAGAGAAAACGGAACAAGCGGAAACAGATGAAATCGAAGAAAAAACATATCAGGTAACTTTTCCGATTTTGGAGGAAGAAAAAGAACCTATTGAAATCGAAGAATATGGTACCAGAGATACAAAGAAAGAAAAACAGGAAAAAAGCCTTCTGGAAAAGTTATGTATTTCAGCTGTGGCTGCCATACTATTATTAGGGCTGCTGGGACTTTTCTTATGGTATTTGTTCGTATTTTGTAAATATAGAGCAGTGTTATATGGAAAGGAAGATGACAGATATAAAAGGCTTGGTACAATTACGATTTCCCAAAAAGAGGAACAGCATACGGCAGATATTCCGGATGAGCTGTTGCAGCAGATTAGTGGAAATTATTATCGCCTCAAGGTGAATCCTGCATATTTATTCGACCGGGAGGGCGAGGACATCTATATCTGTATAGAGGAAAGAATTCTGAAAAAGCAGGTTGAAAAACGGATTGATTTTTATGTAGACTGATAGTGAAAGAAAACAAATAAAAAAGTGAAAGCTCCCTGTTAAAATTTAACAGTTGGAGTTTTCACTTCCTAAGGAAGTGTGCTATAATACCCAGGTAACTTTTGACAGCTTTGCAGAAAGACAATGATATCATATGATAAGGACAATGGTATAATATGGAAGAAAAAAAGGCCGCAGATAGGACAAAACCAAATAAAGAGAACCGGAATCATGTGAAAAAA
The DNA here is from genome assembly GCA_014804675.1 of Lachnospiraceae bacterium. Classification (GTDB taxonomy): domain Bacteria; phylum Bacillota; class Clostridia; order Lachnospirales; family Lachnospiraceae; genus RGIG3040. Next base: position 22,572 of record JAAUZH010000014.1, read on the forward strand.
CTGGTGGTGGCAATTCTGACTGTTTTGTCGCTGGCTGCTGCAATCAGTAAGATTTTTATAGGCTTTGACGTGGATGAAGGCTATGCGGTTTCCATGCCGTATCGTCTGCTTCAGGGCGATAAGCTCCTTTTGGACATGTGGGAGATACATCAGACCTCATCCTTCCTGCCATATTTCTTTCTCGTCCTTTTTGTGAAAATAACCGGAGGAAATACTGGAATCGTCCTTTATCTCAGGATGGTTTCCACGGTGATTCATCTGTGCTTTTCCTGCTGGGTTTATAAAGAATTGTCTGGCAGGCTGGAAAAGGAATGGAGTTATTTATGTGGACTTTTGTATTTTAATTTTTTGCCAAAGTGGCTGATGAATCTGGATTTTTCCATGCAGCTTATCTGGGGGATGACAGCAATGCTGTTGTTTCTGCATCGAGGGGAAAAAGGGGGAAAGCTTCCGGTATTTCTGGCGGGGGTGAGCCTTGCCCTTACGGTGCTGGGATATCCCACTATGGCAGTCTTATATCCGGCAGCCTTATGGCTGATCTGGAAATATCAGGGAAAATCCATTCCGAAAATGGGAAGCTTTACGCTGGGATGCGGCATCTGTGCCGCTTTGTTCTTTGGCTGCCTGCTGAGGGATATGCATATGGGAGACATATTGTCAGGCATCCCTCATGTTTTTTCAGACGGTTCTCATCAGTTTGATATGATGACAAAATGGGCATTGTTTTTTTCCAGATGGCTGGAAGCAATCTTACAGGCGGCTGTCCTGCTTGTTCCTTGTGGCTTGGTTGTTTTTTTCAGCAGGCTTCTGTTTCCCAAATGGTTTCCCGAAAAAAAGTGGCTTATCCGTCTGGTAAAAGAGCACTTGTATTGCTTTTTTGTGCTGGCGTTTCTGTTTGTAAGTTCCATGATCGTAATATTTGCGAATCTGGCAGGGATTCCATGGGGACCCTTTCGGCTGCAGGTACGCTATCTGGTGTTGTTTGTGCTGGCATTTTACTTGGAAAAGAAGCAGTTTGCTTTTAATAGGGCAGAAAAAAAGCGGAAAATCCGAGATTATTTGTTGATTGGAACTGCTGTTGCATTTGCAGGGATTTTGATAGCAAGCAACGTGGGACCTGTTTCCAGCAGTTCTTATCTGATTCCAGGCATTCTGGCGCTGGTGCCCTTGTTCTGGCAATATGGAAAAACAGTGGAAATAAAGCAGGTGGAAAGAATCATGTACGGGGCGGTAAGCATATTTATCCTGAGTCTGATATTCTGTAAAGGCTATTATGTCAGGGTCAGCGAATATCCGCCAGCTAATATTTTGGAACAACGGGAACCGGTAGCTTTTGGCCCCATGAAAGGAATTTATATATATCCGGAAGATCTTAAGCGGGCAGAAAATTTTTATAAGGTGATAAGGGAAGGCGATGCTCAGGAGAAGCTTCTTCTGTTAAGTACGGAGGGGATATACAATCTTTACGGAAAAGGCACCTATGTAACCCCTACCACCATAAGTACTCCGGCATTTAACGAACAGTGGGTGGAATATTTCACCATTCATAAGGAGCATGAGCCTGACCGGATCATCATCGGAAAGAATACGGTAGATGATTTGGATAAGTTTTTTGAGCAAAATCCCTTTGGCATATGGATTGGGGAAAATTATGATATTACAAACAGAAAAGAGGATGAATATTTATGCGTAGTGCAAAGAACGGCTGGGAAGAAAACGTCAGAAAGGTAACACCCTATACGCCGGGGGAACAGCCGGACAGACCCCATATGATAAAGCTGAATACCAATGAAAATCCTTATCCGCCGGCGCCGGCAGTAAAGGAGGCTATGAAGAGCTTTCCCATGGATATCCTGCGGCTTTATCCGGACCCGGCGGTAGGAAGGCTTACATGTGCATTGGCGGATTATTATGGGCTGAAGCCGGAAAATGTGTTTGTGGGAGTAGGGTCTGATGACGTGCTTGCCACTGCCTTTTTGACATTTTTTAACAGCAAAAAGCCGATTCTGTTTCCGGATATCACCTATTCTTTTTACGATGTATGGGCAAACCTGTATCAGATTCCCTATAAGCTGCAGCCGTTAGATGAGGATTTTGCCATTGTAAAAGAGGATTATCTGCAGGAAAACGGCGGCATTATCTTTCCTAATCCCAATGCACCTACAGGAGTGATTCAGAAAATAGAGTTTATTGAAGACATTGTGAAAGCCAACCGGAATGTGGTGGTAATCATTGATGAGGCATATATTGATTTTGGCGGGGAAAGCTGCCTGCCTCTGATTGAAAAATATGAGAATCTGCTGGTGGTGCAGACTTTTTCAAAATCCCGTTCTCTGGCAGGGCTTCGGATAGGTTTTGCCATGGGTCATGAAAAGCTGATTTCTTATTTGAACGATGTAAAGTATTCCATCAATTCTTATACGATGAATCAGCCCTCCATTGTGCTGGGAGTGGAAAGCATAAAGGAGGATGCTTATTTTAAGGAAACGATAGAAAAAGTCATTGCCACAAGGGAGCGTAGCAAAAAGAAATTAAAGGAGCTTGGATTTTCCTTTCAGGATTCTTATAGCAATTTTATTTTTGCCACTCACGAATCATGCCCGGCAAAAGAGTTATTTGAAGCATTGAAAAAGCAAGACATTTACGTGCGCTATTTCAATAAGGAAAGAATATCCGATTATCTGCGGATTTCCATTGGAACCGATGAAGAAATGGACAGGCTGTTTGAAGCGCTAAGTTGTATTCTAAAGCATTAGGGAGAAGAACATGGAAGCTTATTCAGATTTTGCAAGGGTATATGATACCTTCATGGATGAAACCCCCTATGAGGAATGGTGTGATTTTCTCGTATCCCTTTTAAGAAAAAAAGGGATAGATAAGGGGCTGGTACTGGATATGGGATGCGGAACCGGAACGCTTACCGGGCTGTTAGAGCAGGCCGGTTATGATATGATTGCCATAGACAATTCCATGGACATGCTGCAGATTGCCATGGAAAAGCAAAGGGAGAAAAATAAGGATTCGATTTTATATCTTCTTCAGGATATGCGTGAATTTGAGCTATATGGCACGGTCCGGGCTGTGGTGAGCATTTGTGATTCCCTCAATTATTTGTTAGAAAGGGAAGAGCTGGTGCACACCTTCCGGCTGGTAAATAATTATCTGGACCCGGAAGGGATTTTTCTGTTTGATTTTAATACGGTATACAAGTATAAGGAAGTGATTGGAGATACGGTAATCGCAGAAAACAGGGAAGAGTGCAGCTTTATATGGGAAAATTATTACGATGATGAGACTCATGTGAACGAATATGATTTGACGATTTTTGTAAAAGAAGGCCGGCTGTACCGGAAATTTGATGAAACCCATTACCAAAGAGGATATACACTATCGGAAATCAAAGGGGCTTTGAGGGAGGCAGGACTTCTTTTTCTGGCAGCTTTTGACGGAGAGACTCATGAGCAGCCCCATGAAAACAGTGAGCGGATTTATGTGATGGCAAAAGAGCAGGGAAAGAGAGTAGATAAAACATGAAGGATTATATTGTAAGAGCAACTGCAGCAGATGCACAGATCAGGGCATTTGCCTGTGTTACAAGAAATATGGTGGAAACAGCAAGAAGCGTTCATGATACCAGCCCGGTAGTTACAGCGGCTCTTGGAAGGTTATTAACTGGAGGAGCTATGATGGGAAGCATGTTAAAAGGCGAAAACGATGTGCTGACCCTTCAGATACAGGGAAGCGGGCCGATAAAGGGCATGACGGTAACGGCGGATTCCAGGGCAAATGTAAAGGGATATGCTTTAAATCCCCAGGTAATGCTTCCCCCAAACGAGAAAGGAAAGCTGGATGTAGGCACAGCAGTAGGAATCGGTATTTTGAATGTCATCAAGGATTTAGGATTAAAAGAGCCTTATGTAGGACAAACTGTATTACAGACAGGAGAAATTGCCGATGATCTGACCTATTATTTTGCCGCCAGCGAACAGGTGCCCTCCAGCGTAGGGCTTGGGGTGCTGATGGAAAAAGATAATACGGTAAAGCAGGCGGGAGGATTTATTGTACAGCTGATGCCGTTTGCCCAGGAGTGGGTAATTGAAAGGCTGGAAAAAAATCTGGAGAAGGTTACCACCGTTACCAGTTTATTAGAAGAGGGAAAAACACCCCGGGAGATTTTGGAGCTTTTGCTGGAAGGAATGTCTATGGAAGTGCTGGACGAGATGCCCACTGCTTTTTCCTGCAATTGCAGCAAAGAAAGAGTGACCAGGGCAATTGTCAGCATCGGTGAGAAGGATATTCGGGAAATGATAGACGAAGGCAAAGAAATAGAAGTGAATTGTCATTTCTGTAATAAAAATTACACATATTCCGTAGAGGAATTGAAGGAAATGCTCAAGGCAGCAAGATAGCATATGACAATGTAGGAGAAATTGTTTCAATGGACAGCAGGACAGTGGAAAAGGAGTAAAAGGAAAGCTATGCAGCATGGATTTATTAAGGTGGCGGCAGTATCGCCCAAGATGAAAGTGGCAGACACAGATTATAACAAAAAGCAGATTTGCGAATGTCTGGAGGAAGCGGAAAGAAACGGAGCAAAGATTATTGTATTTCCGGAGCTTAGTATTACGGGATATACATGCGGAGATTTATTTTTGCAGGAAACCCTTTTAAAGGGAGCAAGGCAGGCATTGGAAGAAATCGTGGAGTTTACAGATGGAATGGATGCTCTTGTTTTCGTAGGAATGCCCTTGGAAGTGGGAAATAAATTGTATAATGTGGCAGCAGTAATCAATTGCGGGGAGCTGCTTGCTTTTATTCCCAAAACCCATATTCCAAGCTATGGAGAATTTTATGAGGCAAGACATTTTGCAAGGGGAAATGCATCTGCCGTCCCAGTGTCCTTTGCAGGAGAAGAAATTCCTTTTGGAACCCATATTTTATTTGAAACCGATGCGTTAGAAGGAATGGTTGTGGCAGCGGAAATCTGTGAGGATATCTGGGTGGCAAACCCGCCAAGCACCTCACATGCCCTGGCAGGAGCCAATGTAATCGTGAATCTTTCTGCCTCCAATGAGAATGTGGGCAAGGATGAATACAGACAGATGCTTGTAAAGTCGGCAAGCGCAAGATTAGTGTCGGCTTATATTTTTACAAGCGCAGGAGAAGGAGAATCCACCCAGGACGTGGTGTTTGGAGCCCATAATATGATAGCGGAAAATGGTACGATGTTAGCCGAGGCAAATCCCTTTCAAGCCCATATTTTGTATGGGGATATTGATATCCACCGCCTGAAAATGGAAAGAAGAAGGATAACCACTTATGAGAATCCCTGGGAAATGACAAATGAGACGGCAGGATATCTGACGATTCCCTTTGCTCTTGTCAGGGAAGAAACAAAGCTGACCAGAAGCTTTCTGCAGACGCCCTTTGTTCCCGTTGACAAGGAAAAAAAGGAAAAACGATGTGAACAAATATTATCCATACAGTCTTTCGGACTGGTAAAAAGATACCAGCATACGAAATGCCAATATGCCGTAATCGGAATTTCCGGGGGATTGGATTCCACACTGGCGCTGTTAGTAACTGCCAGAGCCTTTGATTTGCTCGGATTAGACAGGAAACGTATCTATTCGGTTACGATGCCGTGCTTTGGCACAACGGACAGGACTTATGACAATGCCTGCAGGCTTGCAGAGGCATTGGGCACTACGTTACAGGAGGTGGATATTAAAGAGGCGGTTACTGTCCACTTTAAAGATATTGAACAAGATATGGAGAAGCATGATGTTACTTATGAGAACGGACAGGCAAGAGAAAGAACGCAGGTGCTGATGGACATTGCCAACAAGATAGGAGGGCTTGTAATCGGAACCGGGGATATGTCGGAGCTTGCCCTTGGATGGGCAACCTATAATGGAGATCATATGTCCATGTACGGAGTGAATGCAGGCGTGCCCAAAACTCTTGTACGGCATCTGGTAGGCTATTACGGAGAAACATGCAATGACCAAAAATTGCGTGAAATTTTAATGGATGTATTGGACACCCCGGTCAGTCCGGAACTTTTACCCCCGAAAGAGGGCAGGATTTCTCAAAAGACAGAAGACCTGGTAGGCCCCTACGAACTCCATGACTTTTTTCTGTATTATATGCTGCGGTGCGGGTATTCTCCTTCCAAGGTATACCGAATTGCATTGACAGCCTTTGAAAACCTATATACGAAAGAGATAATATTAAAGTGGCTGAACATTTTTTATCAACGGTTTTTTACCCAGCAGTTCAAACGTTCCTGCCTGCCGGATGGACCGAAGATAGGAAGTGTTGCAGTCTCACCAAGAGGAGATCTGCGTATGCCTTCCGATGCGTCCTGTGCCATTTGGAAGAAGGAGCTGGAAGGGCTTTCTGATTCTTGACATTTTTTCCTGTGTGTGCCAGAATAAAGAAATGTGTAGTGGAAAGCGCAAATCCGAGCAATTGGGTTTGCGCTTTTTATATTCATGAAATTTAAGAAAAATCTGAAAAAACAGATTTGCTAAACAGATATCTCTGCTGTTTCTGTTGATGGAGCAATTGCCACTCTCTTATTAAGAACAGCAATCCTTAAGGAACAACAGAATCTTCTGCCTGTGGCACAGCCTGTTTGACCGCAGCCTTTTCCAGAGAATCTTCAATGGCTTCCAATAAAATGGAAGAGGTATATTTATTATCATCCGAATATGTAATATTTTCCAGACTCTGCCCTTCATAAATCTGGTCGATGATTTCCTCAAAGGCTGGCTCGATCAGCGGATACATGGTAGTGACCGCTTCATCCAGGTTTACAAGCTGAATAGAGTTGATGTTGTTCTCATCTACCACCACCTGAATATCCACTGCATGGTTATTTAACATAAGGGAAGCAGTGTAGACCCCCGGCACATATGCCGCAGAAGCTGTCTCCTGTGTCGTGGCATTTTCCTTGTTCTTTGGAAGAAACATTAAAATAAGCAGTATAATAAAAAGAATTCCCAAAAGAACAAAAATTCCTGTGTAAATTAATTCTTTCATGTGAAGCACAACGATTTTAGTTTTTGGACGCATATCCTTTGCTCCTAAAGTAGTGGTATTTCTATATGGTATGAGCAGGAAAGAAAAAATATGCCAAGGACTGCTATTTTTGTCAGGGCTTATAAAATATGGAAAAGATTGTTAACCAAATTTATGAAAAAAAATAAATAAAATAGCTTGCTTCAAATTAGAATAAGTAGTATTATATCAATGGATTATTGCTTGGATGTGTTTTCTTACATATAATACTTAGCAATAAGTTATGAGAAGTTTATCTTATAGTAAGATTCGGAATCAGCAGGAAAATGAAAACGGCACATTCTAAGTGATAAGTAGAAGGGCAAAGAACTGTTAAAAAAGGAGAGAGAAAAAATGATTAAACAAATTATGAAACAGTGCCAGAAGCATTTGGCAATGCTTTTGGCAACAGCAGTAGTTATAGCTGGTCTCCCGGTTGTGACTGCAGATGCTGCAATATTTATTTACGAGGATGAGGATGGAAACGAACAACAAGTTAGTGCAAATACTATAAAAGAGTTTGAGGACAAAGTTAGCGGTGATGTCATTTCTTATGATAAAGATGGGAAAGTACTTACTGAAGAGGAGTTGAGCTCCCTTAGTGATAATGACACAGTTCATGCAACGGTTTCATGGAATAATTCAGTGTCAGGTAATGTACCAACACCAACACCAACACCGGACCCAACACCAACACCGGACCCAACACCAACACCGGACCCAACACCGGCTCCGACACCAACACCGGCTCCGACACCAACACCAACACCGGACCCAACACCAACACCAACTCCAGTACCAGTAAAACCAACCTTGAAATTAAATGTTACAAAGCTCCCATTACAGCTTGGTAAATCTACAACAGCAGTAACAGCAAGCGGCATGGTAAAAGGTGATAAGGTTGCATCCTGGACTTCATCTAATAAGAAAATCGTGACTGTTACAAGCAAAGGTAAGATTACTGCTAAGAAAGTAGGCACTGCAACCATTACTGTAAAGACAAAATTAGGAGCAACAGCAAAGGTAAAGGTTACTGTTCAGAAGAAAGCAGTAGCATTAAAGTCAATTAGCGTAAATAAAACAAAAGTGTCAATTGTAAAGGGCAAGAAATTTACGATTACGGTTACAAAATCCCCAGTTACAGCACTGGATAAAGTAACATTTAAGACTTCTAACAAGAAAGTTGCAACAGTTAGCAGCAAGGGTGTCATTACAGCGAAAAAGGCTGGTACGGCAACCATTACTGTAAAAGCTGGAAAGAAGACAAAAAAAATCAAAGTTACTGTAAAGAAGAAATAAATAATATTTTTGCCTGCTTTTTCCATACGAAAAAGGGCACGATGTCAGTCAGCTGGCATGGTGCCTTTTTTGATATTGCAATCTTTATTGAAAAAATGTATGATGGGAATGGCAGTAATAGCTAGAACGCAAACATAAAGGTGAAAAATATGGATAAATTATATATTATTATTCCAGCCTACAATGAAGAATCCAACATTGAACAGGTGATTAATGATTGGTATCCGGTGGTGGAAAAAGTTGGCGGAGACAGCAGATTGATTATTATTAATGATGGCAGCAGGGATAATACATATGAAATTATGCAGAAACTGAAAAAGGAAAAAGAACTTACTATGTTCCAGCCTATGACTAAGGAAAACGGCGGTCATGGAGCGACAATTCTGTTTGGTTATCATTATGCGATTCAACAGGGGGCGGATTATATTTTTCAGACAGATTCTGACGGTCAGACATTGCCGGAGGAGTTCTGGCAGTTTTGGGAAGAAAGAGAACAGTACGATATGCTGATTGGGCATCGCAGCAAGCGTGAAGATGGTTCATCCAGAGTCTTTGTGACAAAGACGTTAAAACTGGTGATTCGCATCTGTTTTGGGGTTTCGGTGACGGATGCCAATACGCCTTTCCGGGTCATGAAGGTCAGTACTCTGAAAAACTATATTGGGTTGATTCCGAAAGACTATAATTTGTCTAATGTGATTATTTCTGTTATCTACGCAAAGAAACAACTGGCAGTAAAATATATCCCGATTACTTTTAGAGAACGTCAGGGTGGTGTAAACTCTATTAATATTAAGAAGATTATAGGAATTGGTAAGCAGGCAGTGAAAGATTTCAGGGTAATTGAAAAAACAATATAAGGTGATATTATGAAAAAAGAATTACAAAAGGAAAAAATCATAACAGGAGTGCTTGCAGCATTTGCAATTCTAACCGTGATTTTAGGCATTTTCTATATGGGAGGGGATTTTGGAAAGGTATTATTATGGTGGGGGGTTTTACTGGTACTCGGTGTGATTAACATGCCTCTTATCTACATGATGTTTTCCAGATTCAGTGATTTTGGATGGGCATTTTCAAAATCCATAGGTCTTGCATTGTCGGCGTGGCTTATGTGGATACTATCCTCAACTAAAATCATGAAATTCAGTCAGCCCGGCTGTATTTTTGTATGTGTGTTGCTACTGGTTCTCAATGGCCTGTTATATTTTTTCTGTTATGGGAAAAAACAGAAAAAGATCAGTTTTACTCATGAAAATATAAATAGTATTCTCTGGGTAGAGATTATTTTTTTAGCAATGTTTATCTTTTGGAGTTATTTGAGAGGGTGCAGACCAGAGGCATACGGAACGGAAAAGTTTATGGATTTTGGATTCATGAAAATTATGGAACGTTCTGAATACATGCCGCCACAGGATTTATGGTTATCCGGGCAATCACTGAATTATTATTATGTAGGACAGTTTGTGGGCTCTTTTCTGTCAAAGCTTTCTGGTATTGGCGTGGAATATGGATATAACCTGATGCTGATGACCATTGCGGCATTAAGCTGCGCACTTATATTTTCGCTGGTGCGTAATTGTTTTGCACAGCTTACCTTTGAAAAAATAAAAAATGTAAGGGTATTCGGGGTGATTGCGGGAATCATCAGTATTCTGGCAACGGTATTTGCGGGAAACGGACACTATATTATATATGGTATGTTAAGACCATGGCTTCAAAAGTTTACCGGAGCAGAAGTGTCATCTTTCCAGTTTTGGAATTCCACAAGATATATCGGATATGAACCGGATGTTCCGGATAAAACAATACATGAGTTTCCGTCCTACTCATTTATACTGGGAGATTTGCATGCACATGTAATCAATATTATTTTTGTACTTTCGGTATTAGGGATTTTATTTGCGTGGCTTTTGTATCGGCGGGATTTAATGAAAAATAGTAAGAAATATTCTATTGTACAGGAGATTTTTACACCTCATATATTGATACTGGGATTTTTGATTGGATTCTTTCATACTACAAATTTCTGGGATTACCCGATTTACTATGTGGTTTGCGGTGCAGTCATTTTGTTCTCTAATATTGTGCTTTGCAATTTTGATAAGTATTCTATTGTGATGACGGCAATCCATGGAGTATTGATTTTTGCAATCGCTACCATTTGCTGTCTGCCTTTTACACTGGCATTCAACCAGATTTCAACAGAAATCAAGTTTTGTGAAAATCATACACCATTTTATCAATTGACAATACTTTGGGGAATACCAATTTTTACAGTAGTATTGTATATTGTCAATATGATTTATCGTAATATCAGGGAGGGCGCATATAAGGATGCCAGGCATATGAAGCCGGTGGCACGTTTCTTTGGCACAATGAAGAGTGCGGATTTATTTATGTTTGTATTAGGGCTTTGTGCTATCGGACTTACTTTTATGCCGGAAGTGATTTATGTAAAAGATATTTATGAGGGTGACCATTCCAGAGCTAACACCATGTTTAAGCTGACTTATCAGGCATATATTATGTATGGCATTGTGATTGGATATGCGGTAATGAAAATGTTTGTACAGGGTAAGGGAATGATCCGCAGATGTTGTGTGCTGATTTCAATTCTGGTGCTTCTTACTCTGGGATATTTTGGAAATGCAAGCAAGACGTGGTTTGGTGAGTATGCCAATAAAGATACTTACAAGAGCTTAGATGCGACTGACTTCATGGAAACGGAATGCTACGCAGATTACGAAGCAACGAACTGGCTGAATGACAATATAGAAGGAACACCGGTAGTGTTAGAAGCAAACGGTGACAGCTATACATTCTATGAGCGTGTTTCCACGATCACAGGTTTGCCAACCGTATTGGGCTGGAGAACTCATGAATGGCTGTGGCAGTGTGAGGCAAACGGTGATTTGCCGGAAATTGTTAGTGAAAGAGAAGAAGATGTAAGAAATATTTATACTGCAACAGATGTGAATGTGGCAAAAGAAATCATTGAAAAATACGATATTTCTTATATTTATATAGGAAAATGTGAATATGAAAAGTTTCCGGAAATGAATATGGACTTTTTAAGGAGTCTAGGTGAAGTGGTGTATGAAATTACTACAGATTTGACGATTTCCGGCCAGATGATGGAAAAAACCACTTACATTATTGAAACAAACCGATAAACGTAAAACTACTTTAATTTGATTTTCCTCCTATCCGGTTGACAAAATACCATACAAGCTGTTATGATGTACAAGGAACAAAGGCGTTCCTCTTATAGGGGAGGAGTGCCTATTTTTATGCGACAAACCTTCCTGAAAAGAGAAATCATAAATAGAATGGAAAGGAAGTAGTCTGATGAAAAAATATAGAAAAGAAGATATCTTGCAGTTGGTAAAGGAACAGGATGTGGAGTTTATCCGCCTGCAGTTTACGGACATTTTCGGCTGCTTGAAAAATGTGGCAATTACCGCCAGCCAGTTAGAAAAAGCGCTGGATAATCAATGTATGTTTGATGGCTCAGCCATAGAGGGATTTGTGGGAATCGAAGAATCGGATTTGTATTTGCATCCGGATTTTCATACACTGGAGATTTTTCCATGGAGGCCCCAGCAGGGAAAGGTTGCCCGCCTGATTTGTGATATATGCAGGCCCAATGGCGAACCTTTTGAGGGGGATTCCAGATATATATTGAAAAAAGCATTACAGGAAGCAAAAGACATGGGATACAAATTTGATGTAGGACCCGAATGTGAATTTTTCCTGTTTCATACAGATGAAAATGGAGGCCCTACCACCATCACTCATGAGCAGGCAGGTTATTTTGATTTAGGTCCCATTGATCTTGGGGAAAATGCAAGAAGAGACATGGTGCTGACTTTGGAAGAAATGGGATTTATAGTCGAATCATCACACCATGAAGCAGCGCCGGCCCAGCATGAAATTGATTTCAAATATGATGAAGCGCTGGCTACGGCTGATAATATTATGACATTTAAGCTGACGGTCAAGACCATTGCCAGAAGGCATGGGCTGCATGCCACCTTTATGCCAAAGCCTAAATATGGCTCCAACGGTTCCGGCATGCACATCAATATGTCCTTATCCAGAAATGGGAAAAATATATTTTCCGATGAGAAAGAGCCCTTGGGCTTAAGCAGGGAAGCTTACTATTTTATTGGAGGAATCATAAAACATATCAAAGGCATGTGCGCCATTACCAACCCCCTTGTAAATTCCTACAAGCGGCTGGTTCCAGGATATGAAGCGCCTGTTTATATTGCATGGAGCGCTATTAGCAGAAGCCCTTTAATCAGGGTTCCTGCTGCAAGGGGAGAAGGAACACGGATTGAACTGCGTTGTCCCGATTCTGCCGCTAATCCTTATCTGGCGCTGGCAGTATGTCTGCAGGCAGGGCTTGACGGTATAAAAAATCAGATCATGCCTCCGGAAAGCATAGACTGCAATATTTTTGAATTGTCCCCAGAGGAGAGAAAGGCCCGTTTGGTGGAAATGCTGCCGGGTACTTTGCAGGAAGCCATAAACGAGCTTGAGAAGGACGACTTTATCCGCAGCGTACTGGGGGAGCATGTTTCCGAGAAATACATAGAAGCAAAGCAGCGGGAGTGGGATGAATATAAGTCACAGGTTACCGATTGGGAAGTAGGGCAATACCTATATAAATTTTAAATAGGCTGCAGGAGATGACGAATGGTCAGGAGGTGTATGTGTGACCGGGATTATTGTAGCCCTTCCCAAAATCGAAGATGCAAAAAGTGTAAAAAATCTATTGGTACGAAACGGTTTTACTGTGATAGCTGCCTGTTCCTCGGGCGCACAGGTATTGAGCCTGACAGATGATTTAAATGACGGCATCCTCATAAGTGGATATAGGCTGCCGGACATGCTCTATGAGGAGTTATTCGATTGTCTTCCAAAGGGTTTTGAAATGCTGTTGCTTGCCTCTCAGTCACTGCTGTTGGAATGTGCAGGCGGTGATATCATGTGCCTTGGAATGCCTTTAAAGGTTCATGATTTGTTAAATACCGTGGAAATGATGGCAACCTCCATTGCCTACAAGCGAAAGAAAAGCAAGGATAAGCCAAAGGACCGAAAGCCGGAGGAGGTAGCCATGATCAATGAGGCAAAGCGTCTGTTGATGAGCCGGAACAATATGACGGAAGAAGAGGCGCACCGTTATATACAAAAATGTAGTATGGACAGCAGCACCAATATGGTGGAAACAGCACAGATGATTTTGTCTGTCATGAAGGTTTAGGAGGGCATATATGAAATTTACGAAAATGCATGGATGTGGAAATGATTATCTATATGTAAATGGCTTTACGGAGCAGGTAAGGGATAAAGCAGCTCTTGTCAGAAAGGCCAGTGACCGCCATTTTGGCGTAGGCGGGGATGGGGTGATTTTTATCAATCCCTCGGATCAGGCTGATTTTGAAATGGAAATGTACAATGCAGACGGTTCCAGAGGAGAAATGTGCGGAAACGGCATTCGGTGCGTGGCAAAATATGTATATGATAAAGGGCTTACGGATAAGACGTTTATTTCCGTTATCAGTGCCGGGGCAATGAAGTATCTGGATCTTACGGTAAAGGACGGAAAGGTGGAAACAGTAAGGGTTAATATGGGAAGCCCGGAACTGACTCCGGCTAAGATTCCTGTCCTGTCCGGAGGGGAAGCAGTCATAGATGAGGAAATCATCGTCTGTGGAGAAAGCTATCGCATGACCTGTATATCCATGGGGAATCCCCATGCGGTAGTATTTATGGATGATGTGGAGCATATGAAAATCGAAGAAATCGGACCTTACTTTGAAAACCATGAACGGTTTCCAAACCGGATCAATACAGAGTTCGTAAAGGTGCTGGATCGAAACAATGTGCAAATGCGGGTGTGGGAAAGAGGATCGGGAGAGACTCTTGCCTGCGGTACAGGCTGTTGCGCCACAGTAGCCGCCTGCGTCTTAAACGGGCTGACAGAAGAAAAGGTCACGGTCAAGGTGCTTGGAGGAGAGCTTTTCATTGAATGGGACCGGGAAAAGAACCTGATTTTCATGACAGGTCCTGCAGAAACCGTATTTGAAGGCGAAATAGAAGAATGATGGTAACGGTTCAGCCGGCAGTTCCCCCACAGACAGTGGGGCGGGCATTTGGCTGAACATGTTTCTACGTCGCCATGCTCCCGCTCTGATAAAAACGCAGCAGTGCTAAGCTCGAAAGTACCTCGCTAAGCACTGGCGATTTTATAAGGGCTCCTTAAGAAATCATGTTCAGCCAAATGCCCGCCCCGCTGCCTGTGGGAGAACTGCTGGCTGAACTGTTATGAATAATGTGCCCATTAGGGAAAAACAAACTGAGAGGAGAAAGATATGTTTAAGATTAATGACAATTATTTAAAACTGCCGGGAAGCTATTTGTTTTCCACTATAGGAAAAAAGGTAAATGCTTATGCGGCAGCAAATCCGGANAAGAAGATNATCCGTCTGGGAATNGGGGATGTGACCCAGCCNCTTGCACCAAAGATTATNGAAACATTACATNNTGCAGTGGATGAAATGGGAAAGGCGGAAACCTTCCANGGTTATGCGCCGGACTTAGGCTATGAATTTTTGAGAAATGCCATTGTNGAGCATGATTATAAAAANCGGGGCTGTGAAATCAGCGCAGATGAAATTTTTGTNTCNGACGGCGCAAAGTGNGATTCGGGAAANATTCAGGAAATTTTCAGCATAGATAACAAGATTGCGGTTTGTGANCCGGTTTATCCGGTTTATGTGGATACNAANGTTATGGCGGGCAGNACAGGTACTTATGATNCNNCAAAGGAAACATGGAGCGACGTNATCTACATGCCCTGTACTGCAGAAACCGATTTTGCCCCTGAGCTTCCAAAGGAAGTGCCGGATATTATCTATCTGTGTTTTCCAAACAATCCTACCGGTTCCACCATTACAAAGGCACAGCTTCAGGAATGGGTGGATTATGCCAATAAAAACGGTTCGGTGATNATTTANGATGCCGCATANGAAGCNTACATATCCGAAGAGGACGTGCCTCACAGCATTTANGAATGTGAGGGAGCAAGAACCTGTGCCATTGAGCTTCATTCCTTTTCTAAAAATGCAGGCTTTACCGGAGTGCGCTTAGGATATACCGTAGTGCCCAAGGATTTAAAGGCAGGGGACGTTTCCCTTCACGGACTTTGGGCAAGACGCCACGGCACCAAATATAACGGCGCNCCTTATATTATCCAGAGAGCAGGAGAGGCTGTATATTCAAAGGAAGGACAGGCTCAGCTTAAGGAGCAGGTGGCTTACTATATGAACAATGCCAAATATATTTATGAGGGCTTAAAGGAGGCCGGCTATANGGTTTCNGGAGGAGTCAATGCNCCATATATCTGGTTGAAGGCTCCAAACAATATGACCAGCTGGGAATTTTTNGATTATTTACTGGAACNTGCCAANGTGGTAGGAACTCCCGGNTCNGGCTTTGGNCCAAGCGGGGAAACTTATTTCAGATTAACAGCATTNGGTTCTTATGAAAACACGGTTGAGGCCATTGACAGGATAAAAGCATTATAGAAGGCANACNAAAAGAAGGTGTCATGTGTAAGGCATGGCACCATTTTTTTTAAANTACCATAAAAACAAGTAAGACAATTCGTATTCATTATAGAAAAAAGGTTACAGCCGATAGGAGAACCTGACCCGATATNGGGAGCAGAGGGGAATTGTCAGGAAGGAGAACNTTGTGACAGACACACAGTTTTGGGAGTGCATGGAGCNAATGCGGCATGGGGATAAAGAGGCGCTGAAGGCNGTTTATGAGGCTTATATGCCATANTTNTATTCCTATGTGCTCCAAATCATAAAAAGCAGGGAAAATGCAGAGGATATCGTCAGNGANTTTTTNTTGAAGCTATGGGGNTTNGCGGATCATTATGAGCCGAAAAAGGGGCATAAGTCCTGGCTGGTACAGATTGCNAGAAANATGACCATTGATTTTATCAGGAAGCATAAAAAAGAGGCTCTGACTGATTTTTCCACNGAGGATTCTTANGAGGAAGAAANGGGCTATGGAAAGGCGGCCCAGGCAATGGCANAGGACAGCGNACAGGAAAATCAGGAAGAACAGATTGTTTCCAGANTGTCCTTTACNGAAGCNCTGTCTTCCCTAAAGGAGTCAGANCAGCAGATCATCCACTTAAAAATTGCAGGAGAGCTTACCTTTAAGGAAATCGGAGAGCTTCTTCAANTGCCTATGGGGACGGTTACGTGGAAATACCAGAATGCCATAAAGAAATTAAGGAGGTGTGGTTATTATGAATAAGAANATAAAAGATGAATTTGACAGCTTAATAANTANCCAGNCTCCGGATTTATGGAANCGGATAGAAGCTTCCCTGCCNGAAAAGACAAGTGTGGNAGAACAGACAAATNTAGTAAAACAGATAAACCCAGCAGAACANATAAATGNANCAGAACAAATAAATACAGCAGGAGGAGAAANNAAACNTGTAAAGCGCAGGCTGTACAGGAAATATGCNGCTTATGGAACGGTAGGCATAGCTGCATGCCTGTGTATCACATTGGTTGCCTTAAACAATAGCTCCCCAAAATCCTACAATAATATGACGGCTGATGAAAGCGCCNCAGAGGAAATAGTATTTGATGATGCAGNGACANCAGAAGATACAGACGCAGGCGGCTTTATGACNGAGAGTGACGCAGACGGGGNATATAACGNTGTTGTGGAGGANTTTCTGGATACNGNGGATTACGANGATGAAGCTGTAAAAGACCAAGACGNAGAGGNANCNGTGGCGGAAAGCCAGGAGAACAGGGCGGAAGAGGCGAAATATGAATCGGATCGTGCAGCCGGAGCGGAGGATATGGGTAAGGAAAGCCTNTCGNCNNAAAAGGCAGAGGAAAATNGTCAGGCGCTTCAGGATAAAAAAGCAGATCTGTCAAAACAGGGATATCTGGTTTATCAGGATGCCCTGNTTCGGATAGAGAGTGTTTCCGAAACTGTNNAGGAAGGAAAGAATGTNGTCATCTANCATGTGACGATTCTGGAAGCAATTGAAAATATAGAAAAGGAAATGCAGCTTGACTTAAAAGCCGACGAATTGTTCAACACAAGGCTTACGGAGGGAGAAGGTTATCGGGTTACTTTTTATGATAATAAAATGCCCTATGACAGCTCTATACATGAATACTTTTTGCTGGAGGCAGAATAAAAATCAATAGACATCCGTGTTTGGTAGAAGAAAATGTATTGAGTGAATGAAAAAGAAATCAGTAAAGGGGAATTACGTAGTGTTTGCCAGGCGGTTGGAGGGCTGGAAAAGATGATAAATGAGGAGTGTAAGGATAAAGCTGCCCTTGCCCTTGTCAAATACATTGCTGATGATGAGAAAGAAGAAAAAGTGCTTGCAAACCAACAGGTTATAAAGACACCGATTGTCAGAAATGGCAAACTGGCTACAGTAGGTTATCAACCAGATGCATGGAAATCATGGAACTGAGAAAGGCGCATTTGGAGATTATAAAATTGTGGAAGGAGTAAGGATATAATGGACAAAAAAGCGTATAGAAGCAGCATTGGGCTGATGTATTCTCTGGTGGCTATTTTGATTGCGGCTATTATAGTTGGTTCATTTCTATATATATGTGGTGATGGAAATATGATAGCAATCTCCGTCGCATATGTAATTGCTGCGATTGCGTACTATTTTGCAATAGTATATCCTGTGATTAATACAAAGTATATTTTGGAGAAAGACAGACTGGAAATAAGATGTGGTATATATAAGAATGAGATTTCATTTCAACAGATTTTGGATGGCTATAAGAAAGATTCATTAGGAAGACATCCAGCATTAAGTGAAAAAATGGTCTTTATTAAATACAGAGATTGTGGTGTGACAAATATTGTTGGAATATCGCCTAAAAATCGTGATGAATTTATCCATGAACTGCAAAAAATAATAAAATAATGAAAACTTCAATAGCTAAAATTCAGATGCCTTGTAACAAAGGAGTAAGTGGATGAAATATTGAAAGTGTTAATTATTTTGTGTATTCTCTTGAATTCTTTTTCAAAGCCGACATAACCGATTTCCGTGCGACTGAAATGTATAATATCGTTTTTAGTAGTGGCGTGTTTCATTTTATCCGGTCCGAAATTCGAGAGGAGCTTATATCCAATCTAAAGGAACACACAAATAAAAATGGGATTCATACAATTTGTGGAGGAAAAGAGCTATGATAGATAAGACAAAAAAGTATTGGGCAGGGGACAGTGCTGAGGATATTTCCGAATATCTTCGCCTATATTCGGAGGATAATAATATTGATATAAAGCCCGTTTTGTGTCATTCGTGCGGAAGTGATTGCTTTGAATTGAGAGTTGACCAGACAGAAGATGTTATTGAAATAGAATGCACGAAATGCGGAGCAAAGAAGATACTTTTAGATTGCGAAGAAGTTTGGGAAGATGCAAAGCCAAGGTTAAGAAAGTGTCCTGTATGTAAATCTTGTAAATCTTTCAATGTAAGAGTAGGTTTTATTCGCAGAGAAAACGGAAGCGTGAAATGGGTCTATATCGGCAACCGCTGTACCAGTTGCGGAACTTTGGGGTCGTACTTAGACTGGAAGATAGATTATGAGCCGACAGATGAAATGGAACAAAATATATAACTTCAAATTTATGTCTGACTCTCCAATGAATTAGAATTTATAGAAGCAAAATATTGATATGGTTGATATTTTTGGAGAATACAGAAAAAATGTAAGGAGAAATACGCAATGATTAAACCAAGACATCTTGAAAAAATTTATTATCCGACTGATGCTGAAGGAATTGAGGGTGTAATAGCTTGTGAGTGCGGGTGCAGAGCATTTAAAATCCGATATTTCGGCGAGTTTTACGATAAAAACAAAATGGCGATAACGGAATATGGGAACAAATATGGACAGGCGGTGAGGGCAGTTTGTGCAGATTGTAGAAGAGATTATCTGCTATATGATTTTGCACTGCATGGCTATGATGGACTAATCTGCGAAGAAGGAATTGCGGTTTCCGATGAAATGCTTGGGGATTTCATAACAGAAGCTGACAATCTGTTTGAGATAAAAATATTTCTTGAATATGATGATGAAGATCAATTTCTTGAGGAAGTTGTGAATGATGAACATCTTCAAAAAGATTTTCATTTTGCAATAGATGATAGGGCAAGTATCTGGAGCTGGGTTGTTATTGAACTAAAAGGTGTTCAATCAGGAATAGTTTACAAAGATTTTGTAAATCAGGAATTGGCATAATATAGGAACATATAATCCCAAAATTGCGAGAGCGTTTTTCAGAGCTGGCTACATTGAAAAGTTTAGGATAAAATGTAATCTGTTTCTACGATTTAGACGGGAATTTAATTGAAGTTGGAATGCCTGTGTAATGGAAAAGCTTCCAGTCAGCATGCGGCCAATGAGAAGAAAAAAGCAGAAACAGATAAAAATAAAAAATACCCATAAAAGGAAGGGCCTTCCAACGTATCTATATCAGGCAGCGAAAACCGGATAGATGATAGATTGGGAGGACTTTTATGATGAGTAGAAAAATAGTGAGTTTATTATTGGCAATTGTAATGACAGCATCCATGCTGACAGGCTGCGGAAAGAAGGCGGAGCCGGATGGAACCAAAACCTCAGACGATACCTATACGGAGAAAGAAGTCTTGACGGATAATGAGGTGGGCGCAGAATATCCTCAGGATTGGACAGCCGGGAATGATGAAGCGGATGGAAGCGCAGATTTGGAAAATGGCGGACAAAAGCAGGAGTATAAGAGCGATGTAGCAGAGGCAGATGCGTATAACAGCGCCGACAGTGCCGCTATGAAAGAAAGTGCGACAGAAGACTATGCTGTGCCCCGATATGCAGATGATTATGTTCCTTACAGTGGTGAGGAATATAGCGATACAGAGGAAAATCCCTTTTATTCAGTAAAGGAAAGTCCCTTATCTACTTTTTCGGCAGATGTGGATACCGCTTCCTATGCCAATATAAGGAGAATGATTCAGGAAGGCTATTATATAGATGAAATTCCTGCCGGAGCAGTAAGGATTGAAGAAATGCTCAATTACTTTTCTTACGACTTAAGGAGGCCTGACGGAAGCACTCCTTTTGGGGTTACTACAGAAGTGTCAGACTGCCCCTGGAATAGAAGCTCAGGGCTTCTTATGGTAGGGATCAGCACAAAGGAAATTGATTTCTCCGAAGCTGCGCCATCTAATCTGGTATTTCTTTTAGATGTATCCGGTTCTATGAGCGATGAAGACAAGCTTCCTCTTTTACAGAAATCCTTTTCCATGCTCACAGACAATCTGACCGCTAAGGACAGAGTTTCCATAGTAACCTATGCTTCTGATGTGCAGGTTATTTTAGAGGGGGCAAAGGGAAGCGACAAGGACAGGATTTTAAGCGCCATCAACGGGCTTTTTGCAGAAGGTGGAACGAACGGCGGAGACGGAATACAGACTGCCTATGGGCTGGCAGAGGATTATTTCATAAAAGGAGGCAATAACCGGATTATTCTTGCAACAGACGGAGATTTGAATATTGGACTTACCAGTGAATGGGAGTTAGAGGAGCTTATTACGAAAAAGAAGGAAAGCGGTATCTTCTTATCCGTATTAGGATTTGGAACAGGCAATATCAAAGATAATAAAATGGAGCTTCTTGCCGATAAGGGAAATGGAAATTACAGCTATATTGATTCTGAAAGAGAGGCCAGGAAGGTTTTAGTAAAGGAAATGGGCGCAACCCTTATGACGGTAGCAAAGGATGTGAAATTCCAGGTGGAATTCAACCCGGAAATCGTGGAAAGCTATCGGCTCATTGGCTATGAAAACCGGGTGATGGATGATTTTGATTTTAAAGATGATACGAAGGATGCGGGAGAAATCGGTGCAGGACATAGTATGATTGCCTTGTATGAAATTGTTCCTGCCAGAAATTCTGCAAAAGGCGGAAAGGATTCCATTGCTTTAAAATATCAGGATGATTATGTGACAAATACGTCACAATCCAAAACGGATAGGACATTATATGAAATAGGGAAGAACAGTGAATACTGTACCATAAAAATTCGCTATAAAGAGCCTGAACAAACAAAAAGCAGGGAAAGCGAATATCCGGTAAAGGGAAGCGATTATACACAAAAACCTTCTCAGGATATGCAGTTTGCAGCCTGTGTGGCGCAGTTCGGCATGCTGTTGAAGAACAGCAGATATGCAAATGACAGCAATATTGAGGACGTGATTGACAGGCTTTCAGAGCTGGATTTAAGGGATGAATATCGGAAGGAGTTCTATATTCTCGTAAAACAGGCTGGAGGCTATAGAGGGTATCTGGGAGTAGAAGACTTTTAAGGACTCTGGCAAAAAGTCTGGTCCGTTTCCGGTGCTCCATGCGGAAGGATTTGTTTTCTTCTTATGGAAATTCCATAAATATGCTTTTCTCCATGATAGTGATTGATTTGAATGAGCTTGAAAAGAAGGAAGAGGAGCTTGGGACCACAGCGGCGTTGATTCGGGGCGTGGCAGCAGGCATGGAAGCTGGAGGCTGGCAGATCGGTGGTTTTTTAGCATATGTCACAAGCGATGTGCCCATGGGGCAGGCATGTCTTCTTCAGCTGCATTTGAAAGCCTTGTAGGAACCGTTCTTTCAGGCATGTACAATGACGGCAGGGTGTACTCAGAAGAGATTGCGAAAATCGGACAGTTTGCTGAAAATGTATATTTTGGAAAGCCATGCGGACTGATGGACCAGATGGCATGCGGTGTGGGAGGGCTTATTTATATAGATTTTAAGGAGAGGGCAAATCCGGTTATAGAGCAGACAGCCTGTGATTTTGAGGAACATGCATACAGCCTTGTATTGTGGAGATAAAAGGCTCCCATGCGGATTTGACGGATAAAATATTGCAGGGCTTCGGAATCAGGTAAGTGACAGGGCAGTGCTTCGCACCATGCATTTCTTTGGAGAGCAGAAAAGAGTGCGGGAAGGAGTAAAGGCTCTGGAAAATCATGATTTTCAAGGGTTTCTGGAGGTTATCAGAAAAAGCGGGGATTCTTCGGCCAAAATGCTTCAGAACATATACAGTCCAAAGGACGTGCATACCCAGAATGTAACAGTTGCACTGGCAACCAGTGAATATATTCTGCAGGAAGCGGGCGTTTGCAGGATTCATGGAGGGGGATATGGAACTATGAAACTTTCCCGATACATACAAGCTGATAGAGCAGGACGAAGTATCTAAGACCTATTCCTTTCCGAAACCATATGTCAGCTACCGTAAACCGAAGGCGGTCAGCACAGAACAGTGGGAACGGGCAAGGCAGATGATAATTGCAAAGAATAGGGCAAAGGGAGGTTGGCAAAATTTAATGGAACTGAAAACACTTAGATTATATATTTGCGATTTGCGAGAAGATGATTGGATGAAAATGAAAAGTCTGTTTATTGACTTTAATAATTCAAAGTATGCCGCTTATGACAGACCTCTGCCCGCAGAGGATATAGAAATAGAAGCATTGACAAAACAATTTGTTGAAAACAGCCTATTTTTTGCAATATATTTATTGGATAAAAATCAGATGATTGGCTATGTATGCTTTCATAAAGATGAAGAAAAATATGATTTAGGATACTGCTTTCATTCGACATTTCATTCAAATGGATATGCATATGAAAGCATAAAGGCACTTATTGATTATTTTGTTCGAGAATATAATGCAATCACATTTACAGCGGGAACAGCACTTGCCAATATACCATCTTGCAAATTGTTAAAAAAATTAGGCTTTGAGTGTGTTTCGACGGAAGAAATATCATTCAATGAAGATTATTCATTCGAGGGTGGAAATTTTATATTGAATTTACAATAGACAACTTTAAGTTTGCACGCTTTTTCTATAGGATAGACTCTCACCCTTTGTCAGGTATGTACTTCTAACCATTTTGCTACTCCATCAGTATTATTACTTTCAATGATTCCAGTAGCAATTTCCTTTAATTCGTCAATTGCGTTTTTTGTTGCATATGCTTCATCTGCCATGTGAAACATGGAAATATCATTTGCCGAATCGCCAAATACAATTACCTTTTGGCAGCCGCATAACTGCTTTGCTCTTTGAATTGCTGATGCCTTTGTTGCATTACCCGGACATAGTTCTAACCAATATTCTGATCTGTATTTATCTTGTTGAAAAACACAATTAATTCCCTCTATATGTTTTACACATTCATAAAGGGGCTGTAATTCATTTTTGGGGGCAATAAATGTAAAATAGCAAGTTTTCCCTTCGTACAATTTATCTTCTGTATCAACCATATGAATACGCCTGTCCGTAGAATTATTTCACCATTTCTGCAATCATAATATCCATACAATGCTGATGTGGGATTCCACCGCTATTGCAGTTAAAAATGATTTCTTCTGTCTTATGCAATTTCCAATCATGATAGAGCATAAAAAGTTCTCCGGAATTCCAGCGAAACCAATTGGTATCTTTATCCGGTGGAACTTTCACAAACGGTTTATCTACAAATACATTGATTGCGTGTATGCCGCTTTTGTTTGTGAATTCTTTCAGGTTTACTGTAATTTCTTTCCGTATTTCCGGTTTGATAAAGTGAAATACTCCGCTGCTAAAAATAATGTCATAGTATTCGGTTGCACGAAAATCAGTTATATCAGCTTTAAAAAAGTCTACATAGGTATTACATTTTTCGGCAAGTTTTTTCCCCTTTTCTATTCCAGCTTCAGACAAATCAAAAGCCGTTACAATATAACCGTTTCGAGCAAGAAAAACAGCGTCTTTCCCCTCCCCGCAGCCAATATCCAACACTTTTAACGGTTTAACTGGTGGTCGCAATTTCATTATTTCATAGCATAAGTTGTTAGGGGTTATTCCCCAATAATAATCCTCTGTGTCATATCGTTTATCATAATCGGAAACCACAAAAGACTTATATCCCAAAAGCGAATCAATACTTGTGTCCAACACACTTGCAATCATAGGAAGCATTTCCATTTCCGGATAATTCGTTCCCTTCTCCCATTTTGATACTGCTTGAAAAGAAACATTTAACTTATCTGCCAAAGTTTGTTGTGTATAACCTAAAGCCTTTCTTTTATTCATAATTACTGATCCAATATTCATATAAACATCCCCTTGTTTCTTTTGATTCCATTTTACTATAGATAATTGAAATAAACCATAACCGTGTTGGTTAGTTCATCATATAAATTCAACCAATAGTAGAAATTAGAATATATTCGTCAAGGGTGGTTATATCAATGGCATTATGTTACATATTGTATTTTGCATATATTAATTTCATATCTTATCTATCCTATTCTTTGCTAATTGAATTTTGAAAGAAATTTAAGAAAGCATTTCAATCAGTTCTTCCTGCCCAATTTACAGTTTCTTTTTCATATAAATCACATCGTTCATTGGATTGTTGTAATACGGTTCACACTCTAGAAATCCAAATTTTCTATACAAATGAATTGCGGATTGTAAAGGAACGATGGTATCTAATACCATTTCTTTATAGCCTTTTTGTTTTGCTCGTTCCAAAATTTCCTTAATAAGTTGCTCACCTAATTTCGAACCGCGAAAGTCAGGTTTCACATATAAGCGTTTCATTTCACAACGATCTTCCGAATGTCGATGATAAGCAATCATTCCACCTACATTCCTTCTGATGTCAATTGCAACAAGAAGTTCTCCTTCTGGCTCTGTATATTTCCGAGCAAGATCTTCTAATTCATCATCAATGTTTTGAAATGTCAAATCCCTTCCTAGCTTTTTTGTATATTCTATAATCAAGTTTTTAACCTGATTTATATAAGGTTTCCCATCAACAATTTTCATATAGCTCCTCCAAAAATACCAATTTATGTTCTAGGCAACTGCGCAATTAACTGTATTTTTTCAAAATACTTTGTCCCCATTTTTAACAGTTTCAGACGGTTGGAGCAGTACAACACCTTGTTCTGACTCCGTTCCAAGAATCCTCACTTCGCTTTTTACAGATCCAATATGTATAGGACTTAAATTTATACAGCAAATAATCTGCCTTGCAATCAAATCTTCAGGTTTGTATAAAGTTGTAATTTGAGCAGACGATTTCTTGATACCGATTTCTTCACCAAAATCAATCGTCACAACATATGCTGGATTTCTGGACTTTTTATTATCTTTTACATCAAGAATCGTTCCGGCTCTCATTTCAACTTTGTCAAAATCTTCAATATTGATTATTATCATTACCTCCGTAACTTCTGATTTGATGAATTCATTATACCATTCAGATATGAATATTTCTACCGTGTTGTTTCTGGCATTTCAAATTTGAACCATTCCCTACAAGGCATAATCAAAAAGTATGCCAAAATCGAATTGTATCAAAGACAGTGTTTACATAGATGACAATCTCACAGGGCGCAACTATATTGAGTCTGGCAGATATATGGAAGTATTTTTCCCGAAGCACAATGTACGGCTGCATAGCTATTACGGACAATTCCAAATGGATTTATCCGTGTTTTTATGGCTCCAACAGAATCTGTCTGCCAAATTCACCGTCCATTATGCGCAGTTATGGTATATCATTCTTGCTATTGCAGCTGAATATCTTTTCAACCTATTATTTTCAGTCATTAATGAAACCGAGTGCCTCTTTCCTTGTTTCTGTTGCAAGGGGAATGGCTGTCAGGGGGATTTGGATGGGGGACCTGGGAGTTGGTAGAAGTTTCTTATTTTTCTCAACATCCCTTTGTGTCAAAGGCATTTTGCAACTCGTGCATGAAGCGTTCTGCGATTGGTGTAAACACCTGTCTTTTTTTCCAAATAATGTACATATTTGTCTCAAGAGTGGGGAAAAGAGGACGGAATACCAGGCCGCTTCCCGGATTTGCGTGAATCAGATTTTCGAAGGTCAGAAGAAATCCAAGTCCCTCTTTTGCAAATATAGAACCGTTGTAAGAGAGCCGGAAAGAACCTTCCAGTTTTAATTCATCAAGCCGGTTGCCGCACCATCTTGGAAGATCCGTCCGCCAGCCTTGTTCGGAACAGAACAAGGGGAGGCCAAGCAAATCTTCAAACCGGATCACTTGTTTTTCTGACAGTTTACAGGATACAGGCATAATAACCCCCCAACGGTTGGAATCCGGTACTTTTAGGACATTATATTTTTCATAGTCCGGTTCTTCCACAATGACTGCAAAGTCGAGAATCCCTTTATCAAGCTTTTCTGTGACCTGTTCCGTGTCTCCGCTTGTAATATGGTAATGAAAATCCGGGTATCGCTGTTTGAAATGCTTAATGACACTTGCAAGATGCCGGATTTGATAAGACTCTGCACAGCCAAAATATATATTTCCTCCAACAATATCATCCATAGCAGAAAATTCTGCTGTAATTTTATCCGCCATAGAAAGCAGATCTTCCGCCCTTTTGCGAAGCAGCATCCCCTCGTCAGTCAGTTCTATGGAAAAACTGTGGCGGATAAACAATTTTCTTCCCAATTCTTCTTCCAATCCTTTCAGCTGTTTGGAAAGTGTTGACTGGGACATATGAAGTCTCACGGCCGCTTTTGACATATTTTCTTCACGGGCAACTTCTAAAAAATATCGTAATGTTCTAATTTCCATGACATACACCACCTTATTTCTGGAAACCCCAGACTCCGCTTCGCTTAGGCAGCGAAAAGTCTCACCTTACGGTTCTGCTTTTCCCCATTATAACATGAAATGAAAAAAAATCATATCACGATATGAATTATTACCATTCGCAGATGTTCCATCACAGATGTATAATGATTTTGAAAAAGAGGTGAGGAAATGCAGCAAGTGACAAACGCAAACGAATGGATTCGCCATCTTCATGAATTGGGTTGTAATGATGAGATGACAATGCAGATTGTAAATCTTGTGCAGGCAAATGACATAGATAGGGTAACTGAGTTGTTGCGGCAACATAAAAGAGTTCTTCTTGATGAGCTTCATGATTCGGAAAATAAGGTTGATCTTCTGGATTTCCTGCTCTATCAATTGAAGAAAGCAAAAAAAGAAAGGATGGTATTTTAAATGGTATCGGAAAATTTAAACTTAACAAAGGAATGGGATAAGATCTTCCCTAAGAGTGAAAAGGTCAATCATAGTAAAGTAACATTTCACAACCGTTATGGCATTACGTTGGCGGCAGATATGTATGTGCCTAAAAATGTGGAAGGCAAGCTGGCAGCAATTGCAGTATGCGGTCCTTTTGGCGCTGTCAAGGAACAGGCGGCAGGCTTGTATGCCCAGAATATGGCTGAGCGGGGGTTTCTGACGATTGCATTTGATCCGTCATTTACCGGTGAGAGTGGCGGCCAGCCCCGCTATATGGCTTCTCCTGACATCAATACAGAGGACTTTCAGGCTGCTGTTGATTTCCTGTCTCTGCAGGAAAATGTTGATTCAGAGAAAATCGGTATTATCGGTATTTGCGGCTGGGGCGGCATGGCATTGAACGTGGCGGCTCTGGATACCCGGATCAAAGCAACCGTGGCTTCCACTATGTATGATATGTCCCGTGTAAATGCCAAGGGCTATTTTGATTCGGAAGACAGTTCTGATGCCCGTTATGCAAAGCGTCAGGCCATGAATGCACAGAGGCTGGTTGATTACAGGAATGGGAACTATGCGCTTGGCGGCGGTGTAGTTGACCCCCTTCCCGAAGATGCGCCATTTTTTGTTAAGGATTATTATGACTACTACAAAACAGAACGGGGCTACCATACCCGTTCGCTGAACTCCAATGGCGGCTGGAATGTAACTGGCTGTATGTCCTTTCTGAACCAGCCTATCCTGCAATACAGCAATGAGATCAGGAGCGCCGTTCTGATCATGCATGGGGAGAAGGCGCATTCCTGTTATTTCAGCAAGGATGCTTACGCAAATATGGTAAAGGAAAATCCTTATGCAGATAACAAAGAACTTCTGATCCTTCCAGATATGGTTCATACTGATTTATATGATGGCGGCGGAAAAGATGCGATTCCCTTTGACAGGCTGACGGAGTTTTTTACGGAATACTTGAAATAATATGAGGAACGGGCGGTATGAAAATATGTCTTTGTCGGAAGTTTATGAAAGGAGACGTTAATTTGACAAAAATTAAGTGCAGACCTACAGTTTTATTTTTGATTTTTGTGTTACAACTGCTGTTATTATCAGGATGTGGTCTGTCAAAGCCTGAGCAGAAAAGTGAAAATGCAGTGGAAGTAGTGGGAAAATGTCAGCGGACGGACAAAAAGCGCCTGAAGTTGTTTTGAACAGCGGATATGAGATGCCGGTATTAGGACTTGGTACGTATTCTTTATTAGAGGATAAATGTGTGGATTCAGTGTATACTGCAATAGAGTCCGGTTATCGTCTGATTGATACTGCGTATATGTATCACAACGATGTGATATGTTGTGAAGCGTAGATGTCAGATTTCTCTAAAAGCTTGTATTTTAGCAGAAATCTCCATCTGCTAGTCAGATACAAGTATCTGACTCTTGCGGCATTCGCCAAATTGACATACAAGTATGCCAGCTTGGCTCATTGCTCGCAGAAAATACAACATATGCGGCTGGCTCATTTGTGGTGAATGGAAAATTGCAGATGTTGTGATAAAGAAAGTGGGTGCTAGCTCTTTTTATTCGTATCTGTAAATAGTTTAGCATACACAAAGAAAGGCGGTTGTATATGGAAATTACTTACTATTGGGAAGGCGATTACCTGATCCCTGATCTGAAACTTTCGGATACAATAGAATACCATATCGGTAAATGTGGCAGGATGCGGCAGCGTTTTTTAGAGGAGAAACACGGCGGCCTTGACATCATCTGCGTCTCCTGCTATAGGGTAGTCAAGGGGGAACAAAGTTCCCCCATTACATTAAAAATGTCAATGGTGGGATTTTGCAAAAAATTAAAATCAGGGATTGACAGGACAAAAGAAATGGGTTTTCACCGTACATCTTGCTACGGCTTGCTCGTTTCTTTTTTTATTGTAAGAATGTCATACAGATATTTCCTGCCATTTTCAGCGTGGTTGATCAACAACCGGGCATGGAAAATGTTGTATCTGACGAGTACATTTTCTTCATAGACCGGGAGGGCAAAACGGACATCATATCTATACCAGCCGTATTTGGCATTTTTATTGTGTTTTTCCTTGCGGTTTTCTTCAAAAGCCATTAGATGCTATCTGAATCAGTTCCGGTATTGCAGTGGCGGCATTTGCTTTGGCTTTTGCATTTTCAGCGATTTCGTAATAGTCCCCGACATATCCTTCAAGATATTGCTTTACATCATCCCAGTCAATCTGCCGTTTCTCTTTGAAACGGATATCGTTGATCAATATCAGTTTTTTGCCGTCGGCATCGGTTATGATATTTACATTCCTGTTTTCAATCATCCTTTTTGTTCCCCTTTTTCTTTTCTCTTGACTTATAGACATTGAACTGATTCTTGTATCCCTGACTGCAAAATTCATTTCGTAAGTTTAAAATCCGCAGTTGTCGGCAGGGCGGTCATAAAGTCGAGAAAAACGTACTTCTGCACAAAGCCAAGCACGGACTCCATCAGGTCTTCTTCCGGAGCCTTGTGGATTGCGGCAAGCCCGACATTTATGGCATCAATGACGAGCTGTTCTGCTTCCTGCATGGGACGGTACATTTCCGGTTTCGCACCTTTGGAAACTGTTATGTAAAGACTGCCGTCACTATCTGTCTTATATTACGTCAGATGATGTGACAGGATTGATGGATTGGAGCAGATTTTCTATGAAGAATTTATTTGAACATACCAGCGCACCGTGGATCCGGTACAGCAGCTATGAATACTTTCTACATTATAAACAGTTACTCATTACCGGTCAAGCCGCCTGTTTTCCTTGTTTGAAAAGCATGTGGAATTATATTGAATGGTATGGTATATTTTTTAAGTAGTTTAGAATA
The DNA here is from genome assembly GCA_014804675.1 of Lachnospiraceae bacterium. GTDB lineage: Bacteria > Bacillota > Clostridia > Lachnospirales > Lachnospiraceae > RGIG3040. The sequence continues at coordinate 53,017 of JAAUZH010000014.1, forward strand.
ATAAATCGGTATTTGTCGAGATGTAAATTCCTGTTTAATGGAATAAGGTTGATAATATATTCGATTTTGAGCTAAAAATAAAAATAACGCAGCGTGATATATTGCTTGTTACGCTACGTTATATACTAATATAGCCTTTGAAAGGAGGCAGAGATATGTCATTATATACAACCGGAGAACTTGCAAAGAAGTGTGGTGTTTCAGTAAGAACTGTTCAATACTATGACGAAAGAGGAATTCTTGTTCCAACGGATTTGACAGAGGGAGGAAGAAGACTTTTCTCTGAAGATGATGTTGCTACATTGGAAACAATTTGTTTTTTAAGAGATTTGGATATCTCTATTAAAGATATTGCTGAAATATTGGAATCCGATGAGTCAAAAAAAGTGATTGAACTTTTGCTTGATGAACAGGAGAAAAACATTCAGGTAGATGTTAAGAGAAAAACGGAACAATTAGAAAAAATAAAAAGTATAAGAGGTGCTTTATCTTCTTTCAAGGATGGATCGCAAAAAACAATTCATGACATATCGCAGGTTATGGAAGAAAAAGATAAATTAAAGAAAATGTACAAAAAGATGGGGATAATCTTAATTCCGTTAGAAACTGCAGAAATTGTGACTTTTGTCATTTGTATACTAAAAGGAATTTGGATATGGATACCGCTTTTTGTAGCTTTGGCAGTACATGTTATTTGTGCTTTTTTTATGGTTGACTATTGGTATAAACAGACAGAGTATATTTGCCCTGAATGTCATATCAGGTTTCAGCCCAAGAAAATGGAAGCAGTATTTGGAAATCATACTCCAAAGATGAGAAAGTTAACTTGTCCCAATTGTAAGAGAAAAATTTGGAGTCTTGAAGTATACAGAAAAGGGGGTAATTCATAATGGGAAAAACAATAATTAGTAGAAAACAATTTACGATATATATGATAGTGGCATTTGGATTGGCATGGATTTTGGAAATTATTGCAAGCATTTTTAGCAACAATGGAAATGAAATGGTATTTGTGATTATTATGATGATAACTATGTTTATGCCTTTTATGGCTACACTTATAGCAAGGATTCCATTAAAAGGTATGGGATGGGTTCCGCATCTAAAGGGTAAAATTCGATATGTATTCTTTGCACTTTGGATGCCCGCTTTACTAAGCATCATTGGTGGAGTTTTGTTTTTTATAATCTTTCCCAAGGCGTTTGATCCTGAATTTTTGACCTTGTGCGGACTTATGGAAGCGGCTGGTGCGTTAGAACAGCTGGAATCGCTAGGATTAACAATCCCAATATATATACTGATTTCTAGTATTCAGGCAGTTACATTTGCACCATTTCTTAATATGTTTACTGCATTAGGTGAAGAGGTCGGTTGGAGAGGTGCTTTGTATCCATACTTGAAGGAGAAACTTGGTGTCACTAAGGGACGTGTCGTGGGTGGTGTAATTTGGGGTTCTTGGCACTGGCCAATTATGATTCTTGCTGGTTATGAGTATGGTAAAGAATATATTGGAGCCCCAGTGCTAGGTCCGATTGTATTCTGTATCTGTACTGTTATGATGGGTATTTTGTTTGATTATGTGTATGAAAAGACAGAAACTATTTGGCTTCCATCACTGATGCATGGTGCAGCCAATGCATTTACCATATTCATTTATCTTTCTAAACCTGAGTATGCAGATAAGGCAATCCTTGGTCCAGCATATATTGGTATTATCAGTATGATTCCAATGATTATTGTGGCAGTCATCATTTGCGTAAAGCAGAAAAGAAATTGATATTATATCTAAGTAAAAGATATCGACAGATTCCATTTTGCCTTTCAGATTTTGTACTATTATTTTGATATTTTGAAAGTGAATAACAAATAAAGAAAAATGCTTAAAATCATATTATAAAAGATTCTAAGCATTTTTTACTTATAATTTATTTGGGGACAGTCATAATGTCAGTGTTATTTGATTTTGGTTCATGATTGTATTATTCATTGCAGGCATGAGGAAATAATCATTATAAGTATTGGACTTTTATAGAATTAACCATTATAAAAAGGCAAATTTTTTTGTCCCGTACTTGACAGATGATATTATCCCATCTGGTGGGGAAATACTCCGAGAATTATCAACACGTTTGTTGAGGCCTATGACTTCTCAGGCAAGATGATTGTCCCCTTCTGTACTTCCGACGGCAGCGATATTGGCAACGGCGCCACGAATCTTCATTCAGCCACAAGTGACGCAGCATGGCTGGATGGCAGGAAATTTTGGGCACATATACTGTTACTGTCCCTTACGGCCTTTGAAATCAATAAGTAGGTTTTAGGTTTTAGTTTTGAAAAACCAATTGACAAGAATTCTCTTTATATTTATAATAAACCAAATGGGTTTACTAGGAAAATGGTGATTTGCGGGTGCACAGCATCCGCTGTTTTTCTATGTTGCAGTAAGAAGGTTAATTAAAAAAATAAGGAGATACATGGATGCTTACACAGTTTTCAAGAACAGAATTATTGCTTGGGAAAGAGTCGATGAATCAATTATCCGGTTCAAAAGTTGCAATTTTTGGAATCGGAGGCGTAGGAGGATATGCCTGTGAAGCCCTTGTACGAAGTGGAGTCGGGGCATTTGATTTAATTGATGATGATAAAGTCTGTTTGACAAATCTGAACCGGCAGATCGTAGCTACACGAAAAACAGTGGGAAAATATAAGGCAGAAGTGATGAAAGAGCGGATTCTTGAAATCAATCCGGATGCAGATGTGACAATACATAAATGCTTTTTCCTGCCTGAAAATGCAGATGAATTTCCTTTTGAGGAATATGATTATATTGTTGATGCAGTGGATACGGTTACGGCTAAAATTGAACTTGTTATGAAGGCGCAGGAAAAAAATGTGCCGATTATCAGCTGCATGGGTGCGGGGAATAAATTAGATGGCAGTCAGTTCAAGGTTACTGATATTTATAAAACAGCAGTATGTCCTTTGGCAAAAGTCATGCGGAGGGAATTGAAAAAACGTGGTGTAAAGAAATTAAAGGTTGTGTATTCGGAAGAAAAACCTACAAGACCGTTGGAGGATATGTCTATCAGCTGCAGGACAAACTGTATTTGTCCGCCCGGAGCAAAGCATAAGTGTACAGAAAGAAGGGACATTCCGGGAAGCGTGGCATTTGTGCCATCTGTGGCAGGGTTGATTCTTGCAGGTGAAGTAGTAAAAGACCTGTGCAGGGTAGAAATGGAAGGCAAAAGATGTGGAGCAAAGCCTGCGGAAAAAATTTAGGAAAACGATCTGGTCGAGATTTACGAAGGCAATTAATACTTATGAGTTGGTAAAACCAGGGGATACAATAGCAGTTTGTATTTCCGGTGAAAAAGACTCCATGCTTATGGCAAAATGCTTTCAGAAATTGAAATTGCATAATAAGGTTGAATTTGAGGCGAAGTTCCTTGTGATGGACCCGGGATATAGCCCGGCAAACCGTAAGGGAATTGAGGAAAATGCACGGAACCTGAATGTACCAATTGCTATCTTTGAATCGGATATTTTTGGCTCCGTGTATAATTGTTAAAACTTTCCGTTAATAAGATCTGCTATAGTTATATTGAAAAAATAGTCTTGTACAATGGTGTCAAATTTTTTCCACATGGGCAGAGTCTTACAGAAAGATTTTCTTGGGCATTGTTCTGCATCCGCATCCAGACATGCAACGGTTGCCAGTGTTCCTTCCGTTAATTCCAGAATTTCACCTATTGTATATTCTTCGGGTCTGCGCATCAGGCGGTATCCGCCGCCTTTTCCGCTTGTACCCTTCACAAGCTTGCCTTTTACAAGAATTTTTACGATTAATTCCAGATATTTTTTTGAAATATCCTGTCTTGAAGCAGAGTCATCAAGTGGAATAGGCTTATCTGTGGACTGTTCTGCCAAGTCTATCATAAAGCGGATTGCATATCTTCCCTTTGTTGAAATCATAATGAAATTCCTCCTATCTAACTATTTTATCGTAAAGTAATGGGATAAATCAAGACTGAGAAAAAATAAAATTATCTATTTACCTATTGACAGAGTGGGTAAATGGGTGTAATATCGACTATATTGAATTTGAGTAGCTTATTCAGGAAGGGAGAGGAATGCTATGTATAGAACAAACGATTCTTATATTGCTGTTGCATGTTGGTGTCGAATGTTTTTTTCCCGGGTATGCCAATATAGCCAGGTGCATTCGTCTGCTTTGTGTTGCAGCGATGTATGATATTTCGATATGAAATGCTATATTGCCGTTTGTCCGGGAGTTGATCAGCGTCCCGGTTTTTTTGCGCTCAAATTCCATACATAACAAACCAAATTGTCAGATATATGACAGATAATAGGAGGATTTATTTATGAAATATTTTGTATCTAAGCGGTTGGGAGCCATCGCTCTTGCACTTACATTTTTGGTATCTTCATTGACAGGATGCGGTTCTAAAAACTCTGCAAGCGATAGTGTGGAAGTAACGAACAACACTGTTTACAGGACAGTGGATGAAATTAAGGAAAGCGGTACTATTAATATCGGTGTATTTTCCGACAAAAGCCCGTTCGGCTATGTAGATGAGAATGGTGAGTATCAGGGCTATGATGTCTACTTTGGCAATCGTATCGGTGAAGATCTTGGTGTGGAAATCAATTATGTATCCACGGAAGCCGCAAACCGCATTGAATATCTGCAGACAGGCAAGGTTGACATTATTCTGGCAAACTTCACTGTAACAGAGGAACGCGCCCAGGAAGTCGATTTTGCACTACCGTACATGAATGTGGCGCTGGGTGTTGTTTCTCATGATGATGCGGTTATCACCAGCCTGGATGAGATTGGCGATAAGGATGAAGTAATCGTTATTTCTGGAACTACTGCTGAAACCTATCTTGAAAAGAATTATCCCGACATCAAGCTTCAGAAATATGATGCCTATGCGGAGGCGAAAACCGCATTTGAAAATAGAAACGGCGTGGCATGGGCCAACGACAATACAGAAGTCATTGCATTTGCTATTGAAAATCCCGGTTATGAAGTCGGTATTCCATCTCTTGGCAGTGCAGACACGATTGCGCCTGCTGTTACGAAAGGAAACGAGAGTCTGCTGAACTGGCTGAATGATGAAATCAAGGCTCTTGGCGAAGAAAAGTTTTTCCATGCAGACTATGAGACAACCCTGTTAGATACCTATGGCGCTGATTATGAGGATACGCTGGTGGTTGAAGGCGGTGCGATTACAGGCAAATAAGTGGAAAGCCAGAGTGAAGGATGAGGCTGCACAGACTTATGTGAATGTTCTGGTTGTAAAAGAAGGAAATGAAAACGAGGAAGGGATTCGGGCACTTGCAGGCGGCAGGAGCGACTGATTGGAAGAAACTCGATCACAGGAATCAGGAATAGGTTAGGAGGCAGGTCATGGATTGGGAAGTGATAGTATCTTATTTACCGCGTTATAAAGATGCGCTGCTGCTCACGCTTAAAATCGGATGGCAGGGTATTCTTCTGGCATTTATGATTGGTGTACTTTGTGCAGTGGTAATGCATCTGAAGATACCGGTTCTGCGTTGCATTACAGGATTTTATATTGAACTGTTTCGAAACACACCTCTTCTGGTGCAGCTATTCTTTCTCTATTTTGCACTGCCCAAAATCGGTGTCCGTATTTCAGCACAGGTCTGCGGCAGTCTTGGGCTGGGGCTTTTAGGCGGCGCTTACATGGCGGAAACCTTTCGGAGCGGTCTGGAAAATATAGCACCGATCCAGTCGGAAAGTGCGATGAGTCTTGGCATGAATAGAGTACAGACATTTCGGTATGTAATCCTGCCGCAGGCAGTTTCTTCCAGTGTACCTGGACTTCTTGCTAATGTAATCTTTTTGTTGAAGGAAACAAGCGTGTTTTCTACCATCAGCCTGATGGATTTGATGTTTACGGCAAAGGATTTCATCGGTATGTATGCCAAGACCATTGAGTGTCTGATATTGTTGGTTATTTTCTATCTGATTATGCTGCTGCCAGTATCCGTAGCGGGAAGTTTTGTGGAAAGGAGACTGCGCCATGCCGAATTTGGGGATTGATGTACTTTTTAAAGGAAAAAACTTTCTGCGGCTGCTTAGCGGTCTATGGGTTGCGATCCGCATAAGCCTGATTTCTGTTGTGATTAGTATTGCATTAGGTCTTGTGATGGGGATGCTTATGACATCCAGAAATAAGATTCTGAAAGCGGTTTTTCGTATTTATCTGGAGATTGTTCGGATTATGCCGCAGATGGTACTGCTGTTTATTGTTTATTTTGGTACAACAAGGGTATTTGGATGGGATGTGTCTGCGGAACACTCTGCAATTATTGTATTCAGCTTTTGGGGTGTGGCTGAAATGGGCGATCTGGTGCGGGGCGCATTAATCAGTATTCCCAAAATTCAGTATGAAAGTGCGCAGGCATTGGGAATGACGGGACTGGAAATTTATCTGTATGTTATTTTGCCGCAGACGATCCGGCGGTTAGTTCCGCTTTCCATTAACCTTATTACAAGAATGATTAAAACCACAAGCCTTGTCATGATGATTGGAATTGTGGAGGTATTAAAGGTTGCACAGCAGATAATTGAGGCAAACAGGAGAACTTCGCCCAATGCGGCATTTGGTGTGTTTGCAGTAGTCTTTCTGTTATATTTCCTGATCTGCTGGCCGATCAGCAGACTGTCAGGATATCTTGAGAAAAGGTGGTTATAAGTATGGAACAGGCGCTTTTAAAAATCAATCATATACAGAAAGCCTATGGCGGTCATGTGATAATTGATGATTTTAGTCTTACAGTCAATAAAGGTGAAGTTGTTGTTATTATCGGACCTTCCGGGTGTGGAAAAAGCACGCTTCTGCGCTGCATCAACGCATTGGAGGATATTCAGGGCGGAGAGATTTTTCTGAATGGTGAACCAGTTCAGAAAGAGGCAAAAAACATATCCAAAATGCGCCAGAAAATCGGCATGGTTTTCCAGAGCTATGATTTGTTTCCGCATAAAACCATACTGGAAAATATTCTGTTGGCGCCTCTGAAGGTACAAAAAAGAAACCGCTCAGAAGTGGAAAAAGAGGCTGTGGAGCTTTTGAAAAGAGTTGGACTTGCAAAAAGAAGGGATGATTATCCCCGCCAGCTTTCCGGAGGACAAAAGCAGCGTGTCGCGATTGTACGGGCGCTCATTATGCATCCGGAAATTCTGTTGCTTGATGAAATTACTGCTGCTTTGGATCCTGAAATGGTGCGGGAAGTGCTGGAAGTTGTCCTCACACTTGCTAAGGCTGGCAGCACGATGCTGATTGTGACCCATGAGATGGCATTTGCAAAAGCCATTGCAGACCGTGTCCTGTTTTTGGAGCATGGGAAGATTGTGGAAGAAAGCAGTCAGCCGAAAGAATTTTTCACCCATCCCGTTACAGAGCGGGCACAGGCATTTCTAACAACATTTGATTATGAATGAAAATCCTGCTCCTTTTTCTATTGCAGAATTTGTGAAATCTTATGGATGAGCTGATAAAGATGGGGGATACCTGTGTGAAGCACCATGTCATTGTGGTCAGTGATGAAATTCATCAGGATTTTGTATTATTGGAAAGAATCAGAAAAGCAATACAGGAATAGAGAGGCAGATATGCAATGTTACATATAGAAAATCAGGATGTGAAAAAACGTATTTTAGAAGGAAATTTCGGACTGGAGAAGGAAAGCTTAAGGATCAAACAAGACGGCACGTTATCCCATTCACCCCATCCATTTACAGATGACGCGCATATTGTAAAGGATTTCTGTGAAAATCAAACGGAAATTAATACATCGGTACATACCAGTGCGAAAGAAGCAATTGAAGAGCTGGAATTTCACAACAGACGTATTTATGAAAGATTAGAAAGCCTGCCGGAAAGAGAATACCTTTGGCTGTTTTCCAATCCACCTTATATTCAAAATGAAAGTGATATACCAGTTGCTGTTTTTGAAAAAGCCCAGATTTCAAAAACAGCATACAGGGAGTATCTATCTGCAAAATACGGGCGGTATAAAATGACTTTTTCCGGCATCCATGTAAATTATTCCTTTTCTGAGAAACTGCTGGAAGCTGATTTCAAATATCAAAAGGAGACGGATTATCAGGAATACAAAAACCAATTTTATCTGGATCTTGCACAGAGAATGGCTGCTTATGGCTGGCTGCTTGTGGCAGTGACTGCGGCAAGTCCGCTTCTGGACAGCTCGTTTGTAGAGAAAGGCATTTACGATCAGGATGTGTTTACGGGAATGGCATCCGTCAGATGCGGCGAAATGGGATATTGGAACGAGTTTGCACCTATTCTGGATTACCGTAATATTTCCGCATATGCAGACAGTATCCGAAAATATGTGGATATGGGCTTATTGAAGGCAGCTTCTGAACTGTATTATCCAATACGGTTGAAGCCGGCAGGAGAAAATGATTTAGAGTCACTGTGTCGAAATGGTGTCAATCATATAGAGCTGCGCATGTTTGATTTAAATCCCCTTGTAAGTGCTGGTGTGGAGGAAATGGATATTATCTTTGCACAGCTTTTAATGGTCTGGCTTGCTGCAACTCCAAATCGGCCATTCAGCGAAAAGGACCAGATTCAGGCAGTGCAGAATTTTAAAAATGCCGCTCGGTATGATTTAAAGACAGTCAATATATTGACACCAGATGGAGAAATATATTCTGTAGCCCATGCAGCCTTAAAAGTAATTGAAATGATGAAAGAGTTCTACGGTGGACTTTCATTGGATGTGGATGAAATCCTGCAGTTTGAATATGAAAAATTTACAGATGCAGATAACAGGTATGCGTGGAAAATCAGAAAACAATTTGGAGATGGATATGTAAAAAAAGGGCTGGAGTTTGTAAAGGAAAGAGGTAAGTCTGATGCGTAATGTGTATGACTGCGTGGAAGCTTTCGGGAAGCTGTTGGAGAAGGAATACCATTTGCTACTGGGAAGAAAAAATGTATCGGTCCCGTTACAGATAAATTTTGACAAAAAAGAATGCTTTCATTTAATGGGACTTCAATATCTGACTGACAGACCGGAGTTAGTCCATGATAGGGGAAAAATATTTGATGCAATAAGAGAACGCCGGATAACGGCAGAACAGCTCCAGTCGTCTGACTTGTATTATAAGATTGCAGACAGGATAGACATGCTCCCGCTTCTGGAGAGTATGATTGACAGTAATGATACAATCTTTAAGTACAACGGGAAACTCAATGCTTATTATGTATGGTTCCTTTTATGGCTGGTATTTGAAATGTCAGCCTGACACACAGACTTTAGCGGTAATACCTGCCGTTCATAACGCAGGGAGGAAACGCACCTGTTCAATTCAGATTATTACGGATTATGATGCTATAAATATCGAACAGACGGCAATACAAAACCAAAATTTCCGTACTGCTGTCTGGACAGGGTGCCACTTGCAGATGACAGTTATGCACCTCCCAATCATCCCAGGGGAACGGTACATTTCACGAAGGCAGATGATGAAAGGGAAGAATAGATATGCCTCACTCCACCATTGTCTGCAAAACAGGAATGCATGGGTATACACTGGGCAATCACATCTGTATTGTTGAATTTATCTTATATTTTAATTACCCAAAAGAAACATGAAATCTTTGTTGTGCTGCCTGAGAGTCTTCCTGTGATACTCTTAAAGCGTTAATGAAAGCGTTATTTTTTGCATTAATGAGTGTCTTGTCATTTGCTCCGGGCACATCTGTCTTAGCGGCTGATTTCATTGTATTATTTGCTTCACCTAATATAGAGGATTGGAATGCTATTGCTCTTTGTTCCTTTTTCTCCATCTTTTCAAGCTCAGCCTGCTTTTTTTCTGTATCTACACCACGTTTCTCATCCTGATTTATTTCTCCCTTTAAAATAGCAATGCCATCTCTGGTACTGGCTATGATAGCTCCCTGACGACTTGCCTGCCGTATGGAAGAGTCTGCTGATACAATTGCATATATCTGTTTATGGGATAGGCTGGACTCTGTATTCGTATCACTGTTTATGGTTTTTGACTCTTTTTCTTTAGTCTCATCAGCCTGTTTTTCTTCTGTATCTACACTACGTTTCTCATCTTGATTCATTTTTTCCTTTAAAATAACAGTGCCATCGTTATTATTGGCTATGACTGTTCCCTGAGACCCTGTCTGCTGATTGTTGGTAGGCAGATTCTTTTCGTCTGCTTTATCTTCTGATTTTTTTTCTTTTGTCAGTTTCTGATCTTCCTGTAGCTCCGCCATCCGGATTTCTTTTTTCTGTGACTTGCGAAGCTCTTCCTGATGCTGTCTTAGTTTTGTATTGAGACTGGATATTTCTTTCTTAAGTTTCTCTCGTTCGGTTTCTTTTTCATTATCAGAAAGTTCTTCCTTTGGAGATAATTTCTGCATCTGCTGTTTTGCGTTTGTTATTTCATTTTGAATTTTTTTGATTTTTGGATCTGTTGAAACTGCTTTAAGCGTCTGCATGCTTGACATACTGTTCGTTGATGTTACACTGCCAATTCCCATAACATAATCTCCTTTCCTCAAAGAATGCTTTCAGACAACATATTGTTTCATAGGTATCTAATCTTTGCTACTTTAGTTATCTATATTTTACCACCTTTCATATTTAAGAAACAAGACTATTTTTCTATTATTTATGAAAAATATGGATAAAACGTATAGGTGCTGTAAAAGGGGGAAAGTCCGCTAAGGCTGATGGCAGCACAGGTGGATATTTAGAATTTATGACAATAGAATAATCGCAAAGCGAGGATTCTATTATAGATGCCATAGGTATAGGGTTTTGCCGAAAAGTATAGGGGTTTCGCCAAATAGTGTACAAAATCTCTTGTTAGTCTATGGCGGTTGCTTTTATTCAGTTGTCTCCGTTAATCGGAAAATCTAAAATGACTTTGCAGCCTTTCTGTTCTTCGCTTTCAATCTGCATACTTCCATTATGGGCGTTTACAATCTGACGGACAAGAATTAGTCCGAGGCCGTGCCTCAAATCTAGTCTGTCATCTGTACTTTCTATATAATGTGGTTTTTCATTTAATTCTTTCAGTTTCTCGGCTGACAGGCCAATACCATTATCTGATATGGAAAGGGAAATGCTTCCGTCCATACAATCAAGAGCCAGTGCAATATTACAGCCGTCCGGGTTGTGGCTGATGCTGTTCTGTACAAGGTTACCTACTGCCCTCGAGATCAGGCGGGCATCACAATCGAACAAAATGGTTTCTGCCGCAGGTGTAATCCTGATATTTATGGAATACTTATCGGGCAGGCCTGTGTTGAGTAATTCAGCAGTATAGGAGCGCAGTAAGCCTGCCAGGCTGACAGGGCTTTTATGGATGGGCTGCATTTCATATTCCAGCCTCGATACGAGATTAAGGTCCTGCACCAATTCTCTGATCTTGACACTTTGCTGCCGGATAATTTCAGCCTCTTTGCGGATATGGGAATCAGCACTTTTTTCATGTGCAATCCGTTCAGCATATCCCATGATCATGGAAAGGGGCGTCCGTATATCGTGGGAAACACCGCTGATCCAGTTTGCGCGGGCCTGGTTCTGTCTGCTTAATATGGCAGATGCCTTATTGACGCTGTCTGCTATTCCAGACAATTCCCCGCCCATGGAAAGGGAAGCCGGCTTGCCGTTTCCCAGTGTTACAATCGAGGTTATGATCGGTTCAGCGTTTTTCAGAATTTTCCGTTTCGAATAATAATAAGCCAGAAACAGGATTGCAAGATCAACCGCCAGTATCCCCATGGCAAAAAATGGAAAGGTTTTGATGGAACGCAGTGAATAGTAGTTGCTCGGTAATTTCATATAACTGTCCTGCGGATATCCTAAGATCAGCATACCATCCTCTGTGTTCCTGATGAAGACCGGGTAACCTGCAAGATAAGCTTTTGCAAATACGGCTACATCCCGGACGGTAAAACGCTCTGGTATCCCGTCTGGTGCGTCTACTTCCCAAATTCTGTTCCCCTTCATATCCAGATATACGGCCCAGATATGGTTGTCCCTTAACCGTTTGGATGTTTCGTCTGAAATGCCTTCCAGGGAAGCAGATGCAGCAGCAGTCTCTAACATATTTTGTGGCGAAAGGTCGCCATAGTCTTTTGTCACAACCCCATAAAATGTCCAGGCAAAAGCAATGCCATTGATAAACAATAGTATGAGGCCCAGCCCCGCAAAGGATGCCAGATATTTTGATATATATTTCCCAAGTGATTTCATGGCGTTACTTCCTTGTGTTCAGTTTATAGCCCAATCCTTTGACCGTGATCAGGGAAACGGGGTTTGACGGGTCTGTCTCAATCTTCTCACGGATTCTGCGGACATGGGCATTCAGGCTGTTCTCGTAGCCAAAGGGGTTATCACCCCACAGGGCTTCGCATAACGTATCCACGGTCACGATCCTGCCTTCACTGCGGGCAAGTGTTTCCAGAAAAATATGTTCTTTTGCTGTCAGCGGGATGACCTTTCCGGCTTTGTGGACCTCGGCCCGGCTAAAGTCAATGGTGCAGCCGTCCAGGTTTATAAACGGTGTATCTTCCTTATAGCACCGGCGCAAGACGGCATAGATGCGGAACAGCAGTTCCTGTGGCAGGAAAGGTTTTGCAATATAGTCATCCGCCCCAAGCCCCAGCCCGGACAGCCTGTCTACGGCCTCGTCCTTTGCGGTCAGAAAAATTACCGGAACGTCTGAAAATGTGCGTATCTGCTGCATAAGGGAAAACCCGTCTCCATCTGGCAGACAGACATCCAAAATGGCAAGGTCGGGCTTCTCGTTTTGGACTGCAGAAATTCCTTCCTTCACGGAAACCGCAGTCATAATATTCCCAAAGCCTTCATCCGACAGGATTGCTGTAACCATTTTAAGCAGCTCCGGCTCGTCATCTACAAGCAGGAGTTTTTTATTTTGTAAAAATGAATTATCCATGATCGTCACCTCTGTGATTTCCTTATTATATCATACTTTTTTCATTTTCTATGCCTTTCCGAAAAAAGTAAGGTAAAAGTAAGGTTACGGGAAAGTTAATGTCAGGTTGGTGTTGTACCATAGAGACATGGAAAGGAGATGTTTCTATGGAATACATGATTACCACTGAACAGTTGACGAAAAAATATAAAAATTTTGTTTCTGTCAACAATGTTTCACTTCACATCCGGAAAGGCAGCATTTACGGTTTCCTTGGCCCCAATGGTGCGGGAAAATCAACTACCATGAAAATGCTGCTGGGGCTGACAGCCCCCACAAAAGGCAGTTTTGCCATTGACGGCAGGCATTTCCCGGAAGACCGGATCGCCATCCTGAAAGGGGTGGGTTCCTTTATTGAATCACCGTCTTTTTATGCAAACCTGACCGGTCGGGAAAACCTTGATATCATCCGCCGGATTTTGGGGCTGCCGAGGGACTCTGTCGATGACGCACTGGAGCTGGTCGGACTGGAGGAGTTTGGGGGCCGTCTGGCAAAGAAGTATTCGCTGGGCATGAAGCAGCGGCTCGGCCTTGCCGGTGCGCTGTTAGGCAGGCCGCCTGTCCTGATCCTGGATGAACCGACAAACGGCCTTGACCCTTCCGGCATCCATGAGATCAGGAATCTGGTGAAGTCCCTGCCGGGCCTTTATGAATGCACCATAATGATCTCATCCCATATGCTTTCTGAGATTGAATTGATGGCAGATGACATTGGCATCCTCAATCATGGGAACCTTCTGTTTGAAGGAAGCCTGGAGGAGCTGCGGCACAGTGCAGGGCAGGCGGGAAATGACCATAAAATTAGCGAAGCTAATCTGGAGGATGTGTTCCTGGGCATGGTGGAGCAGGACAACGCTGCCAGAAAGCAGAGGGCAAGGCTATGAATGCACTGGCTGTTGAACTTCGGAAAGAAAAACGGACGGGTGTTATTCCGGTGCTGCTGGCTGTCGGTATTCTGGGCGCTGCCTATGCCTTTACGGGCTTCATTGTGCGTAAAAGTACACTGCTGGAGCTGCCGCTTGCGCCAATGGATGTCCTGCTGACCCAGCTTTACGGCATGATCATGGTTTTGAATATGTTCGGCATCGTAGTTGCCGCCTGCATGGTTTACAATATGGAGTTTAAGGGCAATGCCGTCAAAAAGATGTATATGCTCCCCATAAGCGTTTCGGGAATGTACCTTTGCAAGTTCCTGATCTTATCGGCCATGTTGCTTGTGGCAGTCGCTTTGCAGAATCTGGCGCTTATGTGGATTGGTATGACAGACCTGCCGCAGGGGGCGTTTGAAATGGGGACACTGGTCAGATTTGCAGGCTACTCGTTCCTTACGTCAATGCCTGTCCTGTCATTTATGGTTTTGGTTTCGTCCCGCTCCATCAATATGTGGATACCGCTGGGCGTTGGTGTTGCCGGTTTCCTGAGTGGTATGGCATTGGCTAATTCTGGTTCCAGTCTATTGTTGGTCCATCCATTTGTCATAATGCTGAAGCCTGCAGTTGCCATGAGCGCACAGCCGGACATAACGGTGACAGAAGCCGCTGTTATTGAAACATTGCTTTTCCTCGTCGCAGGGCTGTGGATGGCAAAGAACCTGCGCTATGAATAAGGAGGGATTGTTAGAATGAGTTTTTTGGAGCTTCTCAAAATTGAGTTTATGAAAGCAAAACGATCAAAAATCGTACCGTTGATTTTTATTGCCCCGCTGCTGGTGGTTGCCTCCGGGGTTGCGAACCTGAGCAGTTATTTTACGCCGGAATATACAAACGCATGGCCTGCCATGTTCATCCAGAGCGCACTGGTTTACGCCTACTATCTGTTGCCGTTTTCCATGATTGTAGTCTGTGTGATGATTGCGGGACGGGAAACAGGGAATAACGGCATCTTAAAAATGCTTGCCCTGCCGGTCAGCCGGTATTCGCTTTCCATAGCAAAATTCTGTGTACTGGCATTTTATCTGTTTATGGAGATGGCCGTGTTCCTTGCAGTGTTCGTGGCTGCCGGGACAGTTGCCACAAGGACAATGGGCGTGACGGAAACACTGCCCGTCCTCTATCTGGTGAAATGGTGTGCAGGGCTGTTTTTGACAATGCTGCCGTGCGTGGGGACTATGTGGGCAGTCACTGTCCTGTTTGAAAAGCCGCTGCTTTCTTTGGGACTGAACCTGCTCCTTGTCATTCCCGGTGTGCTGGTCGCAAATACACCTTTATGGATAGCATATCCTTACTGCTACAGCGGCTATCTGGTGTCCTGCTCCCTGCATGATTTTACGGTGGAATCTGGCACGACAGCATTTACACTGTTCCCCTTCCTGCTGGTTGCGCTACTGGTCTTTGCATTGGTAATTGCGGTTGCTGTAATAAAATTTGGAAAAAAGGAAATGAGGTAAATCATTATGGAATGTAAAAAACTAAAAACTTTAAGCAAGGTTTCACTGGTGATCAGCATCCTTCCGCTGGCAACCCTCATCCCCGTGTTTCTTAAACTCACGCTGCCGGAAGGGGTAAGCACGGCTTGGGCGGGCGTCAATATTGCCTGCGTTGTGGCAGGTTTGATCCTCTCAATGATATGCGTCAGAAGCAATGAAAGCCGCAGCCTTGTAAATATTGCATCAACAGCTATCAGTGTATTTTGGTGCCTGCTGATGGCCGGCATTGTTGCCCTGGGATTATTTTTGACTTTCATGCAGTAAGTGATCAGAATTATTTGAAACTTATGCGAAGTGTATATTTTAGGATGCAGGAACCCTACAAAAGCTAACCGCTGCAGATGGCTCACTACGGTTCTTACTCAAGATTGGGTAAGAACCATGATTTTTTCAGTGAACTTTTTTATACGCTCATTCAATCCCCTGAATTGAAAAGTTAACTTCCGTATGAAACAGTAAAATCTACATGTACCTTGACAACAGCATAGTTTTTAAAGTTTTTAGTGACTATAACTCCCGAATTGTGATACACTCATATCAAATTTATGTTAAAAATCGTTTTTACGGGCATGACAAACAGGCCTCTGGAAGCTGTGTATGTTGGACTGACTTCTACAGGCCGTCATGGGAAATATTGGATTTCTGGCCGACGGCGGTTTTGCATGAATTATAAAGCTACTTGAACAGCTTCGGGGACAGCGTCACCTCATCGGGTGCCACGTACCGGAGCTGCAGCTTTTGCAGTGTCTCCGGATTCCATGTCTTCACAGCGATTTCATAGGGGCACAGTAGTAAATGCCTGTCCTCGGCTGCCGTCTTTGTCATGCTCAAGTGACTCAGGGTCACCAAACTCATAATTAACCTCCTTTACCGCCGCCGGGAAACGGTTAAAAGGATACACAAAAACTATGCAGTTATCAATATGAGTGTGAAAAGGTAAACCTTTAGTATGAAAGATTAACGTCTACCCAAAGGTGCAAGGGGTAGAATTTAAAAATACAATTCAGGAAAAATATAAAAATTTCAAATCTACATAATAGATTCAAATTACCCTGTTATAATTTACAGTCAGGAGGTGCGCTATGAGTAAAATCTTAATTGTTGAAGACGATTTATCCATACAGGCATTACTGTATGATTTTATAAAGGAGGCGGGGCATAGCGTTGTACTGGCGTCTGACGGGGTGGAGGCTCTTGCGAAATATTCCGAACAGGATTTTTCCCTGGTACTGCTTGACATTATGCTTCCCAAAATAGACGGCTATGGCGTCTGTGAGGTTATCCGGCAGAAATCCGATGTACCCATTATCATGCTCACGGCTTTGGATGGGGAAGAAAATCAGATAAGAGGATTGGACTTGCAGGCTGATGATTATATTACAAAGCCTTTTTCCATGCCTGTCCTGCTTCGGAAAATAGCCGCTGTCCTGCGCCGTTCATCAAAACTTGAGTGTGTGCCGCAGACTATGAGCTATAAGAATCTGACACTGGACTTAGACGGGTACAAGGTCTATGCAGGAGGAGAAGGCATTGACCTTACCCCGCGTGAATTTGAAATACTGCGGGAGTTGCTGAACAACAGGGGCAGGATTCTGACGCGGCAGAACCTTTTACAGACAATCTGGAAGTATGAGTTTTTTGGAGAGGAACGGATCATTGACACGCATATAAAGAACCTGCGGAAAAAACTCGGAACGGCTGATTATATAGAAACAATCAGAGAGGTGGGGTATAGAATTGATAAGGAAGATTAAGAGTCGATTATCCGTTAAAGTTTTTTCATTGACATTGTTGCTGATAACGGTGTGTTGTTTTATAACATATACCTTTATTTTGCAAGCAGCTCCCCAAAATTACCAATACGACATAGAAGATGCTGAATGGTGGATTTGCTTTTTGCCAGATGATTTATCGAGAGAAAACAAGGAATACGCTTATGTTTGGCTTGAAAGCACTGATAATGAAATACAGAATAGCTATGAAAATGAGTTTAAACTGCACTTCTTTCAGTCTGACGGACAGGAAGTAAGTTTACATGATATTAACCAGCCAATCGACGGGCATATCACCGATTTTGATAAAATTGAAAAAACCAAAGCCTATACTGTTACATTTGTCGATAGTGATTCGCTTTATACATTATTGTTGACAAAGAATACCGAAAAACATACACAGACAGAGGAAGCTATACAAAGAACGCTTCCGGCGCTCTGTATTGTCATTTTAGCAGGCTCAATCATTTCAGCCTTTTTCTATTCGTGGTATATGACTGCGCCCATTAAGAAAGTGAGTAAACTTTCAAAGCAGATGGCAGATATGGATTTTAGCGGTTTTTGTCCTGTCGGACGCACTGATGAAATAGGCGTGTTATCTGACAGCTAAAATAAACTTTCCCGGAAATTGGCGACAACTCTTTCGGAATTGCAGGAAGCTAACCAAAGGCTGCAGGCAGATATTGATATGGAAAGGCAGCTTGAACGACAGCGGGTAGAGTTTTTTTCCGCAGCTTCCCATGAACTGAAAACGCCTATTACTATTATCAAGGGGCAGCTTCAAGGTATGCTCTATCAAGTGGGACGCTATAAAGAAAGGGAAACATACCTTGCACAATCATTAGAAGTTGCTGATACCTTAGAAAGAATGGTGCAAGAACTTTTAACAATATCCAGATTAGATACTTCGGGCTATACTTGTAAAAAGTGTGATCTTAATCTTAGCAATCTCATAAATGACCGCCTTGCAGCATTTGAAGATTTATTTATGCAAAAGGATTTAACCGTTGAACACTGTATATCTCCGGAAACTTTTATTTTAGGGGATATACAGTTGCTGCAAAAAGTATTGGATAATCTTTTAGGAAATGCGGCTGCGTATTCGGAAGCTGGAAATCGTATAATCGTGAACTTGTGGAAAGAAGCTGAAAACGCCAACTTCACAATTGAGAATACAGGCACACACATCCCGGACGAAGATATTCCCAAACTGTTTGAAGCATTTTACAGAGTAGACCAGTCACGAAACCGACAGACTGGCGGCACAGGATTAGGACTGTATATTGTGAAAACAATTCTTGACCTGCATGGAGCAGAAATCAAAATTGCTAATACTGTTCAGGGCGTTATTGTTTCCGTACAGTTTTAGGAATATCGGGGAAGCGGCGAGTTTTTAGCTTGCCGTCTTTTTCTATCCCACATAAAAAACATATTCAATTCAAAGTAGATTCAAGTTAGAATGGTATTCTTTCATCGTACCCGAAAAAGGGAAAACAACAAAAGTCGTTGTTCACAGAAAGGAGATTCTACTATGAAAAAATGTTTACCCATTATCTTTGCCGCCCTCATAACAGTAAGTGTGCTGACAGGGTGCGAAGGACGGAATTCTTCGTCCGAACAAAACAATGCGGCCGTGCAAAGTAGCGAACCTGCCATTATCCAAAATGCACTGTCAAAAAATGGGGCTTCCAGCCCGACCGTTTCCCCTAATGCGTCTGCTGCATATGAAAAGCTGATGGCATACAAGACCGAGGACTACGGACAGCAGAGCGTAGACGATTTTAACGCAGCGCTTGCTTCCACACCCGATGAATTAACAGAGTTCCTTGCAGCAGAAGCTGACGTGATAAACACCATATCTCCCGATGACGAAAATTATGACTTTTTCACAACAACAATGTCTTTTTCGGCTGATGAATTGTATTGTGAGCATATGGGAGAAGAATTTTCATTTCCTATTAACCTGTCAAAACAGAGTAGGCTTTGCGACTATCTGGATGAGGATGGGGAAGCTGTATATGAATTTAACTGTTTCGTTGAGTTAAATGTCGCTTACTCCATCAACGCTCCGAAACTTGTATCGGTAGCAGAGAGAGATAAGGCATTTCTCACATTCAAAGAAGAAATGCAAAATTACTTGAATGGTCTAAGCGAAGCAGAAATCACAGATGGCAATATCAGAGAGGCACTTACGGACAAAGCTACCGAACTTGCAAAGCGCTTGTCCACCGAAAATATGCAGTTATCGTCCTGTGAAATTTACTTGATTGAAATAAATGTAGCAGGAGAAGAAACCATTCAGTAATGAGAGCTATGAAAAATCACAGGTATGCAGTTTGAGAGGATGTTTATCAGGAATATTAGGAAAACACACAAAAGCTAACCGCCGCAGATGGCACCACCATATGCGGCGGTCTGTTATTTCCACAGGCAGGCCGGAAATCACTTGGATCGTGGGGAAGTTAGAGGTAATATGCGAGTGATGCTGCCGGTGATGTCATTCATGATGCCGTTCATGTGGACACCCATGAGCTGGTACAGTGCAGATTCCTTTGCCATGCTATCCCTCCTTTCCGTGGTGTCGTATTTTAACTCTGAAACGGGGGATTGGCAAGCGGAAAATAAAAAGCCGGAATCGCTCTTGTAGCGTCCGACATTTTTTGATAAAATACATCTATGGGGTACTGCCATAACGGTAGGCGGCTAGTTCTTCTGCGGAGGGACTGTGACCCTCCGATTACATAGAAACCTGCTTGCAGGAATCTGGGAAAGGAGGGCTGAGTGGATGTTGACGATTGAAGGATTGATTTCAGTGCTTGGCTTATGCCTGACCTGCTTCGGTCTCGGATACGCCATCGGAAGCAAAGATAATAATAAACCACAAAAATAGCCGTCCCACGTCCGCAAAACTAAGGCGACTATTTTTGTTTGCTTAAATTCGGACTAGCCGTCTATCGGCAGTACCTTTATGTAAATATATCTTAGCAGATTTATGCAGAATTGTCAAATCCGGTGGAGTGTTCTGCTGGACTCATTCTATACCGAATTCCGCACAAAATCAAGCGGAAAGCGCAATTTGTCGAATGGCTCATGGGGTGGGGTAAAGGGGGTAAACATTTTTACCCCGGGGTAAAAAGTCCACTAAGTATCGTAGCGGCACAGGCGGCTATAAATAATTGATGCCA
>JAAUZH010000015.1 GCA_014804675.1 Lachnospiraceae bacterium
GCTTATCGCAATGGAGAGGAACTACCATTTAATTAGCTGATTATCAGATGCAAAATGGCGGTCAAAAATGACCGCCAAAAAAATAAAATAAAATTTACACACTTTACTTGACAAACTCGCGGAATAATTATTCCAACGCATTCTATTAAATGAGGTTGCCTTTGCCTGATGCCAGCATAAGTTTCAAATATCAAGACAAAGGCAACCTTTTCTCAAAATTTTTATTTATCGTATTAGAACTCTTTTGATTTTGTGTAAATGTCGTGTAAATTTCCTGTTCACAGCTCCTACAATTCCTGTAAATACTGGATTTCATGAGAAGATTTGTCCTTACAGTTTTGTAATGTTTGGAGGATTTTATATCTTTTCAAAAGTTTTCATAGCTTGCAAAATACCCTAATTTGAGGGCTTTAAAAAGGGTTAAAGAAATCCTATTTTTTCTGTCATGCTGTGGTTGTTTTTTTCATACTTCTGCTTACATTCCGCATAGCATCAATTCCCCATCTCATCACGCATATGCTTGTCATCTACATGATTGTAACCCTTCATGGTAAGTGTCAGGTTCTGGTGTCCCCTAATCTCCTGCAAGGTTCTCTGATCCATACCTTGTTCTTCCATACGGGTACAGGCAGTATAACGTAAAATGTGTGTTATACTTCCCCTTGCCACAAAAGGATTACTTATAACCTTTAAGAACTCTTTATGATTACTTAAACCCTTGACCTTTGCATTCATCAATTATTTCACAATTAATTCGCTCATTTGAAATGAATGGAATAATTACACTTTCGTATAAGTATTCCCTTTTGTTGATTTCGTGCTGGCAATGAATCCAATATCACACAAATTTTTTAAATATCTCCGAACCTGAGCCTCTGATTTTCCTGTAATTTCCATTCCTTTTGCAGTCGTAATTTCGTTATTACTCTTAAGGTACTCTACAATCTTCTGAATCGGTTCTTTCATTTTTCCATTCATGAATTCGCTCATTATTCGCTCATTTTCTGTGAACGGATTATTATTCTGTTTTCCAGATAGCAATTCCAGGTATTTATCACATGCCTTGCACAAAACCATGATACCATCTTCATTGATTTCATATTCCGGCAAAGGACCATCATATTTTGCACACGCTTCCTTAATTTTATCAAATCCCCGTCCCCATGCCTCAATCATTCCACACTTGAAGAATACATTAGCCAGCTTCGGATTATATGGTTTTGAAGAATGCTTCTTGAAAAGCTTTTCTGTGGAATCCAAATTTGCTGGCATTTCCCCGTCATTCCATATATAAATCTTATCTTCATATACACTGATTTGTATTGGATTGCAACTACTATAATCCTTATGTTATGCGAAGTTATTTATTATGCAAAGTCATCTCGGGATTGCCCATAAATACAGACAATCCCGAGTTTTTACTTTGCATAACATTTTACAGGTTCTTTTTCAACCAGTCAATCAAATCTTNCTTTTTTTCTTTGCTGTATCTGTCAGGTGTTTCGACAGNNGCCCCATGTTTTCTCAATTGTTCTTCCTTGATTTTAGGATTGGTCTTAGCGTAAATTTCGGTAGTGACAACAGACGTATGGCCNAGCAAATCCCGGATATAAATTAAGTTTACATCCGCTTCCAAAAGGTGCATTGCCCTGCTGTGACGGAAGCNGTGGTTTGTGATGCGGNNNTTATAAAGGTNAGGATATTTTTCNCGTGCCATTGACACATACTTATCCACGATGTATTGTATTCCTGCACGGGAAAGCTTTTTGCCATCCCGGTTTACAAACAAGGGCTCGTTTGCATTGGACCGATTGCAGCGGCAGATGTATCCCCTGATAATGGCGGCTGCTTCGCTATTGATGGGGACGATTCTTGTTTTGTTGCCCTTTCCGTGCAGCTCGGCAACCACAGTTTTTTGAAACCTTATGTCTGCCGGACACATGTCGATCAGTTCCTGTACCCTTGCACCGGTTTCATACAGGGTCACCAGTATCGCCAGGTCCCTGATGCCAGCATTTTCATGCTGGTCAGGCATGGAAAAAAGATGCTGTACCTCTTCGACGGACATATATGACATTGGAATGGCGGGAACTTTTTTATACGGGACAGACAAGACAGCCTTACACTGATCAAAGCCAGAGGGATCCCTGTATTGCAAGTATCTGAAAAACGAATGCAGGGCAGCAAGGCGCTGGTTTCGCGTTCTGGCCGATATTTTACGCTCATTTTCCAGCCAGTGCAGGAATTCCTCGACGACGGAAGGTGTAAAATCAGCATACTTAAGTTTTTCCGGTTTGAGATGTTTGCAGTCCCGGAAAAACACGAGAAGCTGGACCATGGTATCACGGTATGACTGCACTGTATTCGGTGATGCACCATACTGGTCTGGCAGATATTCGGAGAGAAATTTCGTCAGATAATACGAAAAAGACCTATCGTTTTCCATTCTCGTTCTCCTCTCTGCCGCATGCATATAAATCCGGGCTGTAACTGTTACATTTGGACAGGATGCCGTCAAAGTGCTCATCCAGCAGCCGGAGATAGTATTCCGTCTCCGTGATGTGNTTATGTCCCAGATACTTNGACAAAAGNGGAAGGGATGTGTAAANATCAAACCCNTTATCCTGCATCTGTTCCAATGCCCTTACGCAGAATGTATGGCGGAGGTCATGCAGCCGCTGGCGTTTCCCATCAGGNCGCACGGGGATATCCGCAGATGCCAGAAGACTGCGGTATTCACGATATATCAGGTCTTCTGTCTTTGTCCTGCTGTATCCTGGAAAAAGAAAAAAGCTGTCATCGGAAGCTGTTTTCAGATACCTGTCTGCGTAATCCCTCAGGNCTGTGAGGAGTGTTTCTGACGCGACCACGATACGGCTGACGTCATTTTTGCTGTTCCAGATGGTAATCTTCCCGGAATCCAGATCCACATCCCTTACTTTCAGATTCTGTGCCTCGCTCTTCCGCAGACCGCAGCAGTAATACANCAGCATTGCAGCACGGAACATATCATTTTCGACCGACACACTTTTCCCGCANCCGGTTTCAAGTGCATGAAACATCCGCTCTATTTCCTCCATTGAGAAAACATAAGGAATAAAATCGCTCTTAAACCTCCGCATATCATCATATCCGGTATAAATATCCCGGTATCCGCGCTGGACAAGATATTTTGCGAATCCCCGCACGGCGCTCTGCCGCTTTTGGACATTTCCCGGTTTTTCTCCTGGCCTGCAGGAAGTAAAGCCCTCATAAAGCCTGCGGGTTATGACAGGCCCCGTAANCCCTTGACTGCCTGCATAGATGTCCAATTCACGCAGCCGGTAGACGATGGGNTCGCCGATAACATAGCCCTGTGCCCTCCTGTAGAGAATGTATTCAGGGATCAGTTCTTTGAATGGTCCGTTAAAATCCGGAAGCCCGTTATTATCTTTTGGCATACGGCACCTCCAATGTAAGTTCTTTCAGATGCGTTTCATCCACGGTAAGATAAATTTCTGTTGTCTGCGTACTGGCATGTCCGAGGATATTTGAGATCGCACTGAGGGGAACATTTTCTGACATCAGGTTTGTTGCAAGGCTGTGACGGAGGGCNTGCGGGCCGTGGTGCCTGCCCTCNTACTCTATCCCTGCCACCTGCATGCACTGGTCCACCATCCGGAAGATGGAAGACGTGCAGCCAAACTTTGTATAAGGGGCGTAAAGTGTGACAAACACATACTCCGGGTCTGCGCTTTCGTGCCGCGCATTTTTGATATAGTCAAGCAGAGGAAACTTTACCTCATCCAGCAGGGGCAGCGTCAGGGGATTTCCTGTCTTCTGCTGGTTATAATGGATAACNTTCCGGTTCCAGTCAATATCGGAAAAGCGNAGCCGNATCACATCCCCCGCCCGCATTCCGAGATAAGCCAGAAGGCTGAGAATACAAAAGACACATTTTCCGGACTCTGTATCAGTGTCGATNCAGGAGAGCAGCTGGGNGATTTCNTCTTTGGAATAATAGGAGAGCAGCTTGTTGCGGGGATCCTTGCGGATGAGGGGAAACATCTGGCGTCCGGTAAAACCTATATATCCCCGCTCGTAAAGCCAGTCGTAGATTTCACGCAGAGTCCCTTTTATACAACGGATTGTTGCCGGTGCGAAACTGTCAAGCTGATCTATATATTCGTGTACCGTTGTAAAGCTGATATCGGATGGTTTCAGGATCCCCTGATTCTCAAGATATTCGAAGTACTTGGTAAAAATCCAGAGCTTTCTTCCTTTGGTGTTCTGTGAGATGGAAAGTCCGTTGACCGTTTCCCTGTACTCTAAAAACAGATGTTGGTAAACAGGCGGGATTTCGGTAGTTGAGCCACGCTGGTGGGTTTTATAGAAGTTTCCCGATTCCTCAAACTCGATCAGGATCAGAAGTGGTCTGCGCATTACAGTCTGCATTGGCACGGTAGTATTATAGTAATCAAAACCAAAACATTCCTGCACAAAACCTGCCGCAACGGTTGTGTTGATCTCGTTGATATCCCGTTTCCGGCAATAAGCCTCAAAATGCCCTAGAATCCACTTGGTAGTATCCAGGANAGGTTTACTGTAACCGTCNGCTGTCATTTTTTCATAGAGAGCACTGGTTACGGATGGTAATTCTTTTGTTTTCATCATGAAAACCTCCTTCAAGTTTATTCAGCCTTANAGTTTGGCTGTNTCTTGAAGGTAGCATATTTTTATGTTAAGATAAACAAGAAAAAAGCCCCTGTTTTGGGGNAATCCGAAGATGACTTTGCATAATAAATANCTTCGCATAACACAAATTATGAAAAGCTTTCCATAATGCATGAACAATTGCATTCAACAGAATCTCGCGAAATGCATCCTTATGGAACATAAACTGCTCCATTCTTTGAATGCCATCATAATCAATCAGTGCCTTCAAATATTTTGTATAAACCAAGTCCACTGTAACATCTACCTGTTCAATGAGAGAACCATGTATCTCATCTTGATACTTCAAATCAGAATCGGAATTTCCAAAATAACCAATCTTGATATAGGAACCTGTAACCCATTTTTCCGGATCCCAATAAAAAGCTAATATAGCAGCTCTAATCAAATAATCATCCTCATCAATCAAATGCAGGTTATCCATCAAAATATCATTACTCACACTAACTTCCTCCTCCGTCAAACGTCCTCTCTTTACAGCTTTACCTTTAAATAGCTGAATTGCATCCTGCTTTAAATCGCCAACGGAGAGTTTAGGTACCGGCATACCATCCCAGGTTCTTCCTTGGGATTTCAAAAGAGCCTTATCCAATTCCTTTCCAGTAATTGTACGCATGGTACTTCCAGATCTGTAATAATACTTTCCATGATAACTAATCATGGAAGGATACCGTTCCACAATAATTTCAATGTATTCCAAATCCCCTTCAAAAAGTAAATTAACATCCGCAACAATACCCATTGTGTCCGTGATTTTGCTTGGAATCACTTCTAACAGCTTTTTGGATTTATGAACACCTACTACTTTTCCATTATCATCTTTTCCTATAAACAATGTTCCTCCATATGCATTTGCATAGCCACAAATCCATTCCAGATATTCATCACGCCATGATTCCTTCCATTCTATTGTTTGATGTTCTGGCATATATTCACCTCTTTCTATTTCTTGCTCTCCCAGTCAGTAATACCATGCTTCTTCATTGGTTCCTGTGCCAAGTAAACTCCTGTGTCTGTAATATAAACAGATTTACTCGTGGAGAAATGACCTCCCTTTCGTATGCAATCCTCGTCATCCAATTTATTTAGTATGTCAAAATTAGATCATTTCATGCATCACAATCTTTACCATTAGAAAATCTGTCCCTTTATACCTTTGCCGTTATATTTAGCCTGTCCAAATGTCACTTCTAATAATTCTGTTGCTATATCTTTACTGCATACACATATTAAGTTATCATAACCGTCTTGTTTTGTTCTACTTTATAATGTTGCCCTGTCTTTACATTTGTACAAAGTACAAAAATTTTTCCATACCAGTCATATATCAAAACTTCTTTTGATATTTTTGGGCCTTTTCTGCCAATTAAAACATCACTATACACAAAATGATCTGCATTACTTTCTCCTTGGGGTAATATTTTTAAGTAATATGCAGTATCATACTCCGTATGTCCAAAGCGATTATAAGTAGTTTCTACTTTTATCTCTATCAAATTTTCTACGGTTCCAGCATAACACCTTCCATTCTTTTGAATTTCTCTTATTTCCCTTCTTCTTTTGACTATAGGCAAAGCAACACTGATAACAAGCAGCAAATAACAAATTCCTAATCCAATACATGTTTCTTTTTCTACATTTGCTTTAGGAAGAAATCCAACAAACAGAATCGGAAATATCGAAAAACAGAAAATTCTCAAACTACTATTCCTATAATAGTTCATAGATATTCCCTCCTCATTTTAATTACACTTCAAAATAATTCAAACAACATCTCACAAAACAGGCACCACCACCTGAAACTGAATCACCTCATTCTCACTAAACGCCGTAATCCTCCCTCCATGCAGCTCCACAATCTCCTTGGCAATCGCCAGTCCCAGTCCGGCTCCCCCGCTTTTTGAGGTACGGGCAGTATCCAGACGGTAGAACTGTTCAAAAATCCGTTCTAATTTCTCTTTCGGAATGGTATTTCCATGATTTAATACCGTCAGGGTAATCTCCTTTTCCGAAGCAACCGCTTCTATTTCAATGGTTCCCCCTTCAAAGCTGTAATTCACCGCATTTTTTAAAAGATTATCAAGCACCCTCTGCATCTTTGCCACATCCATGCGCATCATAAAATCCGGCGGTGCGTTTAATATGCATTCCAGCCCTTTTTCTTCAAACATAGGCTTAAATTCATACACCAGCTGCTCCAGCATACGGGTCAGATTTACCCTGCTAAGCTCTAGCGTAAGAGAAGTCAGGCTGAATCTGGTGATTTCAAAAAATTCATTGATCAAATCCTCCAGCCTTTCTGCCTTATCCAGAGAAATAGACAGATATTTTTCTCTTAAAGCAGGGGAAATCTCCCCTTCGTCCCGAAGAAGGGTCAGATAGCCAATTACCGAAGTCAAAGGCGTTTTTAAATCATGGGCCAGATAGACCACCAGGTCGTTTTTCCGCTGCTCCGCTTCTTTTGCCGCCCGCTTGGATTCTGCCACATTCAGCTTAATATGGTTCATTTGCTGCTCAACCTCTTTTAAGTTGGATGGAAGCTGTATCAAATCTTCCTTTTCATTATAAATCTGTTCTATCGCACCTAGAATCTGTTCCAGATAGACCACCGGCTTCATGAGACAGCGCATCAGGATGATAAGATAGCCAGCCGCCAGTGAAAACAGAAGAAAAAGTTCAAATCTGTCATTCAGCCAATGCAGCAGTGGATAAATCCATTCGTCTCCTCTCCAAATCCAAAATCCCTTGACTATAAGTATAAAAAAATACAAGAAAATGATACCTACTGTATAAATACTTATTTCCGCAAAAAATCTGGCAATCAATCGCCATACCAGTTTTCTTTTAAAGTGATTTCTTTCTTTATTCAATCTGATACCCCACTCCCCATACGGTTTTGATAAATTTCGGATTCCTTGCAGGCTCTTTCATTTTTTCCCGAAGCCGCCCGATATGTGCCATTACCGTATTATTATTATCAAGAAACTTTTCTCCCCATACAGCTTCAAACAGCTCCTCCGAGGATACGACCCTTCCCTGATTCTCACATAAATACCACAGGATGGAAAATTCAATGGGCGTCAGGGCCAAAGGCTTTCCGTACAGGCTGCACTTGTGAGTATCCTTATTGATGATAAGTCCCTTAATGTCATATTCCTGGGAAGCTTCCGGCACCTCCTGTTCCTTCTGGTTATAGCTGCGGTATCTTCTAAGCTGTGTCTTCACTCGTGCCACCAGCTCCAAGGGGTTAAAGGGCTTGGTGATATAATCATCCGCTCCAATGGTAAGCCCCATAATCTTGTCCATATCCTCCACCTTTGCCGTCAGCATGATAATAGGAAAGAAATGGTTTTCCCTGATTTTCTGGCAAATCTGAAAGCCATCCATATCCGGCAGCATTACATCCAGAATCGCCATATCCAGAGATACGGAGTCCACACAGGCAAGAGCCTCCTTCCCTGTATAGAATTTATGCACTGTGTATCCTTCATTTTTTAAATATACTTCCACCAAATCGGCAATTTCTTTTTCATCGTCCACAATCAGTATCTGCCAGCTCATCTGCTCCATTCTCCTCTTTTCTTTCTGCTTCTTCCCATATTTCCCGTCCTCCGTTTTGGGCGCTTTCCTCTCTTGCATCCACATACCCGATTTCTTCTTTTGCCTTTAAGGAGCTTAAAAAAGAAATCGCAAACGGAAGACAGCAGAAAAAATTACAAAGATCTGCTGCCGGCTGGGTAATCTCCACTCCAGTCATTCCCAATATGGGAGGAAGGGCTATAATGAATGGGAGAAAAAATATGCCCTGTCTGGTAGAGGAAAGAAACGTTGCAGTCCATGCTTTTCCTATGGATTGAAAGGTCATGTTGCATACGACTCCAAGGGACATAAGGGGCATGACGATACATTGGGCCCTAAGCGCCCTGACGCCGATGGCAATTACCTCCTGATCATTGGCAATAAACCAGCCTATAATGATATTTGCCATGAAAAATCCCAGGATTCCAAGAGATGTCATAATCCCGATTCCTACCTTTAAGGTAAAAAAGAAAGCTTCTTTTACCCTGTCATATTTTCCTGCACCGTAATTATAGCCTACCACTGGCTGATAGCCCTGTCCAAAACCGATTAACATGGAAAAAATCAACAAGAATATCTTTCCTACAATGGACATGGCAGCCACTGCAGCATCTCCGTATACTGCCGCATTGATATTCAGAGCCACAGTGGAAACACTGGCAAGGCCCTGCCTGCAAAAAGAAGGAAAACCATTTTTCATGATCATCATATAAGTTTCCGGCTCTTTGGAAGCATTTTTTATATGCAGTCCCAAGATGGTCTTCTTTCTCAGATAATGGCTTAATAAAATGCCAAAGCTGACACACTGGCTTAATGCGGTTGCAATAGCCGCTCCCGATATCCCAAGTCCCAGCCCGAAAATAAATATGGGGTCCAGGACCATATTTAAAATCCCGCCTGCGGTAATTCCAAACATTGCAAGCCCTGCTTTTCCCTCTGCCCGAAGAAGATTATTCAGCACGAAGGACGCAGCCATAACAGGGGCTGCCAGAAGTATGTATCTGCCATATTCACAGGCATAGGGCAGGATGGTAGCAGTAGAGCCAAGAAGCTTCATGAGATTCTCCAGATAATACAGCCCAAATACCAAAAGAAGTGCGCCAAATACAATCGACGCAAGAAACCCACTGACGGCAATCCTTTCGGCTTCTTTGGTCTTTTGTTCTCCAAGGAGTCTGGAAATGGTGCTTCCCGAACCCATTCCCAAGGTAAATCCCACTGCCTGAATAATTGCCATCAAAGAAAATACGATTCCAATGGCGCCGGAAGCACTGGCTCCCAGCTGGGACACAAAAAAAGTATCCGCCATATTATAAACAGACGTAATCAACATACTTATAACGGTTGGAATTGCCAGTGAAAGAATCAATTTTGATATATTTGTTTCCGTCATTTTTCGATATTGTTGATTTTGAGTTTCCATAATTACTATACCTTCCCGATTTTTTCAAATATTCTCTTATGTAGTTCCTTCCTTTTCCTCTTCGCCATACCCCAGCTTTTTCAACCTTCTTGAAAGTCCCAAGGCCACACATCCCGTAAAGAATCCGGTAATCAAGGCGCTTAACATAAGAAGCGGAAGATAAAACAACACACCTGGGCTCCTTAAAAGAACCAATGCTGCCGCTATTTGCCCAAGATTATGAAAAACTGCTCCCAGCATGCTTACCAGAATGCTGTATTTGCCCCGGAAAAGCCTGTAAAACACTGCCATAATGCAAAAACAGGCAATTCCTCCTGCCAGGCTATAAAAAAAGCTCACTGCCTGACCTGTAAAAATGCTTCCAAGAAGAATGCGAAGCAGCAGCACCGTAAAACTGTCTCTTCTATTATATAATAACAGCAGGAGCATTGTCACTACATTTGCCAGCCCCATCTTTATTCCTGGAATGGGTGCAATGGGGGGAAAATAAGATTCTGCCACAAAAATTGTCAGGGCAACAGCCGTAAACATACCCAGGGTTACCATCTTTTTCGTTTTCATACTAATAAGTCACCCCATCCACTTCTTCCGCTGCCCCATCCTCTTTTGCCCTTTCTATTTCAACCACAAGTTTATTGGGCAGGCAGGTAATGGGAATGGGCCCATGACTTATAAATCCCATCTTTCCGCATAGAAAATCCGGACAGCTCGCCTCAATCACCCCAATACTGCCATCCTTTACCTGAATTTTATTGTAACCGCCATTTTCCCCTTCCACCAGAAAAGTCTCTTCCTTTTCCAAGGATACGGTTTTTATCAAAATGCCATCCTGATAAATATTGGCATAGCTTCCTCTCCCATCTTCTCCTGTGTGCATGAAAATCAGAAACACCAAAGAGGCAGCAAATACAAGGCTTAAAAATATACATACCCCTATCAATATTCTTTTTTCCGTCATCCTCTTATCCCATTCCTATTCCACGATTTGATAACTTTCATCCTTTAAATCAAAGAAGTCTTTCAGCCCCCGGGTAATATACACATTTTTTTCTTCATCTACCAGTATCCCTTCTGCACCATATTCCCGAATAAGCTCCATGCCCTTTTCCAGCCCAAGCACAAAACAGGCAGTGGAAAGACCATCACTTTTCAAGCCGCTGTCGCAGACAATTGTTACAGATATCAGGCCGCTTTCCGCAGGATATCCGGTATGGGGATTCAATATATGGTGGTAACGTTTTCCATCTACCATAAAATATTTTTCATAATCCCCCGAAGTGGAAATAAAATGTTCGCCTTGCAGCTTTAATACTCCCAGCATTTCTCCCTCTTCTCCTCTGGGATTGACAATTGCCAGATTCCACCATGTCTGATCCGGCTTGTTTCCAATCAGGGCAATGCTGCCTCCCAAAGCAATTACAGCCCCCTCAATTCCATCCTGTTCCTTTATAAAATCCGCTGCCACATCCGCACCGATCCCTTTTCCCGTTGCCCCTAAATCCAGGCTCATTCCCTCTGGAAGAGATATGATGCCATTCTCTACCTGGAGCTTCTCATATCCTGTTTTTTCTATCCCCGTCTCTATTTCTTCTTTTTCCGGAAGCCTTTCGCCCACACCTCCAAAATCCCACAGTCTGGAAACGTTCCCTATTGTGGGATCTAAGGCTCCTTCACTCTTTTTTGCTATATCCAGAATAGCCTTTAAATAACCAAAAGTCTCTTCACTGATATTTTCCCCTAGTCCTTTCCCGCTTGCGGAATTGATTTTCCCTATTTCCGATGACTCTTCCCGCCAGGAAAGCTGTTCTGTTTCCAGACTTCTAAGCCGTTCTGCCAATTCCGGGAGTACATCTTCATTGCCGCCGTAAACGGTTCCATAAAAATCCGTTCCCATAAGAACATCGGCTCTTTTGTATATCTCTGTCTTTTCCTCACTCTTTTTTTGAAAGAATAAAAACAGCAAAAGTACAAACAGAAATAGAGCCATTGCTGACAAACCCTTCTGTCTTTTCCTCCACATAGTCCGGCTCCTCTTTTCTTTACGGAAAAAGAAGCTACCAACCTTTCATTGGTAACTTCTTGTTTTTAACCTTTAGAAGTGCATATTTGCAACCAGCTTTTGTTTTTCCAAATCAAATTCTTCCTGGCTGATAATGCCATTATCCAATAAAATCTTAAGCTTCATGGCCGCTCTTTCAAATTCATCCAGAGAAATCCCCTGTTGAGCAGCCTGAGCTGTATGAGCAGCTGCACTTTCCTCTGCCTGCCTTCTGGCTGCCTCTTCTGCTTCTCTTCTGGCCTGTTCTTCTGCTGCTGCCTTTCTATCCGCCTCTTCTTCGATGCGTCTAAATGCTGCCTCAGCAGCTACCTTTCTCTCTTCTGCCTCCCTTTCCTCTGCAGCTCTTCGTTCTGCTTCCTGTCTTGCCTGTTCTTCTGCTTCCCTTCGCTCAGCTTCCGCCCTTTCCTCTGCAGCTCTTCGCTCTGCTGCTGCTCTTTCTTCTGCGGCTCTCCGCTCTGCCGCTGCTCTTTCTTCTGCAGCTCTCCGCTCTGCTGCCGCTCTTTCTTCCGCTTCCCTTCTGGCTTTTTCTTCCGCTTCTTTCTTAGCCCGTTCTTCTGCTTCCCGGCGTCTGTTTTCCTCTTCAATCTTTTGAAGCGCCTGCTGGGCTGCTGCCTTGCCAGACTGCTCTGCCAGCTTCTTTGCAGCTGTCTCTATTTCCTTCAAAGAATCATTTTCTATCTTTTTTACATTTTCCTCTATAGCATTCTTTGCATCTGCTTCAGCCTTTTGGGAAGCTTCATCTATCTTAACCTGAATTTCGGCCTGTGCTTTCCTTCTGGCTTCCTCAACGATTTTCTTTGCCTCTTCCTCTGCCTTTTTTACAGCTGCATCCACAAAAGACTGTGATTCCCTTTCAGCACTCTTTGCGGCATCTTCTTTTGCCCTTGCTATGGTCTCGGTGCCTTTTGCCCGCACATCTTCCACCCGTTTTTTCGTTTCTTCCGATATTCTCTTCACATTTTCATCTACTGCTTTTTTGGCTGCCTCCGCCGCTGCCTTACATACAGTAGCCTCTATATTGGCCCGTTTTGCCGGGTCTTTCTCCATTGATGTGGTGCTGACTACCACCTTTGCAGTCTGGCTTGCTATATCCTCAGCAATCCTTAATGCATTTTCCATTGCCCCTTTTCTGCTTGCAGCTTCCGAATTCTGTTTCACTGCTGCTTCGGCAGTCTGAACACCAGCCAGACCTGCCGCTGCCAAAG
This sequence comes from Lachnospiraceae bacterium, assembly GCA_014804675.1. Lineage (GTDB taxonomy): Bacteria > Bacillota > Clostridia > Lachnospirales > Lachnospiraceae > RGIG3040. The sequence continues at coordinate 12,980 of JAAUZH010000015.1, forward strand.
CTGCTCTTCGCGCTGCTTCCGCCGCTGCTTTTCTCGCTGCCTCATTTCCATTCTTGATTTCTTCTTGCATGATGTTTTCCCCATTCCATTTTAAAATCTTTCCTAATCGCGGCAGGTTTTCCCTTTCCAAAAACACTGCCCATTCGCTTAGGTTTTAGTATAGCACAAATTTCATGCGATTTCTAGTAAATCGCCACATATTTTCCGTTATTATTTGTGAATTTTTTGTATCATGATTCCATTCCTTTTATTTCCGTACAAAATCAAATGCTAAGAAATAAAAAGCCCGGAAATCCATTCAAAATGGATATCCGGACTTTTCCATCCGCAATTTTATTCTGCAAACTATCGTTCCATTTTCCAGAAGGATGCGCTATAAGGTTCCAACTGGCTTCCTCCGCCAAAATCATGCGTCTTTCCGGACAGCAATTCCTCTGCCTGTCCACAGCCTGCATCAAAATGAGCCGTATAAGGAGCATCCGAAGCATTGATTGCTACCAGCACCCGCTCCTTCTCTGTCCTTCTCTCGAAAATACACTGATGATTTGTCAGCACGATGGATTTAAAATCTCCATAATTCAAAGCATCGCTCTGCTTTTTAACCTCAGCAAGCTTTGCAATAAAATCTGTCAGTTCATTCCATTCCGGCTTTTCAAAGGAAACCCGCAGCGCTGGGTCTCCCTGACTCTTATCTCCTTTTGCTCCCCATTCACTTCCGTAATAAACACAGGGAATGCCCGGCATTCCGAAAGCAAGGGCATAAATGAGCGGAAGATGCTTTTCATTGCCAAGGATGCTGGCAATCCTGCTGACATCATGGTTGTCCACAAATGATAACAGGTGTTTTCCTCTATATAACGTCCAGTTTTCCGGTCCGAACTGACGCAGCAGGGAATGATTGATTTCAAACATATTCATGCTGTTGAAGCTGGAGTGCAGGCCTTTATAGCACTCATAATTGGTGGAAGAATGCAGCATTCCTTCATTCACCAGCTGGTTATAATCTCCGTGAAGCATTTCCCCAAGTAAAAAGAAATCCTCTTTCTTACTGTCACAAAAGCTTCTTAACCTTCGCACAAAGTCATGGTCCAGACAATAAGCCACATCCAGTCTTAAGCCATCAATATCAAACTCCTCTATCCATCCGCTTATGCATTCAAACAAGTGATTGATCACCTCTTCATTGCGAAGATTCAGCTTAACCAAGTCATAATTCCCTTCCCAGCCCTCATACCAAAGCCCATCATTGTAGCCGGAATTGCCCGAAAAATCAATTCTATGAAACCAACCTGTATATGGGGAGGATTCTCTGTTTTTCAATACATCCTGAAATGCCCAGAAGCCTCTTCCCACATGATTGAACACTCCATCCAATACTACTTTGATGCCTTCCTTATGAAGGTTTTCGCAAACCTGCTTGAAATCCTCATTCGTTCCAAGGCGTACATCCAATTTCTTATAGTCTCTCGTATTGTATCCATGAGTATCCGATTCAAAGACAGGCGAAAAATAGATAGCATCTGCTCCCAGCTTCTTAATATGAGGAATCCAGTCGTTTACTTTTAAAATACGATGTTCCAATACTCCGTCATTTTCATAAGGCGCTCCACAAAATCCCAACGGATAAATTTGATAAAAAACACTTTCATAAGCCCACATATATCGTTCTCCTTTTTCTGTCATTCTATGTATCATGCGTCATCTGGCACCTAGAGATTATAGCATAATTCTATGAAAAAATCCAGTTAACATAAGGTTAGAAGTTTCCATTACAAAAATGAAGGTTGTCTTGCAGATCAGTGCATGAATAATTTCTTGCATTGTCCTAAAAAAAGTACTTTAAAAAAAGTAATCCCCAATTTCCACATAGTTATCCACATTTTTACTTTCATGTCATTTTTCCGGTTTCTGACTTTAAAACTTGCAGACAGATTTGTCAGAAAAAAAAATAGCAAATGTTCTTGGTACTTTAGTCACGGTTTCATAATTTTTATTATAATTTTGATTTATGTGAACTATCTTACAATTTCTTCATTTTCCGACAAAATCTTTTTCTATATTTTTCAATTTCTAACAGTTTCCATAACTGCTGCTTTTCATGTATACTGAAAAACAGCTTATACTTACTATGTATTTGGAACAGGCATAAAAACAAACATTTGAATATTTTATCATCTTCGTTATTCAAAGGAAAAGGAAAATAAGAAAGGAGAGAAATGATGTTAAAAATTGGATCTCATGTAGGAATGAGCGGAAAAGATATGTTTCTAAATTCCGTGAAAGAAGCCGTATCCTATCAGGCAAATACATTTATGATTTATACCGGTGCTCCACAGAACACCAGAAGAAAGGAAATTTCCCAGCTAAACATAGAGGCTGGCACAGCTTATATGAAGGAACATGGCATTGAAGAGTTTATTGTACATGCCCCCTATATCATCAATCTGGCAAATACCATAAAATTGGAAACCTTTACTTTGGCAGTGGAATTTCTGGAGTTAGAGCTTTTCAGGGCTTCTGCTATGGGGAGCCGCTATTTGATTTTGCATCCGGGCGCTCATGTGGGCGCTGGAACCGAAGCGGGGATCAAACAGATTATCAAAGGCATCAATCAGGTCCTTACAAAGGATACCGACTGTATGATCGTTCTGGAAACCATGGCAGGAAAGGGCTCTGAAATCGGCTCTTCCTTTGAAGAATTGGCAAGTATATATGATGGAGTTGTTTACAATGACAAACTGAGGATTTGTTTTGATACCTGTCATACACACGATGCCGGCTATAATATCAGGCAGGATTTCGATGGAGTTATCCACAATCTGGATAAACGGATAGGAAAAGACCAGATTGCCGTTTTCCACATCAACGACAGCAAGAACCCCCTAAATGCCCGGAAGGACAGACATGCCAATATTGGACAGGGGCATATTGGATTTGAGGCTTTGAATTATATTGTACACCATAAGGATTTTGAAGAGGTTCCGAAGATTTTGGAAACGCCTTATATTCCGGATCCGGATAGGGAGGGGAAGACGGTTGCGCCTTATAAGAGGGAGATTGAGATGTTTCGGAAGGGGAGTGGAAAAGTTAGGTAGGATAAGGGGGGATTGGATGGAGGGGGACGTAGGAGCAGGCAGGGCATATAGAAGTTTTGGGGACACGCTCTCGCTCTATAAAAACGCAGCAGTACTAACGCACCAAAGGACGGTGCGTAAGTGCTGGCGTTTTTATCAAGGTCCCCAAGACTTCTATATGCCCTGCCTGCTCCTACTGGGTATCGGAATGCCTGTTGCTGGTCTTTCTGATATATGTAAGCTTATGATTAAATGGAATGATACGAAGGAAGTGTAAGTGCTATTTATTTAAATTATTAAGGGCCTGGGGTGGAATAATATTGTTTTGCAATGCAGCAAATGGGGATATATGGTTAAAAATGAGATTGATGTAAGGTTAAGAAAAATGAAGAAGATTGAGATTTATGAAGTTGTTGATAAGGATATGCTGGAACGTTGTTTGGACATACGTAATAAAGTTTTTTCCATTGAAAAAGGTGTGCCAAAGGAAATTGAAGTGGATGGATTTGATTGTTTGGATGAATCATGCAGGCATTTTTTAATTCGATATCAAAACGATGATGTTGGAACAATTAGGTGCTTATGTACATCGGATGATGTGGTAAGAATTCAAAGATTTTGTTTTCTAAAGGGATACAGAGGGCTTGGTTTAGGAAGAATCGTTATGGAATATATTGAGGATTATTACAAAAATCAAAGATTTGCAACTATTGAAATGGATGCAAAGTATGAAGTTTGTGAATTTTATGAGAAATGTGGATACAAAAAAGTGTCTGACGTTTTTATGGAGGTAAATATTAAGCATATCAAAATGATAAAAGAAATATAAGTTGATTAACTGATTGGCTTCCAAGAAAACCTCAAACGAGCAATACCCCTTAGATTTAAACAGACGTTAAGGAATAGCACTTATTCCGCCATTTAATATCATGTGTTTTTATTCTCATTTTCCATCTCTTCCCAAAACCTCTTCACTTCTCCCCCCGCCTCTTCAATAGACACCACCTGATATTCCTTCCATTCCCTTGGAAAAAGCCTTAGATTCTGCCTTTGCAAAAACCTTTCATCCAAGAGGGCCACAATCCCCATATCTTCCGCCGTTCGGATGACTCTTCCGGCGGCCTGCTGGACTTTGTTCATTCCCGGATAGGCATAGGCATAATCAAAGCCGTTTTTTCCCTGGTCTCCAAAATAGGATTTTAAGATTTCCCGCTCGTGGCATACTTGGGGAAGTCCGGTTCCCACTATGATGGCGCCTATCAGGCTGTCGTTTTTTAAGTCGATTCCTTCACTGAAGATTCCTCCAAGGACGCAAAAGCCCAATATGGTCTTTTCTTCCTCTGTTTCTATTTCCATTTGGATGTTCTCTTTCAAAATTTGCTCTAATAGCTGTTTTTCTTCAATAGACCGCCTTTCAATAACATCTGTTTTTATTGGGTTTGTCTTCTGGAATCTGCCAAGGAAATATTCCCGGTCCTCTTCGCTCATGTAGTCTTTCTGTATGAGGCATTCCACCTTTTCCGGTTCTAAAAAGTGGGCCTGATATGCCTTATATACTTCTTCCAAAAAGGCATGGGAGGGGAAAAATATCATATAATTTCCGGTTTTCCCCTGAATAATTTCATGGATATAATTGGCAATATTATAATATTCCATCAAGCCACGCCTTGTATATTTGCTGGTTACCTGACTGCCGATCAAAAGCTTTCTTTTCCGGTTGTCAAAGGTGGATTTTGCATATACCTCATAGTCGGTTTCCTCTCCCCCTAAAAGGCTCTTATAATATTGAATAGGCAAAAAAGTGGCAGAAAACAAGGTGCTGCTGATTCCTCTGTCCATACATTCCTGAAGCTGTCTTGCAGGATTCACGCAAAACTCCCTAATTAAAAATTCACCGTTATCCAACATCTGGCTATAGGTGACATAGTCGTCGTCCAGTTTCTCATATACCTGCAAAAATCTGGATACTTCAAAATAAAAGTCTAAAACTTCCTTTCTGATAGGACTGTCATCATGTTCTTCCAAATACGTATTCATAGTGGCAAACAGCCGATTCAGAGAAATTACAAGGCCATCAAAGCCTTCTAAAATCTCCATGTCTTCACATTGCTTTTTTAATAACAGTAGTTCTTTATTGCACTTTTCCAGCCGTTTCTCCATTTTGGTATCATATGGCTTTACCAGCTTCTTCATTTCCAGAAAACGTTCTTTGACCAGGCCAGCGCTATACATTTCCCGGCCCCGCTCTACCAGATTATGGGCTTCATCCACAAAAAACAAATATTCTCCTTTGATTCCCTCTGTAAAAAAACGTTTTAAATACACGTATGGATCAAAGAGATAATTATAGTCGCAGATTATCGCATCCGAAAACAGGCTCATATCCAGTCCCATTTCAAAAGGACACACCTGATATTTTATTGCATATTCTTCTATGGTCTCTCTGGTAAAGCTGTCCTTATGGGTAAGCAGGTCATAAATGGCTTCATTGATCCGGTCAAAATGCCCTTTTGCATAAGGACAGGCATCCGGATTGCAGTTTGTTTCTTCCAGAAAGCATATTTTATCTTTTGCCGTAATGACTACTGACTTGTAGGAAAGTCCCTTTTGCCTAAGCAGGTCCAGAGCATTTTCCGCCACTGTCCTTGTAATGGTTTTTGCCGTCAGATAAAAGATTCTGTCCGCCTTCCCCTCTCCTACGGCTTTCACTCCCGGATAGATGGTGGATATGGTCTTTCCCACTCCTGTAGGCGCCTGCAGAAACAGCTTTTTCTTATGGCATATAGTCTGATAAACATAAGTGACAAGCTCCTTCTGCCCTTCTCTATAAGGAAAGGGAAAAGGGACTGCCTTTGCGGATTCGGTCCTTTTTTTCTTCCATTCATAGGAAAAATCCGCCCACTTTTTATACTCCTCAAATAGTGTAAGGAACCAGTTTTCCAACTCATGAAAGGTGAAATTTTCATGGAAATACTTGATTTCCTCGGTATCGATGTTGCAGTAAGTCATTCGTACCCCTACGGTATTAACAACCAATTCTTTCCCACCCGGAAGCAGCTTTTCACTGTTTTCACCGATTTCACTAATTTCACCTGTTTTTTCATTTTGGCGTGGAGCATTTTTCCCGTCAGACTCCTTGTGCTTCCTTCTTTCATATTCATACATATAAGCATAGCATTTTGCCTGAGCCAGATGGACCGGCACAGGCTTTGTAAGCTTTTTCAGTTCTTTATAGGTAGCCTTGATTTCATCTATCACAACCGGATTTTCTTCTATGATTCCATCGGCTCTGCCTTCTATGCGCACAGTATACTCTCCGCAGTCTATTTCGTGGACCAGGGGCACCTCAGCCCTATAACCTGCTCCCATACGCCTTTGAAGCATCCGGTGTATCCTGCTGCCTTCCTGCATTGCCTCTTCACTGCCTCCGGTACGGCGATTGTCAATATTGCCTTCCCTTAACAGAAATTCCACAAAGTTTCGCACCGATACTCGTATTTCCACATTTTCACCTCCCTTGCAGACCTAAGTTCTTCCCGCCTCATGCTAAATGTATATGCAGACATGTCCACTTGGCTCATTGCCCCCAGAAAGAAAGACTCTCTCTACGAAACAGAGTACACTATTTCACAGAGAGAGTCAAAAATTTCTGTCTATTCACAAATGATGTATTAAAATTTTCTGTCCTAATCTTCCTATCATATTGGAGGATTTCCTGTTCAGTCTGATTTTCCTTCTTCCCATGGGAAGCTTTCTCATTAGCAAGCCATAGAAAAATGATTCAAATAGCTTTCAAATTCTTCACTGTAACCGTTACATCTTACAGTGAGCGGCTGGCGAAGATCCAGTCCCATAACACCCAGAATCGATTTTGCATCCACGCTGTAGCGATTATAGAATATATCAATATCGAAATCGCACTTGCTTGCTGCGGAAACAAAGTCTTTTACTTCGTCCATCCTTAACATAATTTTGCGCTCCGTCATAGTAAAAACCTACCTTTCTTTTCACCACTGGTTGACGAAACATCTTTCCCCTTAAAACGAGATGTTTCTATTACATTACCCTGACAAAATCAGGAAGTTACTTTAATATATGTATTTTTTCCCGCTTTTGTTAGCATTATACCCCTTTTCCGAAATTTGTAAAGTTCTTTTTTTTATACAATTTCAAAATACTTACAAAGAAAAGTGAAAAATCCAAAGGCTTTTTAGCACTTTTACCAAAACATAATATTAAAATTTCATATAAATGCCGCCATCCCCGGATTAGAAGACGGCGGGCATTACACTTATCCCTATTGCTTTTCCATGCTATTGTACATACAGATTACTGTAGCCCATCAGGCTCAAATCCACTGCCTTTGCCACTTCTCTGCCTTCTCTTATAGCCCATACTACCAAAGACTGGCCCCTGTGCATGTCGCCTGCGGTAAATACATGCTCCGCACTGGTCTGATAGGCTCCGGGTTCCGTCTTTACATTGGTTCTTTCATTGACTTCCACCTTAAAAGCATCGGTTACATATTTCTGGCTTCCTAAAAATCCTGCCGCAATCAGTACTAACTGTGCATTCAATATCTGTTCGCTTTCCGGCACTTCTTTCATTTCCATTCTTCCGGTTTCCGGATTTTTCTCCCAGGACAGTTTTACGATTTTTACTGCCTTCAGGTCACCTTTTTTATCCTTTATAAATTCCTTTACGGTAGACTCATAAATTCGCGGGTCAGGCCCGAACATGGCAATGGCTTCCTCCTGGCCGTAATCTGTTTTGCAGATTTTGGGCCATTCCGGCCATGGATTGTTTTCCGCTCTTGTATCCGGCGCTTTCGGCATCATCTCAATCTGTGTCACGCTTTTTGCCCCCTGGCGGATGGAAGTGCCCACGCAGTCATTTCCGGTGTCGCCGCCGCCGATGATGATAACGTCCTTTCCTTTTGCGCTTACATAATTCCAGTCTTCTAAGTTGGAATCCAACAGGGATTTGGTTGTCCTTGACAAAAAGTCCACTGCAAAATAAATGCCTTTAGCATCCCTGCCGGGAGCCTTGATGTCCCTTGGATTGGAGGCTCCGCAGCAAAGCACTACCTTGTCAAATTCGGAAAGGAGCTGTGCTGCCTTCTTATCCTTCCCTACATCCGTTCCTGTTACGAAGGTCACCCCTTCTTCCTCCATGATCTTCACTTTCCTGTCTATAATATGCTTCTCCAGCTTCATATTGGGGATTCCGTACATCAAAAGCCCTCCGATCCGGTCGGAACGTTCAAATACCGTTACCGAATGTCCTCTTTTGTTTAACTGGTCTGCACATGCCAGTCCGGAAGGACCGCTTCCTACTACCGCTACCTTTTTGCCTGTCCTTACCTTGGGAGGCTTTGGCACCGCATAGCCCTCCGCATATGCATTTTCAATGATGGCATATTCATTTTCCTTGGTGGCTACCGCATCTCCGTTTAATCCGCAGGTACATGCTGCTTCACATAATGCAGGACATACCCTTGAGGTAAATTCCGGGAAATTATTGGTCTTCTTTAAACGTTCATAAGCCTGTTCCCAGTTCCCGCTGTAAACTAAGTCATTCCACTCGGGAATCAGGTTGTGGAGAGGACAGCCAGAGGCCATCCCCATAATATTCATGCCTGACTGGCAGAAAGGAACACCGCATTCCATACATCTTGCGCCCTGTAACTGCTGTTTTTCTTTGGGAAGATGCGTATGGAATTCATTGAAATGCGAAATTCTGCTTTTTGGCTCTTGTGCCCTGCTGGTTTCTCTCTTATAATCTATAAATCCGGTTGGTTTTCCCATATCCGCTCTCCTTCCTTACTTTCTTACATTTGCATAAAATGCTTCGATTTGTGCCTGTTCTGCGCTTAATCCCTTTTCCTCCATCTGTACGATGGCCTTGAGCATTCTTTCATAATCATGAGGAATGATCTTTTTAAATTTTGGCAGGTATTCCCCAAAATTCTCCAATATCTTCTTTCCTTTTTCGGAGTTGGTATAAGCTACGTGCTCTTTGATCATTTCTTTTAATTCCAGCACATCATATTTTGAGGTGATTTCGCCAAAAGAAACCATTTCCTTATTTACCTTCGTATAAATATCGTTATCCTCATCCAGCACATAAGCAATTCCGCCGCTCATGCCCGCTGCAAAGTTTTTCCCGGTACGTCCAAGAACTGCTACCCGGCCGCCTGTCATATACTCACAGCCATGGTCACCAACACCTTCCACCACTGCCAGCGCACCAGAATTTCTTACACAGAAACGTTCTCCAGCCACACCGTTTATAAATGCCTTACCGCTTGTAGCTCCGTATAATGCCACATTGCCGATAATGATATTTTCATCCTGCTTAAACTTGCTTCCTGCAGGCGGATATACTACTAATTTACCTCCGGATAAGCCCTTTCCAAAATAGTCATTGGAATCCCCAATAAGCTCTAACGTCAATCCCTTTGGAATAAAGGCGCCAAAGCTCTGGCCTCCTGCACCATGACAGAGCACGCGATAAGTATCTTCTTCCAAAGTATCATAAAAGCGTTTTGTGATTTCAGAACCAAGTATCGTACCAAATGCCCGGTCCGTATTGGTTACATCCACCTCAATGCTTCTCTTTACTCCTGCGTCCATTGCTTTGGAAAGCTGCTTTAACAGCACCTTTTCATCCAGCGTCTTTTCCAGTTCAAAATCATAAACCTGTTTTGGATCAAAGGTTACCTTTTGCTTTGTATTCACATAAGGATTGGATAAAATATTGGTCAAATCCACCTTTTCATAGCGTGAATCCACATGTTCCTTTAATTTTAATAAATCCGTTCTTCCCACCAGTTCATCTATCGTGCGAATTCCTAATTTTGCCATATATTCCCGAAGCTCTTCTGCAATAAAGCGCATGAAGTTCATCACATACTCCGGTTTTCCTTTGAAATTCTTTCTAAGCTCGGGATTCTGCGTTGCCACGCCCACCGGACAGGTATCCAGATTGCAGACTCTCATCATCACGCAGCCCATTGTAACAAGGGGAGCGGTTGCAAATCCAAATTCCTCTGCACCAAGCATTGCCGCAATGGCTACGTCCCTGCCGCTCATAAGCTTTCCGTCCGTTTCAATGCGCACTTTATTTCTAAGTCCGTTCATAATCAATGTCTGATGGGTTTCCGCAAGCCCTAACTCCCATGGAAGACCGGCATTGTGGATGGAGCTTCTTGGAGCCGCCCCGGTTCCGCCGTCATAGCCGGATACAAGAACTACCTGGGCGCCTGCTTTTGCCACACCTGCTGCAACGGTACCAACACCAGCTTCTGAAACCAGCTTTACGGATATTCTGGCAGCCTTGTTGGAATTCTTCAAATCATAAATAAGCTGCGCCAAATCTTCTATAGAATATATATCATGGTGAGGCGGCGGGGAAATCAAACCTACGCCCGGCGTTGAATGCCTTGTTTTAGCAATCCATGGATATACCTTTCCTCCCGGAAGATGTCCGCCTTCTCCGGGTTTTGCACCCTGGGCCATTTTAATCTGAATTTCCTTTGCGCTCACTAAATATCTGCTTGTAACGCCAAATCGTCCGGAAGCCACCTGCTTGATTGCAGAACATTTATCCAGCCCGTCCGGTCCTACAGTAAGCCGTTCCAAATCCTCCCCGCCTTCACCGGAATTGGATTTTCCATGAAGCCTGTTCATGGCAAGGGCAAGGGTTTCATGGGCTTCTCGGGAAATAGAGCCATAAGACATGGCGCCGGTCTTAAAGCGGGTCACAATGGAATCCACGCTTTCCACCTGCTCTAACGGAATGCCCTTTTTCGGATATTTAAAGTCCATAAGTCCTCGAAGGTTCTTAATGGCTGTTTCATCATTCACCGCTTTTGTATATTGCTTGAACAGCTCATAATCTCCCCGTTTGGTGGACTCCTGAAGAAGATGGATGGTAACCGGATTGTATAAATGCTCTTCCGCACCGCTTCTCATCTTGTGGTGTCCCGGACTGTCTAACGTTAAATCCGTAGAAAGCCCTAATGGATCGAATGCCATGGAATGCAGTTCATCCACCTGTTGCTCCATATCCTTTAAGGTAATGCCTCCAACACGACATACCGTATTGGTAAAATATTTGTTTATTACTTCTTTATCAATGCCGATGGCTTCAAAAATTTTGGAGCCCTGATAGGACTGGATGGTAGAAATACCCATTTTGGAAGCAATCTTTACGATACCGTGAAGCACTGCATTGTTGTAGTCATTTACTGCCGCATAATAATCCTTATCCAGCATCCGGTTGTCGATCAGCTCCTTAATGGATTCCTGTGCCAGATAGGGATTGATGGCACAGGCGCCAAAGCCTAACAAAGTAGCAAAATGATGTACCTCTCTTGGCTCACCGGACTCTAAAATCAGGGCAACCCTTGTCCGTTTCTTTGTATCCACCAGATATTGGTTCAAAGCGGACACTGCTAACAGGGAAGGAATGGCAACGTGGTTTTCATCTACTCCTCTGTCGGAAAGGATCAGGATATTCACGCCGTCCCGATAAGCCCTGTCTGCTTCTACAAATAATCTTTCAATAGCTTTTTTCAGACTTGTATTTTTATAATAGGTAATGGGCACCACTTCTATTTTAAAGCCATCTGCCTTCATGCTCTTAATCTTCATAATATCTGTATTGGTTAAAATCGGATTGTTGATTTTTAACACGTTGCAGTTCTTTGGTGTCTCTTCCAATAAATTTCCATCCGTTCCAATGTATACGGTGGTGGAAGTAACGATTTCCTCACGAATGGCATCAATGGGCGGATTGGTGACCTGGGCAAACAGTTGTTTAAAGTAATTAAATAACGGATGTTTTGCATTGCTCAGTACCGGAAGGGGGGTGTCTACACCCATTGCCGCAATTGCCTCGCCTCCATTTTTTGCCATAGGAAGGATGCTGGTCTTTAATTCATCATATGTATAACCAAATGCCTTCTGCATTCGCTGTCTTTCTTCCTGATTAAATTCGGGAACTCTTTCATTTGGAATCTTTAAGTCCTTTAATGCAACCAGATTGCTGTCTAACCATTCCCCGTAAGGCTGTCTCTTGGCATAGGACTCCTTTAAATGCTCATCATCCACTACAACGCCCTTTACGGTATCCACCAAAAGCATTTTGCCGGGACGAAGTCTTTCCTTTACTACAATTTTTGTAGGGTCGATGTCCAGCACGCCCACTTCAGAGGAAAGAATCAACTGGTCATCATCAGTAATATAGTAGCGGGATGGGCGAAGTCCGTTTCTGTCAAGAACCGCACCCATAATATCACCATCGGAAAATAAAATGGAAGCAGGACCGTCCCATGGCTCCATCATGGTAGCATAATATTGATAGAAATCCTTTTTGCTCTGGGACATGGTCCGGTTGTTGTCCCATGGCTCTGGAATGGCAATCATTACTGCAAGAGGAAGCTCCATGCCGCTCATTACTAAAAATTCCAGTGTATTATCCAGCATGGCAGAGTCGGAGCCCTGTGCATTCACAGCCGGAAGTATTTTGTGGAGCAATCCATGCAAATGCTCGGATTCCATATTTTCCTCTCTAGCAAGCATCTTATCTGCATTGCCCCGGATCGTGTTGATCTCGCCGTTGTGGACGATGAAGCGGTTTGGATGAGCTCTTTCCCAGCTTGGGTTCGTGTTGGTAGAGAATCTGGAATGAACCATTGCAATTGCTGATTCATAATCTTCATCCTGCAGATCCTTGAAAAAGGTTCTAAGCTGTCCTACCAGGAACATACCTTTATACACAATGGTCCTGCTGCTTAATGAAACTACATAAGTTGTTTCTGTGGACTGTTCAAATACACGGCGCACAATGTAAAGCATGCGGTCAAATTCCAGACCTTTTTCCACTTCCGCCGGCTTTTTTACAAATGCCTGCATAATATAGGGCATACATTCCACAGCCTTATGTCCCAATACAGAAGGAATGGTTGGCACTTCCCTCCAGCCTAAAAACTCCAGTCCCTCTTTTTCCACAATGATTTCAAACATTTTCTTTGACTGATTGCGTTTCAGCTCATCCTGGGGAAAGAAGAACATTCCCACTCCGTATTCCCTTTCGCTGCCCAAAAAAATACCGAGGGGCTTTGTAACTTTCGTGAAGAATTTGTGCGATATCTGAGTCAGGATACCTACACCATCACCAGTTTTCCCCTCGGCGTCTTTGCCGGCTCTATGTTCTAAGTTTTCTACGATCTTCAATGCGTTTTCCACGGTTTCCCTGCTTTTTTGTCCCTTGATATTCACGCAGGCACCGATACCGCAGTTATCATGCTCGAATTCTTCTCTGTATAGAGGCGATTTCGGCATATTCAGTTTTGCGTCAAACATTTGTAATCTCCTTTCCAAAGGTTTCTGATTGATTTCTGTTAATACTATACACCTGTTGTTTCTTTTTGTAAATATAAAATATTTGAGGATTTGTCTGATTATTTGTGAATTTTTGATTTTGTTTAAAATTTTCTGATAATATATTTTATTTTTGTTTTATTTTTTCTTGCATTTGTGTGTTTTGGAAACAATTCACAGAAGAAAATTTTTAAGAAATCACGTTTTGCCTTGAGAGTTTTGGGAAAGCATTTCAAGTTTTTGGGATTTTTAGACAATTTGAATGGTAACAGTTCAGCTTGATTTAGTTTGGCTTGATTTTTGCTAGGTAGCAGGCAGATGCAGCAGAGGAATAATCACGAATTAGCTTTGGTATTTTTGATGGAGCCAATCCATGCTCATCCTCTGTTGCTGTTTTTTGCAGGCTGCACCTAAAAAATAGAAATTATTCGTTTTCAAAACTCCCGATATTTAAAAAAACAGCCTGCTATCGCTTTTTATACATAGGGCTTTAAATACAAAACATCCCTGATTATCAACATCAAAGAACAGTTAAAAATAAAGACAAAGGGGCTGGATAAGCTCCTTTGTTTAAGCTTTGCAGGATTTTACTGGATAAAGAAAATATATTGCCCGAAATAGAAGCGGCAACAGATTGCCAGTATTGGGTAAAAAAGCCTACAAAAGAACAATATATGGCGGCCTGTAATGAATTTTGGTGGTGCACCAATAATATAGCAAAGGGCTTATGGCGGGAGGAAATCCCTTATGTGCAGGACATGACAAATTATGTTGTAAGACCTCAACTTATCAGAATGTTAGATTGGAAAGCAGGTATTTTGACAGGATGGACAATCAGCACCGGAAAATCATCAAAATACTTGTATAGGTGGCTTCCTGATGAAGAATGGCAGATGCTTTTATCAACTTATTTTGATGGTAATGTTGGTAATGCATGGAAGTCTATTTTGGGCATGTGTGAGCTGTTTAGAGACGTGGCGCAGTTTGTCGGAAAGAAATCAGGATGGGAATATAATGAAAAAGAGGGAAAAGCAGCTTACGATTTTTTAGAATATGTATATCAATTATCAGATACATACTGATGCAATCGAAGTCAATCTCATTCCACCAGAATTTACACCACAGCAGACTTCTATCATTTACGCACAAATCCATTTTATTCTTCCAGTATATTATTCATCACTAATACTATTTCACTTCTAATTATCGCATTATAGCAGTTTGGGGCTACATTTTAACTTTAGTCACTTCTGAAGCAATAATACCTGAAATATCCATCTTCCGGGCGACTCATTACCTCTATAAATTCTCCCGTATCTGTGACAAAGTAAAGTACCTTGGAATTTTTCACAAACAGATGTCGTTCCTGATGATTGACTACAAAAAAGTAAGCAAGCCCTGTTATGCCTCCACCATAGGAAGTCCTTTCCTCCGGATTATACGGATTGCCGCTGTGAAACGCCTCCGCCATTTTGCGAAAAAGCTGTTCCTCCTCTTTTCCAGGGGATTCGGTGGAAGGCGTCCACCCTTGATAGGTCACCCGGTAATGTTCTCCCCATGCAGTGTCCACATAATTTTCCCCTGTAAAACAAGAGACATCTTCCGCATATTCCAGCTCCACAAACCAGTAGTTCCTATCATTATCATCATAAATACTTTTTGTGACAATGCTTTCCCCACAAAATTGCTTTGCCAGAAATTCCGGAACCTTCACTGCCCCTTTCTCGCTTATGGCGTAATATTCATGAGGACTATAAAGAAAACTATAAATATCAACCCTTACTACACAATCTGCATTTTGAAGCGCTAACACCTGGCGAACCATCAGCCCAGATAAGAACAAAAATATTAACATTATTCCTGCAAGAAAGACTTTCTTTCGTTTTTTCACTCAGTCCCCTCCTTAGATTCACATTGCTAATTAAATTGCAATAAAATATCCAGAATCTCCTTCCCATATTTCTCTGCTTTTATTTCACCAAATCCATTTACCTTTTTTAATTCTTCTAAGCTTGCGGGCATTTTTTCAATCAATTCTTTTAGTTGATTGTCATTATAAATATAATATGGTTTTATCTGTTCTTCCCTGCTTTTATTCAAGCGAAAAGCTTTTAATTTTTGAAAAATCTCTGTTTTTTCAATTTCATTATCTTCCTTGGAAAAAGCTTTTTCTTCTGAAATTTTCGTGCTGGAGCTGCCACTCAAATCAGGCTGCTTCGCTGTAATTTCATTTTGGGAAATTCTATAACAATCATATTTGCTTATATAATCTTTCTCTGTTTCCGTATGTAATTCTAAATAAAACTTTGCCCATTCCAGCATTTGGGTGTCTGTCATTTCACTTAGATTAGACTCGTTATAGCTTTTCCTTATATATTCAATCAGTCGGTCACTGCGAACAATCTGTTCTCTGATTTCCTTTTTTGCATATTTATAATCAATAATAGTTTGAGGATTCGCCAATACAACTACTGGCTTATATTTCTTATCAAAAGTTTGATTCACCATTGTCTTTGATAATATATTTCTTTTGCTGTCTTTTTTCATTTTTTTCATCAATTCTATATGATGTTGATTCTGGGTAATGGGAGAATAAATCCCCCGACTTTTTCCCTTATCCCTATAATCTAGTAAACGAACAAAATCCCCTCCATTGGTAATTTTTATATTTCCCATGAGATTTTTGCATTCTACAACAAAACAGATTTTTTTCGTAAATATGAGATAATCAATCTGCGCTTCTAATTCCCCATCTGATAAGAAGATATCATGCAAGATGTACATTGGCATATGAGAATTTTTCAATTCATAAGCAATATTTTTTTCACCTACTATCCCATATTCCAATTTCCTGATATCCTGCTCTAATTTCTCTTGTCCTTCTTTGTTGAGCGAAGGGTACAGCTCCCTTAATTTTTCTACTTGTTTTTCAGCATTACTATCCTCTTTCAAAAAAACCGGATTTTGCAATTTGGAAAATAAACCCATAATGTTTTACTCTCTTTCTCCATAATCATGTAAATTAAAATATAATGACTTTTCGTAAATTATAATATTACACTCATACTGCTGTCAATTATAATTCCATATAAAAAAAGATTATGAGAAGGAGAACATAGGTTGAAATAGGACACAAGAACAAATAGTACCTTAGCAAAATGATATTAAGGAAGCAGGTTTGCGACCGTACAGCCTTTGGCTCATGCGGTATACTCTGCTTCCTTTTTTATGTTTACCATATCATAAAGATGCTTCCTGCTATCATACCCGCATTTCCACAATCTCTTCAAGAGCTTTCCTCGGTCTCGGATGAGGATTTTCATTTGCATATCCAACCGCAATAGCACCCACCAGTTGTTTGTCTGTACATAGATACTCAACCAGCTCACCATATGCAAAACAGGTATTGGCAATCCAAAGCGTTCCCAACTCTAACTCTTCCGCTCTCAATAAAATATTTTCAATGGAAGCGCCGATAGACAAGGTGTCGCATATTTCCATAATCCTTTCATCAGGATCAACGGTAAGAAACGGTGATTTCCCATTGGTATTCAGTACAAGAATGATGATTGGCGCTTCTCGCATGATCCGCAATGTGTTTTTGGCATCCGGAATACCGGAAGCTGATTTTGGAAGCAGAGACTTTGTATGTTCCTCTCTTTTTATTCCAAGCTCCATACAATCAAGCAATTCCTGTTTCTGTTTATTTCCAAAAACAATATATTTCCAGGGTTGTCTGTTTTTTGGGGAAGGTGCCATCCGCCCGGCCTCAAGTATTTCTTTGATTAGTTCTAACGGTATTTCTTTATCCAGAAATTTTCTAATACTTCTTCTATCATTAATAGGCGCCATTTTACCCTCCAGCTGTTTTTTACTCTGTTATAAAATATAATAAATCTACATAAATGCTTTTGTGTATTTTAACATAAAAATGCAGAATAATGAAACAGATTGTTACGAAAATTTGTCTCTTGACATCTCACCAAATTCCCCTTATAGTAAACAAGACATATGAATATACATGCTAGGGGAGTCCTTCGGGGCTGAGATTGCAGAAGCCTTTCTGCTAACCCTCACTACCTGAACCAGATCATACTGGCGTAGGGAAGCAATATTTTCAATTTGTAAACCTTTTAAAAAACATTTTCCAAAAGCATTTCTATCCATATTAAATTTCTATCACGTTTTTTCTTATAACAGCTTATATGGATCGAAGCCTGCTTTTATACATAAAAGGTTTTCATGGAAAATATATTTTAGTGACCCCTCCAAATGTAAAAACAAAAAGGAGGATTTTTTTATGTCTGATTCATCAAATCTTTTTGCTTATCCCACTACCAACAGTTGGGATGAAAGCGTGTTTCAATTAACGGTTCCTGGTATCATAGCTGTTATCGTGGTGATTGGGATTTTGATTGCCCTTGCCCTGTTCTTTTACAAAAAAGATTCCGGCTCCACGCAAAAAGCATCCCTGACAAAACAGCTTACCTTTTCCGGTGCTGCTATGGCTCTAGGACTTATCACTTCCGAGCTGCTCCCCACCTTCCGGCTTCCAATGGGTGGCTCCGCCACCTTGTTCAGTATGCTGTTCATTGTGCTGATCGGCTATCTGTTTGGATTAAAAGCAGGCATTACCAGTGCCCTTGCCTACGGTATGCTTCAATTTGTCATTGATCCGGTTTTTTATTCCATTCCACAAATGATCGTGGATTATCCTTTGGCATTTGGCGCCCTTGGCCTTGCGGGAATCTTTGCAAATAAAAAGCATGGGCTCATATGGGGATATATTACCGGAGTCATCGGCAGATACATATTTGCCGTTATTTCCGGTGTAATCTTCTTTGCACATTATGCGCCCGAGGGCACTCCTGCTTTGGTTTATTCTCTGGGCTACAATGCTACTTATCTGGTACCGGAAGCAGTCATTACTTTGATTTTGCTGGCAATTCCCCCTGTCTATAAGGGAATTGGACAGATTAAAAAAATGGTGGCAGCGGTTTAATCTGGTGATGATGCCATCGTTTTATTAGTCGGGATTGCCGCACTTTCAATATTTCTAAGTGCAAAAAATAACGATAACCCATTTTTTAGCAAGGCTATCGTTATTTTTTGCGCCCAAGAAACTTTTGTGATTTTAGTCCAGTCAGCTCTATTAACTGAAATTTTTCTTTTGTATATTCAATATCAAAATAGTATGCCTCACAATGGCAGTCGCTATAAGAAACTCTGCAAATTCTTTCTTCTGCGTTTCCCAATAGTGCCTCCGGGTCTCCTTCCTGAAAATTATCGTTCTACAACAATTGTTATTAAAACCAGATCATCATCACCCGTATTGATTATACTATGCTCCGAGCCTTTCGGACAAATATGGCAAACGCCTGCTTCAAGTTTTTCTTCTACACCATCACAGATTGCTTTCCCTGTACCTAAAATCACATAATTTATATCATCACTTGTACCCTGTGTATGCAACCCAATAGAACCGCCTTTATGAATCGTACATGGAATGATTTTTCCCTTTTCACCTATATACATTTTTGCAGTCATTTCACCAGTTCCGCCGTTCATTCCCGGTACAGTCCTTGCCGGTATTTCATTAAAATTAATCAACATTTTCCATTACCTCATCTTATTTAACAAATCTTAATTGCTGGACACTGTCAACCGGGGGATTATAACACTTTTTCCAAAAATAAATGTCCGCTATGCTCTATAGCACCGCCTACTTTCATAGAAGCAGTTGCAACAACTTGAAAGCCCAATTTTTTATATAGTGATACAGCCGGAATATTCTGACTTCCCGTATCAAGCCTTAACACTTTACATGAATGATTCCTTGCCAGCTCCATAGCATATCTGACAAGAGATGAGGCAATCCCTTTCCCTGTCATGCCTGGACGCACCATAAGCAGGTGGATAACCATTGCTTCATCATTTGTACAAGTTTGTCCCCCGAAAATTTCTGCATATTCCACGGGTGGCGCTTTATCCACAATGATACTTCCCGCAATATTGCTATTTTCTTCATACACATATAATGTTCCAGCGCTCACAGCTTTTTCCGCATCTTTTCTGGTTGGGTATATGTCCTTTTTAAATACCGTAAACGCTCCATGTTCATTTTCATATTTAAAATGTTCATTATATGTATCTTCAATCAATTCGATATCATCAAAAGTTGCTTTTCTAATCATTATTCACAAATCTGCCTCCGATGGTAATTTTTTACAAAAAACTTTTTATATTATATCCTATTTTATGTCGTTCTAAAGAGCCAATTCTTATCATAACACCTAAACCTTAAATATAAAAGAAACGGTGACACACAATTCTATAAAATTTAACATATTAGTACACTGTGCAACCTTGCATTAATATTTGCATACAAAATTGATGAAGAACGCCGAAAAGGGTATGCCATGTCTGCTTTATCCGAAATGGCGCATTATGCCGTAAAGGATGGCTGTAGACAAAGTATTTCCTATAAGAAAAAAACACCTCACCTGTCTGCAAACAGATGAGGTATTGTCTATTCCAGCTTACTATTCCAGCTTACTCTCCCACTCTTTCAATATCTCCCCACATAAATCAACGTCAACTTCTTCTACTGCTTCCGCCAGCTTTCTAAATAATTCACGTTGCTCATCCTCATAGTGGTACTCATTCATTTTATCAATTACTTCTTCCATCTGGTCCATGTCCAGATCATCCACGGCAGATGCCATCTTTGCAAAGAAGTCTTTCAGCGTATCGTTTGAAATCTCCTTCTTATCCGCTTCATTCTCCTCCTCTTCTTCACAGAAAGGCGCCAGTACCGGAATATATCCAAGATACTGTTTCAGCATCTCGTCCGTACATTTATGTATTGCGGCAGAATCCCCTGCGTTTCCTGCTTCCTCCATAGCAGCTGCCTTCTCTGACAAGGACATTGCACCAATCTGCCTGGAAGCGCTCTTTAGTGCATGGACTTCAATAGTATATCCAGTCCAATCCTCCTGTTCTTCCATATATTTGATAATTTCTGCTTTCTTCTTAATACTGCGGTAATAGACCTTTAACGTCTTAAAGAACAGTTCCTCATTGGAAAAGAATCCCATAGCTGTTTTTGTATCAAGATCCCCTATTACAACCGGCTCTGCGCTTCCATGCTTCTTGTTTGTTTCCGATGCACGGAACCCCAGCTTTACTCTCTTAATCTTCTCCGGTGAAAGCCATTTTCTGACTTTATCCACCAAAATGCGGATTTCAATGGGTTTAGCGACAAAATCGTTCATTCCCTCCCGGCAGAACATCTCTCTTGTCCCTTCCATTGCATTTGCTGTAAGNGCNATAATCGGCATNTCATNATATCCGTAATAGCGTTGTCGAATGATATGCGTTGCCTCNACGCCATCCATNTCCGGCATCATATGATCCATAAACACAATATCNTAGCGGANNTTNTGAATCTTNTCNATAGCAGCCTGACCGCTGGTTACGGTATCTANNTGCATTTTCAATGGNTCTAACAGCCCTTCTGCCACAGTCAGATTGACGGCATTGTCATCTACAATGAGCACATGGGCATCAGGGGCNATAAAATCANATTCTTTTTCTTCTTCGTTGTTATAAATATGCAGNTGTTCCCCATTTAATATTAAAGCAAGATTCAANNCAAACAGNGGTTTTCTCANCACAAGGAGATTGGGAATATGGTATTCCACCTGNTCATAAAAGCCTANTAAAAGAATCGCCGTAATCTCCGGNTGGTTCCTGACATATTCCTCCACCACTTCNGTGAACATAGGATNCTCGATGAAAAGAAANNTTCTCTTATCATCCAAAAGAAGGTCAAATTCTTTNTCCGAATGCAGACNGATACANTCTAAACCCANANGCCCGGCANCCGTGNNNAGNCCTTCCCNTACATATGGATTGGATATTAACCCNGCCATCAGAATGGAATCCGGNTCCTTAATCACAATCGCCGNCGTCTCGTCTATGACNTTCTGGGGATAGACAACGGAAAACCTGCTTCCCTTTCCATATTCGCTCTCCACCCGGATATCTCCATCCATCAANGTCATCAGCCTCTTAGAGATTGCAAGNCCNAGACCCGTTCCNTCTATATTGCGGTTNCTCTTACTGTCCACCTGCTGGAAAGACTGGAACAGCTTGCCGANNTCTTCTTCCCTGATACCGATTCCGGTATCCTCAACACAAATATNTACTTCTATNTNGTCNGATGATATCNTTCGATAATCCACNTTNATNAGAATCCTGCCNTCNGTAGTNAATTTCACNGCATTATTGGCAAGATTCANCAATACCTGCTTNATCCTGATNTTATCNCCCCAGAGCTTACAGGGCAGATCCGGCNCAACATCAATAATCAGTTCTANATCNTTATCNTTCANCCTCGTCATGANAATATTCGCAATATCATANCCCATAGACATCCATTCATATTCCACTTCATTGATGTCCATTTTCCCGGATTCTATCTTGGAAAAATCAAGNATATCATTNATGATGGTNAGCAATGATTTCCCTGCATCTTTAATCTGGTTAATGTAATNCCTTGCNNCCGGGGGAAGCTGCTCCCTGAGCGCCAGCTCCGCCATACCGATNACNGCNTTCATGGGCGTTCTGATNTCNTGGCTCATATTGGCAAGAAAATCGGACTTCATATGTGAGGAACGCTCAAGNTCCATATTTGCCTGNTAGACAAGATATTTTCCATAAGCCATATCAGACAAAACCTCTGCCANCATATGAAGGAATTTTGCCGCTCTGTCTATCTTCTCCNGCTCNANAATATGNACCCGGTTCGCAGCNTCCACATATTCATCTTCATCAACGCCGATNTCCGCCGCAATCTTCCTTATCTGCACNGGGTCNGGAGCCTCTGTGAGCACTTGGCCTCCGATAAAACANCCGACCATTTTCCCTTCTGCCATAATCGGAGCNGCAAAATCCATAAGACCTGCATGGCAGAAATAAACGACAGANTCCCCGNGCTCTAACGCNAGGCTTGCACCCTNGCTGTCGCANTGCTCACAGCGCGCACAGCCGANCTCTGAGCATCTTGTATATTTCATGCAGAAATCCGAAAAGTTNCTNCCTTTTGTCACNGCCGTGCCATCACTTTCCGTTGTGAGAGCCGCCATTCCTGTCATATCGGAAAAACCNTCCTGTATCTTNTGCAAAACNTTNCTNTCAATCAGGTCTGTCAATTTCAGCTCATCATAATCNATATGCATAATCAATTTCCTTTCTTNANAATGGCTGNCGCCTGAATATTGGTTANTCTTCANTTTATCCTATGAATTTTTCAATTTCTGNCAGCAGCTTCTCACGNTTCACCGGTTTGAGNAAATAGCCCTGTGGTTTCAGGACAAGGGCTTCTTTAATCTTTTGGCTCTCAGTAACTCCGGTAAGGAATATAACCGGTATATCCTTAGTCGCATCCGATGCACGCAGCTTTTCCAAGACAGCCGGTCCATTCTCCTGGGGCATGTCATAATCCAGCAAAATTAAATCCGTAGTCTTACTCTCTAAAAACCTTAATGCAACCTTGCCGTTGACTGCGGTCCCCACATCATATTTATCATGCAGGTGCTCTTTAATAACTTTCAACATCATGACATTATCATCCACCACCAGAATATGCTTTCTATCCTGAATAGAATTGCCAGAGCCGGACTTGGAGCCTGAATCCTGACTGAAATCAAGTCCGGGCAGCGCCGGTGAATCTAACCCCGGCATTCCTGCAAAAGCATCATTTTCGCCGCCCTTTGCCGGTTTGGAACGTTTTTTCATGAATTGCCGGATTTCCGCCTGGATAGCCTTAGCAGAGAGAGGTCTGTATAATACCAGGCTTGCAACATTTACTGCAATCTTCTCAAACATATCACAATCTTCTTTAGAGCCCAGAATAACACATGGAATATCAGAACGCATCAGCCTGGAATTGATGCTGATCATCCGAACAATGCTATCCCGCGGTTCATCAAACAGACAGTATACCAAAACATCCGGTACAAAATAATCTATGTGCCCTACAATGTCTTCATAACGTGTCGAACTGCTTAATACTGTAAAGTCACCATCCATCTGTTTAAAGAAAACATCTATTGCAGAGTCACTCTTTCCCATTACCAGAACTTTGTATCTCATAACATTTCTCCTTACTAATTGGCGTAAATTGTTTACAAATATTGTATCATTGCCTTTAAGTTAAATCAATGCTATAATGCTATTCCTGTATTTCCGAAATTGCAAACAGTACGGCCTCACCACTGATTTTGATTCTCCCATTTCCTGTTATATGACAATGAAGTGTACCACCACGCTTCGATGCCTGATAAGCAATTATATTATCTTTATTTAATTCTCTTGACCAGTAATCGGCAATTTGGCAATGGGCAGAGCCACAAACTGGGTCTTCTGGTACCGCTAGTTTCGGACAAAAACTACGGGAAACACAATCAGTATCTTTACCTTTTGCAGTAACATTTTGAATCCTGCCCTCAATTTTCATAAGTAGGCTTTGGTCTGGATTCATATGCCGAACAATTTCATCACTTTCAAATACGCAAATCAAATCAATTCCCAAAATCGCTTTGATTGGGCGACTGCCAAAAGCTGCTTCCATAGCATCTGTGACTGGAATTTCTTTTAACTCATAAGTTGGGAAATCCATCTCATATAAATTTCCTTTTCGAACAACTGTAAGCATGCCGCTTAACGTGCTGAATTCCACCTCTGTTCCTGGTGTAAACCAATGAAGATGGTAACCCACTTCTTCTTTTACGACAAAAGCAGTTTCAGATAAATTGTTTTCAGCTGCAAGCTGCATCATCCATGTTTCTTCCGGCCATTTATCCATAACACAAACAGCGGCAGGATTACCACTAAATACTTTGTTTGTAAAAGCATCAACAATATATTGCTTCATAAAAATATCCTCCATAAAGCCTTATTTGTCGGTCTCTCCCAACATCAAAATTATACCTCTATTCTTTGCAGATTTCCATATAGTTTCCTGAATCTACTTTATATCCAGCATCACTAAATAACTATCTAACCTTTTATTTACATACTCTGCAAACAGCTTTTCCATTGCACCAAGATTATGCTTTACATGGTATTCATCAAACGCATTATAATAAGAAATCCTGTCTGCAAACTTAATGTCAATTGGAGGATATCCGCCTTTCATCAATTCCAGATTTACAAGCAGCCGCCCGGTTCTGCCATTTCCATCAGCTTATGTCAAGTATGGGACAAAAGATTTCTCAAAAATTTTGTTATTGATATCCCTCTGGCATTTTTAACAAAAACACAACTAAAAGAAAATCTTTTCATAAATACGAATCTTCTATTTCTCGTTCCTCAAATCGTGCTCCCTTCAACATGATACTTACAACATTGCCCAATATGAGACCAAGTGTTGGAATTATCAACCTATCGCTTCTCATATCTACGGCGCAAAGTATTATCCAGAAACATCCTACTGTCAAAAAAGTAGGTATAATAAATGTCGCAATCATTTTCCATCGTCTTTCACTTATTTTCAAATTGTATCTTAATATACCCTCACGCATTGACATAAACACATACCCTTCCTTGCCAAGAAAGAAAATAAGGAAATCAGATATTCCATAACATACAGGAGCAATCCAAATTATCATTTTATCATACGTATGAGATGAAAAAATACCTATTCCCAAAAATACAGCCATTGCAACTAAAATAAATGCAATACTATTTAAGCATCTTACACAAGTCTTTTTTGCCTCTACAAGTTTGCGGTTTATGTCAGAAACATCCTGTTGAATTTTATCTAATTTTTTGTCATCTTTAATGAGAATTTTATTCATTAATTCTAATTTTTCTAATGTCACAAAACCTGTTGATAGAACATACAAATTGCTAAGATGAGGATTTTTGGCTATTTCATCTCTAAAAAACATTTCAAACATATTAAGTATTTCCTTAGCATCTGCTCCCGTACAATAATGAGTCTGGTAAGCTTCTGTCTTTTTTATTAATTCGCTTAAACTATCAGGTTCAACTTCCATCTGGCAAAGTTCTTCTAATATATTTTGTTTTGCACTTGATGATATGCTTTGCCGTGTACGTCTTAAAGCTGCTTCTACCACAAAATCAAATTCTTCCTTATCAGACTGTTTAGCATCTTCGGTCAAATTTACTGCCAAACCTAATGCAGCTCCTAAAGGTGCCGCCCAGCCATATACGCAAGAAGCCGCACTAAATACGGCTGACGAAACCATATAAATCCTTCTAATTTCCTTTGGATGCTCAGTCATAGTTTTTCACCTCCTCTGACTCAAAATCATCAAAAAAATTTTATCTTTTTTCCTCACACCATACACCGCAGAACACATCAAAATTCTCAAACATTATCTCCACCCTATCAACCTTCTTCTCCGTATGATAATGTCCACAGTACCACTTCCCATAATCCAGCCTGTCCTCAATCCCATCCAGCCATTCCTCCGTAGACTTATCCACCCGGCTCTGGTCAACCCCGGCCATAAACACCTCCACCGGCTCATATTTCAACGGTGTGGTATGGCTCAACACCACATCCACCTTCCACCCCAGCTTATCCAACTGGCTCTCCACATACTTCTTAATCTCATCAGAAGGCTGTTCATCCGGCCACCAGCCATCCCCATACATGAGCCGCACCATCTTGTCAATACTGTACGCCCCACCCATGACAATGGCCTGTTTCCCGTCCAGTTCAAACACTTCCCCATCCTTCGCAAACAGCAGGCTCGGATACTCTTCTTCCAAATACACCACGCCGCCGCGCCACTCCTTCTCCTGATATCCTTCAATTGTCTGCGGTCTCTGCTCACGGTTCCCATGGATTGCAAAAACCGTAATCGGCAGGGATTCCAGAAACTCTTTCTTCCTCCTGTCCCGGATTCCCCCGCTGAAATTGATCCCGGCATCCCCAAGGATTATCAGCACATCATCGTCCCGAACCGCTGGCAGAAAGCCTCTATCCTCCCAAACTGCCCATGGGTATCTCCCGTTATGTAAATCATGCAATCATCCTTTCCGGATGCCCGCCGTCCGGCAGGCACCCTAATTATACCATATCTTCACTGCATTTCACCTAAAATCTTTTTATAAACGTCCCCATATTTCCAGGCCACTTCCATCCTGCCCTCACCCATCACCTTTGCACTTGCAATCAGAGACGCCATCACCTGCTTATCATAAGTTTCCAGATGCAGGTACTCCTGAATCCGGAAAGCCTCCCGATACTCCCTCTTCCCTGCTTCCTCCACAACTTCCCGCGCTTCCAGCTCCGACACCGCTGCAGACAGCTCCTGCCTTTTGACATCCAGCATTTTCTTCCGCTCCAGGAACATCTCCCGCGTCACCTTCCCTGCCTTGTAATCCTCATAGACGGATATCTTCGCCTCATCCAGTTTCCTTATCTCTTCCCTCATGCCCTCTGCATCCGCTCCCGGATTCTTTCCAGCCTTCCGCCCTTTCAACATTTTCTCCGCCTCCAAAAAAACTCCGCCTGCTTCCTCACAAACTGTACCAGCGTTTCCTCCGCAAGCGTCTTCTTCATCTTCACCCCGGCTGCATGGGCTGTCCCGGTGCATCCTCCCCGTAGGGCAGTACAGGATGCTCTCCTTCTGCGTCCCCGGACGGAGCGTCAGGCCGCAGTGCGGACAGATGATAACCGAATAATTCCCCTTATTTGCAGGCTCCTTTTTCTTCCCTTGCACCACGCTCCGCATATTGGCATTGGCACGGTCAAATTCCTCCTGCGTCACTATCCCCTCATGGGTATCCCTGACCACGATCCAATCCGATTTGTCCACGCCTACCTGCTTCTTAGAATCAAAATGCTCATATACCTTCTTCCCGGACACCATATGCCCCGCATACCGTTCATCCCGGATAATCTTTGCCACCATGGACGTGTTCCAGCCGCCTTTCTTCCCCTCCGGGAACCAGTCCCGTGTACAGCCCTTTTTCTGCTTATACACTGCCGGTGTCGGAACGCCCTCTTCATTCAATATCTTCACAACCTCATTCCGCCGCATCCCCCCGCCGACCATCCGGAAGATGCGCCGCACAATGGCGGCCGCCTCTCCGTCAATGACCAGCTTATGGATGTCCTCTGGGTCTTTCTGGTATCCGAAAAAGGCAAAAGGACCGATGTACTCCCCGCGCTTCATCCTGGTCTCCACCGCACTCTTCACCTTATGGGACAGGTCACGGCTGTACAGGCTGTATACAAGGTTCTTGAAAGCCACGTCAATGCCGCCTGTCTGCCCATTCAGTGAGGCGCTGTCGTACCCGTCATTCACGGAGACAACTCTTATGCCCAGGAAGGGGAAGACCTGCTCCAACAGGTTCCCCACCTCCACATAGTTCCTCCCAAGCCGTGACAGGTCCTTTACCACGATGCACCCGACCTTCCCGGCCCGGCACTGCATGATCATCTCCTGGAAACCGGGGCGGTCCAGGTTCCTGCCCGTATACCCGTCATCCAGGAACTCCTTTACAGAAGCCCCCACAAAATCCTCATGCCCGGAAATATACTTTTTCAAAAACGCCCTCTGGTTGGTGACGCTGTCGCTCTCTTCCTTCCCATCCTGTATATCGTGATTATTATCATGCTTGGGAGCCACTAAAATCTGCTGTATTCTCACGCTTGAGAGCCACCACTATATATTGTGGTTCCAACAGTATATATTGATATGGTATACCCGCCTCTTTTAAACTGTATTTCATGAAAGACCTTGTCTTTCAAATACACTTTAAAGAGGTTTTCTTTATGTTCAAGAAAACAAGAGTGAGGCAGATCATAGAACTGCTTCAAAAAAAACTAAGTGACCGGGAGATTTCCGGTGTCCTTGGTGTTTCCCGGAATTCTGTTGCAAGAATCAGACAGATTTCCGATGACTGCCACAGGGAATGGGACGAACTTCTCATGATGTCTGACGATGAATTGTATCGTTTCTTTTATCCTGACAAGTTTAAGCCCAAAAGCAGTTATGCACCGGTTGACTACGCGTATGTCCACAGGGAACTCAGTAAAGTTGGCGTCACCGGGATGCTTCTCTGGGAGAAATACTCTGAAAAATGTAAGAAGGAAGGTAAAAAAGCCTGTTCTTATCCTACATTTGCGAGGGGATACAAAAGATATGCCGTCAGCAGGAATTACACCAGTCATGTGGAACATAAACCGGGTGTTGCACTTGAAGTAGACTGGTCCGGGCCGACCATGAGTTATATCGATCCTGATAGGAACACAGAATGCACCGCATACCTCTTTGTTGCCACATTTCCCTACAGCCAGTATACATACGTTGAAGCTTCTGCCTCCATGAATCAGTCGGACTGGCTGTACTGTAACGTACATATGCTTGAATTCTTTGAAGGTTCTCCCGTGAAGATCATATGTGATAACTTAAAAACCGGAGTTATCGCACATCCAAAGCATGGGGAGGTTGTTCTGAATGATGCTTATTTATCTTTTGCCGAACATTACCATGTCGCGCTCATGCCTGCTGAAGTCAGAAAGCCTAAGCAGAAACCAAGCGCAGAGGGTTCCGTAGGCAAGATAGCAAGAAAGATCATCGGAATGTTAAGAAATGAAACATTTCATTCTCTGGAAGCTTTAAACCGCGGCATAAGGGAGGCACTTGCCAGACTGAATTCCAAGGAATTCCAGAAGAGGAACGGGAGCAGAAAGATCATTTTTGAAACCGAAGAGAAACCAATGCTGCGGGTGCTGCCGCTGATGCCGTTTGAGATATGTGAATGGTCCTATAATCATAAGGTCGGTCCAAATTCCCATATATGGTTTGATAAAGGGCAGTATTCTGTCCCCAGTGATTATCTGGACCGGTATGTTGATGTAAGGTATAACAACCGGGCGGTTTATATTTATTCATCACATAAACTTATTGCAGAACATAAACGCCTTCCATCGGGCATGAAAAACGGTAAGAGGACAGAGCCGTCACATCTCCCTTATCCTCTATACATCCCAGAAACCATAGAGTCAACCACTGCAAAAGCAGAAGAAATAGGCGCAAACACAAAAACTGTGGTATGCAGGATTTATGAGAATGCAAAAATAAAAGAACAGGCTCTTATGGACGCCAGATCAGTCCTTGATATAGCTGGCATATATGGAGAAGAACTTCTGGAAGAAGCCTGCCGAAAGGCGTTAAAGGATTTCCATGCGGTTACATACAATACGCTGATCCCTTATATAAAAGAGATATCGAAGGACAAAAGGAATAAAGCAAAGACCGAGGATACTGAAAAACAGGAGCATGGTATTATACGGGGTGCGGATTATTACAGGAAGGATGGTGCAAAATAATGAATATGGAGCTTAAGAAACAATTAACGGTATTAGAACTTGGATATCTTGTATCCGTCATAGAAAACCAGGAGAAAAATGTATCGCTGGTGGGTTTAAACTACAATAAAAGGCTGGAACATCTTCTTGCTGAGCTTATTACAGAAAGACAGAACCGCCTGATTGCAAGGCTTACAAAGAATGCAGAACTGAAGTATACGAATGCAGGTCTTGAGACGCTTGACTGCGAAGCAGGGGGGATAAGCAGAGATGTGATTGTCAATCTGACCTCCATGGGATTTGTAAGTGCAGCCACAAATCTGATTATTACAGGAGCGACGGGTGCGGGCAAGACTTATCTGGCATGTGTGCTGGGTGTAGAAGCATGTAAACAGACCCTGCGGACATGCTATATCAGGATGCCTGATATGCTGGGACATTTTCAAAATCATAAAGATAATCTCAGGGAACAGGTCAGATATAGGAAGAAGCTTGGGAATTACAAGGTTCTGATCATTGATGAATGGTTAAATTATAAAATCAATGAGAGGGAATCGAAATTTATATACGAACTCATTGAGCAGAGATGCGGCAACAGCCCGACAATCTTTGTGGGACAATACGATGTAGAAGACTGGCATGAACGATTGGGCGGTGGAACACAGGCGGATTCCATAATGGACAGAATCATACATAACTCTTATACGATACCGACAACGGATAATAATCTGAGGAAACTGTATGATTCCAAGAAAGCAAAAGCCGTAATCGACTCATTAGGATGATCACATATATTTGTGATAACATTGGCATGGCTATGGCAGTAGTCATGCCATTTATAATAATACTATATATAGTATGTAATGGCGGCTCTCAAGCATGAGAATTATATTGAAATTTTAGTGGCTTCCAAGTGTGAGAACGGTGGCTTCCAAGCATGAGAGTTTGTCAAGTAAAGTGTGTAAATTTTATTTTATTTTTTTGGCGGTCATTTTTGACCGCCATTTTGCATCTGATAATCAGCTAATTAAATGGTAGTTCCTCTCCATTGCGATAAGC
>JAAUZH010000016.1 GCA_014804675.1 Lachnospiraceae bacterium
GTGAGCCGGCATAGCCTATGGTAGTCTTAGAGGCCTTGGCAAAGTCGCCGGCACTTACGCACCGTATTTTGGTGCGTTAGTACCGCTGCGTCTTTGCAGAGCGAAAGCGTGCCCCTAAGACTACCATAGGCTATGCCGGCTCACGCATCCGTCTATCCACCTCCGCCCCACTGCATTGTTTGAACTGTTACTTTTATTCTACTTCTCAAACACATAATCTGTGCCATCTATTAAAATTCCTTCTTTTATCTGATAGACTTTATCCGCCAGTTCCTTTATCAAAAAAGGTTCATGGCATGCCATGATCACTGACAGGCCCTGCTCCTTTTGGCTTCTTATTTCTTTTACGAAACATTGCTGGGACTTTATATCCTGGCCGGATAAAGGCTCATCCATAAAAAGCACGTCCTTTTCTCCTAATAAAGCCTGAATCATGGCTGCCTTCTGTAAGGTTCCTTTGGAAAGCTGCTTCATAGGTGTATCCAGCATATCCTCCAAATGAAAATTTTTATAATACGTCTCTAACTGCTTGCCCGCATCTATATGTAAAATGCGCTGCATATGCTCCATAAAACCGGGAATGGTAAAGGCTGATTTTTCATATCTGTCCGGAATAAAAGAAAAACGGCAGTCCGGATTTGTAATAACCTTCCCTGCCGATGGCATGGTAATCCCTGCCAGGATACGAAGAAGTGTACTTTTTCCGCAGCCGTTCGTTCCTACCAGCGCAATGATCTCCCCTTCCGCTACAGATAAGCTGATATCCTTTAAGATGTCTTTTCCTTTGTATGTTTTTTTAATATTTTTTGCTTCCAGTCTCATTTTATTTTTTATTCTCTTTCTCTTTGCATGATTAACTGCCTCTTACAGCAGCCGCACCTTCTTTGCAATCCTAACAAGCACACCTCCCTTTGGAAATCGCTTAAGCTCCGCCTCCGAAATAGCGCCAATCTTGATTGCCGTCACAAAATAAATGACCGCCCCTATTCCAATTGCCCCAAACAGGGAAATCATATTGCTTTTGATCAGATAATACAGCCCTTTATAAATATAATGTGCTCCTGCTCCCATAAGGGCCGCAGCAAGAAAAGGAAGTACAAAGGTCTTCACATATTTTTGCTGATAGCCTAAACATCTTTTTATGGAAATGCCGTTTAAAATACACATAAAAAAGGAATACACAATCATGGCAATTGCCATGGCATATAAGCCCAGATCCGTATATAAAAGCAACGGCACTAAAACCACGATCTGAAGCACCAGGGCAACCGCCGCATTGATCACCGGCATATTGACCTTTCCGATTCCCTGCAGCACACCGTTTGTCAGCGTAGATACTCCATAAAAAATAATGGAAACCGTCATTACCTGCAACAGGCCTGCTGCCAGCTCAATGGATTCCTTGGGCCTTGGAAACAGCAATGCAACCACAGGCTCCGCCAAAGAAAACAACCCTACGGCAGCAGGAATGGAAATCAGCATGGTAGTATGGATTGCCTCCCCGATCTTCTCATTGGTTTCCCTTTTTTCCCCTCTGGCATACGTGCCGGAAACTGTAGGAATAATGGCTGCGGACATGGCAGAAGCAATTGCTATAGGGATATTTGCCAGTACAACTGCCTTTCCCGCAAAAATACCGTACATAGTGGCAATCTCTTTTTCGGAAACCTTTTTTACCGCCCCATAGATTTCCTCAAAAATCTTTTGATTGATAGAGGTATTGGAATTATAAATAAAGGTGCTTAAAATAACGGGAGTCACCATAAATATGATAATCCGGAAAATCTGGTCCGTAGACAAAAGCTCTCTTGTCCGGTCTTTTTTTATCTGTCTGTAAATGGTGTCTTTATTAATGGAATAGACCCAGTACATGAATATAAGTGCAATCAGCACCCCTGCCCCTGTTCCAAGAGCACTTCCCATGGCCCCGTAGACCGCTCTGGTGGTATCGTCCTGATTTGCTACAATCCCTATGAGAAGATGGGCGGCTGCTAAACTGATGACCGCATTTAAAATCTGTTCCGCAATCTGGGAGACAGAAGTCTGCAGCATGGACTTATGCGCCTGAAAATAACCCCTGAGCACTCCCAATATGCCGGAGAAAAAAATAGTGGGGGCAAACATTCTCAATACTACCACTGCATTTTTTTGCACCAGATAGGAAGCACCAAAATAAGCAAACAGACTGGCAGCACCGCCTACGATAAACACATAAATCAAGGCACATTGAAAAATCCGATGTGCATTTTTATATTCCTTTAAAGCGAGCCTTTGGGAAATAACCTTGGAAATTGCAGAAGGAATGCTGTAAGAGGATACTAACAGGATAATCGTATAAATATTATAAGCAGAGCTGTAATATCCGTTTCCTTCGTCTCCGATAATGGCAGCCAAAGGGCTTCTATATAAAAGTCCGATAATCCGGCTGATGATTCCGGCAGCAGCCAGAATCCCCGCCTGTATGACAAAACTGTTTTTCCTGCTTTTCTGGTTCATGGTCTGATTCCTTTTATCTTCATCCGGATGAAACCGGCAAATTTTTTTACTAGTATTAGCATAATGTATTTTTTCCATAAAGTCCATGAAAATTTATTGCAGACATCCATATTTGTAAATTGCTTACATTGACTTCTTTTATTAACGCCTATTCTGATAGTCATATACTTGCAAGCTGTTTATGCAAAATCAGACTGGCTCCATACGAATCTATGAGGGAATATAGTTTTAGCTGAAAAAAATAATGGAAATAAATTTCCAATCCTGTCTGTTTTTCATAAAGAATATAACAAATAAGCCGATAAACAATATAACAGGAACTGCAAAAGGACTTGCAGAAAAAAGATTTTAAGGAGGAAATCGAATATGGCAACTATTAATAATTCCCTGTATACACAAGCTTACGAAACTACGTATGGTTATGAAAAAAGCAGAGAAAAGAAAAGCGTAACAAGTAATGAAGCTTCCCAAAAGGCATCTGCTGCCAATAAAGCAGAGGATACTTACAGGAAGGACAAAGTAGAAGTAAAGGGAGCCGGCACTTACGGAAGTCCAAAGCTGAGCCAGACAGCGTTGGATTATTATAACTCCCTGAAAAAGAAATATGGAAATCTTAATTTCGTACTGGTAGCTTCCGATAAGAAACAGGAAGCCGAAATGATGAAGGGAAGCTTTGCAAGCCCTAATGGTCTTACCGTCTTAATCGATACAGATAAGATTGAACGGATGGCAACTGATGAAGCATATCGAAAAAAATACGAGGCGATTTTAAGCAATGCCACATCCGGCCTTTCACAAATGAAAACTCAGCTTGGCAGTACGGCAAACAATGTAAAGGCTTATGGAATGACCGTAAATGACAACGGGATGAGCTCTTTCTTTGCAGTCATTGATAAATCACTGGCCACCCAAAAGGAGCGGATTGAAAAGAAGGCTCAGGAAAAAGTCCAGGAAAAGAAAAAAGCTGCTAAAAAAGCAGAAAAGAAAAAAGCAGAAGAACGGTTAGCGGAAAAGAGAAAATCCGCTAAGGAAGTAGACGAAGAAACCATAACCATTACTGCCAATTCTATGGATGAACTGCTTCGGAAAATCGATCAGTACTATCAGCAGGATATGTTTAACAACCTTCGAACAGAAGAAGAAAAGGCTGTAGGCAGTCGATTGGATTTTTCTATTTAGTAAATTTGGTAAGATTTATTTAAAAACATCCGCTTTAGCCCCTGGCCTTAGCGGATGTTTTATACTCTTTCATTTTTCTTATTTCAGTTCTTCATACCTGTCATTCCAATTTCATTTTTGTAACAGTACCATATTTTTCAAGGTATTTTTTCCCTTCTATCACATCTTTTTCTTGAAATTTTACATATACCATAGATACATTTCCCTTTACATTTTTGCTTTTGCAAAATTTGCTATTTGGATTTAGCAAATAAACCGTCTTTTTATTAGCTTGAAAATCCATGACCTGACAGGAAACCTTTTCCGTGAACATATTCCCAATTGGTAGATAATTTCTTTTCAGCCTGCCTACCACGGAAAATTTGTATTCTGTGTTATCTGCACCTTTATAAATAATATCTTGATTTATACTATCTTTATTTCCTTTTACGATTACCAGCTCATTTTTTTCATCTTCAAACAATCTTCCTTTTTTTACCTGAAAGAAATCAAAATTCATAAAGACATCGCTCATGTTCCTATCATATGTATATATGATATACTCATTCTTTTTTCCGCCCACATAGACTTGGTTAAAACAGATGAGCTGGCATTCAAATTTTTCCTCTAATTCCTTAACGATATTATAAAATACTTCATATGCCGCCTGATCAATTTCTTCCGGTGTATCCTGATACCCTTTTAAATTTCCGCTTATGATTTGTTCCTGCGCCATTTTATTAAACATATTTTTATCCGGAATAAACAATTCGTATTCCTGAATAGCCTCATAATCAGATATGACTGACTGTATCCATAACTTTTTCTTTATATAAAACACAAGGAAGAAAAGTAAGATGACAAATAGCAGCAATATTGCTTTTTTTAATCTGCTACGTTGCTTTTTATTCAAATTTTGAATAAAATACATTTACGATACCTCCCAAAGACCAGAATATAATAGCATATCCTGTTTGTATGAAAGCCTGATATAACAATCTCTTATAATCCTCACCAAGTGGAACGATTACGGATAAATATAGATTGTCTGATAGTAATGATCCAATTAGCAGGCACAGCATAACCGCTGTAGCAACTGCGGAGGAGTGGCTGCTGTATAATATAAAATACAAAATGCCTAAAACCAAAATATTTTCAATAATGACAAATAAAGCACATTCCTTGATTGATGGATTCCAAAAACCTAAAATATTTATGGATATTTGCAAAAGGACACAGGTTATGACAGTAAATACAAAGCTTTCCATCAGGTACATTCTTTTATTGATATAAAAT
This sequence comes from Lachnospiraceae bacterium, assembly GCA_014804675.1. GTDB lineage: Bacteria > Bacillota > Clostridia > Lachnospirales > Lachnospiraceae > RGIG3040. Next base: position 4,951 of record JAAUZH010000016.1, read on the forward strand.
ACTTCCCGTCCTTCTTCCTCTACCAAATCCTGCATAAATAAAATATATGATATGCCGCTGAATATAACATAAAATATCTGATAAAGAATTTTTACAATCAATTCTGTATAATTCCATATAGAATTCATGGACTTTAAGAATGCCATAAATAAAGGAATAATAAACACATAGATTATCAGAAACAGACCTAAAAATTTTATTTTGCTTTTTATCAAAAGAAAAAATAAACCCATTTTTTTTCTCATATTTTATACCTTCTGGCTTACATATTCAAAGTAGATGTCCTCTAATGTAACCGGCTCTTCTTCAAAGGAAAGCTTTTCCGGACTCATAATCCTATTAACTGGATAGCCATTTTTATTATAAATTTTAAGCACCATATAATCAGAATTCATTTTTTTCAATTGTTCTTCTTTCACCTCATAAACATGATTCTTGCCGCTATTTACAATATTATTTATAGTATCCTCAATTATCTTTACTCCATTTTTCATTATAATGACTTTATCACATAATGCTTCCATATCTTCCACAATATGGGTAGAAATAATGACAATCCTATCTCTTCCAATCTTTGAAATAATCTTCTTAAAACGCATCCTTTCCTCTAAATCCAGGCCAGTAGTAGGTTCATCAAATATCAATATTTCAGGCTGGCCCAATAATGCCTGGGCAATTCCCAACCGTCTGATCATTCCACCGGAAAGCTTTTTTATCTTTGTCTTCATACGATCATCAAGATTTACCAGCTTCAAACAACTTTCTATTTCCTTATCCCTTTTCTCTTTTTCTATTTCTTTCATTCCTGCAAAATACAGCATGAAGTCCCGGACACTCATATTTTTAAAAATTCCAAATTTTTGAGGCAGATACCCGATTGTACCAACTCCAGGTGAACAAAACTCTCCTTGATTGTCTACAAATCCAATAGCTCCCTTTTCTATATCATAGATTCCTACTATACAGCGAAGTAAGGTAGTTTTTCCGGCTCCATTTGTCCCTAAAATTCCATATATTCCATTTTCAAATCGAATGCTTAAATTGTCTAATGCCTTATTTTTTCCAAACTTTTTTTCTACATTCTTCATAATTATTTTCATGATAATTTGCCTAATTCCTCATTTTAAATCATTTAAACATTGTATGTACTGTTCTTTGTACCAATTTACTAAATACTCCTCTTTAAACATATAACACATAACCAGGTCATCAAAATATGCTTCTCTGTCAGCTGCATTAATACCTGGAATCCATACGAATATCTTATCTGTTAAGGATTCCTTTAATCCACCTTTAAAATCTTGAAACTTATTTACTGTTTCTTTTATATCTTTTAATATCCTGTCTTCATCATAGGTGGCAGGAAATAAAAAACGGCATCCTTCATAATCAATTTCATTTACAAAACCGCTCAAAAGCATTACTTCTTTTACACATCCCTTAAAGCTTCCCGAATCATCCATGGACAAATTACTATATATCTTTTGCGAAGAATTTACTTGAATAGAAAATGGCACAGCCTCTGGCAGTTCCATTTTATAAAAGCATCTGTTTTTTTCATCATAAACCTTATGAAAGCCGGCAATTGGATAATATGGCACTCCCGGGGGTAAATAAATGCCTGCATATTCTGCGTAAAACGGGCATCCATTTCCTTCATATACAAAGGTAATATTTTTCATATCATTTGTCGAATCAATTGATAAATAATCCCCATCCCTTCTATAGGTTAAATCATTTCCTGACTGATCATAGATTTTGGTAACAGAAAAATCATGATAAAGGGTAAATAAAAGTTCTTTTTCTTCCCTGTTCCTTTCTATCGATACAGTTACAGAAGCTTTTATTTGATTAGAAATAGTTAATTCTATATCATAGCCTTTTGTAACAAATCCACTCTCTTTTTTTTCAAGTGCCAATAATCCTAAATAATGTGTCTGGCTATATAACATAGAACTCTTTTTTCCCAAATTAGTTAGATTTGTATGCGGAATCAAAAAAACCAATAAACAGATAATTGCAAAGAAGCCCCATACTGCGGAATATACAATTTTTTTTACATTTTTATTAAAATAAAATTCTATGATAATCAGGTTCAAAGCAATCCAAAACAATATAACGGCCACCCTTTGAATTTGAACCGGATAGCCTAAATATCCATTTGCTACAAAATTAGAATTTTCAGGAAATACTTCAATCATAGAGGTATCAAAACCAACCCAATAATTGATTTCGTTTTTTATTGGGGAGACAATGCAAATTACGATTGCCAAAACAATAATTCTTAGGAAATCAGAAGATAAAAGAGACAAACTCTTTCCTGTGACTATAGCTAAAACACCGCAAATACCAATATTGATGATTATATTTAATATGATATGAACCATAAGGGAAAAGGCAATCTTAAAGCAACATGAATACATAAACACGCAATATCCTGTTACAAAAAATGTAAAAGCCAAATGAATCATAAATACACAAAATAATTGGTTTTTTTCACTTTTTTTGTAAGAAATTCCATCTAAGGCTTCCTGCATATGATACTTGCATAAAGAATAGAAATATTGAACGGACATTAAAAGCAGAATAATAAAATAATAAATTCCATAATTTACAATTGGATAAAGATTATCAATTATATAATAGCTGTTTTCTTTTTTTATGTATAAGCACGTTTGGCCTATTTGAAAGAGCAAGAATATACAAACAAATAGAAATAAATATATAACCTTATGTAAAAAAAGTTGTTTTAAGTAATTTTTCATTGCCCCTCCCCAAAGCTTTTATCTAGCTGTAATGCTGCCGTAGCCTAGACCGATTCCAGATAATTTTAATTTCCAAAATCAGACTATTATTTATATCGTATGTACTATAAACTTGCTCTACATTTAAATTAACATTACATTGTTATTATGTCAATGCCTTTTATTTATAAAATTATTAGTGAAATTTTATATTATTCCAATTCTCCGCAATTACCATATCTTCTATCCCGCACTCTGCCAAAACCGAATCCTGAATTCCAACATTTCAATTAAAAAAAGAAAACACCAGATTTAAAAAATCTGATGTTTTCATCCTTTCAAGCAATCGAAGCGACGTGATTCGAACACGCGACCTCTGCGTCCCGAACGCAGCGCTCTACCAAACTGAGCCACGCTTCGATATAATTGGCTGTTACCAACAAGCACTATTGTAACAAAAAAAAATGGTTTTGGCTATCCCTTTTTTTATTTTTTTATGGCAAATTTTATGCCAATATAGAAATAACAGGTTATTTTTCTGCTATACAATATATAATCATGAAAATCAAGAACACAATTACTCTAAATATTCAATATTCCTATCCTCTACCTTCTCCCGAACATCACTATTTGAATCATATACACACTCCATGCAGATATCTTCCGTCATTATCCCTCTATCTATCATCAGCTGCACAATCCACGCCCTGCAACAGGAGCATAACGTATGCTCATACAAGTAATACACCGCTTCCACAGGAGCATCGGAATGCTCCTCCAGCCAGTCTAACGCATCGGAAAACACACCATGCCATACTGCATCCCGATAACAAACTTTTTGCTCTTTTAATAAATTTAAAATAACCTGATCATCTTCTTTTCTATAATTACAAAACAATATGCCAAGGGCATATTCTGAACTTCTTTTCTCTCTTATAAGTCCATATGCATATTCCCGCACCCGTTCATCTTTTACCTTTGAAAGCGCTTCCATTGCAGCTTCCCTTAATGCCTTGTTCTCGTCCTCTGCATACTCTATCAAATATTCTACATCAAGAGGAAATTCCCTCTTATTAAATATCCTCAATAATCCTGCCTGCAAACTTTTGTCATGCTGCATACTTACAATCGCTTCTGCCAGCTCCTTAACCTGCTCCTCTGTGGCATAGGTGCCAAATATCAGCCTTCTTCCTAAATAAATCATCCTTTCACTTTTCGTATGGCACTCTTCTATTAACTGTTCCAGTGTAGGAACCTCTGGCTTATGCTTTTTTTCTCTTAACGGTTTTTCAGCTTGTTCTTTTCTCTCATATACAAAATCACTTAGAGAATCTTCAAATATTCGAATCCCCTTTCGGTCACTTTCCATGATAAACCGTTTCATTTTGTCTTCATCACAGCTATCTTTACTGGCTGACCAGAACCAGTCAAAACTATAAGGCTCGGATTCATTTTTCCTCTCATAATAATCTGCTAAATCCAAAACAATTCTTTTAAATCCCTCAAATCCTTCTAGTGTCACAAGCCATACACACAGCCATTCCAGCTGTTCCCAAGTATCTCTGCCAGTATTTTTTCTTAGCTTTGTATATATATGATCATATTTACAAAGCATTGCCTCATGTGCCTTTTTACTTCCATCATCAGCAAAAAGATATAACAAATTTGTCAAATGGTCAAAAAGCCATATATCCGTAATTTTTCCAGAAAACTTTTCGATTATCTTCTCTTCAAAATATGCATCCTCATAATAGCTTTGCAGCACATACATGTACTGGCTTCTTGTTCCTTCACACTGTGTGTCATAGCTGTAATTGTTCAGACATCCTTTTAATACGATATTCCGGAACCTTTCAATATCCCCATTCCTTCGGAATTCTAAAACACACCGTCCCAGTCCCCGCTTCATGGCATATTCAAATTCTCTTTTATTCACAAATATAATTTCTCCTATACCCTTTACACCGTCAACAAATAAACAAGCACTGCAAACAGTCCCGCACAGAACATCATAAGCCCAAAGGACAGGCTTCTTGTAATAATCCTGTTATTCTCCCGGATCATTGTGTAAAACATAGACATTCTATGCTCATAATTTTTCTCTTTCCTTGGATTCTCTTTCCAAATAGTCTTATTGAAATATACGATAGTATCATCCAGAAAACTTCCAACTATATGTGTAAATTCATTTCCTTCTGTTAATTTATGAGGAAGCGGTTTATCCTTGTATATGGTCTTTCTTAAAAATACAATCAAATAATCCAAAATTCCTTCTAAAATACGGCAGACAAATTTGCATACCGTACAAACAACTGTAATAAGCGGACGATACACTTTATTTTCCAAATCCATCCATTTAGGAAGAAAGCTGCCATAACCCTGCTGCTTCTTATATAAGACTCTTGCCAGAACAAAAATCACAATGCCAATCCCTATTGAAATAAAGCCTCCCTTTAAATTCTCCAGGGAAAAATACTCAGGAACTTCTTTCATTGGCTCCATTCCAAAAAATCCCATTCCATAATTTCCTATCCTATCCAAAGTAAGTCCGGGCAGCACACCAAACAAAGGCAGTAAACATGCACTAACAGTCAGCACTGCTGCCGATTTTTTATTCATATAAACTCCTGCTAACTTATCATAGCTTTTCTGGACTGTCTGATCTTTATTTTTTTCCACAAACAAAATTACATATACTTTTGCCATATAAGCTACTGTAATACCACCGCTTAATAAAAACAACCACTCTGCCCATACAATGCCTGCTTCTACAAGACCTTCATGAAGAAGCGTCTTACTAATATAACCGCTGAAAAGAGGAATGCCCCCGATTCCCAGTGCGCCCATCAGATAAATAAACTGCAGCAGCGGTTTTTTCCTTCCAAATCCTTGAATTTCATTTAAGTCCAGCTTGTGAAGGTTCATAAATACAACGCCTGCCACAAGGAATAAGACCAGCTTAAACAAAGAATGATTTACCATATGAAGAATTGTGCCCTTTACAGCAAGGGCGCCTTCCTCCCCTAAAATACAAACTGTTGACAGTCCTGTCAGGATAAAACCAATTTGGGAAACAGAAGAACAGGCAAGCACTTCTTTTAGATTATGGGAATTTAATGCCAGAATGCCTCCCAATACCATTGTAATGACTGCAAAAACCAAAAGTCCTCTTCCATAATTGCCATTATTCTTAAAAATACTAACGCTTACCCAGATAGCTCCAAAAATTCCGGTTTTGGTTAAAATACCGGAAAGCAATGCGCTGGTAGGAGCCGGTGCTACCGGATGGGCCTTTGGCAGCCATATATGGAGAGGAAAAGCGCCTGCTTTTGCCAAAAAACCAATTAACAGACAAAAACCAGCTCCATACAAAAAGGCTTGATTGCCAATACCTGTATCACTAATGCCTGCTGCCTGTAATAAAAATAATCCCATCAGCATTACCATGCCGCCAATGACAGCAATAGCAAGATAAGTCTCTCCTGCCCGCAAAGATTCTTTTCTCTCATCATATGCCACCCACACATAAGAAGTAAGGGACATGATTTCAAAAAATATAAATAATGTAAAAAGGTCCGCTGATAAAAACACTCCTACTGTTGCCAGAAAGGTTATAAAAAAGGAAACATAATATCGCTTTTGATTGGCATAATGCTTCATGTATTCCAAAGAGAATACACCTGTCACCGCCCACATAAAAAAGGCGATGATAACATAAATAGTCCGAAGGCCTCCAAAGGAAAAGTGAAGTCCATAGCCGCATACTTCTGATATGGAAATCAAATCATCTGCTAAAATACAATTCATGCTCAAACTCCCTCCTTTAAAATTTCCCTGCTGCTATATCTGTAAAAATATTCAGCACAGAACCAGAATACAATCCAAAATAAAACATAGCAATCACAAATAAACACAAAGGCAGCATCATAAGCCAGTTAGGATCTTTTACATCCTTTATGGAATCATAAGAAAAACCTGCTTCCGGAAAGAATGCCCTGATAATGATAGAAAACATATAAGTAGCTGTCAACAGGGCAGAAATCAATAATGCTCCGATACCAAAATAAGCCAATATATTTCCACTATCTACAGCAGCAGATGCCAGATTAAATTTACTGATAAATCCACATAAACCCGGTACACCCATTAAAGCCAGGGCAGATACCGTAAAGATGGCAAACACTTTAGGCATTTTCTTTCCAAGCCCCTCTAATTCATACACATAAGTTTTCTCTGTTTTATATATAACTGCTCCTGCACAAAAAAAGGAACATATCTTCATAATGCCATGGAACACCATATGGCTTAAAGCCCCAACTAATCCAAGCGGGGTCATGATGGTAACTCCAAATAAAATGTAACTTAAATTACTAATGGTCGAGTACGCAAGCCTTCTTTTCAGATGTCTTTCCTTTACCGCCATACTACAGCCATATACAATCGTAATCATAGCTACTGCCATCACTACATTTTGTGCCCAGGTTCCTCTTAGGAAATCTGTGCCAAAGCAATAATAGGTAAGGCGCATAATGGCAAATGCTCCGGATTTTACTACCGCCACCGCATGAAGCAGGGCTGTCACAGGAGTTGGCGCCACACCTGCCTGAGGAAGCCATGAATTAAAGGGACAAAGAGCCGCCTTTACACCAAATCCAAAAAATGCAAACACATAAATCAACAACAGTATATTCACCCTTGTTCCAATTCTGGCCAGATTTAAGGTTCCTCCTAATACAAAACCTTCTCCAGTTCCGTAAACAATCATGAATATGACAGCTACAAAAGCAAAGGCTGCCCCTCCTAAAGAATAGTACAAATACTTTCTGGCTGCCAACACCGCTTCTCTGGTCAATGTGTGCAGCACCAAGGGAAACGTTACCAAGGTCAACAGCTCATAAAAGAAATACATGGTAATCAGATTGCCGCTTAAAGCAATACCAAGAGTGACACCATAGGTAACCGTATAAAAAAGGAAGAAAATCCTTTCATGGTTTTCATGCTTCATATATTCAAATGCATATAAGGTGGCAAGGGGCCATAGAGAAGAAACCAGCGCTGCAAATACACTGCCAAGCCCGTCTAATTGAAAACTGATTGTTAAATCTCCTGTAAAATGCATAAGAGTAAAAGAAGCTTCCGGCCTGTTCATTAAAATACTAAAAACCAGTATGGAATTGATTACTACCACTGTCTCAATAAAAATAAGCCTGTGATTTCTCTTCTTAAAAGGAATCAGAGGAACCAATACGCCGCCTGCAATGGGAAGCAATATTACAATAAGCATCATAATTGCATTCATTCTAACCCCTCCCTTCTACATAAGTTGACTGATAAGCCCGATAAAATATTGTATGAACCGAATAAGTGGATTTGGAAACAATCCAATGAGTACAGACAATCCGGTAAGTATCAAAATAGGAAACAACATATATTTATCCGGTTCACACTTTTTCAAAGAATTTCCATCAAAATCCTCACCGGGTAAAAATCCCTGAATGGAAACCGGAAGCAGATACCCTGCTGTCAATATTGCACTGATTAACAACACAATAGGACCTGCAATAGAAAATACTTTTATTCCACTGTTTAAGGCGCCTGTGGCCAAATACCATTTACTGATAAAGCCTCCTGTAGGAGGAATGCCAATGAGCCCAAGAGAAGCAATGGTATAACACCACATTGTAACAGGCATCCTTTTACCGATTCCCCGAAGCTCATCCACTTTTGTACATCCTGTTTGAACTATAATAGCTCCCGCCACAAGGAACAAAGTACATTTAATCAAGGCATGAGCTGTAACATGTAATAAAGAACCTGTCATGCTTACAGGATTTAAAAGAGCCAAGCCAAATATAATATAAGAAACCTGACTGACGGTAGAGTAAGCAAGCCGCTTTTTTAACACCTTTTCTCCAAAAGCAAGCATAGAACCTAAAAATACAGTAAGTAAAGATAAGGTCAGCCATGCAGTCTGCACCCAGGTACCCCGGATAAAATCAGCTCCTATAATATAATAGACAACCCGGATCATGGCAAATACTCCACACTTTACAATTATGGCGGATAGTACCGCACTGGCAGGTGCAGGTGCAGCCGGATGGGCTGTTGGCAGCCATCCATGAACGGGAAACATACCCGCTTTTACGCCAAAACCTATCAGCATAAGAAAAGTAATCAATAAAAACAAAGACTTATTTTCCTGTGCCAAACTGCTTAAAGTTCCTCCCCAGGTAAAGGATAATGTATTTCCGTATTTTATAATAAAATAAATTCCGAACAATGCCATATATGCACCAAAGAAAGAATACAGCATATATTTCATTGCTGCCATAATCGCCTCTTTTGACTGATTGTGAAGAACAAGAGGAAAAGAGCACAAGGTCATGAGCTCATAAAAAGCATACATAGTAATCAGATTTCCGGAAAAACCGATTCCAATCAACACTCCGTACAATATCAGATAAAAGGCAAAATAACGTTTTTCATTTTTTTCATGCTTCATATAAGAAAAAGCAAAAAAACCACTGCATATCCATACAATCGTTACAATAAGAGCAAACAGCTTCCCAAGCCCATCCGCCCGAAGTATAATAGGAAGCTTTGAATGAATGGTAAATAACGTAACCATTTCCTCTGCAGTAAAAATTGCATTTAATACAGAAAGTCCACTGGCGATAAGTCCAAATCCCGTACATATGCTATAAAGATTTCTTTTTTCTACTTCTCTTAGATTTTTTCTTTTTTCTGGCTCCGGCAGAAGCATAAGTATGCCCGTGACGATGGGAACCAATATTGGCAATAGTAATGTATACATTTCTTATCCTCCTAGCTAAACATTTTAAGCCCTGTCTGGATCATATTGACAATAGGTGTGGAGCACATTCCAAGAACAATGTTCAATATCACAAAGCAAACCAAAGCCCCTGCATATCCAAAACTTTTCTTAACAGGTATACTGTCGTATTGGGATTTTACAGGAGTATAAATACGAATTACCGTCTTCATAAAATAAATTGCATTTAATATAGTACTGATACCCAGACAGATTAAAGTGGGCAGCATTTTATAAGGAGTATTTTGCACACAGGCAGTCCCAAATAGCAATTTACTGATAAAACCGGAAAAACCCGGAACTCCTACCATGGAAAGAGAACCTACCGTAAAAGCAATTCCTGCAATCTTATTCCGGTATGCAGCTCCTGTCAAATCAATGAATTTCTTGCTCTTTCCGGAAGCATCCGTAAGTCCTACAGCCGCAATAAATAAAAGGCTTTTCGTAGCTGCATGGGATAATATATGATAAACGCTTGCTGTCACTCCTTCCATCGTTCCAAGACCAATACCCATATAAATATATCCAATCTGGGCTACAGAGGAAAAAGCTATCATCCTTCTGATATCATTTTCATGGATAGCGCTTAAGGAACCCATAATCATGCCGCATAAGCCAAACAAGAATAAAATATGAATGACCTTGCTGTTTAAAATGACCTGCCAGCCGATTACCCGATAGCAGATTTTAATCAACAGAAAAATATATCCCTTTGACACAAGGCTGGACAATATGGCAGCGCTTGATGCGGTAGAATATCCATAAGCATTTGGAAGCCATGAGTGGAAAGGAAACAAAGCGCTTTTAATGGCAAGCCCCACACAGATAAAGGCAATTGCCACCACTAAAGGCACATGATATTTGCCCGTTATCCATATAAGCATTACAGAACTTTTTATGTTGCTCATAAGTAAATGTCCCGTACAGTCATACAAAATACAAATACCCAAAAGCAATAAGCCGGAGCCCAGCAGGCTCATGATCATATACCGGATAGCTGCTTCAAAGGTATGCCCATTCTGACGGATCATAATCAGCCCACAGGCAGCAATCGTATTGATTTCCACAAATACATAAGCAGTAAATAAGTCATTTGTATAAATTAAAGCAAGCAAGGAGCTTAATAAAAGATTGACCAAAATATAATACAGATTCTGCTTGCCTGGTGCAATTTCATTCTCCAGATGCCTGCGGCCTCCTATTAAGGACAAGAGCATAATCACACAAAAGAACAGAGCCATTAAAGCTTCTAATACTCCGGCCCTGATTTCATTTCCCCAGGGTGCCGGAAAATGTCCCATCATAAACGTATAGCTTTTCTGTGTCTGCAGCAAATAACCAAGAAGAACTATGGACATAATCGTAATAACAGAAATAACAAAAGCATTTATTCTCTTAGCCCATTTTCCATTTAACATAGAAGTAATCGTTCCGGAAAACAGGGACAATAAAATAGAAAAGAAGGGAATATTCTGTACAAAATCCATGTTAATTTTCCTCCTTTTTCAGCAAAATGGAAATCTCATCCAAATTTAATGTATGATATCTTCGATACAAACGAATGGTCAAAGACAACATCAGGGCAGAAACCGATACGGAAACCACGATTCCTGTAAGTACCAGACCTCCCGGTATGGGATTGATGTAAGCTTCTACTTCCTGTATTCCATCTACCACAATAGGGGCTGCTCTTCCCTGAATATATCCTTTTAGCGCTAAAAATAAATAAGTTGCCGTATCCATAATATTTAGTCCGATTATTTTCTTAATTAGGTTTTTTTGCAAAAGAAGGTTGGTAAATCCAATGGCAAATAAAATCATAGATATTGCCTCACCATGATTTGCAAGCAAATTCATTCCGAATCTCATATTAAAAACCTCCTTTACGAAACAAAGCATAGAAAGCATACATAGTACATGCAACTACTAATCCTACACAAATGTTCAAAGGCAGAATCAAGCCGCTGCTTAATATAGCTCCAGGCGTTCCAAGAGGAATGCCGCTTTCCAAATGATTAGCTCCTGTAAAAAAGGAATAACTCTTTGCAAGGCAATAAAAAGATAAGGAACAAAAACAGATTATCTTATAAGTTTTTTCTGTAAAAAATCGTTCTGTCTTTTCAAATCCAAAGGCATTTAAATAAAGAATCAACCCTGCTCCAATAATGGCTCCTCCGGAAAATCCTCCACCCGGTGAAAGATGTCCGTTCAAAATTACATAAATACCAAATATAATAATGAGAGGCACAATAATAACTGCAATTACCTGCAGAATCGCATCATTTTTCGGCTCATAATTCCTATCATTTGCTTCTTCCCTGTCTTTTTCCTTTCCCTTTTCATCTTTATCAATCCTAAGAAGAATAAATACAGTAATAGTAGCAATGAAAAGAACATGAGATTCTCCCAATGTATCAAAAGCACGATAATCTAAAATCATACCTGTAACAATGTTTACTGCGCCTGTTTCCTGCAATCCATTTTCAATATATCTGGCAACTACTTCATTTTCATTTGGATTTCCCGGATTCCCTGTTTTTGGAGAATAAGAAACCATTAAAAGCAGAACAAAGGTCAGAGCAAGGCAGAAAATAACAGATATAATCCCATAAACAACCTTAAAAAACTTAATTTCTTTATTATGATCGATATCATAGACCTTATTCATGATTTCTTCTTTTTCCCGCATCAGCTCTTCTGCAGACCTGCTATCCTTATAAGGATGTCCAGCCTCCATTTCTACTTCTCCCAAAAAAGGATCCTTCTCACCCCGATACCAGCGGAAAAAACTATAAGCCTTTGTCTTTTTATAACTCTGCACATCTTTTAATCTACTCATCTTTTTCTCCTTTCCTCTGTTCATCAATAGCATGAATCTTCTTTAAAGTGACAAAAAAAAGCACGGAAGTGACTCCTGCCCCTACTGCTGCTTCCGTAATGGCAAGATCCGGAGATTCCAACAAAATCCAGATGATAGACATGACCAGGCTATAAGACATAAAAATCAATAGTGAATTTAAAAGATTTTTTGAAAAACTTACTGCAATAGCACAGATTACCAAAAATCCCAGCAAAATATACATAAGCCATTCCATTATCTTTCTATCCTCCCATATTTATCTTCTGATTCATTAGTAGTTACCTCCAGTCTGGCAATCAAATGAGAAGATACTGGAGATGCGCACCATAAAAATACAATAATCAGAGCCATCTTACAAGTAGTGAAATTCAATCCGTTCATTATCATAAGTCCAATTAAGGATAATAAGATTCCAAGTGTATCCCCTGTTGCTGCTGCGTGCATCCGGTCCAATACATATTTTAATTTGTAAATACTGAGTACCTCCACAAAAAAAGTAAAAAGACCGGCAATTAAAAAGACGGTACCTATCAAAAACCGGACCCATTCAAATATTTCCATTGCTTTCTTCCTCCTTTTCCTTTTGCTTCTTTTCTAAATATACTCCCATATAAACTTTTGTCAAAACGATAACTGCCAAAAAGCTGATCATTGCATAAATAATACAAATATCTACCAGATATCCTTCCTTCATGTGAACTGCTAAAACCGCAATCATGACCATGACTATAGTTCCCATCATATTCACTGCAACAATCCGGTCAGCCACCTTTGGACCTAAGCAGGCCCGGAAAAAACAAAACAAAAGCATTACGGCTAATATAATAATTACTCCCAATAATAACATTCTATAGGCATTTTCTAATGCTAAAATTCCACTATTCATGTTCTTCACCTGCCCTTTCCATTTTTTCCAGCAGTTTCACAAAAACAGAATTCTCTATGCCTTCACTAAAATCTTTATCAAGACAGTGAACCAGATAACAGTTACCCTCTAAAGACACAGTAATTGTCCCGGGAGTAATCGTAATGGAATTGGCTAAAAGAACTCTTAAAGCTTTTGACCTGATTGATGTTTCAAAGGATACCAGTACAGGCTCCCTTTCGTATTTTTCTGTAAAAATCATTTTTATAGTGGCTATATTAGCCTTGAATATTTCTTTTAAAAGAACATAAGCATATTGGAGCAAAAGGCCTGAAATTTTTGCAATTCGCAAATCCTTTTTAGGACTCCAGTCCATAAATTTACAAATGAACCAATAAATCAAAATGGAAATAATTATTCCGAATATGGCAATCTCCAATGTAATCTGTCCATTAAAAATAACCCATAATAAGAAAAAAATAAGCAGCATAATATCTATCACCTTTCTTTTCAGCTAAAGCTTCATCGATAAATAATATATTTATAAATAGGATTCCCTTTTGCAGAAAACTTTTCTTCGTATTCCGTCATGATATTTCCCTGACACATTTTTTCATCCTTGTGTAAATCATAGGTAACCGCTTCCGCTTTCCAGTTTGCAAAGGGTAATTCTTCCAATGCAAATTCAAATAATTCCCTGTTATCTGTTTTAAATTCCAAACGTCCCTTTTTATTTAGTATGATGTCATATCTGTTTAAAAATTCCCTGGAGGGAAGCCGCCTTTTGGCATGACGGTCCTTTGGCCATGGATCGGAAAAATTCAGATAAATCCTATCCACCTCCTCCTGTGCAAAAACCTCCGAAATCTCCTTAGCATCCATACATAGAAACTTTAAATTTTCCAAAGGCTCTTCTTCCATCTTCTGAATTGCTCTAAGCAGCACGCTGGAATATCTTTCAATCCCAATATAATTTATGGTTGGATTTTGTTTTGCCAGTTCATGAAGGAACTTCCCCTTACCCATTCCAATTTCAATATGGATTGGCTGGCTGCATTCAAAATTTTCCTGATGCCTTCCCTTCTTTGCTCTTCCGTCCTGTATTACATAAGGACTGCCTGCAATCACATCATCTGCTCCCGGTATGTTACGAAGTCTCATATTATCTACTCCTAAAATACATCATATGCTAAAATCATCATCATTATATACTCATTTGTCAAAATTTGCAAAAATTATATTTTTTTATAATTTTCTTTGGTTTTCCGTGAAAATGGTGTATTATAATAAAGGAAATACTAAGAAAAGGAAATTGATTATCATATGAATTTTAAAATCGTGAAAAATATTTTGTATAAAAGCGCCTCTTTCCTTCTGGCAGGGGCTCTTTTTTTAGGAAATATGACAACTGCCCATGCTACTGTAGACAGAGAAGCGGAAGCAGAAGCAAGAAAAAATATTCCGATAGAAACAAATGAAATTGAAAACTGGCCTGACGGTCCTGTTACCACGGCGGAAGCTGCTATTTTGATGGAAGCAAATACCGGAACTATCCTTTATGCAAAAAACATTCACCAAAAATCTTATCCTGCCAGCACTACGAAAATCCTGACTACCCTGATTGCAGCGGAAACGGCAGATATGAATGATATTGTCAGCTTTTCCAATGAGGCAGTTTTCAGTATAGAAAGAGGTTCCTCTAATATGGGAATGGACGTAGGAGAAACTCTTACCATGGAACAATGCCTTTACGGTATTTTAGTTTATTCCGCTAATGAAACCGCAAATGCAGTAGCGGAACATATTGGCGGCACCATTGATAACTTTGTAGCAATGATGAATGAAAAAGCAGCGGAAATCGGATGCACGGAATCTCATTTTATGAATCCTCATGGGCTTCATGATGAAAATCATTATACGACTCCTTATGATTTTGCTTTGATTGCCAGAGAATTTTTCAATAATGAAATGCTTTGTAAGATGTCCAGCACATTGCACTACGTTATAGAACCTACCGATACGCAACCGGATTTATTAGACTTATGGTCTAAAAACAAACTTTTTTCTGGAAAATCCTATGCTTATGATTATCTGGTAGGCAGCAAGACCGGTTATACTACAGATGCACATTCCACACTTGTTTCCTGTGCTCAAAAGGATGGCATGAAGCTGATTTGTGTCGTAATGAAAGAAGATTCTCCTGCACAATTTGTAGATACAATAGCGCTTTTTGATTATGGGTTTGCCAACTTCCAATGTTTAAACGTTGCAGAGCATGAAACTGCCTATACTCCAAACAATACCGGCTTCTTTACTTCAAACAGTGACATTTTTGGCAGTTCCCAGCCCATTATGACCTTAAATGAAGACGATTATATCGTCATTCCCAATACTGCTGATTTTTCGGAAACTACTTCTTCTTTATCTTATGATGAAACAAAAGATTCCTCTATTGCCACAATTAATTATACTTATAATGGAGTAAATGTAGGAAGCGCTGCAGTAAAATTAGAAGCATCTGCCCAAACAACCTATGATTTTGAAAGCCCCGCTGTTCCTATTACTCCGCCGGAAGAAAAAAAACCCCAGTCGAAAGTCATTTTTATAAATGTCATAAAAGTAATTTTTTTGATTCTTGGCCTGGCTGTTTTATTTATCATAGCCGTATTTTTAAGAGCCTTTATACACAATTATCACTTTGGAAGAAAGAAACGCAGGAGAAAAATACGTTTAGTACCCAGCAATAATCTAAAAAGAAAAAGAAAACGCCGTCCTTTTGGAAAAAGGCGACGCAAAAATAACTGGGATATTTCCTAATCATGATATTTGATTTTTATTTTGTGCAACCATAGAAGAAATATTTTTTCTCTGGTTGTACATTTTTCTTCCTTTTTTTCTGTGAAGGCTTACTTTTTCTCTTTTGGATAAGATTTCTGCCTTCTCTTCCTCCGTAATAAATTTTAAAGTCTTGACTACGTAATACATATTTTCTTCTGTTTTTCTTATTCTTATTTTCCCTTTCATATTTCCATGAACGGGACAAACAGAAATACTGTAATAATGCCTTCCATTTGAAGTAAACCACTTCAATTGCTTTTGCAGATTCCTATTGCATATATAACATCTGGTACTAATTACTTCCCTATCAGCCATAGCTGCTGTTTTTGTTGCAAATTCCCTGGAAATATACTTGGCATAATCATAAAAAACCTTATATATTTCCTGTTGTCTCTGCTTTGGAATATGAAAGACATCATAAGAAATATGTTCCTGAGTTTTTTCGGAAATTTTTGTCATAATCTTAGCAGTATAGTATGCATCGCTAAAAGCCCTGTGAAAGGGAACATCTTTTTCAATATGTAAAAAATCCACTGCATACTCCAAAGTCCTTCTTGTTTTTTTATCTTCATATTGCCGGCTGAAAAGCTTCTGCATATCTAAAAAAGCAATCGGGGTTAGAGACAGTGGTTCCATATTATGATATTTCATATTTCTTTGAAGCTCTAACAAATCTAAAGGACCCCAGGTACAAAAAATGTATTCTTCCCTGCCGCACCATTCTAAAAATCTTTTCATCGTCTCAACAAAGGGCGCACCTTCGTTTAACTCTTCTATTTCCATATGGACAATAGTTTTGGTTACACGGTTTAAATCTAAATACGCCTCCGGCTTAATCAGTTCATGAAAACTGCCAATTTCCCTTTTTTGATTATCCAGCTTAATTGCACCAATCTCAATAATTTCAAAAGGCATTTCTTTAATTTCATTTGATTTACACCTTGATTGATTCCATTCAAGATCCAGTATGATATAATTCATTAGTCTTCCTTAATTGATTATGCTCCCAGTAGGAATCGAACCTACAACTAACCCTTAGGAGGGGTTTATTATATCCATTTAACTATGGGAGCAGATTTATTTTTAGGATGGAAAATTGATAAATCCCTGCATCCATAAAAATCCTTTAAATCTTCTGCCTATTTGGGGCTCTCCAAATAAATCCTGTTTATTAATCGCCACATCAAAAATAAGATCATTAGCATTGACCGTCAGTAAATAAACATCTTCTTTTGTCAATGTATTTTTAATCTTACGCAGATCTACGATTTCACCCAATACGGAATAGTGGTCACACTCTACACCATAGGGCATAAAATATGTATCCACCAGACTGAACACATCCTCTTTCAATATTTTCTTGGAAATAATCGTGTATGTGTCCATATCTTCTAATGTTAAATTTTCAATTGCTTCTTCATCGCCTTTTCTTGCAGCAGCAATCAGATGATTTCTATTTGAAGAAGCTTTTTTCACTTTTTTCTTATCTGACTCATTTTTATCTATGGGCATAAGAATCATCCCTCTTACTGACAGAGCAGACAATACTAAGGAAGTTCCTCTTATAGGAAGCTGTCCCGCATTCTTTAATTTTAAATAATTTATCAGGTTTTGTAAATAGAAAATTAAAGAAACTCCAACTTTTATATCATCACACACGCCTGCATAGGATTCTTTATCCGCATGTCTTTCTATGGAAATATCCTCTGTAGAGCTGATTTGAGTACCCTTGCAGTATGGAAAATAATAATCCAGGCTGAAACAATTCTGTTCATCATATTCTCCACAAATCGTCAGACCGATATTTTCCCCAAAGCTTTTATTGTACTCTGCAAAAAGAGTATCTTCCCCATTTGATGTATAGGATTTTTCCTCTGCACTTTTTACACTGTATCCTAATAATTCCATTAGCTGCTTTCTGCTTTTCATTTTGCTAAAGCCTATTGCCCTTAAATATTTATGCAAAGAAATCACCTCCCATACAAAATAGCCTTCTTATATACATTATACTTTAATATATAATAAATTCAATAGTAACTTTTAGCTATTTTTCCAGAAGTTAGCAAAAGCTAACCTCTGGTATGATGATATATATGATATTACTGTTTTTTTGGACAAATTTCGGATTTTCCACCCATATATGGTCTAAGAGCTTCCGGTATAGCAACGGAACCATCCGCCCTTAAATTATTTTCCAAAAATGCAATCAGCATTCTTGGTGGTGCCGCTACTGTATTATTTAATGTATGGGCAAAATATTTTCCCTTTTCTCCATTTACACGGATTTTTAATCTTCTTGCCTGAGCATCCCCTAAATTGGAACAGCTTCCTACTTCAAAATATTTCTTCTGTCTTGGAGACCAGGCTTCCACATCAAAGGATTTTACCTTTAAATCAGCTAAATCACCGGAACAGCATTCCAAAGTGCGGACAGGTATATCCATAGAACGGAATAAATCTACCGTATTCTGCCATAATTTATCAAACCACATAGGACTTTCTTCCGGCTTACATACAACAATCATTTCCTGTTTTTCAAATTGATGGATGCGGTATACGCCTCTTTCCTCTAAACCATGGGCGCCTTTTTCTTTTCTAAAGCAAGGGGAGTAACTTGTCAATGTTTTTGGCAGCGTTTCCTCTGGAAGAATCGTATCAATAAACTTACCAATCATGGAATGCTCACTTGTACCAATTAAATAAAGGTCTTCTCCTTCAATTTTATACATCATGGCATCCATTTCCGCAAAGCTCATAACACCTGTAACAACATTGCTCCGAATCATAAAAGGAGGCACGCAATAGGTAAAGCCTCTGTCAATCATAAAGTCTCTTGCATAAGAAATCACTGCAGAATGAAGTCTTGCAATATCTCCCATTAAATAATAAAATCCATTACCTGCCACTTTCCTTGCACTATCCAAATCAATGCCGTCAAAGCTTTCCATAATTTCCGAATGATATGGTATTTCAAAATCCGGAACAACAGGTTCTCCATATTTGGTTACTTCAACATTTTCCGTATCATCCTTTCCAATTGGAACAGAAGGATCAATAATATTTGGAATGGTCATCATGATCTTTAAAATCTTTTCATCCAATTCCTTTTCTTTTTCTTCCAATTCTGCCAGACGGGAAGCAAATTCTGCTACCTTTTTCTTTGTTTCCTCTGCCTCTTCCTTTTTCCCTTGAGCCATAAGAGCACCGATTTCTTTTGAAATCTTATTACGATTTGCACGAAGCTCATCAGCTTCTTTTTGAGCATCTCTTTTTTCTACATCCAATTTGATGACTTCATCTACTAAAGGAAGCTTTTCTTCCTGAAATTTATTTTGGATATTTTTCTTTACCACATCTGGATTTTCTCTTAAAAATTTAATATCTAACATATTGAACTCCTTTTCTTATTTTTTATAATTCCTTAATAATAGTTTCAATAACTACATTATGTACTTTTATCAAATCTACAATAGCTTCTGTCTTACAAGTATTACCATCTTTATCTTTTATTAACCTAAGCACCGGTCTTTCCGGAAATCCTTTATTCTGACCTACTACAATGCCTATTGTCTGATCACTTAATTTTACCAAAGTGTCTATGGGATAAGCAGCAATAAATTGAAAAAATGCTTCCGTTACTTCTTCATCAAACAATCGCCCTTTTATGGATTTAATAAATTCAATAGCCTCCGGAACTTTTACCGGAATACATCCAATACCACAAATCATTTCATCAAAAGTTTCACAAATACCAAGAACCTGACATTCTATCGGGATTTCCGTAGCATGAAGAGGATATCCAATTCCTCCTTTTTTTTCATGATGAAACAAAAGTATTCTTTTTGCTCTTTCCGACATCCATTGTTCATGAATTACTGCTGTATAACCATAAACTGTATGTTTCCTGTATTCTTCCTGTTCTTTCTCATTTAAAGTGGAAATATCGGTATTAAAATAATTTACTGTAATATATCGAAGTCCTAAGTCATGGAGCAAACTGGCGATTCCAATATCATGAATTATATCTTTTGAAAGTTCTAGTTTAATTCCAGTTAAAATGGCCATGGTACATACTGTCAAAGAATGCTCATAAATATCCGGGGTTCTTTCCTTAATTTCATAAACTGCTTCCACAGTCTGTTCATCCTCTAATATATGTTGAATAACATCTTCTGCAGTTGAATTAATTTCCATCAGCTCTCTGTTATTATTATAGGTATGATGTCCCAATACTTCCCTTATCTGATTCAGGCATACTTTTTTTACTTCTTCTTTTAATATAACGGAATGTTCATTTTCTGCTGTTTCACTTTGAATCTTAACCTGAGAAATACCCAATTCTTTTAATTTCTCAACATATTCTTTTTTGATAGGGGTATTGGCAGCAAGTAACACTTTAAAATCACCTGTTATTACATCACTGGCTAATATTTCCCCACCTTTTAATTCATCAATGTTTATGAGCCTTGCCATACGCTTTTCCTCGGTATTATTTTTCTTTCTTTTTTGAAACAGATTTACCATAAATAGCAATTTCTAAAGCTTCTTTTTCTTCTTCTCCTAAAGAAATTGCACATTCACCTGCTATTATTTCTTTTGTATAAGAATAACAACCATCACTGCTATGGACCGAATTGATAATAAAACCATTGTTTTTTTCATTTAATAAAGCAAGACTGAAACTTAATTGTCCTCCCATTTGCTTAAAGGCATCATATTTTACAATACCTATTTTTTGATAAGCAAGCTCATGCTTTTTGTATAAGCTGCGAATTTCTTTACTATTGGTCTGGGTTGTTTCTTTTAAATAAGTAATATCTTCAAACAGGCTGCTTATTTCATTTTCTAAACTTTCTGCATTTTTTCCTTGCATAAATTTATTGTATGATTTTTTTAACTTGCTGCTTTTTGATATTTGTACAATAATTAAAATAAATAATATGAGAATCAGTACAAGCATTCCAATAAATAAATATGCTATATCCAAATTACCCAAACCTATGCTGTCAAATATTTTACTAGACATGTTTCTCCTCCTGTATTTTTATACTTTTATAATTTTATCTCAGCTTTTTAATATATCCACTATGCGATCTAATTCTTCACTGGAATAAAACTCGATTTCGATTTTTCCACTTCCATTTTCCTTTGAAGAAACAGATACCTTCGTACCAAGTGATGTCTTTAACTGCTCTTCTATATCCTGATAAATAAAATCCAGATTTTTTCCTTTTTCCTTTTTTTGCTTTACCGGCTTGTCCAGATTTTTCATAAGCTTTTCTGTCTCTCTTACACTAAGCTTTTCATCAAAAATCTTTTGGGCATACACATACTGTTTTTCTAAGTCTTCAATTGCAAGCAATGCCCTGGCATGTCCAGTAGTTATCATTTCATCAATAACCATTTGCTGCACTTCTTCAGACAACTTTAAAAGCCGCATGGAATTAGTAACAGCTGTCCTGCTTTTTGAAACTCTTTCTGCTACCTCATCCTGTTTTAAATGAAATTCATTTAATAACCTTTTATATGCCAATGCTTCTTCAATAGGATTTAAGTCTTCCCTTTGAATATTTTCAATCAAAGAAATTTCTACAATTTCCTGATCCGTTAAATTTTTAATAATAACTGGTATTTCTTTTAAACCGGCTAATTTTGATGCTCTCCATCTTCGTTCTCCAGCAATGATCTCATAATGATCTTTTTTATCCTGAACTAAAATAGGCTGCAATAATCCAAATTGCTTAATAGATTCTGAAAGCTCCAACAAAGCATCTTCATCAAAATTCTTACGGGGCTGTTCTCTGTTAGGCTCAACCATTGTTATTTTTACTAATGTTTCCGGTCCCTTTTCCGATGCTTTTTCTTTTCCTTTAGATTCACTTTTCGTAATTCCTGCCGAAGCAGGAATTAGAGAATCAAGTCCTTTTCCTAAACCCCTTGCCGCCATATTTTATACATCCTTTCTATTTATAATTTCATCTGCCAGCTGCCTGTAACTTTCTGCTCCTGCAGATTTTGGCTCATACATAGTAATTGGCATCCCATGGCTTGGTGCTTCTGCTAAACGTATATTTCTTGGAATGACTGTTTCACACACATTTTGTTTTAAATTGCTCTTTACATTATCTACAACCTGATTGGACAAATTTGTACGGGAATCAAACATAGTAAATACTACACCTTCCATCTCCAAATCAGGATTTAATCTTTCTTTAATCAGATTGACTGTATGTATCAATTGGCTTAATCCTTCCAAAGCATAATATTCACATTGGATTGGCACCAATACAGAATTTGCAGTAGTCATGGCATTGATTGTCAACATGCTTAAGGACGGTGGACAATCAATAATGATATAGTCATAATTATCTTTTATGAAATCCACTTCGTTCTTTAAAATAAATTCTTTTTTATCCACACCAATCAATTCAATTTCCGCCGCTGCTAAATTCACATTTGACGGAACAACAGATACATTTGGTATTGCATTTTTAATAATACAATCCTGTATGGAACATTCACCTAATATCAATTCATATATGGTATCCTCTAAAAAATTTTTATCAATACCAAAACCACTAGTGGTATTTCCCTGAGGATCTGTATCAATTACTAATACTGATTTTCCTTTTTCCGCTAAGCAAGCTGATAAGTTAATGGCTGTAGTGGTCTTTCCTACGCCGCCTTTTTGATTTGCTATTGCAATAATTCTTCCCATTTTATTTTCCTTCCTAACTTTTCCCCAATCTTGTATCGGAGACTTTCCTTCTCTTTCATACGTGTCCTTAATGATTATATCACTAAAAGAGTACTTTAGCTATTGATTTTTGAAAGATTTAAAAAAAGTCTTATGGACCTATTTTATTCTAAATTATAAGATTTTAAGATATATTTTATTTAACATTTTAATGTTTCACGAAGAATTTGTGAAACATTAAAATGTTTCACGATGGCAATTACTATATCTAGGGGATTATATGTTTCACGTGAAACATTATCTTGTGTTTTTATATTTAAATATAAATAATGTTTCACGTGAAACATGTCCTAAAGAAAAAAATAATAGAAGAAAGTTTTATTTTCTTCTATTACCAATAACATCTTATTCAAATTTCTATTTTAATCTTAATTTCCAACCCTAACCTTGTATAAAATATAAATAATAATCTTTATAATAAATCCCAACAACAAAGAAATAATTCCATAACAAAATGGAAAAAACACATATTCAATTCCATTTAAAAATCCTTTTTTTTGTGGAATAATAATGATACCTTTTGATAATAAAAAGAAATCAAATGCTCCAAATAAAAAAACTGTAATAACAAATAAACATACTAATAAAGTATTAAACTTTGCTTTGAAACGAATTTCATGAAATATTTTTCTTTCCATAATAACATATACAATTGTTAAGATACAGGGAATTGATATAAGTCCTCCATCTAAAAACATATCTTCCCATAACAATATTTCTGCTATTGCATCCAATAAAATAAATAAAATCCATGAAACAATATTTAACAGAATAATAAAATAAAAACATTTTTTATATTCGCTCTTTGCCATCCAATATCCCCTATCTTAAATCCGAATCAAATTATTTCTGATAGCAAAAACAGCTGCCTGCGTTCGATCAGAAACTTCTATTTTCTTAAAAATACTAGAAACATGATTTTTTACTGTTCTTTCCGTAATCTGTAACATATCTCCAATTTCTTTATTGATCATTCCGCTGGATAAATGAATCAGAATTTCAAACTCTCTTTTTGTAAGCAACTTTATTTTTTCATTGTCAATATCTCTGGCAATCATTTTGGAATTAAGTAAAGGAATCAGACTAGATTGAATATAATTATTTCCATCTATTATAGAAAAAATTGCTTTTCTAAGCTCCGTGGAATCAGCATCTTTTAATATATATCCATCTACACCCATATCCACAGCTTTTAATAAATATTCCACTTCACTATGTACAGTTAGCATCAAGACCTTTGAATTCAATTCTTCTTCTTTCATTTTTTCCAAAGTCTGTATGCCGTTCATCTTTGGCATATTAATATCCAAAAGTAAAATATCCGGCTCACTCATTTTTAACTTTTCAATACAGTCCATGCCATTTTCTGCTTCTTCAATTACTTTTAAATCTCCTTCCAATTCAAGAAGCTGTTTCAAACCCTCTCTTATCATTTTGTGATCATCTGCAATCATTACTTTTACACACATATAATTAACCTCCTAAATTTTATATTGGTAAAAATAAAAATAGATTTATCTTATAATGGGAATCTCAATCCTAACTGTTACCCCATTTTTTGTTGAATCTAAAAGACAGGTTCCTGATAAAAAGGAAACTCTTTCTTTTAATATTTTTAATCCAAAATGTTTTTCCTTTTCATCAGATAAATCAGCTTCTAAAAAGCCTGTTCCATCATCTTGAATAATTAGTAGCAAAACATTTTTTTCTTCTTTCATAACAACATGTATATTCTTTCCTTTAGAATGCTTTATAGCATTACAGCAACATTCTTGAATAATACGAAATAAAGTAATTAAAATAATTTCATCATATTGATCACATTGCATATTAATTTCATAAAATATTTCTATAT
Organism: Lachnospiraceae bacterium; assembly: GCA_014804675.1. Taxonomy (GTDB): domain Bacteria; phylum Bacillota; class Clostridia; order Lachnospirales; family Lachnospiraceae; genus RGIG3040. The sequence continues at coordinate 29,702 of JAAUZH010000016.1, forward strand.
CCGATGCATGTGACAAATTATCAAAAAAATTAGTTAAAGTGGATTCAAAACCTAAGTCTTCAAAATTCATAGGATGAAGATCATATACTAATTCTCTCACATCCTGAATAATATCTTTTAAATTTTTAGTAATCGTACTAAGCTCCAACTTAGCTCTAATGGGGTCCTGCTCAATAAACTTAGAAGCAAATTCAACCTTATGAATTAAGTATACTAAATTTTGTATAGTAGAGTCATGCAAATCTCTGGCAATTCTTTTTCTATCATTTTCATTCATGGAAAGTACTTCTATTCCTGATTGAATATCAATTTTTTCTTTAACCTGTTCAATTACCCTGATATTATCCTCAATCTCCATAAGCTTTCTTTTATAAGAATTTATTTTTTCTGAAAGTTCATTGCATTTTTCTTTACTTTCTTTTATAATTTCTTCTTCAGAACGCATATTCTGCCTGGGAGAAAATATACGAAGTTCGTTATAACTATTTTTTTCATAAATTATATGATTTTTTAACTCTTCATATTCTTCCATGCAATGAGATATAAGATATTCCAACTCTCTTTTTTCTTTCAAATAGTTAGCATAAATAGTTTCTATTGAGGATTTTTCATTTCTATTTTTCATTTTTGACACCTGCCTATACATTATACATCATATAATATTTCTAAAAATATGAAAAGAAAAAATTTAACCTTTCCCAGCATTTTATTTGTAAAATAGGAAAATGTGCATTATAATATACAAAAGGGAAAATATGAATTGAGTATGGAGGGATTTCATGAAATCAAAATTAAAAAAAATAGGGATACTTTCCATCCTGGTAACAATAACCTTATATATTATCAATCGCATTTTATATTCTTTAACTACCGTAAAAGAAATACTAAAAGGAAAAGAAAACAAATACTACGAATGGAGATTTGGGAAGATAAAATATACAGTAGCCGGATCAGGAAAACCTTTATTGCTAATACATGATTTAACTCCTGGAAGCAGCGGATATGAATTTTATAAAATATCCAATGAATTAGCAGAAACTAACCAAGTATTTATAATCGATCTTTTAGGATACGGTCTATCAGATAAAATAAATATAACATACACCAATTTCTTATATGTACAATTAGTCAGCGATTTTATCAAAAATATAATAGGAAAGAAAACAGATATTATTACTTCCGGCGATTCTTCCACAATTGCTATTATGGCCTGCCATAATAATCCTGACTTAATAAATAAAATGATTTTTATAAATCCACAAGATATTACAAAATTGAATCAAATACCTTCCAATGGGACAAAGATATTAAAGCTGTTGATTGAATGCCCTATTCTTGGAACATTTGTATATAACTTATTGACAAATAAAACCTCTATTACAAAAACATTTATAAATGAATATTTCTATAACAAGGATTTAGTAAAAATTGGAGATATTGAAGCATACACAGAAGCTGCCCATATAAAAGACTTTCATTCCAAATATGCAATATCAAGTTATATTGGCAGATATACAAATATCAATATTTTACATGCTCTAAAAGAAATAGATTATAGTATGTTCATTATTGAAGGAAAAGAAGAAAACGATGCTGAGGAAATTGCAACAAGTTATTTAAACTATAACAATGCAATTGAGGTCAGCTATATAAAAGAAACAAAACATCTTCCTCATTTAGAAAAACCAGAAGAAGTAATCAGCCATATTAAAATGTATATGAATTGATGTTCATAATAAAAATGGAGCTACCGCTTTATCGATTCAAAAATCGTAAAGCGACAGCTTTATTTTTTATAATGGTTCTTTTCCCGGAAGACCAGCTTTCCTGGGATATTTTTTTGGAGTAGATTTTATTTTCTTAATTACAAATAAATTCCGATACAACTCCTCATCGGAAAAAGTAAATTCTACTTGCTTTTCCACTTCTCCTCCAAGAATTCCGATAGCCTTTTTTGCTGCAATGCTTTCTTCCTTTATTTTTTCTGATTTATAAGAAATAAACCTTCCTCCTATCTTTACATATGGCAGACATAATTCAGACAAAGTAGACAAATTCGCAACTGCTCTGGAAACGCATAGATCATATTTTTCCCGAAACTTTTCAGGCTTTGCAAAATCCTCTGCCCTTCCATGGAGAGTTTCTAAGTTAGTAATCGCTAACCTTTCTTTTACTTCATTTAAAAATTTTACTCTTTTATTTAATGAATCCAGTAAAGTGACTTCTAAATGAGGAAAAGCAATTTTTAAGGGAATACCAGGAAATCCTGCACCGGTTCCTATATCAATCACTTTAATTCCTTTTGACAAATCATATGCTTTCACTAAAGATAAGCTGTCTAAAAAATGTTTTTTTATAACCTGATCAAAATCAGTAATAGCAGTTAAATTCATAAAAGAATTCCATTCTATCAAAAGCTCATAATAAACTATAAATTGTTTCATTTGCTTATCTGATAAAGAAATACCCAATTCTTCCAGACCTGATTTAAATCCACATATATTATAATTTATATCGTTACTTACATTACTCTCTTTATTATTATTCATATTCCCACTCAATCATAAAATCTATTTTCTCTTTTTATATAATTGCTCCAAATAAATAAGAAGAACTGAAATATCTGCAGGAGAAACACCTGAAATCCGGGATGCCTGTCCCACAGATAAAGGCTTATATTTTTTTAACTTTTGCCTTGCTTCAATTCTAAGACTTGAAACATCTTCATAATCAATATTTTCCGGTATTTTCTTGTTTTCGATTTTCTTAAACTGTTCTACCTGTTTTTGTTGTCTTTTTATATATCCGTCATATTTAATATTTATATTTACCTGTTCAATCACATCATCAGAAAGAGGCTTTCTCTCCGGATCGATTTCTGCCAGTATTTCATAAGACAATTCAGGCCTGCACATAATCTCTGCCATAGTAGTTCCTGTTTTTAATAAGGCGCTGTTATGTTTTTCCAAAAATTCCTGAGTTGTTTTATTGGCTCCTATTTTTGTATGTTGCAGCCTGCTTACTTCTTTAGCAATCAATTGTTCTTTTTCCACAACATAATCATATTGTTCCTTCGTTATCAAACCTACCTGATAACCAATTTTCCGAAGTCTTAAATCTGCATTATCCTGACGGAGAAGCAACCGGTATTCTGCCCTGGAAGTCATCATCCGATAAGGTTCAAAATTTTCTTTTGTCACAAGGTCATCAATTAACACACCAATATATCCTTCTGAACGGTCAATAGTAATTTGTTCTTTTCCCTGCACGAACAAAGCAGCATTGATTCCGGCAATCAATCCCTGAGCTGCTGCTTCTTCATATCCGCTGCTTCCATTAAACTGTCCTCCTGCAAAAAGCCCTTCCACTTCTTTAAAAGCTAAAGTAGCATAAAGCTGATTTGGATTGATACAATCATATTCAATGGCATAAGCATTTCTCACAATTTTACAATGCTCAAGTCCCGGCACAGTCCGGTACATAGCAAGCTGCACATCTTCAGGAAGAGAAGAAGACATCCCACCCACATACATTTCATTGGTATGTAATCCTTCCGGCTCAATAAAAACCTGATGCCTGTCCTTTTCTGCAAATTTTACTACCTTATCCTCAATGGACGGACAATATCTGGGTCCTGTTCCTTCAATAACTCCTGCATAAATAGGGGAACGATCTAAATTGTTCCGAATGATTTCATGAGTCTTTTCATTAGTATAAGTAAGCCAACAGGAAATTTGTTCTTTTTGTATATCCTCTTTTTTCGTGGAAAAAGAAAATGGAGTAATTTCTTTATCTCCAAACTGCTCTTCCATTTTTGAAAAATCAATGGAACGTTTGTCCATTCTGGCAGGGGTTCCCGTCTTAAAACGACGCATTTCAATTCCCATGTCCAATAAGGAATCTGTCAAATAGTTAGCAGCCTGCAACCCATTTGGTCCTGTATGGGTAATGGCTTCACCACATAAACATCTTGCCTTTAAATAAGTTCCGGTGCATAAAACAACAGCTTTTGCTTCGTAAACAGAACCTGTATAGGTTCTTACACCTGTTATTTTCTTTTTTACACTTTGATTAGTCTCTGCTAACTCTTCCCACAATAACTGACATACTTCTGCCTGCTTTATTGTAAGATGCTCCTGATTTTCCAGCACCTTTCTCATTTCTCTTGTATAATCCGCTTTATCCGCCTGGGCACGAAGAGAATGGACGGCAGGACCTTTAGAAACATTCAACATCTTTGACTGAATAAAAGTCTTGTCAATATTTTTGCCCATTTCACCGCCAAGGGCATCTATTTCCCTTACCAGATGTCCCTTACTGGAGCCTCCTACATTTGGATTACATGGCATAAGGGCAATACTATCTACACTGACTGTAAAAATTACGGTTTCAAGTCCCATTCTGGCACAAGCCAAAGCAGCTTCACAGCCTGCATGACCTGCTCCTATTATACACACATCTACTTTTTCCACGAAATTATTTTTATTTTCTAACATATCCGCACATCTTTCTAAATCCATATAACTGCATATTTTATTTTTCAAATTTCATAGTTCCCAAATCATATGGATGATCCAAATACAATACTTCTTTTTTCTCACTTTTATTAAATAGTACTTTATAAACAATAAGCAAATCTGCACCACCTGCTAAAATCATAAGAAAACCAAAATAAAGTAACATGGATTGCCCATTAAATAATGAAATGATACATGGAAGGATTCCTAAAATAATCGTTGGCATAATACAGCCTGTAATATACTGATATTTATTTAAAGGTGATTTACAAGTACAATAAGGAGTACAATATTTGGCTATAAACCCAAATTTAATAGATTGAAAATGACCTTCTGCAAAAATTCCCCAAAAAAATCCATGAATCAACTCATGAATTACAATAGAAGCTAAAAAACAGGCTACAAATATTATCCTTATTAAATAATTATCAAAATTATGAAAAGGATAATCTGTCATACAATATAAAAGAAAAAATAAAATAATAATTGGTATTGCCGTAACAATTGCCATAACATTGGCATAAACAACACCAACTGTTAAATCTTTTTCTTCATAACCTTTTTTTAACATTTCTTCTTTTATTTTTTCATATTCCTTTTTTCTTTTTTCTTCTGCTTCAGTTAATTTCCTTTCTTCTTTTGCATTTTTCACTTTTTCATTCTTCTCCTTCCAAAGAAATAAATTTTGAATATACTTCTCTAACACCATTTTCATCTTCATTAAATGCTTCAAATGCATCTGATATATCATAAATATCTGTCAAAACCTTTTCACCACATGCATTTATATAACTCTTACAATATCCTTTTGCATATTCTTCTGCTTTTTTTATTGCAAGATTTTCATTTTCTTCTTTTACCGTCAAAATAATTTCTTCAAAAAATATAGTATCAGCTTTATTCTCAATTCTGCTTTTTAAAATCACTTTTATTCCATACATATGATTTTACCTTATTTACCTATACAAAACTTTGAAAATATTTCATTTACTAAATCATCCGAAACCTCTTCTCCAATAATAGTACCTAAAGAAGCATATGCGCTCATGAGATCAATGGAATAAAAATCCTCCGGCATATGATCCTCTAAACTTTTCTTTACTAAAAGAAGTGAATTTCCTGCATCCATGATTGCTTCTTTATGGCGCATATTCGTAATGAACACTTCATCATTAAAAGAAATATCTCCTTTTAAAAACATTTCCTTTACTGCATTTTCAAATAAATCTATTCCTGTATTATCTTTTGTAGAAGTCTTTATAATCCTCACTTGATTAGTATATGCTAACTCATTTTTTTCTTTATTATCATAAGACATATATTTCTTTATTTTCTCTAGTAATATCTCTTCTGTTACAACTGCATCTAAATCCGTTTTATTTAACAAAATAATAGTATTTTTTTCTTTTATCAAAGAAATAATCTGTTCATCGGATTCATCTAAAGGAATGGAAGAATCCACCACATATAAAATCAAATCTGCATTAGAAGCATATGCTACAGCTCTTTCCACACCAATTTTTTCTACCACATCCTCTGTGGAACGTATACCTGCAGTATCAATCATATTTAAAACAATTCCATGAAGAAAAATGGATTCCTCTAAAATATCCCTGGTAGTCCCGGCAATATTAGTAACAATTGCCTTTTCTTCTCCAACAAGCAGGTTAAGTAAAGAAGACTTTCCTGCATTGGGTTTTCCTAAAATAACAGTTTGAATGCCTTCCTTTAATATTTTTCCATTTTCAGAAGATTGCAAAAGCTTATCAATCCGCTTTAATAATTGTTCTGTCTTTTCTGACAATTCTTCCGGATAACCTTCTAAAGAAATATGCTCCGGATCATCCAGAGCAGACTCTATAAAAGCAATCTCATAAATGATTTTTTCCCGAATATCCTTTATTTCCTTGGAAACGGAACCCTTTAATTGATTAACAGAGCTTTTCAAGGCAAATTCACTTTTTGAATGAATAATATCCATGACCGCTTCTGCCCTTGCTAAATCAATCCTTCCATTTAAAAAGGCCCGCTTCGTAAACTCTCCCGCTTCTGCCGTCCTTGCTCCATACTTTATTACGGTTTCCAATATCTTATTCATGACCAAAACACCGCCATGGCAATTGATTTCTACCGTATCCTCCGCTGTAAAACTATTAGGAGCCTTCATAACAGAAACCATGACTTCATCAATCAATTCCTCTCCATCATAAATAAAGCCATAATGTATCGTATGGCTTTTTACTTCCGACAACCTTTTCTTATGATTCTTGGAACGATATATTTTATTTACAATGGAAACCGAATCCTCTCCACTGACACGAACAATTCCAATTCCGGAATTTGTCATGCCGGTAGCAATTGCAGCAATAGTATCTGTTTTCATGAGTTGCTCCTGATTTATTTTTCTAAATTTTACTTTGGATGATAACATTGTAAGTTTATCATAAATTTTTAAATTCGTGAAGAGGGGACAAAATATGGATGAATGAAGGGTTTTAGGTGATGGTTAAGAGGACGTAGGAGAAGGAAGATGCCTTATTTTAAATTTAAATATATTTAACCTTAATATATTTGAATCATATATATTCAAATCTTAATAATTTAAATATTTTTTATATATACTTACTCACATTACATACAAACCCTCAAAGCATTTCCTTTTTGCATTTAAAAATAAAAATTTGACAATAAATAGTAAATAAAAAGATAGTTGGGTTTTCTGCATTGTTTTTTATAAAGCTTTTACTTAACAGCCTGTTTATTAAAAACTTTATTAAAACACAGAAGAAAATCCAACCATCTTTCTATTTTATGTTCTCTTTATCAATCTCTTATCTTTTTAATGCAACAACAACTCTTCTATAAGGCTCTTCTCCTTCACTATGTGTTACAACATACCTATCATTTTGTAATGCAGAATGTATAATCCTTCTTTCATAAGGATTCATTGGCTCCAAGGAAACTGCTCTCTTTGTTCTTTTTACTTTAAAAGCAATATTCTTTGCCAGATTTTCCAATGTTTCTTTTCGGCGCTGACGATAATTTTCAGTATCAACCTTTACACGAATATAATCTTCTATATCCTTATTTACTACAAGAGATGTTAAATACTGTAAAGAATCCAATGTTTGTCCTCTTTTTCCTATTAAAACACCCATTTCATCTCCCGCCAGATCAATATCCATGTTATTATCCACATCATCATATTTTACATCAATGGCAACTGTCAATTTCATAGCAGCAAATACATCATTTAAAAACTCTTTTGCTTTTCTGTCAAGTGATATTTCTTCTTCTCTGATTCTTGCTTTAATCACAGCAGCCTTAGAACCAATTCCTAAAAATCCGGAAGAACCTTCTTCTACTACTTCATATTCTAATTTATCACTTGTTACTGATAATTTCTGACATGCTTCTGTAATAGCATCATTGACTGTTTTTGCAGAAAATTCTATAAAATCCATTTAATTTCCTCCTTTTTGATGGAACCTTGTCCGAATTTAATTTTTCTCATTAAACTGTTTTACTTTATTTGCTTTTGAAGCAATACTTCCGGAAGGCTGATTCGTTTTCTTTTTGCTCTTTTTCTTATCCGTTTCTTCTATTTTTTCTACAACAGGAGCTGTATAGGGCTTTTCTTCAAAAGATATTCCCTTTGTCGTCTTATGGGCTTTGCTTGTTAAAGTAGAAGAAGCTACTGCATTTTTATTATAAGCCTTAGCCTTTTCTTCTGCTTTTTCCATATTTTTCTTAACCATATCATCAATATTCATCTTATCAATGTGTTTATTGATAACAACCTGCTGGATGCTTCTAATAACGGAACCTGAAATCCAATAAATTCCCATACCTGCTGGAAGAGAAAAACACATAACTGCGGAAAAAATAGGCATTGTATAATTCATCATTTTCATAGAAGCCATCATAGTATTTGGCTCTCCGCTCTTATCCGGTTCCGGCTGAGGCATCAATTTTACATTGATCCATTGTGTCAAAGCAGCTAAAACTGGAATCATGATTGCTCCCACTACTAACATTTTGTTGCCTGATGAAAATCCTTCTTTCATTGTAAAATTAGGTGAATTTGCAATATTGATGCCAAGGAAATTATTATATTCACTTAAAGTATTATAAGCAGTAGTGATTTCTGCCGACAAACTGCTGAATTTTTCTTTTAATGACATCCACTCTGCAGAAGAAGCTTTGTTTAAAACATCAATAAAAGTATTTTTCATAAACTCGCTTCCAGCAACAAACTGATCGCTTTTAAACTGCTTGGAAAAATAATTTGCATTTGAAAAAGTTTGTAAAAATTCTGCACTTTCACTCATATTAGAAAGCTTTGTTACCAAATTGGTAAAAACATCCTTAATATGAGGAACATATGCAGGCATATTATAAATAATACGATAAAGACACCACATAATAGGAAGCTGGATGAATAAATTCAGACAACTTCCTGTCTGGGAAACTCCATACTTCTCATAAACTGCCTTGGTTTCCTCATTCATCTTCATCATGGAATCATTGTCTCTTTTGCCCTGATATTTCTTGGCAATTGCCTGAAGCTCCGGATTCATCTTTGCAGATAATTTTGAAAACTTCTGCTGTTTAATAGTAAGCGGCAATAAACACAAATAAATAATCAGTGTAAAAAGAATAATAGATAAACCTACATTTGGTATTCCTATTTTATCAAGAACGGTAAAAATCCCATTCATTAACATACCAAGTATATAATAAATAGGAGAAAGAATACCACCATTTTTTGTTAATATCATTTCTGTCAATTTTATTTCCTCCGGTTTTAAGGTACAGGATCATACCCGCCTTTTGAAAAGGGATTACATCTTAATATTCTCCACGCAGCCAGTAAGCTTCCTTTTAATGCCCCATATTTTTCAATTGCCTCCAGACCATATTGGGAACAGGTAGGGATATATGGGCACCTGGTGCTTTTTAATGGAGATATATATTTTCTATAAAATTTAATTAAACCAATCAATATTTTCTTCATATCAATGATCAAATCTTCCTTCATGCTCTTAAAATACCATGAAGTCTTGAAAGATGTAATAATGCGCTTTCTGCTTCTTTATAAGAAAAAGAAGAAGCGCTGTTTCTGGCAATGACTACTATATTTAAACCACTATTAAACATATTTTCCTGTAGTCTGTAACTTTCGTGGATAAGCCTTTTTACTCTGTGCCTTATTACGCTGTTACCCACTTTTTTACTAACAGATATTCCAAGATAGTTTTTTTCACCGGTATTTTCCATCACATACATTACTAGATATTTATTGGCATAAGACCTGCCTTTTTTATAAACTAACCTGAAATCCTGATTTTTCCTTAAGGATTCGGTAAACTCCATAACTGAAATCCTCTGCAAGAGAAAAATAAGCCACATGAATGCGGCTTATGCTGATAATCTCTTTCTTCCTTTTGCACGTCTTGCTGCTAATACTTTTCTTCCGCCCGGAGTACTCATTCTTGCTCTAAATCCGTGAACCTTTGATCTTTGTCTCTTTTTTGGCTGATATGTCATTTTCATAGATGGATACACCTCCTTTGCTTATGTGGGAAAATATCGTTACAATTATATAAGATTGAATCTATCAAGTCAAGTAAAATAAAGGGATTTTTCCATAAAATAAAAGGAAATAAAAATATAAAAATTTTTTTTTTAAATTTTTTTCTATATATTGTTATGTAAAAGAAAAATAATATACTATATATAGATACTAAATTTTTAATCATACTTTTTATTAGCTTTACATAATTGTATCCACAAAATGTGTATATCTTGTGGATAAACTTATTAAAAACTGTCTAAATAGTGATGATTGTTAAAAAAACTTCCCAATTTATGCTTGTGTATAATGTTAACTCCTTTTTTTAAGTTATACACATTTTTTTTATGAACAAGGAAGAATATGTAAACTATTTTATATTTTTTTATTTTCCTTATGAAAATATAGAAGCATTTGAATTTTTATTTTTTTTAGTTTATTATAGATTAGGTACATTTTTTTATAGCTAGGAGAAAAAATATGGAAGAAATAAGAGAAAGATGGGAAGAAATTAAAGAAACAATCAAAATGGAATATGATTTATCCGATATTTCCTATTCCACCTGGGTAAAACCCCTTACCTTTTATAATGTAGAAAATGATGTTGTCATTATTTTAATTCCTTCTGATCAGGCTCATGCCTTAAATTATATTTCTAACAAATATAAAAGCTATTTTCAGGTTTCTATTTCTGAAATGTTCAATCATGAGTTCAACGTTTCTTTTATATTGGAAAAGGATGTAAATCATACAGGCGAATTCAATGAAGAAATAAAGAAGATTTATAATATCAATTCTGAAACTGCAAATTTAAATCCAAAATATAAATTTGATACTTTTGTGGTAGGTAGTAACAATAAGTTTGCCCATTCCGCCTCTTTAGCCGTAGCCGAATCTCCCGGTGAGGCATACAACCCTCTTTATTTATATGGAGGGGCAGGACTTGGAAAAACTCATTTAATGCACTCTATCGGACATTTTATATTGGAACAGAATCCTTCCATGAAGGTTTTATATGTCAACAGTGAAGAATTCACCAATGAAGTAATCAATTCTATTAGAAGCGGTAATGCTGCAGAAATGACCAATCTTCGTGAAAAATATCGTACTGTAGACGTATTATTATTGGATGATGTGCAATTTATTATAGGAAAAGAAAGTACCCAGGAAGAATTTTTCCATACTTTTAATACTCTCCATACTGCTGGAAAACAGATTATTTTATCATCAGACAAGCCTCCAAAAGAAATGGCTACTTTAGAGGAAAGATTCCGTTCCCGTTTTGAATGGGGACTGATTGCGGATATCAAAGCTCCTGATTACGAAACAAGAATGGCCATCTTAAAGAAAAATGCAGAAACCTATTATGGTGAAATTGATGAGGAAATCTTAAAATACATTGCAACAAATGTAAAATCTAATATCCGTGAATTAGAAGGCGCTTTTAAAAAGGTAATTGCTTCTTATAAATTAAATACAGGAGCAGAACTAAATCTGGAACTGGCAGAAGATGCCTTAAAAGATATTATTTACCCAAACGCTCCAAAGGAAATAACTCCAAAATTAATTATCAATATAGTATGTGAACACTATGGTGTTTCTCCCGATGATATTATTTCTAAAAAAAGAAATTCAGAATTTGTACAGCCAAGACAGGTCATTATGTACCTTTGCAGGGAATTAATAGGAATATCACTTCAATCAATTGGAAAAGAGCTTGGAAAAAAAGATCACACCACAGTGATTCACGGTATCAATAAAATTAAAGATGAGCTGGATAATGGAAATGAAGAATTAAAAAACAAAATAGAAATCATAAAAAAGAAAATCAATCCTGCCTGATTTTTATTCACATTCCCATGTTGATTTCCTGTGAGAAAGCTGTGAATAATATATTTTTATGATTATGTCCCATATTTTCCATGTGGACAAATAAGAAGTTATCCATAGCAGGAAATATGATTTTTCACAAGTTTTTCATTCCCTTTTTATCAGAAAAATAGTATAATAAAAAGGGTTATGAACATTTCCACAGCTATTATTAAGATTACTTTTAAATATAATTATTATTTATTTTTTTTTAGAAACAGCAGAAGAGTTTATTTTCATGGAAGGGAGTTATTCACAATGAAATTAATTTGTAAGAAAGCAAATCTTTTAAATGGAGTACAGATTGTTTCCAAAGCAGTTCCTTCAAAGACCACTATGCAGATTTTAGAATGTATTTTAATAGATGCTTCCAGAGGAGTCATTACTTTAACTGCAAATGATATGGAGCTTGGAATTGAAACAACGATAGAAGGAGAAATAATTGAAAAGGGAATTATAGCAATTGATGCAAAAATATTTCTTGAAATTATGCGTAAGCTTCCTGACAATGATGTAACAATAGTAACAGATGATAATTACCAAATCATGATTACCTGTGAAAAGTCAAAATTCAATATAAGCGGAAAATCAGGGGAAGATTTCTCTTATCTTCCAAGTATAGAAAGAAATGAATCCATTACTATTTCTCAATTTACCTTAAAGGAAGTAATAAGACAAACGATTTTTTCCATTTCAGATAATGATAATAATAAGCTGATGACAGGAGAATTGTTTGAAATCAAAGGAAATGAATTAAAGGTAGTTTCTTTGGATGGACACCGTATTTCTATTCGTAAGATAGAATTAAAAAATGATTCCAATGAAATTAAGGTAGTTGTACCGGGAAAAACATTAAATGAAATCAGTAAGATTTTAACCGGTGAAGCTGATAAATATGTAAATATTTATTTTACAGATAAGCATATTGTGTTTGAATTTGATGACACAATTGTAGTATCCAGATTAATAGAAGGAGAATACTTTAAAATCGATCAGATGTTATCCTCTGATTATGAAACAAAAATAAAAATAAATAAAAAAGAATTTTTAAATTGTATCGACAGAGCTACACTTTTAGTAAAAGAAGGGGATAAAAAGCCTATTATCATCAATATTACAGATGAAGAACTGGAGTTAAAAATCAATTCTTCCATTGGAAGCATGAATGAGGATATTTCCATAGAGAAGCAGGGAAAGGATCTGATGATTGGATTTAATCCCAAATTTTTGATAGAGGCATTAAGGGTAATTGATGAAGAAGAAATAGAAGTTTATCTGGTAAATCCAAAGGCTCCTTGTTTTATTAAGGATTCCAGGGAAAGCTATATTTATTTGATTTTACCTGTAAATTTTACGGTGGCATAGCATGGAAATCATAAAATTAAGAGATGAATTTATTAAATTAGGACAGGCATTAAAGGCAGCAGGACTGGTGGAATCCGGAGTGGATGCAAAATTCGTCATTCAGGATGGTCTTGTAAAGGTGAATGGAAAAGTGGAAACACAAAGAGGAAAGAAGCTTTATGCCGGTGATGAGGTTTTCTTTGATGGGAAGACCATTCGGATTAAGGAATAAAATAAAGAATTGGTGAAGTCGTGATAATTAAGTCTATTGAACTTGAAAATTTTAGAAATTATGAGACCCTTTCCCTTACTTTTGATAGAGGCACTAATATTTTATATGGTGACAATGCCCAGGGAAAGACAAATGTATTGGAAGCAATTTATGTTTCTTCTACTACTAAGTCCCATAAGGGAAGCAAGGATAAGGAAATTATCAATTTTGAAAAGGAAGAAGCCCATATTCGGACTTATCTGGAAAAGGAAGGCATGGAATATAAGGTTGACATGCACCTTAGAAAAAGTAAGTCAAAAGGAATTGCTATAAACGGGCAGAAAATTAAAAAGGCGGCAGAGCTTTTAGGATTGTTGAATGTAGTGTTTTTTTCTCCAGAGGATTTGAATATTATTAAAAATGGTCCTTCTGAAAGAAGAAGATTTATGGACATGGAGCTTTGTCAGCTAGATAAGTTTTACCTTTATAATCTAAATCAATACAATAAAATCATTAACCAGAGAAATAAATTGTTAAAGGATTTTTATAACAATCCGGATTTAAGAGATACCATTCATATATGGGACAGCCAGCTTATTTCTTATGGAAAAAAGATTATTGAACGAAGAGAAGCTTTCGTAAAACAGCTAAATGAAATTATTTATGAAATACATAAAAATCTTTCAGGTGGGAATGAGGAGCTTTTTATACAATATGAGCCGGATGTGGAGGTTCATGAATTTGAAAATAAACTGGCAGCTAGTCAGGAAAGAGATATTCGTTTTAAATTGACTTCTGTAGGACCCCATAGAGATGATTTTTCTTTTCTTGTAAAGAGGAAGTCTTCTACTTTGGAAGAAGGAAAGGGATTGAATATCAGAAAGTATGGTTCTCAAGGGCAGCAGAGGACGGCTGCTTTATCTTTGAAGCTTTCTGAAATCGAACTGGTTAAGAAAATCACGAATGATATTCCTGTTTTACTTTTAGATGATGTATTATCAGAGCTTGACAGCAACAGACAAAATTATCTGCTTAACAGCATTGGTGATATTCAAACAATTATTACGTGTACGGGGCTTGATGAATTCATCAATAACCGATTTGAAATTGATAAGATATTTAAAGTAATGGAAGGTATCATTCAGTCTGAGAATTAAAAAGACATATTCAAGCATATAGGAAAGAAATAGTAGGAGGTTATAGCATGAGCGCTGAATACGGAGCAGACCAGATTCAGATTTTAGAAGGTCTTGAAGCAGTAAGAAAAAGACCAGGTATGTATATAGGAAGTACATCAATAAGAGGATTACATCATTTAGTGTATGAAATTGTAGATAATTCAGTAGATGAAGCACTGGCAGGTTTTTGTGATACCATTGATGTTTCCATCAATCAGGATAATTCTATTACTGTCGTGGATAACGGCAGGGGAATTCCTATAGGAATCAATCACAAAGCGGGAATTCCGGCAGTAGAGGTAGTATTTACTGTTTTACATGCAGGAGGAAAATTCGGCGGAGGAGGCTATAAGGTTTCAGGCGGGCTTCATGGAGTAGGCGCTTCTGTTGTAAATGCTCTTTCTAATTGGCTTGAGGTGGAAATTTTTCAGGATGGTAAGATTTACAGGCAGCGCTATGAAAGAGGACATGT
Source organism: Lachnospiraceae bacterium (assembly GCA_014804675.1). GTDB lineage: Bacteria > Bacillota > Clostridia > Lachnospirales > Lachnospiraceae > RGIG3040. The sequence continues at coordinate 44,868 of JAAUZH010000016.1, forward strand.
TATTTATTCTTTAAAGGTAGTGGGAGAATGTGAGCCGGAAAAAACAGGTACTAAGGTTACATTTTTACCAGATGATACGATTTTTGAAGAAACGGTATTTGAATTTGATACGTTAAAGCAAAGACTTCGTGAAATGGCATTTTTAACGAAAAACCTTCGTATCCGCTTAAGGGATGAAAGGTTGGAAGAGCCTCTTGTAAAAGAATTTCACTATGAAGGCGGTATCAGGGAATTTGTTACTTATCTGAATCGGAGTAAAACGGCTCTTTATAGTGATGTTATGTATTTTGAAGGCAGCAGGGACAATGTATATGTGGAAGTTGCCATGCAGCATAACGATTCCTATACGGAAAGCTCCTATAGCTTTGTAAATAATATCAATACTCCGGAAGGCGGCACTCATCTTGCAGGATTTCGCAATGCTATTACAAAGACTTTTAATGATTATGCAAGAACCAATAAATTATTAAAGGATAGTGAGACAAATCTTTCCGGTGAGGATATCAGAGAAGGATTAACTACTATTGTAAGTATAAAAATAGAAGATCCCCAGTTTGAAGGTCAGACGAAGCAAAAGCTTGGAAATTCAGAGGCAAGAGGCGCTGTAGACAGTGTGGTAAGTGAACAGCTTACTTATTTCTTAGAGCAGAATCCTACAGTTGCAAAGATTATTTGTGAAAAGTCCATTCTGGCACAAAGGGCAAGGGAAGCTGCAAGGAAGGCAAGAGATTTAACAAGAAGGAAAACTGCATTAGAGGGAATGAGCCTGCCGGGCAAGCTGGCGGATTGTTCCGATAAGGATCCAAAAAACTGTGAGATTTATATCGTGGAGGGAGACAGTGCGGGAGGTTCTGCAAAAACCGCAAGGAGCCGGGCAACTCAGGCAATTTTACCTCTTCGTGGAAAAATTTTAAATGTAGAAAAGGCAAGGCTTGATAAAATATATGCCAATGCGGAAATTAAGGCAATGATTACTGCATTTGGAACAGGCATTCACGAAGATTTTGATATATCAAAGCTTCGTTATCACAAAATCATTATTATGACTGATGCAGATGTGGATGGTGCACATATCAGTACACTGCTTCTTACATTTTTGTATCGTTTTATGCCGGATTTGATTAAAGAAGGTTATGTGTATCTGGCACAGCCTCCTCTTTATAAGCTGGAGAAAAATAAAAAGGTATGGTATGCCTACAGTGATGAAGAGCTTGACAGCATATTAAGGGAAGTAGGCAGGGACCAGAATAATAAGATTCAGCGTTATAAAGGACTTGGAGAGATGGATCCGGAGCAGCTTTGGGATACTACCATGGACCCGGAACACAGGATTTTACTTCGCGTGACTATGGATGAAGAAACAGAATCGGAAATCGATCTTACATTTACCACTCTTATGGGTGATAAAGTGGAGCCGAGACGTGAATTTATTGAGGAAAATGCCAGATTCGTAAAAAATCTGGATGTCTAAGCAGAATGGAGAATAGATAAGAATGGAAGATAATATTTTTGATAAGGTCCATGAGGTAGACCTGAAAAAAACAATGGAAAATTCTTATATTGATTATGCCATGAGCGTAATTGCTTCTCGTGCACTTCCCGATGTAAGAGACGGTTTAAAGCCCGTACAGAGAAGGGTTTTATATTCCATGATCGAGTTAAATAACGGGCCGGATAAGCCACATAGAAAAAGCGCCCGTATCGTCGGTGATACAATGGGTAAATATCACCCTCACGGTGACAGCTCTATTTATGGCGCTTTGGTAAATATGGCACAGCCCTGGTCTACCCGTTATCCTTTGGTAGACGGACATGGGAATTTTGGTTCTGTGGATGGTGACGGTGCCGCTGCCATGCGTTATACAGAAGCAAGACTTTCCAAAATCTCCATGGAGCTTTTGGCTGATATCAATAAAGATACGGTGGATTTTGTACCAAACTTTGATGAAACGGAAAAAGAACCCGCAGTTTTACCAAGCCGTTATCCCAATCTTTTAGTAAACGGCACTACTGGTATTGCAGTAGGTATGGCTACAAATATTCCTCCCCATAATTTACGGGAAGTAATAAATGCAGTGGTTAAAATTATTGATAATAAAGTGCAGGAAGACAGGGAAACGGAAATAGATGAACTGTTGAAAATCGTAAAAGCTCCTGATTTTCCTACCGGCGGTATTATCCTTGGAACAAGAGGAAGTGAAGAAGCATATCGTACCGGCAGGGGAAAAGTTCGTGTCCGGGCAGTGACCGATATTGAAACTCTTCCAAATGGAAAAAGCCGTATTATAGTAACAGAGCTTCCCTATATGGTAAATAAGGCAAACTTGATTTTAAAAATTGCCGAGCTTGTAAAAACAAAGAAAATAGATGGAATTACAGACCTTCGGGATGAATCCGACAGGGAAGGCATGAGGGTAGTCATAGAGCTTCGCCGGGATGCTAATGCCAATGTAATCATGAATCAACTTTATAAGCATACACAAATGCAGGATACCTTTGGCATTATTATGCTTGCATTGGTAAATAATGAACCAAAAGTAATGAATCTTTTGGATATGCTGAAAAGCTATTTAATCCATCAGGAAGATGTAGTAACAAGACGTACTAAATATGATTTGAATAAGGCGGAAGAGAGAGATCATATTTTACAAGGCTTGTTGATTGCTTTAGATCACATTGATGAAGTGATTCAGATTATCAGAAGCAGCCAGAATACACAGATTGCCAAGGAACGTTTGATAGAACGTTTCGGCCTGTCAGAGGTACAGGCTCAGGCTATTGTGGATATGCGTCTTCGTGCTCTTACCGGTTTGGAAAGAGAAAAAATCGAAAATGAGCATAAGGAATTGCTTGCTAAGATTGCAGAGTTAAAGGCAATTTTGGCGGATAAGAAACTGCTTCTTGGAGTCATCAAAGAGGAAATCCTGATGATTGCTGAAAAATATGGCGATGAAAGAAGAAGCAGCATTGGATTTGATGCTTATGATATTTCCATGGAGGATTTGATTCCAAAGGATAATACAGTAATTGCCATGACAAGCCTTGGTTATATCAAACGTATGACTGTGGACAATTTTAAAGCACAAAACCGGGGTGGTAAAGGAATTAAAGGTATGCAGACCATTGAAGAGGATTATATTGAAGACCTTCTTATGACTACGACCCATCATTATATTATGTTCTTTACCAATTACGGAAGGGTTTACAGGCTGAAAGCTTATGAAATTCCGGAAGCCAGTAGAAATTCAAGAGGGACTGCTATTATTAATCTGCTTCAGTTAAATCCAGGTGAAAAAATTTCTGCCATCATTCCTATTAAGGATTATGAGGAAAATAAGAACCTGTTTATGGTAACGAAAAACGGTATTGTAAAGAAAACCTCTGTTATGGAGTACAGTCATGTAAGAAAAAATGGATTGGCTGCTATAAATTTAAGGGAAGATGATGAGTTAATCGAAGTAAAGACTACTGATAATGAAACAGAAATTTTCCTTGTTACAAAGCATGGCATGTGCATCCGTTTTAAAGAAACAGATGTGAGGGCAACCGGAAGGACATCCATGGGCGTAATTGGAATGAATTTATCTGACCAGGATGAAGTAGTTGGTATGCAGCTTGACCATCAGGGAGATTCTTTGTTGATCGTTTCAAGCAAGGGTATGGGAAAACGTACTTATCTGGATGAATTTACAGTACAGAAGCGTGGCGGTAAAGGAGTAAAATGCTATAAGATAACAGAAAAAACCGGATACGTAGTAGGTGTAAAGGCAGTCAATGACGATCATGAAATCATGATGATTACAACAGAAGGAATCATTATCCAGTTAAGGATGGAGGATATATCCACATTGGGAAGAATTACTTCTGGTGTGAAGATGATTAATTTAGATGACAATGTAACAGTTGCAAAGATTGCAAAGGTTCGGGAAAGGGTGTCTGATGGAAATCAGGAATTTGAAAATGTAGAGGATGCCCTTGAGGATATTCCGGAGAGTGAGAAGAATCCTGTTATGAATGATATAGAGAAAGAGGTTACTTTACCGGAGGAAGAAGAAGAGGAATAAAGTAATAAAAAAATGAAATCCCTGTGAAACAGCTTGTTGTAAAAATGGTTGGTTCATAGGGATTTTTTATTTAAGAATGGGTTGGATTGGTTTTAGATATAGGTTTTGGATGGGGGACGTGGGAGCAGTGATAGTATATGGTAATCTTCTGGGCACGCTTTCGCTCTGCAAAGACGCAGCGGTACTAACGCACCAAAATACGGTGCGTAAGTGCCGGCGACTTTGCCAAGGCCCGGAAGATTACCATATACTATCACTGCTCCCACTGGGTATTGGAAAACCATATGCTTTATTAAAAAAATATTTAAATAAGTAGTTATTTATAATAAACAACTACTTGGTATGTTGAAAGTGAGGCTGTAAAAAATCTTGTGTCTATGAAATTTAGACTTTCTTGATAAGAGTTAGATATGTAAGAGTTTTTTTGTCGGTTTTATGTTTTTGGGGCTGTCGAATTACTTCTTCTATCTA
>JAAUZH010000017.1 GCA_014804675.1 Lachnospiraceae bacterium
AGATAGAAGAAGTAATTCGACAGCCCCAAAAACATAAAACCGACAAAAAAACTCTTACATATCTAACTCTTATCAAGAAAGTCTAAATTTCATAGACACAAGATTTTTTACAGCCTCAACATATGACAATATATCCAAAACATTTCAAAGGAACAACAGGGTGGCTTTATCGGCTCCCACGTCCCCATCCAAACAAATCCATACGCCCAAAAAAGAACACTGGACAAAGAAGAATGGAATTGTTAAAATGTGAAATCCGATGAGCGTACCAATCAGGAGCTGGATATTAAGTTTATTTTGGGCGGCATACTGCTTTTGATTCTTGCAATCTGGATTGTGCCTATGATACCCATTAATTTATTCGGAGCATTCCTGATTCTATGACTTTAAAATACTTTCTAAATCCAGCCCGTACTGACTGGCGATGTCTTTGGCATAACTCAATCCTTCCGGAGTAGTGCGGGCAATTTTGTAGCTTCTTGTGCCATCTGTTTTACTTTCCATAAGAGCTGCCAGATTGTCTATTTTCCCTATGTTTTCGGGATGGGAATTATAAATATCAAGCTGTTGGGGCAGGTCATGAATATGGGTGACAAAAATACCGCCGCAGCCGATAATGCCGATTCCCGTCAGCACTTCAGAAGCGATATAGCCTGCTTCCAGACCGCTTGTGCTGGAAAAGGATTCATCCATCAGCAGCAGGTCTGTATCGGTAAGCTGTTTCATAATAGTTCCCAAACGGGCGCATTCGCTTTCTAAACGCCCTTTTCCATAATTATTTTCATCGGAGGAGGGAAAGTGGGTAAAAATACTGGTTACCGGGCTCATAAGGGCGCTTTTTGCAGGAACGAAAAGGCCAAGCTGAAAAAGAGCCTGTGCCATTCCCACCGAATAGGCAAAGATGGATTTGCCGCCATGATTCGGACCTGTGACCAAATAGAAACGTCCGTTTTCATCAAAGGTGAAGTCATTTGAAACAATGGAATGTTCAATGGACTTTCTGGCAAGTATGGGATTGTAGACTCCCGTTAACTCACATTTCTTTTCCTGCATCTCTGCTATTTCAGGGCGGCACATAGGGAAGCCTTTTTCTCTCATGTGGAGAATGAATTTTACCCCTGCCGTTAAAAAGCGTATATCATCCAACAGAGCAGTAAAGTAGGAAGTGTTCACGCTGAAATATTTCTGAAGCGTCGGTTCAAAATCCCGGATGGATTTCATGAAAATGGTGTTGAAGGAGGAACGTATGGAGTAATTCAACGCCTTTAATTCTTCTCCATGCAGTCCTTTTGTTAAAGGATAAAGGGGAGAAATCAGAGAATTGGTATCCATAGGATTCTTTTTCAGCAATTTTTCCATCAGGGTGCCTGGATGAAAGGGTTTTTCCTGGATGGAAATGATTCCTGCTTCCTTTACCCGAAGAGTCTCATCCAGATTCAGACCGATGGTAACACTTTTTATGCCGCCGAATTGTATATCTGTCTTTGCCAGCTCCCGGCGGAGATTCTCGTATTCTTCCCCCTTTGAAATAGAAAAAATCTTATCCCGAAAGGCAAGCATACCCTGTGAATGAAGAGAAAGCCCTTCCAGTCCATTGGCAAACAGGTCTATGATTTCCTGATACATTTCCAGATAGCGGATAGAGCTTAGGGCAGATTCTATTGAATAATCGCTGCTCATGGCACGACGCAGGTCGTGGATATTCTGTATCATATAGATGGATTTACAGAATATTTCGTATAGGGTTGGATTGTCCACTAAGTCCTCCACAATCGCCAGCCGGTAAGAAAGCACGGCAGTGTCTGTGGTGAAATAATCTTTTAAAGACAGGTCGCGAAAGCCCTTATGACTTTCTTTGATCAGGACAATCATATCATCAATCTGTAAAGGATGGATGAATTGGAAATCTTTCAGGGGGACTTCTTTACTCCGGTCATAGCCAGCCGGATATAAGAGACGTTGTTCTGATGGCATAAGGGCACCTTCTTTCTGCTCTAATTTGCTTATAATGTACTGTCTTTACTAATTTTCTCGATTAAAGGCTCTGTCTGTTCCATCATATTCGAAATATCTTCATAAAGAAATCCCTTTAATGTCAATAAACCTTTCATTTCATCAATATTCTCTAGTACACAGTTATACTGTTGTTCATAATTGACCATATCATCTTGTATGGACTCAATCATGCGGGAACAATTGTTTACTGCGCTCTTAATTTCTTCCTGTACTCCTTCTACTCGAAAGACAGATTGATTGATTTCCTTAAATACAGTTTCGGTATTTTCCATTTGCTCCTGGGAAGCGCTTAAAGCTACCTGGGCTCCCTGAAGGGACTGAGTCAGTTTTTCAGAATTTTTTTGCAGTCCCTCCATGCTTTTATTCACTTCACCAACCAAATCTTTGATTCCAATGGATAAACTGGTTACTTCATCTGCTACGACTGCAAATCCTCTGCCATGTTCTCCGGCTCTTGCTGCCTCGATAGAAGCATTAAGCGCCAGCAAGTTAGTCTGATTAGCTACACCCACTATATTTTGCATAGCTGCTTGGATTTCTGCAAATCCCTTTTGAAATTCATCATATACTTTGGCGATTTCTGCAAACTGTTCCTCTACTTTTTCTGAACTTGTACGCAGATTTTCAACATCCACCATGGCACCCTCTGATACCTGGGTGACATTTTGGATTATTTCACCAAACTGGCTGGAGGTATCACCAACTTTAGTAACTTCTAATCCGATATTATCTATAAATCCGCTTACTTTCGCACTATTTTCAAATGCTTGTGCATAGGAGTCACTGATTTTCTCCAATTCCTGAACGGTCTTAGCTTCCTCTTCCATTAGTTGGTCCTTTTTTTCAGTGACAAATTTACTTAAATATGAGATTGCGTACAAATCGTTATCCAATGCACCTTGTCGTTCTACAGTGCCTGCGGATTCCACTATTTCATCTGTTTTTTTCTTATTCCAAAACATTGCTTTTCCTCCTGCTTATTCAAATACTGCACATACCATTGTCTGGTTCACATGCTGATTATTAAACTGCTCACCACCACTGACTACTCCTATATGGGTCCCCAGGGATGCCATATTTTTTGCGTATGTGGTGAAATAATTTTCCTGCTCATACAGAAGATAACGGTATATGCAATCTACTGATAATACAAGAGAAATTCCTTTCATTTCCTTGCGGATCATATCTCTCATTTCATCCTCTATCTTCCGGTAGTCTCCCAATTCCAAAAAGTAAATGCAATCATTCTTATTTATTCTCTTGAAATTTTCTAATGCACCATTGCTTCTCAAATTCCTCATAGAAGAAATAAATACCTGATCCCCCACGACTCTTCCCATTGGATTCTTCAAAACGTTGTCTATGATTTTTTCTTTTGGAATATCCAGCTCCTGACTGTATACTGTTGCAGCCGGCTTGCCATCTAGCTCTAAAAGTGCCTTACTATTTACATCCACCTTGGTAGCAACATGGGAAATCTGACTGCTTTTTTTGTAGATATTTTCTTTAAATACTTTCACTTTTCCCACTGTATTCTTAATAATAGCATAAACACAGGAATCTTCATACAGCTTTCCATTATATGCCACCACTGCCTCATTTCCCTCTGGTATACCGAACACAGTCCCTCCAGCCAGCTGAATCCCTTTTGCTTCTAATGCGGCATGGAATGTGGTCACAAGTCTCTCTTCAAATCCCGTACAAAATTCTATACAAACTGTATTGTCTTTTCCCGGTGATACCTCCTGTATTTTTTTCTCCAATTCCTTTACTGAAGTGACCGGGCAGCTGCTCAGATTACGGATAACTCCACAGCTTACCTTTGCATCTTCATAAAGCCCTAACACTGCGATTTCCTGATCTCCTACCATTCCATTTGCTATTTTCGTACCAATCGTACCAATAGACGGAATATTTGGAAAACGCTCATAAATTTTTGCTGCCGTTTCAGCAGCTGACTCATAAGAAGTAATGAATAAAATCATGCTGGGAGATACTAAACCGCTAATAGCAGCATCTATAGCAGAAGCAGTACTCCCTTTTCCTACGCCCATAAAAGTTTTCATCTTTTTCCTCCTGTATCTTTTATTGCATTTTATCCTTGCTTTCTCATTTTATCATATTATGTAACAGATTTCTACCAGTAAAGACAGCTTGTAATCCAGCAAAACGATAGGAAATAACTTGCATATTTTATTCATTTGCAGAATGTATTATAAAAAATAATTTTAAAAATGCAAAGCGAGCTATGCAAAATGAAACAGGCAAAAAGTCTGAGCTACAAAAAATATTAAAAAATGCAAAGCGAGCTTGACAAAAAATGCAAAGTAAGCCATACTAAAAATGCAAAGCAAGCTATGCAAAACAAAATAGGCAAAAAGCCACATATAACACAGGAAAGGTGGTCTAAGTGAAATCCAAAATAAAAGAATTAAGAAAAGCAAGAAAACTGTCTCAGGAAGAGCTGGCAAATGCAGTGGGTACTACAAGGCAGACCATTACTTCCATTGAAGTTGGAAAATACACTGCTTCTTTGGTATTAGCATATAAGATAGCCAGGTATTTTGAAATGGCAATTGAAGAAGTGTTTGATTTTTCAGAAGTGGAGGATGAGTGAAAATGGAAAAATATAGGAAATCCCTTATAAAAAGAATCATCATTATGGCTGTGACGGGCATAGGCCTCACACTGATGTATCTACTGCAAATACCGGAAAGACTCCGCCCCATTGAAAATGCAGATTTTTCAGAATACATAAGAAGCTTTCAGGCAGGAGGAATTTTAGTCATCGATATTTTTTTCCTTTATCTGATCGTTCGATATGGGATGACTTTAAAGAAAGAAGAGCAGTTAAAAAAGCTGTACTATGCGGAAATCGATGAACGCCAGAAGTTTATCAGAGAAAAAACAGGCGGAAGAGTATTAGAGGTTTGTGCCACTGTCATATTGATTGCAGGTATCATTGCAGCATATTTTGACGAAACCGTATTTTTTACAATGATAGGATGCAGTACATTCTTACTGCTTACAAGAAAGGTGCTTCGTCTCTATTACAAAAATAAATATTAATAAAACCAATAATAATGAAATGAAAAAAGAAAGGGATGGAACATTATGAAGAACATCAATTACAAAACAAACAGACCATTATTTTTAGCAGTATTAGGAAATTTTTTATTACTAACATGTAACCAAACAGTTATTAGGGCTGAACCAGGATGCTACTTGAGAGGCGCACTTTTTGGATTTACAGCCGTTGCGTATCTGATAGGCTTTTGGAACATGAAGCACGAAACCAGTTTCTCAGAATGGAAAAAAAGCCTTTTTGCCAGATTAAAAAATAAGAATTAAAAAGTAATAAGAAAGCTTGTGCAACTCCCACTGGAGCTTTCGATACCCAGTAGGAGCAGCCATGTGATAGAAATCTTTTCCAGGCCTTAATGAAGCCGTCAGTCCTTACGCACCGTATTTTGGTGCGTTAGTACTGCTACGGTTTCATTAAGGCCTGGAAAAGATTTCTATCACATGGCTACTCCTACGTCCTCTTATCCACCCCCCACCAATTGCCACATCAGCAAACCATCTTGACAAAAATCCTTCCCATTCACTATACTTATGAATACACGAATAGGAGAGGAAAACAGAAGCAATAATGAGCATATTAAATGTAGAACACCTTTCCCATGGCTTTGGGGACCGGGCTATTTTTCAGGACGTGTCCTTCCGCCTGTTAAAAGGAGAACATATCGGATTAGTAGGCGCTAACGGCGAAGGAAAATCCACTTTTTTAAATATCGTAACCGGAAAGCTTATGCCTGATGAGGGAAAAGTGGAATGGGCAAAAAATGTCCGGGTAGGTTATCTGGACCAACATGCAGTGCTGGAAAAGGGCATGTCTGTCAGAGATGTATTGAACAGCGCCTTTGCCTATTTATTTGAGCTGGAAGCAAGAATGAATCAGGTATGCGATGCCATGGGGAGCGCTTCTTGTGATGAGCTGGAAAGCCTGATGGAAGAACTGGCAGTGCTGCAGGATACCTTGACATTACATGACTTTTATGTGATTGACACAAAGGTAGAGGAAGTGGGACGTGCCCTTGGATTGGACAGCATTGGACTGGATAAGGACGTAACGGAGTTAAGCGGAGGGCAGCGTACAAAGGTGCTGTTGGGAAAGCTATTGTTGGAAAAACCGGATATATTGCTTTTAGATGAACCAACCAACTATCTGGATGAGCAGCATATCGCATGGCTGGAAAGATATCTTCAGGATTATGAGAACGCTTTTATACTGATCTCTCATGACATTCCTTTTTTAAACAGCGTCATCAATCTGATTTATCATATGGAAAACCAGGAGCTGAACCGTTATGTGGGAGATTATGATAAGTTTCAGGAAGTGTATGCCATGAAAAAGTCCCAGCAGGAGGCGGCTTATAAGAGACAGCAGCAGGAAATAAAGGATTTAGAGGATTTTGTGGCAAGAAACAAGGCCAGGGTCTCCACCAGAAACATGGCCATGTCCAGACAGAAAAAGCTGGACAAAATGGAAAGAATAGAAAGGACCTACGAAAAGCCCAAGCCGGAATTTCGTTTTAAGGAAGCAAGGCTTCCCGGAAAATGCCTGTTTGAGACAACGGATTTGATTATCGGTTATGAGGAGCCTTTAAGCAGGGAATTGAACCTTCGTATGGAGCGGGGAGAAAAAATTGCACTGATTGGTGCAAACGGAATTGGAAAGACCACCCTGTTAAAAAGTATTTTAGGGCTTCAGCCTCCTTTATCTGGAAAAGCGGAGTTAGGGGACTATCTGGAAATCGGCTATTTTGAACAGGAAGGGGATTATACCAATAAGACAACCTGCATTGAGGAAATCTGGAAGGAATACCCTTCTTTTTCCCAGTATGAGGTTCGTTCCGCCCTTGCAAAATGCGGGCTTACCACAAAACATATTGAAAGCCAGGTAAGAGTGTTAAGCGGCGGCGAACAGGCAAAAGTTAGATTATGTAAACTGATTAACCGGGAAACCAACCTTCTTCTTTTGGACGAGCCTACCAATCATCTGGATCAGGATGCCAAGGATGAGCTGAAACGGGCATTGCAGGAGTATAAAGGGAGCCTTTTACTTATCTGTCATGAGCCGGAATTTTACCGGGATGTGGTGACGGATGTGTGGGACTGCAGCATGTGGACTACAAAAATCTTATAGAAATGACTTGTATTTTTCCCATGGAATGGATTATAATACAACATGGAAAGCAAAGAAGCTTTGTAAAACAGGTATCTGGTTTTACAGAGCCTTTTGTTTGTATGTTGGAAGCAGATGATTGTGAGGGCAAAGAAAATGAAATGTATCTCGTGGAATGTAAACGGTCTTAGAGCCTGCGTGGGAAAAGGATTTTTGGATGCTGTAAAAGCCTTGGATGCGGATATTTTCTGCGTGCAGGAAACCAAATTACAGCAGGGACAAATCGATTTGGAGCTGGAAGGCTACCATCAATATTGGAACTATGCGGAGAAAAAGGGGTATTCGGGAACGGCGATTTTTACGAAGAAAGAGCCTTTAGCCGTAATAACAGGCATAGGAAAAGAGGAACATGACAAAGAAGGAAGAGTCATTGCACTGGAGTATGAGTCCTTTTATTTTTTGACGGTATATACACCCAATTCGGGCGAAGGACTGAAAAGACTGGATTACCGGATGCTCTGGGAGGAAGAGTTTCTTGCTTATGTAAAAAAGCTGGAAGAAAAGAAGCCGGTTATCTTATGTGGGGATCTGAATGTAGCCCATAAAGAAATAGACTTGAAAAATCCCAAAACGAATCGGAAAAATGCGGGATTTACAGATGAAGAGCGGGAAAAGTTCACCAGGTTTTTAGAGGCGGGATTCATTGATACGTTCCGGTACTTTTATCCGGAGCTGGAAGGGGCTTACTCCTGGTGGTCCTACCGGTTTCAGGCAAGGGCAAAAAATGCCGGATGGCGAATTGATTATTTCCTTGTATCGGAATGTTTAAAGGACAGGCTTAAGGATGGAAAAATCCACAGTGAAGTGATGGGTTCCGACCATTGTCCGGTGGAGCTTGTCATAGATGTGGAATAATATGATAAAGGATAAGTACTTTTAAAAGAGTTTTCCTAATAGAATAGATAATATAGAGGAGATGGAACCAATGAGAAAGGGAAAATGTTCCAGTATACTTGCGGGGGTCTTTTCCGTTATATTAGTATTAGGGGCATTGTTAGCGGGACAGCCAAATTCAGAGACTTTAACTGAGGCAGGCAAGGAACAGGTTCCAGCCGCTGCAGTTGATCTGTCTGACGAAAACGGAAGGAACATACCGGATGGAGAAGGACAGAATATGGAGGTCCACTTTCTGGATGTGGGGCAGGCAGACAGTATCCTTGTTATTTGTGACGGAGCTTCTATGTTGGTGGATGCCGGCAAAAATGGAGATGGAGAGAGGATTACGGACTATTTAAAGGGGCAGGGGATTTTCAGTCTTGATTATGTAATTGCAACCCATCCTCATGAAGACCATATTGGAGGATTGGATACGATTATAGATAACTTTCCGATTGGGACGCTGATTATGCCGTCAAAGGTACATACGACTGCAACATTTGAGGATGTGGTCACTGCAATTGAAAAGCATGATTTATCCGTTACCATGCCAAAGCCGGGGGATACTTATGCTTTGGGAAATGGCTCTTTTACTATACTGGCGCCGGTTCAGGAGGATTATGGAGATGATTTGAATAATTGGTCTGTTGGCATCCGGCTGGTCTATGGCTCCAATTCCATCGTTATGTGTGGAGATGCGGAAGAGGAGGCGGAGAAAGACATTTGCGGCAGTGGTCTTACTATTTCGGCTGATGTATTAAAGTTAGGACATCATGGCAGCAGGACATCTACCAGTGACTTGTTTTTAAAGACAGTAAATCCCCAATATGCCATTATATCCTGTGGAAACGGAAATGAATATGGGCATCCCCATGAGGAGACATTGGTAAAGCTGGCAGATGCCGGTATTTTGGTATTTCGCACCGATGAGCAGGGCACCATTATCCTGAAAAGTGATGGAAGCCGTATTCGGTTCAACGTGGAACCGAGTAACGTCATGGAAACCCTCTCCGGGACAGAAGAATAAAATAAAAGCTGACAGATTTTAGGGAAGGGAGATAGAAACATGTTAGTGATTGATCGATTTGAGGAAAATATAGCAGTTTGTGAAAAGGAAGATAAGACAGTTATAAAAATTCCGAAGTATAAGCTGCCGTTACAGATAAAAGAAGGAGATTTTATTATGCTGGATGAAAAAGGCGTTTACGTAATTGCCAAGGAAAAAACGGAAGAAAAGAAGCAGGAAATACATGAAAGATTCCATAAGCTTTTTAAATAATAAAAGGCTTTTCCATACATATATGAATATTTTTTATGAAAAAATGCTCATACTTAGGATATAAAGGTCCGGGTATGAGCATTTTTCTATGCTCTGTTCTATCAAATCGATTGAAATGAACCGGCGGAAAAGGAGAAAAAAGATGGAAGCATTAAAAGGAAGCAGGACAGAAAAAAACTTAATGGAAGCCTTTGCAGGGGAGTCCATGGCAAGAAACCAGTATTGCTATTTTGCAAAAAGAGCAAGAAAAGACGGCTATCATCAGATTGCCAATCTGTTTGAAGAAACAGCAGCAAATGAAAAAGCCCATGCAAAATTGTGGTTTAAGCTGTTACATGATGGAATCGGGCCTACAGAAGTGAATCTGGCAGAGGCAGCTAAGGGCGAACATTACGAATGGAGCGATATGTATCCAAGGTTTGCAAAGGAAGCAAGGGAAGAAGGATTTGAAGCCATTGCGCGTATGTTTGACAGGGTAGCGGAAATCGAAAAGGCTCATGAAGAACGCTATTTAAAGCTGCTGAAAAATGTAGAAGGCGGACTTGTATTTACAAAGGAAGGAGATGCCATCTGGCAGTGCTTGAACTGCGGTCATCTGGTCATTGCAAAAGAGGCTCCGGAGATATGTCCTGTATGCGCCCATACACAGGCATATTTCCAGGTAAAGGCGGAGAACTATTGATATGATGATCATGGACGGTAATCAGGCGGCCGCATATGTTGCATATGCCTTCTCGGAGGCGGCAGTGGTGTATCCCATCACCCCCTCATCCACAATGGCGGAAAGTGTGGAAAATTGGGCAGTGGAAGGCAGAGAAAATATTTTCGGCAAGCCGGTAAAGATAGCACAGATGCAGTCGGAAGCAGGTGTGGCAGGAGCCCTTCACGGAGCTCTTACAGCAGGCGCCTTTACAACCTCTTTCAGCGCTTCCCAGGGACTTCTTCTTATGATACCGAATATGTATAAGATTGCAGGAGAGCTGCTTCCCTGTGTAATCCACGTAGCAGCAAGGACCATATCCAGCCATGCCCTTTCCATATTTGGGGATCATCAGGATGTATATGGAACAAGGCAGACCGGATTTGCAATGCTTTGCAGCAATAATGTGCAGGAAGCAATGGATATAGCGGCAGCGGCCCACCTGGCAACCATAAAGGGAAGAGTTCCGGTTCTGCATTTCTTTGATGGGTTCCGTACCTCCCATGAGCTGCAGAAGGTGGAGGAATGGAAATACGAAGAATTGAAGGAAATGTTTCCACAAAAGGAAGCGGAAGAATTTAAAAACAGAGGAGTTCATCCAAACAATCCCATACTTCGGGGAAGCGCCCAGAATCCGGATATCTTTTTTCAGGTAAGGGAGGCTTCCAATTCCTATTATGATGCTTTTCCAGAGGTTGTGGAGCATTATTTACAGGAAATCAACAAAAGGAAAAAGACGGATTATCATTTGTTTGAATACTATGGCGCAAAGGATGCCACCCAAATCATCATTGCCATGGGTTCTGTCTGCAATACAATCGAGGAAGTTATAGACAGCATGGAGGAAAAAGTGGGATTGATCAAGGTACACCTGTTTCGCCCTTTCTGCAAGGAGCGCTTTTTAGAGGCGATTCCTAAAACTGTGAAGAAAATCAGTGTGCTGGACCGGACAAAGGAGCCGGGTGCCATAGGAGAGCCCCTTTATCTGGAAATAGCGGCAGCATTGAAGGAAACGGATTTTGAGGCAGTTTCCCTTTATGGCGGACGTTACGGCTTAAGCTCAAAGGACACCACGCCGGATCAGATCCGAGCCGTATATGCCAATGAACGGAAAAAGAAATTTACCATAGGCATCCGGGATGATGTAACCAATCTTTCGCTGGAACCCGTACCACTTCCCAAAGAAAGGGATAACCATGGCAAAGCCGGAAAGGGAGGTAAAAAGGAAGCATTTTCCTGTAAGTTCTGGGGCTATGGCTCAGATGGAACAGTAGGCGCTAATAAAAATACGGTCAAGTTTATGAGCAGCCTGTCAGATGGACAGGTACAGGCATACTTTGAATACGATTCTAAGAAATCAGGAGGGCTGACCATTTCCCATCTGCGCTTTTCCAAAGAAAAAATCCGTTCCTCCTATTTGATTTATGAACCGGATTTTGCTGCCTGCCACAATGTATCTTATCTGGAAAAATATGAGATGGTAGAGGAAATCAGGGAAGGCGGCACTTTTCTTTTAAACTGTCCTTATGAAGAGGAGCAGTTGGAGGAAAAGCTTCTAGGCAAAGTAAAAAAACTGCTGGCAGAAAAAAATATCAGCCTCTGGATTATCGATGCAGGCGCCCTTAGCCGGGAAATCGGATTAAGAGGGAAGACAAGCACGATTTTACAGGCGGCATTTTTCCAGGCTTCCGGGATTCTGCCAAGAGATAAGGCAGAAGAAGCCATGCAGGAAGCGGTAAAAAAGTCTTTTGGAAAAAAGGGAGAAGAAGTAGTAGCCAAAAATATACAGGGAATCCGGTTGGGATTTGAAAAGGTAAAAAGGATCAGCATACCGGAGCATTGGAAAGAAGCAAAGGTAAAGGATTCCAAGGAGGAAAAACGCTGGAAAAAGGAATCAGCAGGACAGAAGGATCTGCAGGGCGAAAAGAGGGCTGATACGATAGAATTTGTAAATGATATTTTAGAGCCCCTAAATGCAGGAAAGGGAAATGAGCTTCCTGTATCGGCATTTCTGGACATTGCAGACGGAACATTGCCTCTTGGGACTGCTGCCTATGAAAAAAGAGGAATTGCAGATGAGGTGGCAAAATGGATACCGGAAAACTGCATTCAGTGCAATATCTGTTCTTATGTATGTCCTCACAGTGTCATCCGTCCGGCAGTGTGCAATAAGGAAGAGGCGGAGAGTGCACCAAAAGGCATGGAGCTTCTTGAGATGACAGGGATGCCGGAATATTCCTTTGGCATTACCGTATCCGTTATGGATTGTACCGGCTGCGGCGCCTGTATAGAAAACTGTCCCGGAAAAATGGGAAAGAAGGCATTGGAATACAGTCCCCTTGCAAAGGAAAGGGAGCGGAAAAAACAGGATTATTTTGCCTATGGACAGGTACTGTCACTAAAGGAAGAGGTGCTTGAGAAGTTTCCGGAAACTACCGTAAAGGGAAGCCAGTTCAAAAAGCCCTTGCTGGAATTTTCGGGAGCATGTCCGGGCTGCGGGGAGACTCCATATGCAAAGCTAGTAACCCAATTGTTCGGAGAGCGTATGGTAGTGGCAAATGCAACAGGATGTTCCTCTATATGGGGAGGCAGCGTGCCCTCAGCGCCTTATACGGTAAGCAGGGATGGAAAAGGACCTGCATGGGCAAGCTCCCTGTTTGAGGACAATGCAGAATTCGGATACGGGATTACCATGGCGGAGGACATCCTGCGAAAGGAAGGGGACGACAAGATTTCCCACTGGATATTTGGCGGTGACGGCTGGGCCTATGATATTGGCTTTGGTGGCCTTGACCATGTGGCAGCCAGCGGCATGGATATCAATATTCTGATTTTTGATACGGAAGTATATTCTAACACAGGAGGGCAGCAGTCCAAAGCAACTCCTTTTGGAGCCACTGCCAAGTTTTCGCTGGAAGGAAAGCGGAAGAAGAAAAAGGATCTGGCAATGATGCTTATGCAATATGAAAATATTTATATTGCCCAGGTGGCGCAGGGGGCTGACAGGCAGCATTGTATCAAAGTGCTGCTGGAAGCGGAAAGCTATCCGGGACCTTCTATTATTATTGCCTATGCGCCCTGTATCAGCCATGGCATCATGGGAGGCATGTCCAATGCCCAGGCAACAGAAAAATTAGCAGTGGATACCGGATATTTTCATCTGTTCCGTTATGATCCAAGAAGGCTTGAGGAAGGCAGGGGGCCTTTTGTACTGGATAGTAAGAAGCCCAAGGAATCCTATGAAGAATTTGTTAAAAGAGAGCTGCGTTTTAAGAAGATGACGGAGGAAAATGCAGAGGCGGCAAGAGAATATCTGGAGGAAGCTGTCAAGTATGCAGAGGTAAAATATGAAAGGCTGAAGCTATTGGAAAAGCTTATGAATTTAGAAGTATAAGAAAAATAGTAAGGTGAGAAAGGAAGATAAGAGGATGAGCGATAGCGATAAGAAATATGTATGTCCCTGTCAATATGTATATGATGAGAAGAAGGGGGATCCGGAAAACGGCATTGCTCCGGGAACAAAATGGGAAGACATACCCGATGACTGGCTTTGCCCGGTGTGCGGGCTTCCAAAGGCGGCTTTTGAGAGGTTAGAGGAATAAAGAAGCGGAGGATAGAGCATATAGGCTGTAGTCTATATGCTCTGTTGCTGTGTTTGGAACATAAGGTAAGGCTTCTGTTTTTGGGGTGACATTTCTAAAAGGAAATTAGTAACAATTCAGCCCGCCTGGGAGGGAGAGTGCATTGGGAAGGCCTGGAGCCGGCAGAGCATGTAGTAGTCTGTCAGGCACGCTTTCGCTCTGCAAAGACGCAACAGTACTAACGCACTCAAATACGGTGCGTAAGTGCTGGCGGCTTTGCCAAGGCCTGAAAGACTACTACATGCTCTGCCGGCTCCAGGCCTTCCCAATGCACTCTCCCTCTCAGGCGGGCTGAATTGTTGCGGAAATTATCTTGCAGACAGAAAAAATGGTTGATGTTATGCCTTTAACCGTCTAAAATATATGGGGAGATAATATGCAGCATATTAGTAAAAGAAGCCAGAATATTGTTCATGGATGTTTTCGGACAGGATGTACATAAGTATGGAAAAGATAGGAGAAGAAAGAAAATGGCAATTGAAAAGGTAAGGGAACATTTAAAAAAGTGGAATGTTCAGGATAAGATTTTGGAATTTCCGGTGTCAAGTGCAACGGTAGAGCTGGCGGCAAAAGCTTTGGGATGTGAACCGGAACGGATTGCAAAAACCATGTCTTTTCTGCTGGATGAAAATTGTATTTTGATTGTAACAGCAGGAGATACGAAAATTGATAATGGAAAATACAAAGCAAGGTTTGGCAAAAAGGCAAAAATGGTATCGGCTGAGCAGTTGGTGCCTTTAATCGGTCATGAAGCAGGTGGAGTATGTCCTTTTGGCATCCGGGAAGGAGTCAGGGTATATCTGGATGAATCCCTGAAAAGGTTCCAGACAGTATTTCCAGCCTGTGGCAGCAGTAACAGCGCCATAGAGCTTACCATAGAGGAACTGGAAACATATTCGGGATTTGAAGGATGGGTAGATGTATGCAAACAGGTTTAGAGGGATTTGAAATCGAAATTCTTTTGTGGATTCAGGAAAATATAAGGATTTCCTTTCTGAATCCCGTTGTACAATTTATCACATCATTGGGGGATAAGGGCTTGTTTTGGATCGTTGTCTGTTTGTTCCTCCTTATTTATAAGAAAACCAGAAGAATAGGCATTGTTGCGGCAACTGCATTGGTATTGAATGCGCTTGTAGTAAATGTTATATTGAAAACGCAGATTATGCGCATCAGACCTTTTGTGCTGGAGGAAAATCTTACCCTTATTACCAGCCTGCCGAAGGATTCTTCTTTTCCATCAGGGCATGCAAGTGCATCCTTTGCAACAGCAGTGGTAATGTTCAAGGGGCTTCCAAAATATGTGGGGATACCTGCATTGATACTGGCATTTTTGATTGGGCTGTCCCGTTTGTATGTAGGCGTCCATTTTCCTACGGACGTACTGGCAGGCATGTTCATTGGAACTGTGGCAGCGCTGGCATCATGGTGGTATTATAAAAAATATGTATTTAAAGATTTGAAGCAATGGGAGAAATAGAGAAAAATGAAAAAGAAAATTATAACGATAGGAATAAGTATGCTGTTATTGTCAGCAGGTACGATAGGATGCGGGAACCAGCAGGCAGAGTCGGAAAAGGAAGAAATTGCCCAGGAAGTGGAAGAAGTAGAAGATGACATATCAAATCAGTGGGTAGATGAAGATGGAAATCTTCTGGATGCTCCCGTCCAGCTGGAGGCGGAACAGAAAAAGTTAGAGGAGCCGTCTGTCAGCGAAGGCACCTTGGCACTGAAAGAGAGGAGTCTGGAAGAGGAGGAGCCGGAAGAAAAGGGGTATCTGATTGTTATTGATGCAGGACATCAGCAAAAGGGCAATAATGAAAAAGAGCCAATCGGACCTGGTGCAACGGAGCAGAAAGCAAAGGTGGCAGGTGGAACTCACGGAGATGCCAGCGGCTTAAAGGAGTATGAGCTGACGTTACAGGTGGCGCTCAAGCTGCAGGCAGAATTGGAAGGACGGGGTTATCAGGTACAAATGATTCGGACCACCAATGATGTGGATATAAGCAACAGTGAAAGGGCAATGATTGCCAATGAGGCCAATGCGGATGTATTTATCCGGATTCATGCCAATGGTTCGGAAGACTCCAGCGTGAATGGCATGATGACCATCTGTCAGACCGCTTCCAATCCTTATAACGGAAACCTGCATGAACAGAGCAAGAGCCTGTCGGAAAAGGTGTTAGATTGTACCGTAGCGGCTACCGGGGCGAAAAAGCAGTATGTATGGGAAACGGATACTATGAGCGGAATCAATTGGGCGGCTGTACCTACTACCATCATTGAAATGGGATATATGACCAATGCCAGTGAGGATTTGCTAATGGCATCCCCGGATTATCAGGACAAGCTGGCAGGTGGTATGGCGGATGGAATTGAGGAGTATTTAGGACAGAGATAGGTAAAACAAAATAGAAACTGCGACAGATTGTCAGTATTGGGTTAAAAAGGATGGCTGGAACGTGATAAAGGATGAAAAAAGCGAAAAGCTGAAAATTGCAATATTTAATGTCATATCAGCCATAATAATCGTGTTATTTTGGTTTACACTTTATTATTTTTTTGAAAATCACGGCTGGTTATTTTTTTCTAAAGAAGAGTGTTTGCTCAGGCATGAAAATAGCCCTTGGGAATGGCTGAATATGGTGAGTTTTGGTATCGTATACTTTCTGATAGGATTTGCGAATTACCGCTTTACGGACTTATCCTTTTGGAGCTATATGCTTATACAGGCAGTCTTGGACTTTGCTTTATTCAGTGCATGTATGCTGTTTATGGAAAAGATTTCATGGTTTGTTCCGATTACCGGATTGGATAGTGAATATCAATATAGGGAGTTTAGGGCTTTAGTGCATTATGGACAACAATATATTTTTGCGTTTTTCGTTTTCTATGGAATAATGGTAATGATTTATGCCATAAGTAAATTTCTAAAAAGAAGAAGGGATAGGTGAGCTTTGGGCTTATTTCCCTTTCTTTCCTACCGGACTGGTATTCAGCAAAACACAATTTCCATTCTGGTTTGTAAACTTGTACAAAACACTTCCATACACCGTATTTGGTGCAACCTGATTGCCAGCCGGATATCCACGCAGCCGCGTCTGTCCGTTGTACCATTCATATACTTTTACGGTAACGCCAGTGCCTTCAAAAATATTATAAGAATGAAAAATAACTTTCTTTACATGGATAAATTTCATTGCCTGTCTTCTGAGAGTTCCTTTTCCAGTCACTTTGCAAATCCACAAAATCAAAATGAATCCAATAATTGCAGGGACTCCTATGGGAAGGGTTTCTCTCAGCGGAATGCCATCTTCTGTAAAATTTAAAAGAAGAGCAAGAATGGCAAGTAAAGAAATTATGACCATAGTAGCATATTTCAGGGATTTCAAAATGATACTTTGTGTTACAGTTACATATAAATCTGCAAAATTCTCCTTTTCACAGCCTGACAGTTCATGGCCGTCCTTTTCCAGATTTCTCATATTTGGATGTGGGAGACGGGAATATTTGTTAAGGTTATCTGACAAAGGATAACAGGAGGAATAGTCAGGAACCATGCCCTTCAATTTGCCATTCAGTTTTACCAGTTGGAAATTGCAATCGTCATCATATATAATAAGGAATCGTTTTCCTACATCTTTTTGTGAGATGTGTGAAAGCCGTGAAGGATACTCCAACAGAATCGGTTTTCCTTCTTCATCGAAAAAATCATCTTCTATGTATAAAAAGCGGTCATTATCTTCTATTTGAACCAGTGTGGCTCCATTTATTAGTAGATTTTCTTTTTTGAAAAATGTTTTTTTCTTTCTTTTTATCCTCAAGCCATTCAAAATCATGAAAAAAATGGAATGAAAAGAAGGAAAAGCAATTAGCATTCCTATGATAAATACAAGCCTTGAAGAATGAAATAAATCAGAAAGTCCAATCATCACCAGAAATGTAGAGATGGCAGATAAAAATAATGCAATGAAAGTATGGCTGAATTGATTTCTTGCCCCTGTCTGATAAATGCCTTCCAGCATCTGTTTTCTGTTCCTGTATAATAATGTCCTTTCGGATTTTGTGCATACTCTTTTCATAAGTCTGTCCCCTAATATCAAATCTTATCAGACGATTATAGCATAGTAATAAAAAGTATTCTATATGTGTTTTCTAAAAATGATATAAGGATATAATTCAATAAAAACGCAGAATTTTCAATATTTGCAATTTGTGCGAAATTACACTTGAAAATAATCCAAAAACCGCTTATAATGTAACCCATAGATAAGTTTTTCCTGTACCCTGCACAGGAGGAACCTATGAAGAAAACATTTCAAGAATTAAACCTAAGCAACGCATTTTTATTTTCAGCAGCTCTGGAAGACCCGGAGACCTGCCAGCTTGTACTGGAAATCATACTTGGCACGAAGCTTCCGAAAGTAAAGGTACATGCAGAACGAAGCATTCTGGTAAGCTCGGATTTCAGGAGCATCCGGCTGGACATCTATGCCAGCAATGAAATGCAGGTAAGCTACAATGTAGAGGCACAGAACGATGACCGGAAGAATCTGGCAAAGCGGAGCCGTTACCACCAGGCAGAGATGGACGTGGCATCCCTGAAGCCGGGAGACGACTTCAACGACCTAAAGCCCGGTTATGTCATCTTTATCTGTACATTTGATCCATTTGGCAAAGGGCTGTATCGTTATACCTTTGAAGAAAGGTG
>JAAUZH010000018.1 GCA_014804675.1 Lachnospiraceae bacterium
GATGCCTATGAAAAATCATTTTGATTTTATGGATTTAATGACCTTTGGTCTTTTCCTATTGGCATTGCTTACATTCGTGTTTGCGTTTTGTAAGTAATCATACATAGCAAAACCACCCTAATACTTTGAACGGTTTGGGTGGCTTGCTATCCAACATCGGTCAACCCCTTGTGGGCGGTTGCTTCTTTTTATGCTTATACTATATCATATCTACCGCCATATTTCAAGCGTAGCTAAGATTTTTCATTTCGCTGATTAATTCATCCCGCTTTTGTGTCCTCTCTCCATCACCTCAATTTATCATCCCTTCCACTGAAGCCTGTGAAGCTCTCCCTCCAACTGCATATGGGAAAACCCATTCTGCCTGAGCGCCTCGTAAAGCACAATTGCTACAGAATTAGACAGATTCAGGGAGCGGACCTGTTCCAGCATGGGAATCCGGATACAGGTTTCTTCATAATCCACTAAAATTTCCTCCGGGATTCCGGCACTTTCCTTCCCGAACATAATAAAATCATCAGGAGAATATTCCACTTCCGTATAAATATGTTTCGCCTTTGTGGTAGCCATCCAGATTTTCGCATTTGGGTTCTTCTCTAAGAACTCTGCAAAATTCACATAGCGGGTTACATCCAAATGCTCCCAATAATCCATACCCGCCCGTTTAATGGACTTCTCGTTGAGCTTAAAGCCCAAAGGCTCAATTAAATGAAGCTTCGTTCCGGTTGCTACACAGGTCCGTCCGATATTGCCTGTATTTGCCGGTATTTCCGGCTGATGTAAAATAATATTCATAATCAGCCTTTCTGTTCCTTCCTAAGCTTCGTGATGAATCTTTCCAGCCTTCCGATAGCTATCTTTAAATTCTCTAAGGAATAGGCATAGGAGATACGAAGAAATCCTTCTCCACAATCGCCAAAGGCAGTTCCCGGCACTACGGCAACCTCCTCTTCCTCTAAAAATCTGGTGGCAAATTCATCGGAGGTCATTCCAAATTCTTTGATGCATGGGAATATGTAAAAGGCCCCAAAAGGCTCAAAGCATTCTAAGCCCATTTCTTGAAAAGCATGAATGAGATAACGTCTTCTCTGATTGTATGCATCCCGCATTTTGGCAACCTCTTCATCTCCATTTTTCAATGCCTCCACAGCCGCATACTGGCTGGTGGTAGGAGCACACATAATAGCAAACTGATGAATCTTGGTCATCTGTTCAATGATTTCCTTTGGTCCGCATGCGTAGCCAAGCCTCCATCCGGTCATGGCATATGCCTTGGAAAACCCATTGATTACAATAGTCCTTTCCTTCATTCCTTCTATGTTGGCAATGGAAACATGGTCTCCATGATAGGACAGCTCTGCATAAATCTCATCGGAAATTACAAAAATATCGTGCTTTTTAATTACCTCTGCAATTGCCTCCAAATCCTTCCGCTCCATAATAGCGCCTGTAGGATTGTTAGGGAAAGGCAGAATCAGCACTTTTGTTTTTTCCGTAATGGCCTCTTCTAATTCCTGTGCCGTAAGGCGGAACTGGTTTTCATGTTTTAATTCAATAATAACCGGCTTTCCCCCTGCTAAAATAGCACATGGCTCATAGGACACATAGCTGGGCTGGGGAATCAATACTTCCTCTCCGGGATTGAGCATGGCACGAAGCCCTATGTCAATTGCCTCTGAACCGCCTACCGTTACCAACACTTCATTGTTGTAATGATATTCCAGATTCATGCGTCTTTTCAAATAATTGCAAATTTCTATTTTCAGTTCTTTTAAACCTGCATTGGACGTATAAAAGGTACGACCTTTTTCTAAAGAATATATACCCTCATCCCGAATGAACCAGGGGGTTTCAAAATCAGGCTCTCCTACACCTAATGAGATGGCATTTTTCATTTCGCTTACAATGTCAAAAAACTTCCTGATTCCTGAGGGCTTTAAAGCTACTACCTGATCTGCTAATGGATTTCTCATGGTGTAATCTTCATCCTTTCATCTGTTGTTTTTGTTGCTAAAATCGTTCCGTGCTCCTTATATTTCTTTAAAATAAAGTGAGTTGCCGTACTAAGCACGGATTCCAAGGTGGATAATTTGTCGGTGACAAAGTTGGAAACCTCCTTTAAGGATTTCCCTTCCAGGGTTACTAACAAGTCATATCCTCCGGAAATCAGATACACTGCATGAACCTCCGGATATTTATAAATTCGCTCTGCAATGTTGTCAAAGCCCTGTCCTCTTTGGGGTGTTACACGAACTTCAATCAGGGCAGTTACCTTTTCAATAGAGGTCTTTTCCCAGTCTACCAGTGTATGGTAGCCGCAAATAACTCCTTCTTCCTCCATTTTCTTTAATTCATTTGCCACATCAATTTCCGGCATTCCCAAAATCACTGCCAGCTCTTTTATATCAATGCGGCTGTTCTTTTCTATAATGGATAAAATCTGTTCTCTCATCCTTTTAATCTCCTTTATGATTCTCATATTTTATTTTTTAAGTTAATTCTAATGCTTACTCATTCATGCCTAATGCCTTATACAGTTCATCTGTTTTCGGCGGCTCTAAAAATCTGCTTTCCTCTCCGTTTATAACAACCCTGTCATTGCTGTCCGTGGTTTTTCCCACCACTGTCCCGTGGATTCCCTGCTCCTTCAGGGCTGCTACCAGATCATGTCCATTGTCCGTAATAATCAGCATACTTCCACTGGAAATTAACTCATAGGGGCTGATACGGAAATATTCACAGATTTCTACTGTCTCCTGCTTGATTGGAAGCTTCATTAAATCGATTCGTAGTCCAACGCCTGCACCTTCTGCCACTTCCCAGAGAGCACCAAAAATTCCGCCCTCCGTCACGTCATGCATAGCACTTGCGCCGGACTTAATGGCGGTGGCGGCCTCTTTCACTACGGACAGATACTGGTCAAAGCCTTTTGCAGTATCGATCAGATGTCTGGGATATCTTGTAAGAAGCTCTTCTTCCCTTTCTTTTGCTAAAATAGAAGTCCCCTCTAACCCAATCCACTTGGTCACCACCACATCCTGACCGGGCTTGACATTCTTTGTCGTAAGCAGCCGTTCTTTTTTTCCCTTGCCGATACCGGTCACCGTCAGCACAGGTCTGTTCACCGCATCAGTAATTTCCGTGTGGCCTCCTAGAACCTGCATATTCAACCGGGCACATGCTTCCTCCACATCTGCCATCATCTGTTTGATTTCAGGTTCCTCCGTATCAGGAGGCAATAGAGCCGTCAGCATCACTCCAATCAGTTCTCCTCCGCTGGAAGCAATGTCATTGGCAGTAATATGCACTGCCAGCTTTCCCACATCCTTAGTGGCCCCCGTAATAGGGTCAGTGGATACAACAAAGGTTTCTCCCTCTTTAAACTCTAAAATGGCGCAGTCTTCCCCTACTCCGGGACCAACCAGCACTTCATCCCGCCTGTTATGTACTTGTTTTAATATGGACCGTTTTAATACATTTTCCGGTACTTTTCCAATTTTCATATTTGCCTCCTAATAGAACAGGCATACACTTCTATTATATAGATTAACAGCTTATATAATGATAGGAAGTTCCCTTGCCGGAACTTCCCAGTCACATTTCTGTTTTATTTTTTATTTCCTCATTGTACAAGTAACTACTGTTGAGCCTGTGCTTCCTGCTGGGCCTGAGCTGCTGCCTCTGCCGCTGCCTGCTGAGCGGCTATAGCTGCCTGCTGCTGGGCAAGAGCCGCCTGGGCTGCTGCCTGTGCCGGATCCACTGGTGCATTTTTTACAGAAGCAATGATATTTTTCACATGGTCAATGTTTTGAGTTGCAATAGCTGCATTCACTGCTGCCGTTGCATTAGGATCTGCCGAAGCAGTTCCTACTACTGCTGTTCTCGGTGTCATTTTATAAGTGCTTTTATTTACCTGAGTACGGCTTTCCTCTACACCATCTACCGTAACAATCTTCCAAAGCTGTGCTACATAGCCTATGTGGGCTGACTGTACATCAATGAATCCGATAGGCTGTCCTCCGTCTGCAATTACCTTTTCTCCATCTGGGGTAGTCTTACTGAGCACTTCGCTTTCATAGGTAACCTTACGATTAGAAGGCCTTGTCTCCACTCCGTAAATGGTAAAGGTTATCTTTTTATCTGCCGTAACTCCTTCTATATAAATAGGATGTTCCAGATTATTGACAAATTTAAAGTCTTTTGAAGTTCCTGCAATAGCTGCATCGGCAGAAGGGTCTACATAAGTTACGATCATGGAATGGTTATGACGTTCCGTTACTTCCAGCTCTGCCTTTAATACTGCATTGTACAAAGTTGTAGAAACCTGACAGATTCCTCCTCCAAGGCTGTCCACTACCATACCATTTAAATAAGAGCCTGCTTCATAATATCCGTTTGCCTCCGTAAAGGGACTTACCGTTTCATACATGGAAAAGGAATCACCCGGATAAAGCAATGTTCCATTTACTAACCGGCAGCCGTTTGCCACGTTGCCGGAACGGTTCGAACCAGAAGAGGAATAGCTGGTCGTAAAGGTGCCAAGCACATCCTTTACTTTGGATAGTTCTTCCTCGGTTCCCCTTGGCTCATCAACTTCTACCTTTAAATCAATAGAAGCTTCCTCTCCTATCCATTCCGTAGTGAGATAATCATAAATTGCTGAAGCAGAGCCTGCCACATCGATTATAACGCCTGTTTGTCCCGGCTCAATGACGAATGCGCCGTTTTCCCTTGTAAGGGTTGCATCCTGTGCGGAAACATTAAACTCTGCGCAGTCTTCCTCCAGAATTTTTGTGATAGCCTCTTTGTCAAAATCATAGGTTATTTCAAATACCTTATTTTCATATTCTAAATCCTTTAGCGCCTTGTATCTTTGTACGATATTTCCAACCTTTCCAAGGGAAAGGGCCTCATCGACCACTTCCTGATTCCTCCAGGAAAGCTGAAGATCTCCTGCCGAAACAGGCAGCTGATTATTATTCATGGCATTTAAAGTAATGGTGCTATCTTTTAAAGAAGAAACATATTCAGAGACTGCCGAAAGAGCTTCTTCTTTTGTCATACCGGAAACTTCCACTTCACCTATAAAAATTCCATTTTCAATTGTATCCTTATTGGCTGCTGCCTGGGTTTCCATGGCACCTGCAAAAAGAAAAAAGAGAAATACTGCAAACAGTGGAATAATATACTTTCTCATAATGCCTCCTCGTGTTATAATCTGGTGTAGTGGCGTCTGTTAAAAAATTGAAACAGCCATCGGC
Source organism: Lachnospiraceae bacterium (assembly GCA_014804675.1). Lineage (GTDB taxonomy): Bacteria > Bacillota > Clostridia > Lachnospirales > Lachnospiraceae > RGIG3040. Next base: position 5,262 of record JAAUZH010000018.1, read on the forward strand.
ACTACCATTGACAGAATCAAAAGAATGATAATAATTGTTGAAAAAATTTGTTTTGATTTTTTATTACGAAACATTTTATTCACCTTCTTACTGAAAGGATATTATATATGAATTTTATTATTTTGGCAAGTTTTATTCTATTAGGAGCTGTGATTACCCGTCAGCTTTCCAAATCTGACAAAAATAGCAAAAAGGCTGAGGAAGATTTCTGGAATCGGGAGCGGGAGGCTAACAGCATCCGTAAAAAGCCCCTGGATGACTTAAACTATATACAAATCCCCTATGAAAAGCTGCCGTTCCATATATTAACGGAGAACCAACAGGTACAGGACTGCATGGAGCAAATCAACTCCTTAAGTGAGTTAAAAATAGTAAATCTAGCAGAATATACCAATACGGATTTAAAGCTGAAATATGGCACTGCCAACATTACCATCCTGTCGGAATATGACCAGAATTTTACCCTGTTGGTACGAACCCTGTATAAATGGGGCAGGCTTCTTTATGAAGCAGGCTATGAGGAAGAGGCTTTAATTCCATTGGAGCTTGCTGTTTTTGCCGGAACAGATATCAGCGGCAATTACAAGCTTTTAGCTTCGATTTATAAAAAGAAAGGGCAGATTTCCAAAATCGAAGACCTGAAGGCCTCTGCCCAGAGCTTGACTTCCATTATGAAAAAGCCTATCCTTACTTTCCTTTCGGACATCGTCCATACTGAGAAATAATACTGTCTGCATAACGGCTGGCTTCACTTTTTGTAAGCCTGTCAATATTGTATTCGGCAGTAATGGAATGATAGTTTAGCAGTTTTAATAAATATTTCTTTTGGGATTTCGTAGCAGGTCCATCCTTTTTTACCTGATGCTTCAATTCCTTAGGCCAAAACAGCTTTTCCTTTTCCTCCCTGCAAAACTGTTCTTCCAAAATCCTGTACAGCTCCAAAGTGGCTCTGGCATCTTCAAATGCTCTATGGGGCTCATAGGTGATTCCAAAATATCCACAAAGACTGGGCAGGTTTTTCTTCACATCCGGCATACAGACTCTGGCAATGGCCAGTGTATCCACGCCGCTTCTTTCATAAGAAAATCCACAATTTACCGCTGCTCTTTTCAAAAAGGAAAAATCAAATATAATGCTATGTCCCAAAAGGGGATAATTTCCTGCAAATTCTAAGTACTTTGGAATTACTTCTTCTATATAAGGCGCCCTTTCTAAATCCTGATCGGTTATATGGGTAATGTCCTGAACCCTTTCCGACAAAGCCCTTCCGGGATTTACAAAAGTCTCAAAGGTTCCTGTCTGTTTTCCCTCTTCCACTCTGATAGCGCCGATTTCTATGATTTTATCTTTTTTCGCATTCAGTCCGGTAGTTTCCAAATCCACCACCACAAAAGAATCCATGCAGCTATCCTCTTTTCATTTTTTCTTTATAATAAGAGCAATACTCCGTCAGAAAACACTCCTGACACTTTGGATTCCTTGCCATACAGATTTGCCTTCCAAAGGTAATAATCTGTATATTATATAAAATCCAATGGTCCTTGGGAAGAACCTTCATCAAATCCTGCTCAATTTTTACAGGGTCCTCTTCCTTGGTAAATCCAAGCTTTCTGGATATACGTTTTACATGAGTATCCACTACCACACTGGGCTCATGAAAAATATTGCCTCTTATTACATTGGCGGTCTTCCTTCCCACACCCTGCAAAGCGGTCAGCGCTTCTATATCGGAAGGCACTTCTCCGCCATATACGTCTACCAAAGTCTTACAGCAGGCAATGATATTTTTTGCCTTATTGTGATAAAAACCGGTAGATTTAATATCCTGTTCTAATTCGTTTAAATCCGCCTCAGCAAAATCCTGGGGACTTTTGTATTTCTGAAACAAATCCTTTGTGACGATATTGACTCTGGCATCGGTGCACTGGGCGCTTAACATGGTGGCAATTAAAAGCTGCCATGCATTTTCGTGATTTAAGTAGCATTTATATTCTGTGGTGTAGACCTGGTCCAGCCTGTCTAAAATTTCTTTCGTGCGTTTCGTCATAAACTTCCTCCTATTGTTTATATGAAAGAAACGGTTTTCAGTTAGCCATTATGAACAATAATGGTTTGAAATGTAATCATGCATCCGAAAAAACTTCATGCAGCGCTGCCTGATTGGTCAGTGGGGAACGGTTCCTATAGTCAAACAGCAGCATTTGAGGAGTCGGCAGCTTTTTCCCCGAATGCAAATCATAGTTAAATACCTCTATATGAGTCATCTTCGCCATCTGCCTTGCATCATAATCCCTATAATGGGGAAGCAGCTTTCTTTCCGCCTCTTCCTCTCTGTAAATGGCTCTGATTTTATCTTTATAAGGAGATAGGTTCTTTGCAAATTCCGGACGGCTTTTTGCATTTTCTCTTAAATAAAAATCCATTGTCAAAAGTTCCTTAAATAACTCTCCGTCTGAACCTATTTTATTTATAGCAAATTCTAAAAGAATCAGATAGCGGTAAGTTCTGGAAGGGGAATTGACGAAATATCCCTTCTCTTCATAATATTCGGCAAGAGCTTCATAAAAAGCAAAGGGACTTTCAAAAAGCTTCTCCAGCAAGGGGATAGTTGCTGTAAACTGGCCGCTGTTATAATACAGCTCTACCATTTCCTCTACCCGTTTCAGTTTTCTGATTTCCTCATAGGAAAGCCATTTTGTATACAATACCTCATAGGGCTCATAAGATGTATATGCAATCCCGTATTCTTCTGCCTTTTTATGCATGGGAGAGCCTTTTAAGATTTTCAAAAAGCCCAGCTGAAGCTGCTCCGGTTCCATAGCATAAACCTCATTAAAGGATTTTTGAAAGGTTTCAAAATCTTCATAGGGAAGGCCTGCAATCAAATCCAGATGCTGATGGATATTGCCGCCCTTTTTTATGGCCTTTACGGTTTCCTTAAGCTTCCCAATGTCCATTACTCTCTGAATCTGGGAAATCGTAACGGGGTTCGTGGACTGTACTCCTATTTCCAGTTGGACGGCTCCCGGTCTGAATGTATTTAAAAGAGAAATTTCTTTTTCGTTTAATAAATCTGCCGCCACTTCAAAATGAAAATTCGTAATACCGTTGTCATGCTCTTTTATATACTGCCAGATGCTTATGGCATGTTCATGGTTACAATTAAAGGTCCTGTCCACGAACTTTACCTGCTTTACCCGGTTATCCAAAAAGAACTGCAGCTCATTTTTCACAATATCCAGCCTTCTTAAACGCACTGTCTTATCAATGGAAGAAAGACAATAGCTGCAGCGAAAGGGACAGCCCCTGCTGGATTCATAGTAAATAATCTTATTTTGGAAATCCTCCAGCCTTTCATACAAAAAGGGAAGCTTGTCCAAATCCGTTAATGGTCTTTCTCCTGTTCTTCCTTCTTTTAATGCAAGTCCTTTTATAGCAGTAAGGGGCCTGCTGCCCTCCACATAATGCTCCATCAGCTCAAGGAAGGTTTCCTCTCCTTCCCCTTCCATAATACCAGTAATTTCTTCATGGGCACGTAAAACCTGCTCACTGTTATAAGAAACCTCCGGCCCTCCAAGCCATAAATCTGTTTCAGGCAGTATCTTTTTTATTTCCTTTGTCAGAGAAAGTACAGGGGAAATATTCCAGATATAACAGGAAAATGCCAACACATCCGGTTTTCTTTTATAGATATCCCCCATAATTTCTTCCAAAGACTGATTAATGGTATATTCTGCCAGCTCTATATGCTCTTTATATTTCCCCGCATATGCCCGAAGGCTGTACAATGCCGGATTGGAATGTATGTACTTTGCATTTAAAGCCGCTAATAATACCTTCATAATGCCTGTCTGCTTTCCTTTTTCTTTTCTCTCAGTCTCTTAAAAAAATCACTTAGCATACTGCTGCACTCTTCCAAAAGAACCCCTCTTGTAACTTTTACCTGATGGTTGAACTCCTCCATCTGGAGCAGATTCAGGATGGACCCCCCACAGCCCGCCTTTGGGTTCATAGCTCCCATGACCACTTCCGATACTCTTGCCTGCACAATGGCTCCTGCACACATCTGACAGGGCTCCAATGTCACATACAGGCTGCAGCCCTCCAGCCGCCAGTCCCCCAGCTTTTTGCTTGCTCTTTTGATTGCTGTCATTTCCGCATGGGCAAGCGTATTTTTGTCAGTATTCCTGCGGTTATAAGCTCTTGCAATCACTTTTCCTTCGTAAACGATTACACAGCCAATGGGAACCTCTTCCAAAGCTTCCGCCTTTTTTGCCTGCTTTAAAGCTTCCTTCATGTATTTTTCCTGTAAAGAATACGCTCTCTTTTCCATTTTTTTAATAGCATCCGCCATATGCTAAAACCCCTTGCCAGCATTCTTCAAATTTATTACAATAAAGAGGAATTTTTATCTTTATTCACACTATGTTCATCATACCACAAAGAGGTGCCCCTATGCAAATATGCGGCTACAATAAAACAACCTTATTAGATTATCCGGAGCATGTTGCTGCAACTATCTTTTTGGGCGGCTGTAATTTCAGATGCCCCTTTTGCCACAATGGAGAGCTGGTGCTTCATCCCGATACCTTGCCCTCTATTTCCATAGAGGAACTATTGTCTTTTTTTAAAAAGCGCACTGGCATACTGACAGGTGTCTGCATTACAGGAGGAGAACCTGCATTGGCGAAAGAACTTCCGGAGCTAATCAGGCGCATTAAGGCGCTGGGACTTTCCGTAAAGCTGGATACGAATGGTTCAAAACCGAATGTGTTGGAAGGTTTGATAAAAGACTGTTTGTTAGATTATATTGCAATGGATATTAAGGGAGACAGAGAACAATACGGAACCATTGCAGGATTTCCCCAAACTGCCTGCAGCAATATTTCTGATTTTGATATAAGACCCTTGGAAGAATCCATTGGACTGATACGAAACAGCGGCATTCCTTATGAATTCAGGACCACTGTAATAAAAGAATTCCACTGCAGGGAGTCCTTTGAAAAAATCGGTCAGTGGCTCCATGGCAGCGATAAATATTTTCTACAAAATTATGAAGAAAGCCCAAATGTGATACAAAAGGGATTTCATGGATACTCAAAGGAGGAACTTCTGGAATTTCGTCAGATTCTTATTCCTCATTTTCATCTGATTGACATCCGGGGAATTTAAAATTCCCGAAATAAATTGTACTCATTCAAAATAATACCCAAATTCCCCCACTGTTTTTTCCTCTTCCTGAAGGGAATCCTTTCCAGCGCCTTTCTCTTTCTTTGCCGGAACAAAATTGGGAAAGCCAAACATTGCTGCTACCATTTCCTCCCGATAATAATAGTTTCCCGGCACTCCTACCAGAAACTTGTCTCCTTCTTTCCGTATCAGCAGGTGCCTGTAATTAAAGTATCCATGAAGTAGGAAGCTATTATGCTCTAACGGCTCTAAATCCTTTGACAGCTCTCCAAGCTCACTGATTCTGGACATATAATATTCATTTTCCCTTCCTGCCAGCTTGACCATTTTCTGACCGGATTCGCCGGAACTTTTCTTTTTTTCCTGGCTGTCTCTTATCGGAACACATTCGATTTCATCCTTGCTTATCTGCTGCATCCGAATAGGATGCTTTTCCTCATAAAGCGCTGTAAGCTCCTGCCTTGCATCAACCTTTTTATTCCTTACATATATTTTCCGCTCTTCTGATATAAACAATTCTACTTCTATATCCTCATAGGAATGCTCCCAGGAAAATTCAAATCCTCTCTGCCAGTCCGCCTTTTCAATTTCCACCCATCTTGTATAGGAAACAGTTCCCCCACTTGAAACTATAAACTTACATTCAATTGGATAAAGACATGGTATTTTCTTAATATAAATCTCAGCTTTTCCCACATTTCCCCGAAAAAAAAGCTTAACACTTCCAACATTCTCCGTATTATTTTTTCCATCCTGATAATCCAAATAACGGATATCTCTGTAAAAATCCAAAATACCCCCTCCTTGTCCATTCCTACTACTAACTATGTGTATGCACAAGAAGAGGGATATATGCCTTAATATAAAAAATACTTATCCACCTAATATTCCATATTCTCCAAATACTTCAAATAACTAACTACCATAAGGGCAATTTTCAAGGTAAGGGCATCATCAAATACTCGGATATCAAGCCCGCTGGATTTTTGAAGCTTTTCCAACCGGTAAAGCAGAGTATTTCTGTGTACAAACAGCTTTCTGGCCGTTTCCGACACGTTCAGATTATTTTCTAAAAATGCGTTTATTGTGCTAATCGTCTCTTCATCCAGATTATCCGGCATTTTCTGCCCGAATATTTCTTCAATGAACATCTGGCAGAGGCTCACCGGAAGCTGATAAATCAAACGGCCGATTCCCAATGTGCCATAGGATATTACATCTTTATCCGCATAAAAAATCTTTCCTACATCCAAAGCCATTTTTGCTTCCTTATAGCTTTTTGACACATCCTTTAACTCATTCACGATATTGCCATAAGCCACCTTTACTTTTATCATGGCTTCTGCATTGATCATATCCACAATGGTACGGCATACCTCTTCCACGCTCTGGTAGCTTTGATCCTTTTCCATCCGCTTTATGATAATTATGCTTTTTTCATCCACAGCCGTTACGAAGTCTCCCACCTGAGAAGAAAATAAGCTTTTCAGCATTTCCAGGGCTCCATTATCCTTATCATATCTTGTTTCTACCAGACAGACCACCCTTGACACATCAATATCTATATGCAGCTTTTTGGCCCGATTATAAATATCCACCAATAATAGATTGTCCAAAATTAAGTTTTGAAAAAAATTGTTTTTGTCAAACCGTTCCTTATAGGCTATAATCAGATTCTGAATCTGGCTTACCGCAATCTTGGCAATCGTGTAATCCTCATTGCTGTCTTCACATACTAATACGTATGCCACCTCGTCTTCATCAAATATTTTTAAATACAGATGCCCTGCTACTGCCTGACTGTCCGCCGGTGAGGCAATAAATTCTTCAATCCTTCCTTCATCTATCTGAATCTTACCAGAAGTATCCGCCATAATTGCTCCGGATTCACTTACGACCACCAATCCTACTTTTGTTATTGACTTCAAATCTTCAATACTGGTCTGTATAACCCCTGCTGATAACATGTACTGCCTTGTCCTCCTTATTGCACATTTGACTTTGCACACTTAAAAAAGGGGAGATACCTGCGTATCTCCCCATGGCTAAACTTTAGTTGGTAATAACCATTTCTGTTTCTTTGTCAAAGATGTGGATTTTTTCTACATCAATAGCAAATTTAACAATGTCGCCAGGTCTTGCTGTTGTACGGGAATCAACTCTGGCTGTCATTGGGAACTCTTCTAAGTCAAAATACAAGTAAACTTCTGCACCAAGTAATTCGTATACCTTTACAGTAGCTTCAAATGTGCTCTGCGGAGAAGCTTCTATCATCATTTCGGAATCATATACATCTTCCGGACGGATACCAAAGGTAACGGTTCTTCCGTTATAACCGCCTTCAATCAGCTTTTTGGATTTTGCTGGTGGAAGTGGGATGAAGTGACCAGCTACTTTTAATACTGCTGTATCATCTACTACTTCTACTACTGCATCTAAGAAGTTCATCTGAGGTGATCCCATGAAACCTGCAACGAATAAGTTATTTGGTTTGGAGTATAAGTTCTGTGGTGTATCTACCTGCTGTACGATACCATCCTTCATAACTACGATTCTTGTACCAAGTGTCATAGCCTCTGTCTGGTCATGAGTTACGTAGATGATGGTAGTACCTAATCTCTGATGCAGTTTTGCAATTTCGATACGCATCTGTACACGAAGCTTTGCATCCAGGTTGGAAAGCGGCTCGTCCATAAGGAATACTTTAGGATTACGAACGATAGCACGACCCATAGCAACACGCTGTCTCTGACCACCAGATAAAGCCTTTGGCTTACGATCAAGAAGTGGAGTCAAGTCCAAAATCTTTGCTGCTTCTTTTACCATTTTATCGATTTCATCTTTTGGCACTTTTCTTAATTTAAGACCAAAAGCCATGTTATCATAAACGGACATATGCGGATACAAAGCATAGTTCTGGAATACCATTGCAATATCTCTGTCCTTTGGCTCTACATCATTTACTAATCTGTCACCGATTCTAAGTTCACCGGAAGAAATATCTTCAAGCCCTGCAATCATACGGAGTGTAGTAGACTTACCACATCCGGAAGGACCTACGAAGATGATGAATTCCTGATCTGCGATTTCAAGATTGAAATCTTTCACTGCTTCAAATCCGTTTGGATATACTTTACAAACGTTTTTTAAAGATAAACTTGCCATTGAAATTTCCTCCTAAAATTTACTTTTCTTTTTCCGGTTCTTATAAAACCCTACTCCAAGTATATAATAACTATGAGTTTTTGCCTATACTCGTATTATACAAATATTTTAAATTTTCCTATACATGTTGCCCAATCTGGTACAAGGGGGCTTTGGCATCATTCCTTTTCCTCTTCATCCCGATAAAATGCCAGCTGCTTCTTACCTCTTTGCTTTGCCTTATAAAGAGCTCTGTCTGCCGCTTTGTACAAATCTTCAAAATTATCCGCATCTCTTGGAAATACGGCGCATCCAATGCTGGCGGTTACTTTATATTTGGAATACTGCCCTACCTTAAAATCCCGAAACAGCTCTGCCACCCGGCCAGATTCCTTTTTCAGAATACTTTCATCTTTCAAATTCTTTAAAAAGAGAATAAATTCATCCCCGCCGACTCTTCCGATAACATCGGACATTCTGAATTCTGCCTTTAGACGCATTCCGATAGTACGAAGGACTTCATCTCCAAAAGCATGGCCTCTCGTGTCGTTAATCTTTTTGAAATCATCAATATCAAATACAAACATAAGCGCCTGGGAATCCTGATTTTCACTTATATAGTCCTTGATTTTACGTTCTGTTGCTATTTTGTTGTTTAGTTCCGTCAACAGATCCGTATCCGCTTTTTGCTCCAATACCCGCTTCCGATCATTATAACGCTTCTTGTTTATTACATTGACCACTACAACTAATATAACAAAGAGCGCCAGGGCTCCCATCATATTCACTATCATATTTCTGGTTGCTGTCCACTGGCTGTTCTTTATCCCATCAACATAGCTGTTAGTCACTCCCATTACAAAATACCAGTTATTGACTTCTAACGGGGTGAATACACAATATACTTCCTCTTTTCCAATCTTTGCAACAAAATTGCTTTCTTGGGTCAGCGGCACTTTATCCTGTATGATTTCTGCCGTCTCTTCGTCTTGATTATAAGCTTTTAGGTATTCAAAAAAATTCCCCTCCTCCAAAAGTGAAGTACTGGAATAAATCAGATTCCCCTCTGCATCTATAACGGTAAACCAGGTTCGGCCGTCATAATCCGAAATTGTAACATATTTTTTCAGCAACTCCGATTTAAAGTACGATATTACATAACCTCCATAATGACTTAATGGGGTAACTGCTACAATCGTATATGCACCTTCTATGAGCTCATCCTTCATACATAGATAAAATGTCCCGGAACCGGATTCAGTGCCTTTCAGACTTTCCATATCCAATTCTACCGGCTCTCCCGTATTACGGAATCCTCTTCCGTTTTCATCTACTAATGCAGAAGAATATATTAAATTCGTACTCAAAAGAGCCGTCAGGCATTTCTCCGTAGGAACATCCTGTCCTTTCTCTGTCTCATCCAACAAAACCGAAACTGGTTCCTGAGCGCTTTTTATCCGTTGCAAATAAGCGGAAATCTTTGCCGCATATCCTCTTGCAACTGCAGCAATATTGTTTTCCGTTTTCTGATTGATGCTTTTGCTCTGCGTCATGCTGTAATGATACAGCATAAATGATACTACTAGAAAAAATGCAATGGCAGGAAACAACCATTGAAGCAAGATGCTTTTTGTTCCCGAATCCTTTTTCTTTTTCATAGTCATTCACCTTTATTTAACTATCCTTTTCTTCCTCCGGTTCTTCTGGCTCAAATTTCTTAAATATCTTATCCATCCAACAGGCATTAGTATAGCTGGTCACAGAAAATCCAAGAGCCACAAACAATGGCAGCCACCTTAAGGAAACTATCACCAGAACTATAGGAAAACAGGAAAAAACAAGCATCAGCAATGTCTTTGGTATTTGTAAGATACTGATGAACAGTGCGTTTTTCATTGTGTTTTTAACAGTATTTTCAAATCGTGACAGTACAGGGAACACATACAACATTTCAAAAGCAAACAACAGGATGCTTAAAAATACGATGCATTCCACCGCAAAAGCAAGGGTTCCTTCCATATTGTTAATCAGGAAGAACTCTCCACCAATCACACTTCCTATGCATAATAGAATCAGCCAGATAACTGTTGCCTGCCCGAAATTTTCTTTAAAGGAACGAAAAAAATCTTTTATGATATATCCCTCTTCATTTCTTGACATTCGCAGTGTTACATAATAAAGAGCCGTAGTAGATGCTCCAATGGTAATTACCGGAATGCTGCAGATCATATAGAGTAAATTCAGGACAACCAAATCCGTTGCCTTACTCAAAAAGGAAATGAACGGTCCCTCCATGTTGAATATATTTTTCATTTATTCTCTTCCTTTGCCCTTGAAGTTGGAATATACCTGATCAAATCTTTCATTTAAATGCTTGTGGCGCTTCAGCATATGTTCTGACTGTTCTCTTGCTTTCCCAACAATATAATCATAATTATCTATCACGATTCCTACAATTTCTCTGCTTAGCTTCTTCTTATCAGCTTCTTCCTTCAGACTGTCCACAATCTCCTGCTTGCTCATGGGCTTTCTGTAAAGACGTGTGTTGACCATAGCCGTCAGGGAATCCGCTATCTGAAGAATCTTCTGGGAATCGTTCATCTCCACTGACTTTAATCCTTTTGGATATCCTTTGCCGTTCAGCCTTTCATGATGGGCAACTGCAATGGAAACCACTTCCTTATCCACCCGGTTGCTTAAAATACCTTCTGCCACCTCTACGTGGGTCTGCATCAATTCCCTTTCCTCTTTGGTAAAAATTTTATCGGAATCAATCATGGACTTTGAAATGGCAAGCATACCGATATCATGAATCAAAGCGGCATAATACAGCTTGTTGATGTTCGACTTGCTAAATCCCATCATTTTCGCAATTTCCTCGCAAATACACACGCAGGTCACACCATCCACAACCTTATATTTGCTCCGGAAGCTTAAACAGTACATGAGCATTTCCATAGCCTGTTTCTTTTCTTCATTAGTAAACATGATATAATCCATCAATTCATCCAGCTCTGCTTCATAAGCGTCCGTCTGAATCTTATTAAAAATATCATATGTTTGCTGTGCCTGTTCAAAAAGACGAATGGCTTCTTCTGAATATTTGATTCCCTCATACTTACGAAATACGGAATGATTAAATTGACTTCCAAGAGCATTGCGATAAATATCCACCTTTTCCGCATAATTTATGTAATTAGCTATATCTTTATAGGGAAAATTCAGATGCCTGGTTACCGAATAATCTGAATTATGGTATAGGAGAATCTTTGCCTTTTCTTTCAAGGGAGAAAGATTATTCATAAATAAATATCCGTATATGGAATGTGGAATAGGCTCCCTCATTTCAAACCGCAGCATATCCTCCAGATTATCAGTTTTATAAGCTCCGATATCATGCAGAGTCGTAAGCATGGCAAATTCCGCAATCTCAAATTTCTCGTAACCGCCTTTGCATTCCAGCATTTTGTACACCATGTAGGCTGTCCGGGAACCATGCTTCATCAACCGCTTATCAATTAATTTTAATGTATCTCTTGTTAAAAGAAAAATATTCTTACTGCTAATAAAATCCATAATCCGCCACCTCCCACCTTATACTTTATACTACCAAAAATCCGCCCGTTTTTCAATGAATCTTCCAAATTATACAAATTTCTGTCCGTAAATACCCTGCTACAGGAAAAGGATCATAGGAGTATAGCGCACACCTTGTTTTATCAGCTCCACATCGGTATCATGAAAACCCAGTCTGTGATAAAAGCCGATACCGTAGGGAGAGGCATTCACTGTTACCTTATACTCTCCCATTTCCGTCACAAGATAGTTTTTCAGATATTCCATAAGCGCCCTCCCTATTCCCTGATAATGATAACGCTCATCCACAAATAAAAGGGATATGTGGCTACGATCCCGCAGGCTAATCATGCCTATAAGCTCATTTTTATAAAAGGCTCCGAAAATCTGATAATATCCTTTTTTAAACATTTTATAAAGCACAGGGTCTGTAATGAAATCTTGAAAGCTTTGGATCCCCTCCTTTGAATAATCACCTGCTTCAAAGCGCAAAAAGGTTTTCCATACAAGGCCCATGACTTCTTCATATTCTTTCCAGCTTATAGGACATACTTGCAGTTTTTCCCTTTCAATTTTCATAACATCCCTCTTTTGTTTTTATACTACTTTATTGATAAGAGGCAATCCATTTTCCAGTGCATAGGCATTTTCCAAAGTTTCTATGGCAATGGACTGCATTGCCTCCCTTGTAAAGAATCCCATATGGGAAGTAATGATTACATTTGGGAAGGTGGTCAGTCTTGCCAAAAGCTCATCTTCCATAATATCATTGGAACGGTCCTCATAAAAAACCCCTTCCTCTTCTTCATATACATCAAGTCCCACTCCTGCAAATTTCTTACTTAAAAGCCCCTCTATCAATGCTTCCGTATCAATCAGCGCTCCTCTTGAAGTGTTGATTAAATAAATATTGTCTTTCATTTTCGCAATGGTCTTCTTATTGATAATATGCTTCGTCTCTTTCGTCAAAGGACAATGAAGGCTGATTACATCTGCCTTTTTCATAAGCTCATCCAGTGAAACATATTCTACATCCAAGCCTTTTACCGGATAGGGATCATATGCCAGTATGGACATGCCAAAGCCCTCTAAAATCCTTATCATAGCCTGTCCTATCTTTCCAGTTCCTATTACGCCTGCAGTCTTGTTGTTTAAGTCCCGTCCCATCAGTCCATTGATGCTCATATTAAAATCTCTCGTTCTTCCATATGCCTTGTGCGTAAAGCGGTTCACGGAGAGCAAGAGCGCTGCGGCATATTCTGCTACTGCTTCCGGCGAATAGCTTGGTACTCTGAGCACAGCTATTTTATCCTCCGCCGCTTTGATATCCACATGATTATATCCGGCGCTGCGTAATAAAATGGCCTTTACTTTCATCTCGTAAAGCTTATCTATCATTTGCTTGTTTACATGGTCATTTACGAAAATACAAATCGCATCATAGCCTGCTGCCATAAAAATAGTCTCTTCGTTACAGGGCACCTCCATGAAATGTAAAGAAAAGCCATACTCTTTTGCAAGTGGCTCAAACCAAATGCGGTCGTATGGCTTTGTTGAATAAAATGCAATTTTCATAATAATTGAAATCCTTTCCATAATTTATATTCTTTCCATTCTTATGATATACATTTTCTTCAATTTTTCAAGTACTATTCACTTTCAGCTAAAAAGTTCGGAGAAAAAAGAACCAATGGATTTTCCAAGATTCTGAAAAAAGTTGCCTAATGAGTCAAAAAAGCCCTCATCCTGCAAATGATTCACAATGTCATCTCCATATTTATCATACAGCCCTGCTGCCTGATCCAAAAGCATATTTGGGTCCAAATTCAATTGCTTTACCTTTAGCATAACCTGGACGATCTGCTCCTTGTCGCTGTCTGACAGGGAAACATCAAAGGTTTCTTCTCCGTCGGAAATGGCTTTTCGAATATCATCTTCCGTTTCCAGCTCTCCCGCCGCAATTTTTTCTTTAATGAAAGCTACCAGCGCTTCCACGTCCTCGTTACTCATGCTCTTATTGGCAATCTCACCGGTAGCCACCAGTTCATTCAAAGCCGTGTCCAGTACGGTGTCATCCACTTCTTCTCCCGTTAATTCCTCATAGGCACGCAATGCGCCGATAAGACCTGCAGTGCCTGACAGATTGGTAGGACCAACTACTAAAATATCCGCATCCTCTACCCCTGCAGTCAAAAGTGCATTCCGGTACATCCCTGTAGTACAGTAATCAATATTTTTAGTAGAGACCACAACACCATGACCTTTTTCCGCCGGTGTTACAAGTACACTGGATAAGGATCTGGTTCCTATGACCGAAGGGCTTACATAAGCATCCAGGTACTTATGCTCTTCCTCATTGGTAACATAAACAACATTATAATTATCCAAATCGCTAAGGGACAATCCCATAAGCTCCAATACAGTTGCCTTTTGATCCTCTGTCAAATCTGCTCCTAAAGCAATAAAAGGCTTTGAAGTATCAATGTTTACAATCTTACCTTCTTCACCGCTTGCAAATGCTGTCATGCCTGACAGACAGATAAGCAGGCAAATCATTCCAAGCATGGAAATACATTTTTTCATAATAATTCCTCCTGACTTTCTACACAACTGATAATATCCAATTGAGAAGATCCTTATAAACCTCCTCTTTCACTCCCTCATTTAGTAATTCATGTCTGCATCCATTATATAATTTCAACTGCACTTTGGTCAAATCCAAATTCAGGTAAGTATCGTATAACTTCCTTGGACCTTCTCCATAATCTCCTACCGGGTCCTCATCGCCAGAGGCAATTAAGATTGGCAGCTTCTTTGGTATGGCCTCCAGACTTTTCACATCCTGAGTTCTGCGTATCAGTTCAAAAAGAGTGGCAAAACCGTTTAATGTAAAGGTAAATCCGCAAAGAGAATCCTCCATATATTTATCCACTACATCCGGGTCTGAGCTGACCCAGTCCATAGTCGTTCTCTTATTTGGAATCCGTTTTTCATAAGTACCGAACGCAAGGGCATTGATAAACAGGCTTTTGTGCCTTTTTCCCTGAAACACCGTAAGCGCCTTTGTCAGAAAACGAGCCTGAGCCACTAATGCTCTTGACTGGTTTCCCGTTCCCAGAATAATGGCTCCATCAATTCCTTTGCCATAACGCATCAGGTAATTTCTTAATATAAAGGAGCCCATGCTGTGTCCAATGATAATATAAGGAACACCTAAATATTGTTCCTGGGTTATCTTTTTCAGGCGGTGCACATCCCGGACCACTACGGTTGCCGGATCCTGTTCACAAAAATAGCCCAGAGGCATGCCGCTTTCCTTTGCCGTTTCCCCATGTCCTAAATGATCTTCCCCTACTACCACCATTCCATGGGAGGCTAAATATCTGGCAAATTCGTCATAACGCCCGATATACTCCGCCATACCGTGAATAAGCTGTACCACACAGACAATATTATCCGTTTCGGGAAGCCACTTCATTGCATGGATTTTTGTTTGCTGATCTCTGGAGTCAAAAGTAAATTCTTCTCTTTTAATCATAGCTATGCCCCCTTTTCTTTTTTATTCCTTTTCATAACAATGTTGTTTCGGACAGCTTTAGCAGATTTCCGCTCCTGCCGGCATTTCCTTTTCCGGTGTAAGAAGCGCCAGATTCCCCTTATCATCCTCTGCACATAGAAGCATTCCTTCTGACAACACTCCCGCCAGCTTGGCAGGCTTTAGATTCACCAATACCATGACTTTCTTTCCTACCATTTCCTCTGGAGAATAATATGCTTTAATGCCGGATACAATCTGTTTTACCTCACTGCCAATCTGCACCTTGGAGCAAAGCAGCTTCTTACTTTTTGGCACTTCCTCACAGGCAATGATCTTTCCTACCTGGAACTGCATTTTTTCAAAGTCCTCAAAGGTGATTTCCGGTTTCCTTTCTATATCTATTACATCTTCTAAAGCCGCATCCTGCTCTTCTGTTTCTCCTGCTTCCTGCCTTCTTTGTTCAAACATGGCCTCTGCTTTTTCCACTACTTCTTTTACATCCAGTCTTGCAAACAGGATTTCCGGCTTCTCCGTTACTTTTGTGCCGCTTTCATAAAGGCCAAAGGTCTTTGTTTCTTCAAAGTCCCTTATCCTTGTATTTAACTGCTCTGCAATCTTCTTTGCTGTGTCAGGCATAAATGGTTCTAACAGAGAGGCGCCAATTAAGATTCCTTCAACCAGATTGTATAGAACGGTAGCAAGTCTGTCCTTTTTTGCTTCATCCTTTGCCAGTACCCATGGCTCGGTTTCATCAATATATTTGTTGCACCGCTTAAACAATGCAAATATCTCTGTAATGGCATCCGCCACCCGGAGCTCTTCCATTTTTGCCGCCACTTTATCATAAGTGCCTGCTGCCACTGCCTTTAAATCAGCATCTACTTCTTCTACTATGCCTTTGTCTGTTACAATACCGTCAAAATATTTATTGCTCATGGAAATGGTACGGTTTACCAGATTTCCCAACGTGTTTGCCAGATCGGAATTCAACCGCTCTACTAACAACTCCCAGGAAATCACTCCGTCATTTTCAAAAGGCATTTCATGAAGGACAAAGTAACGAACCGCATCCACTCCAAAGAAATCCACCAAATCATCTGCATAAATCACATTTCCTTTGGACTTGCTCATTTTACCATCGCCCTGTAACAGCCATGGGTGTCCGAATACCTGCTTTGGAAGAGGCTCGCCCAAAGCCATTAGGAAAATCGGCCAGTAAATGGTATGGAACCGGATAATATCTTTTCCAATCAGGTGTAAGTCTGCCGGCCACAGCTTCTTGTACTGGTCAGTGCTGTTTCCGTCTGCATCATAGCCGATACCGGTAATATAATTGGTCAGGGCATCCAGCCATACATAGACCACATGCTTATCATCAAAATCAACGGGAATGCCCCATTGAAAGCTTGTTCTGGATACACATAAGTCCTGTAAGCCCGGAAGCAGGAAGTTGTTCATCATTTCATTCTTTCTGGATACGGGCTGGATAAATTCCGGATGGGTGTTGATATGTTCAATCAATCTGTCTGCATATTTGCTCATCTTGAAAAAGTATGCTTCTTCCTTGGCAGGCTTCACTTCTCTTCCGCAGTCCGGACATTTGCCGTCCACTAACTGGGATTCCGTCCAGAAAGATTCACAAGGGGTACAGTACAAGCCTTCATAAGCTCCTTTATAGATATCACCCTGGTCATAGAGGCGTTTGAATATTTTCTGAACTTGTTTTTCGTGGAAATCATCAGTAGTACGGATGAATTTATCATAAGAAGTATCCATCAAGTTCCAGAGGCCTTTTATGGTGCCTGCCACGTTGTCTACATATTCCTTTGGGGTAATGCCTGCTTCCGCTGCCTTTAATTCGATTTTCTGTCCATGTTCATCAGTTCCTGTCTGGAAAAATACATCATAGCCGTCCTTTCTTTTGAATCTGGCAATGCTGTCTGCAAGGACGATTTCATAGCTGTTGCCGATATGGGGCTTGCCGGATGTGTAGGCAATGGCTGTTGTTATATAATATTTTCCTTTATTTGTCATGTTGGTTCTCCTTTTGTAATCATTTTAGGTAATGGTAATCGTATTTATTATGATTATACCCTATTTTTCTAAAAAATGGGAATAAAATTAGACTAACACAGTGAGGAGGGATAGTCAAATTTTTATTGATGGATAAATGGCATTTTTTGTCCTATAACCGCTCGAAATAATGACTCTTCCTTTCCTCTCTAACTATCTATCTTAAAAAAAATTTACTTATATCCACATTTTCCGTAAATTCCCCTCATAAAATGGAAAAAACAGAAAGAAAGCAGCCGGTTATGAAAAGCCACAAGAAAAATCTTTTACAGGTATTTGCTTTTCTTGTTTGCGGAGCAATTATCTTTCTAATTTTTTACTATGGGAAAAGCGGTCATTTTTTTGGTCTTGAAAAAATAAGCGAAAATGCCAAATTCGACTCTCTATGCTCTGAGCTGTTTGTATCAGAGCTGTCCTCTGATTCCTTAAGCCTTCATTTTACTTTGCGGGACCCTTCCCTGTATGGGATATCAGGTTCGGAAGTCACCCTTCCTGTCTATAACAAAGAGACGAACCGTACCACTGCTGTCTCCTTGGAAAATGCCAGAAAGCGGCTAAAAAAAATCAAGCGTGATTCTTTATATGATGAGTTTTCCTACAGCTATGATGTGCTGGAATATTATTTAACAAGTAATTTAGAAAGCTGCCAGTTCTCTTATTTAGATGAGCCCTTTTCTGCATTTTCCGGAGTGCAGACAGAATTTCCCCTTCTACTATCCGAATACACATTCGACACAAAAAAGGACGTGGAAAACTACTTGAAAATACTGGAATGCTCCGGCCCTTACTTAAAAGGGCTAATGGAATATGAAAAAGAGAAATCCGATGCGGGGCTATTTATGTCGGACAAAGAGGCTATAAAAGTCATTTCCTGGTGTGACGATTTTACCAAATCCACAGAAAACCATATTTTAGTTACCACCTTTGAAAAGAAGCTGGACACCTTACTGGCAGAAGGGGAAATTTCCTCTTCCGAGAAAAACTATTATATTTCACAAAATGACCGGCTTCTAACTACTGTATTATTTCCTGCTTACGACTCATTAGGTGACTGTCTTATTGTTTTAATGGGAACAGGAAAAGAGCAGGCAGGGCTATGTCATGATGAGAACGGAAAAAAATATTATGAATATCTGGTAAAGTCCAAGGTTGGAACCGATAAATCCATACCGGAAATTAAAGCTATTTTAACGGATAAGCTGCAGTCGGATTTTCTTCTGCTTCACAGCACAGTAGCCTCACTGCCCTCAGGAGCATATGGAAACTTTCAGGACCCTCTGGAAACACTTACTCCCGTTGAAATCTTAGAAGACATTAAAATGAGAATGACATCTCAGTTTCCCTTTAAACCGGATGAATCCTACAGCTATACGGTAAAAGATGTAGATTCTTCCTTAGAGGCCTATACAAGTCCTGCTTATTATTTTACGCCTCCTCTGGATGCCATTTCACAGAACGTAATCTACATTAACCGTTCCTCAACCCACCAGGGAATCGATTTATATACGACTCTGGCTCACGAAGGCTTTCCCGGTCATTTATATCAGTCCGTTGCCTTCCATACCTATTGTGAAAAAGAAAAGCTGCCTTCTTTAAGAAATCTTCTCTATTTCGGAGGATACATAGAAGGATATGCTACCTATACAGAAATGTTATCCTACGAATATGCTGCCCAGTGCGGCAGCAGCTTGTCAGAGGACCCCAGTCTGCAAACCATTTATCAGGCAGTGGCCTTGGACAGAAGCATACAGCTTTGCTTATATTCTCTTCTGGATATCATGATCCATTATGAGGGCATGAGCGCTGAGGACATTGCACCTTATCTACATAATCTGGGCATTACCGATAGTGAAACCATAGATGCTATTTATTTTTACATTGGAGCAGAGCCTGCTAACTATTTGAAGTATTATATGGGTTATCTGGAAATACTGGAATGCAAGAAATTAGCAAAAGCTAAATGGGGGAACTCATACAGCGATGCAAGATTTCATCAACTATTGCTGGAGCTTGGTCCTTCTCCTTTTCCCCTTATCAAAGAAGCCATTCTTGACACTGTCTGGAATGGCTTTTACCTTTTACTTTTAAAAAACTCCGCCAGAGTTGTCAAGGTCTTTTCTAATACCTCTTTTTCCGGCTCTTCCAATTGGCTTACAATCTGTTCAATCATATCATCATGAAATTTTTTATGATGATAAAATGCTTTTCTTCCTTTGGGAGTCAGGGAAACTAAAACAACCCGCCGGTCCTCTTCGCTGCGAACTCTTTTTACATAGCCTTTTTTAACCAATGAATTTATGGCAATTGTAAGAGTCCCTGTAGTCACATTTAAAGCCTTGGCAACAGCAGACATATTCTTTGTACCATTTATGCCAATAGCCTCAATTACATGCATATCGTTTGTAGTCATGTTTTTATACTGTCCTGTTCGGATAGCTTTTTCTTCTATTTCATTGATGTCCTTGAATAGTTCCACCAAAAGTTCATTTAATGCATTGTTTATGTTCACGATACATTCTCCAACCAGATAAGTAATTTAATCTTTATAGTATCCTGCAGATTTTACTGTGTCTCTTCTGCATCCTGAATTGATTATGCACACATTTTACCACTGTTTTTCTGACAAATCAATGAAAATACTTTGATACTCCAACTATTTATAACTTTGCCTTAATATGCCCTATATTCTTTATTAGCACAGATACGCTGCCATCCGAATTCGTAATGAATTCCACGCTGCCCGGGTCATTATACTGCTCCATGGGAATCTTAATTTCAATTCCGGAATCCGTGGTTAAATACTGGGTCTCATATTTCTTTGTAGTGCGCTCGCTCTGGGGTGCGATTTCCTGCTTGACCATATCATATTTTTCCATTTTATCCTGAAATTCTATTTTTAATTCCGGTTTTTCTTCAAAAATCTTTTCCGCTATTTCCTCTACCACAAATCCTCCGTTTTCCTCTAATGCCTCATGAATAATATTTTTGGCACGCATAGTCTGCTCATACAGGGCGCTTTCATCATAGTAATGATTCTGCACGCTTTCCACAGCTTTAGATACAATAGACAGCTTGGACTTATGGGACAGCTCGCTGCTGCATTTTAAAAATAAATAGGTAAAATAATTGGTTTTTTCTCCATTGACATCATATTTTTTCTCAATGGCACGGACAGATAAATCGCTTAAATCAATGATAGCCGCTTCTGAAAGTCTTTGGCTTTCTGTTGGAAGAATGGAACGATATTTAATAATTTCATTTTCGTTTCCTTCCCCTTCCTCCAATGTCTTTGTGCGGTGAGTATAAGATTCCTTGTAGTTCATTTTCAAAATTGCCAGCTGTTCCCTGTCATTTGCCTTAAAACGCACAATGACCAAATCCGCCGGCGGAATATCCACGTTGCTGTTCATAATCTGATATAAGTAATTGGCCATATCCTGGCTCATGGGAATAAAGTTTTCCTCGCTGTACTGAATCAGCATCTGATATACTTCCGATTCCTTTTCATAAAATTTACATTGCTTGCAATCATCGCTGGACATGATTTTATAAATATGCTCCCTCAAAAAATCCGCAAAATCAGAGCCAAATTCCACTTCTGTATCCGATAGCACCGGCAGCCCTACAAGGGAATCCATAATATGTACAATTACTCTTTTAATTCTGATATCTTCCTTTTGCATTTGTATTTTCCTCCTCTATCATAGCTGTTAGATGCTCCCTGTCAGAAAACGAAGGGGCTCATTTACATACTCTGAGTCCCTTTGTCTGATTCTTTTTCTTTTATTCGATTTAAGATACTTATAAAATCAATTGATTAAACTCCTCAAGAGCCATTGGCTTTGCATAATAATAGCCCTGAGCCATATTACAACCGCAATCCTGCAGGAACATTGCCTGTTCTTTGGTTTCCACCCCTTCTGCAATTAAATCCAGCCCGATATCCTTTGTCATATGAATGGTGTGGGCAATGATTTTCTGCCCTCTGTCAGATTCAATAAAATCATTTAAAAATTCCCTGTCTATCTTAATCACATCAAAAGGTGTATTCTTCAGGGTATTTAAAGAAGATGCTCCCGAACCGAAATCATCCATCAGCAAAGTATATCCTTCCTCTTTTAATGAACGGATTGCACTGCCAATGTTTATATTTTGTACCGTTTCTGTAATTTCCAATTCCAAAAGCTCCTTGGGAATCTGGTATTTTTCCAATAGCTCATTTAAGATGGAAAGAAGCTTATCGCTCATCAAATCCACTCTGGAAACATTGACAGAAATGGGAACCGGAACTTTTTTTGCATCCATCCATTTCCGAATGGTGGCACATGCCTGTTCCCATATGTATTCATCCAGCTTTACAATAAAACCGTTTTCTTCCAGCACAGGAATAAAATTCATCGGCACTATCATTCCCATTTCCGGATGAATCCAGCGGACTAAGGCTTCCGCCCCTATGATCCGGTTTTCCGAAATGCTGTATTTAGGCTGTAGATACATGACGAACTGCCCCTCTTTCAAGGCTGTCTTCATATTATCTTCAATAAACTTCCTGCTGTAAAGAACACTTTTCATGTCTTCACTGTAAAATGCAATATTCTGCAGGGCATTTCCCTTAATGCTCTTTCTTGCCAAAGCAGCAGAGTCTGCCATATGTCTGATTTCCATTGTTTTATCCGAAACCAGATAGACGCCAAATGCTATTGCATAAGAAACATCTTTATAATGATTGAGATTTTCCTCCATATAATGAATGAATTCTACTAACTCCTTTTCCTCCTTATATCTGGTAACCACCAGAAACAAATCAGCGCTTAATCTGGTATATAGCTGCTCCTTACTGCATATTCCTTTTAACGTGCTTAAAATATTTCCAAGTACTTCCGTTCCAAATGCATCTCCGTAGAGCTCATTGATCATTTTAAATCTTTCAACATCCAACTGTATAAACGCAAATTTCTCCTGAGGATATTTAGAAAACTGCTCCCTGACAGCTTTTGCAAGTACTTGAGGAGTCCGGTCCATAGTCAGAAGCACCTGCTGTTTTTTCTGCATGATTTCAACGGCACTCATGGGCTCTAAAAACCCGGCAATTTCTATAATCCGATTTTGTTCATCCTTTAAAAACCGGCAATTTATGCTGTACCATTGATATCCCTCCCTGGATTTGATATGGCACTGGATTTCAAGACTGCTTTCCGGTATTCCGGCCTCTAACCCCTTTTCAATCTGAAACAAATAGGCCTGAAATACATTTCGATCCTCTGGCAAAATAAGCTCCTCTTCCATAAGCGCTTTCAGAGGATTGCTTTTTTCGGAATTCATTTTTGAAATATAGTCACCAAATACCTGCCAAAAATCCTTCACACAATTCCAGTAGAAAAACATGTTTTTCTTATTAGAAAATAAAATATTCATCATTTTCTGTTGATTATTTTCCATTTTATGCACCTCTTTTCCATCTTGCATTTCATAAAAAAATAATCTGGTTCTTTTCTCTATATTATAGCTATATGTTATCATAAAATGGAAAAAAGGAACAGTCCAAATTTTAGACTATTCCCGTTTTATTTTCCTATAAAGATACGAAAATTTTACATCATTCCCGCTAATATGACACTGGCAATGGTTCCTGCCAATGTGGAAAGAAGCGCTCCTGTCAAGGTGTATCTGGTTTTTGAAACCTTGGCTGCCATGAAGTAAACAGACATTGTATAAAAAATCGTTTCCGTGCAGCTCATCATCAGGGAAGTAATAAGTCCCATTCTGGAATCTGTCCCATATTCTTTAAAAATATCCAATACAAGCCCGGTAGCTGCTGAGGAAGAAAACATTTTCACAAAGCTTAATGGAACCAGTTCTCCCGGAAACCCTACTTTTTCCGTTATCTGCCCAAACAGCCTTCCCATAAAATCCAGAAAACCGGAGGCACGCAGGACACCTACTGCCACCATAAGTCCAATCATTGTAGGCATAATATTCACTACCGTAATAAGTCCATCTTTTGCTCCTTTTATAAAATCCTCATAAACCTCTACTTTTTCCACAACTCCATAGGCAATGATATAAAAAATCAAAAGAGGTATAATAATATTAGAAATGTTTGCAAGTACGTTCATGAATTGCCTCCATTTTTCAAGCAACCGCTGCAATGTACTGATAACTTTCTAAATTTTATGTAGGAAAAGAAATTCCTATTACTATAATCTGGTATTTTTCCGGCAGATACATTTCTTATTTTTGAAAATTATAACAAATGAATCCCTGCCTCTTCTGCCTTGGCATAGATTTCTTCCGGCCAAATGGAAGACTGCACCTCACCAATATGAGCTTTCCTCAAATAGAACATACAAATTCTGGACTGGCCGATACCGCCACCGATAGTAAGCGGCAGCTCACCCTTTAACAAGGAAGCCTGGAAAGGAAGCTCTGCCCTTTCTTCACAGCCGGCAATTTGAAGCTGCTTCCTTAAAGATTCCTCATTGACCCGGATACCCATGGAGGACAATTCCAGAGCCATGTCGAGTATGGGATAATAGACGATGATATCTCCGTTTAATGCCCAGTCATCATAGTCCGGCGCTCTTCCGTCATGTCTTTCTCCTGATAAAAGGGCTCCGCCGATTCCCATAATAAATACGGCTCCCTTTTCCTTTGCAATGAGATTTTCTCTTTCCTTTGGCGTCAAATCCGGATATCGGTCCTCTAATTCCTGTGCGGTAATAAAAGTAATTTCCTCCGGCAGGATGCAATTGATATAATTATATTTGTTTGCCATATATTTTTCGGTGACACGCAGGGCCTCATAAACAGATTTTACTGTTTCCTGCAGATAATCCACATTTCTCTCTTCTTTTCCAAGGATTTTTTCCCAGTCCCACTGATCCACAAATATGGAATGGATATTGTCCGTATCCTCATCTCTGCGGATGGCATTCATATCTGTATACAGACCTTCTCCTTTTGAAAAACCATAGCGCTTTAATGCCAGGCGTTTCCATTTTGCCAGGGAATGAACGATTTCCATCTCTTTATCCTGCTGCTCCTTGATTCCAAAGCTTACAGGTCTTTCCACACCATTTAAGTTATCGTTTAATCCGGATTCCGGTTTGACGAACAATGGAGCTGACACGCGTTTTAAATTCAACTGGGTAGCAAGCTCCCTCTCAAAAAAGTCCTTTACTCGTTTAATTGCTACTTCTGTTTCCTTAATATCCAAGGGTGATTCATAACCATCGGGTATTGTGATTTTGCTCATATTCTTTCCTCCCATGTAAGGTTTCCTATACTTATAATGTAATCTCTGTAAAACTGAAATATGAAAGAGATTTTTTTGACTCTGGAATATTATACTGTATTTGCTGGGAAAAGTTCAATAGGAAGGTGGCTTGTAAGATTCATAAGTTGTAGAAGTTTATATTCTTTATGATACGGAAGAAATGTATTACGGAGATGTGAAGTACTTAGGATGCAGCAGTACTCATTTTTTACCGGAAGGATGGCAGCTTATTACCTTAGAGCGGTTATTTCAAAATTTTTATGGTGAAAGTCTGCAAAAAAGTATTTATCGAATAGAGAAACTGGAAAATAGAATTCATTTTTTAGTAGAACAAACTATACGGATTACCGGCCTTAAAAACTTCGGCGAATATATGAGTCAGCTTCTGACTATAGATGCACTTTTTCTAAATCAAGACAGACATGCTCATAACATAGCTGTTTTAATGGACAGGGAAGGGATATATCATTATTGTCCGGTTTTTGATAATGGTGCCGGTTTATTGTCAGATACTACTATGGATTACCCTATGGGAATTGAAATTGAAAAGCTGATAGAAAAACCAAAATCAAAGACATTTTGCCAAAATTTTGATGAACAGCTTGATGTAATCGAATGTTTGTATGGGCAACATCTGAAATTTCATTTTTCTTATGAGAATGTACAGGCATTATTAGAGGATGAAATGTATTATCCTGATAATATAAAAGGGCGGGTAAAACATATTATTTTAGAACAAAAACGAAAGTATGGATATTTATTTTAGTTTTCAGTAGGAATTTCTTAGCTGTAAAGATTTTGTAGTTGTTTTGTTTCTGGCATTATTTAATTTTAATTTTTTATATAGTTTTGATGCAAACAAAAAAGAAAATGGCTGCCTCCAAGTTACTTCACTCGTGACTGCCATTTTCTTTCCCCTCATGAACCTATCATACTTTATTTTTACGTTTTAGTAAAGCTAAACACATCGACAATTTACGACATTATAATTATATGTTTGTTAAATCACATTGCCTTTTCCAACCCACATTGGAATATGCCATCCAATAGTTTTCTATATCTAATTATTCCTTCAAAATTTTACCATATTTTCCATATATAAACTGTAACTTCCTAAAAATGCATTTTTATTATATGAAACAGAAATTTTAACATTATTATTTGTTATTTTTGCGGCTCTATCTTACATAATAACCATAAAAGGAAATAAGCATCCCATACCGTCCAAAATGAAGTTGAGGATGCCTATTTTCTTTAACTAGTACAACGGATATTAAGTAATTGATAGTTTAAATGGTTTTAGCTTCATCGGGATTAATGTCATCCATTTTATATGTCCAATGATAGACTACCGGCTCCGCATTGATCTCATCAAAATACAGATAAATACGCTCCGACAGTTCGGCTTTAGAGTTTACACGTATCCCTTTTAGCATTTGCTTTGTCATCTTGCTAAAGAAACTCTCAATCATGTTCAGCCATGATGCGTGTGCCGGCGTAAATACGAATTTAAACCTGTTTTCCGGCAGTGTTGCAAGAAAACGTCGTGTTTCCTTAGACTTGTGTGCCGAATGATTATCCAGTATCAGACGTATCGTATCGCCTTCGGGATATTTGGCAGATATATCAATCCATCATATCAATCAATACTTATACATCTAACTTTAGATGTACTACAAGGAGGACAATTTACTATGAGACTATTAACAAAATATGAAATGGAAACCATCAAGCGTTGCATAGACAGGCAATCGAGCCACAGGAGCAGACAAAGGGCAACGATATTTTGTTGTGATTGGAAGGGGTAGGTGGTATAATCGTAACGTTATAGAAAGCCACAAATTGGAGATGTGATTATGAAACTTTTATATTTAGAAGATGTCTATAAAACGTGGAATGATATTCTTGTGATTGGGAAAACCATAGAGCGGGGTAACAAGAAATTTCACATTGTTGGTATGACTTTAGGTGACGAAGCGGAACTATATATCATTGAGCCATATAATGAACCAAAAAATGACAGTAATAGAAAAAAGGGTGTTCGCAATCAAAGAAAATTATTGAAAGAAAACACAGGAAGTGAAGGAAGCAAAGACAGTTATTTACAATGCAGTGAATTTTGTCTGGGTAATCAACGGTTGCAAGTGCGGAGTGGTTCGGGTGGCTCATTAAAATATTCAACAGAGAATTATGAGGCAATCAAATTATTTTTTGATATGCTTCGTGGGGGTTGGGTTATTCCCGAATGGTTGAAGAATGAGGAATGGAATAATTTACAGTTAGTTACTTTAAGCATTGCAGATGTGCAAAAATTACCCGAATATTCATCAGAAATGCCTATTGTCATAAAGCACTCTCCTAGTTTTAGCCATTACATAGTTGAAAAAACAATCACTTTGAATGTAGGGAAAAGCTGCTCTTTTAGTTTCGTAGACAATTACGGGGATAAGGTACAGTGCTATATAAACAATGTTGTTTTAATAGATGTGTGGAAAGATACGGAAGAAAAATTCAGTGATCCAAGATATGCGGAAAGATTTTCAGAGGAACAAATACAGGAAATGAAAAATCGTCATTATGAAATGTTGGAGCAAAGCTGTCCAAAAGGAATGTGCTATATCGGCATAGAATATGAGTGCAGCAAAGATTTGAGCTTGCAATTTTATTCCAAAGATTTTTTAAAGTCTGTTCCTGAAACGCAGAAAGGAAGTGCTGTCTTGTCATTTATGAGATTAAAGCCTGATAAAGAAACAGGGACACACAATCTTCCGCTTAAAGGTTGTGTGATACAGACAGCAGTTTCTCCAGATACGTCTAAAATGCCAGCAGAATTATTTTTGTATTTGGTAAAAGAAGATGAATGGGAAGAAAATGTATAGTAATAGCAAAATCTTATTTGGCTAATTGAAAAAGTAAATAACCGTCACTGATACAGTGGCATAAATGAATAAGCACTTAGGAAAAATCTTAGGTGCTTTTCGTTACACAAAAATCTGATTAAAGAAAGGACAAAGAAAATGATTGAGAGTAAGACCGAAGTTAGCAAAGATTTAGAAAAGGTGTTGGAACAGGCGAAACAGCGTGTAGCAAATGAGAAGAAAAAATAGAACGAGAAAAAGCGGAAAGCTGAGAACCACCACAAGTATATTATGGGCGGCATTATCGTGAAGTATTTCCCCGACTGTTACCATTATGATAAGGACGAGTTGAACCATATCTTGTCGGTTGCATTACAGACAAAAGAGTGTCAGCAGGTTATCTCTAAAATTAAATCGGAAAGCCGAGGTAACGTATTCACCCCGAGGGGCAAGTTTCACTTGCATGGACTCCTGCGGAGGGCGTTGTCTGTCTTGCGACAGCCAAAAGGGGAAACGACAATTCCCCTTCGCAAGCTGCGCTTGCTACCCTTTAGTGAACTTTGCGTTCAGACAAAAGCCAAAGTGCGGCTTTTATCTGCCCACAAAGTCTATGAGTGC
>JAAUZH010000019.1 GCA_014804675.1 Lachnospiraceae bacterium
ACGGGAACCCACCGCACCCTTTTAAGTGGAGACAAAAAACAGACCATCACCATGGCAGACGGCCTATACTTCAACATCCTGGAATTACAGAACTACAGTGAGGACGGAGTCTACTCTGAAACAGCCCTGCCCAAATCCCAGCTGATCCGGAACGGCTGCAAGCTTACTTACGGGGATATGGAAGGGATTTACGGCTTTACTCTGAGTCAGGATTACATAGCAGAAGGCGACTTCATCCTGTTAGAAGACACCATGGACCTAAACGGACATACCCTGACCATCCGGGGAGACCTGATACAGGCAGGTGGAGAGATTCTTGTAAATGGCGGTACCCTGATTGTAGAAGGTGATTATCGGCAACAGACAAGGAAACTGAAAAACGGAAGCCTCCTGTATGAAGCTGGAAGCGGCTTTTTAACCATGAAAAATGATACGGATCTGGTGCAGGTCACAGGCAGTTTCATCACCCAGACCACGGCAGACATGGAGGGACACCTGGAAAAAGGTACCTTACACATAAAGGGGGACTTCAGACAGCTTGGAAACAGCAGCTTCCTTGCCGGAAAAGATCATACTTTGTGCATGGATGGTGAAGACACACAAAAAATCATCCTGCAGACATCAGGCACCTTTGGCGCACTGACCATTGAAAACACCAGCAGGATGGGGGTGGTGCTTAATTCCGATGTAATTGTACTGAGTACAATCACAGATTCAGACAGCCGGTTATCCGGCAGCGGCAGCCTGACCATATCCAGCCTGTCACAGTTAGCAGATGGTAATTGTGGGGGAAGTGTAAAACTAACCGGGAAAGAGTCTCTGGAAACAGACATTACTATAAAAGGCAGCCTGACAGTGGATGGCACCCTGGAGCTGGATGTCCATGAACTACAGGCGGATGCCTGCACCTTAAACGGCACGCTCCGGGTGGAAAACGGTACCCTGCTGCTATCCTCCTATCTGAATGTAAATGATGGGGGCAGCTTTGCCATGACAGAAGCAGGAGGTTACGTGCTAGTAAACGGAAACCTGAATTTTGCATCCCGGTATTCCCATGAGGGACTTCTGACCAACGGAACTTTGGAAGTCCGGGGAGATTTTACACAAAAGACGGCGGCAAACTTCATAGCTACTGACAGCCATACTACCGTACTGAGCAAAAAGCTTACTACTACCGGAAGGACTAAGATACAGACAGTCAGCTTCACCCATCCGGGAGCTGCCAGATTCCATCGGCTGGTATTAAAGAAAAACCTGAAAACGGGATACATTTTCTCCCATCTGCCGGAAACCATAGCGGACGAAGTAGTCTATGAAGTGACAGACGAGACTCCTCCTACTGCAGCAGGACCCATTTCCATAGGCGATGTGACCCCAACCAGCGTCACCATTACCTATAAAGAAGCCACAGACGATACGGGAATCACAGGCTATGAAATCCACCGGAATGGCAGAAAGATAGCAGTCACAGGAGCACTTTCCTATACAGATACCGGACTGACACCGGATACGGCTTACGTATATACTGTATATGCTTTTGATGAGGACAGGAATTTAAGCGGACCATCAGAGGAAGCAGAAGTCGTTACCCTGCCGGATGAAGAAGCGCCGGAACAGGTAAAAGGACTTTCCATTGTGAGCAGTACCGGCTCTGCCATCACCCTTTCCTGGAAGCCTGCTATAGACAATGTAAAGACAGAATATTACTCTTTATACCGAAATGAAGAGTTAGTTGCTGCTAACATTGAAGGAACTACTTATAAGGATGCCGGATTAAAAGAAAATACACTTTATATCTACACCATAACGGCCTCGGATAAAGCGGGAAATGTTTCCGAAAAAAGTGAGGAAGTCCATGGTGCTGTAACCATGCCTAAAATCACCTTCGTATCTCCGGAGGATTACGCAACCATCGGCGGGGACAACATTACTCTGACTGCCAGATTTTCATCAGCTGGAAACAGCCAGGGAAATCAGGTGACCATGGAATATTTTGATGAGAATAAGAACCAGTGGAAAACCATTACCCCTACTCCATTAGGGCAGAAGGTATATGACAGCCGCCAGTATTACGTTTCCTATCCATGGGATATTTCCGGATTTACCGAAGACAAAGACATCGACGTGCGGTTCGTGCTGACCGATCAGGATGGAAACAGCAGAGAGACACTGGTAACCTATTCCCTGGACAAAACCCCTCCCAAGGCTCCGGAAAATCTGGAAATCCAGGAAAGTAACGGCGTGCTTTCCCTTACCTGGGACAGAAGCAGAAGCGCCGATCTTGCCGGAACCATCATAAGAAGGCAGAAGGAAGAGGAAGGATTTGAAATCATTGCAGACTTAAAGGATACTGGCTTGGAATGGTATACGGATACCCAGGTGGAAACCGGAATCTCTTATACCTATACTTTACAGGCTTATGATAAATTTGGACAAAGGAGTCCTCTGTCCCGGGCAGTTACCGCAATGCCATCAGAGGATCAGACTGCGCCAGTTATCAAAGAAATGCTCCCGGCATCCCGGGCCATTGCAGATGATGTAACTGTCCAGGTGGAAGCAAAGGATAACCGCATGGTGGATACCATTTCCCTTTACGGAAAATACCAGCAGGAAGAGGAATGGAAACTGCTGGTGGAACAGAAGGCAATAAATAACCGTATTTCCTATCGGCTTGACACCTCCAAATACGAAGAAGGCAGCTATCAGATTAAGGCATCTGCAAAAGATGCAGCTGGAAATGAAAGCGAGAACCCCTGTATCCGTACCTATGTCATCGACCATACCGGAATTGCAAAGATTCAGCTGAAAAGCCATACAGTAGGAAGCACCTCTGCCCAAATCCAATGGGAAGATGTGACGGAGGAAGATTTCGGATGGTTCCGGGTGGAAAAGCTGGAAGAAGATGCTTTTGTAACCGTAAAAGATGTTACCGACCAGTTAGGCTATACCCTTACTGGCCTCAGACCGGACACAACCTATACGATCCGGGTGGTTGGATATGACTATCTGGGGAACCGGGGAGAAGAATCGGAAGAGCTTACCTTCACTACACAGACAGATATGTCAGGTCCCGAAATCCTGGCTGTATTTCCTGCGTCCTCCCGTTACAGAGACAGGATACCGTTACAGCTGAGAGTGAAGGATAATGACCGGATAGACCGGGCAGTGCTTTCCTGTTCCCTGGATGGAGAAACCTATGAAACGATTGCGGAAATTCTGGCAGAAGGAAACCAGAAAGAATACACCTTCTCCTATGACTGGGACATCTCTGCCATTAGGGAAGGGCAGCTGTTCGTGAAATTTGAAGCTTATGACGGGGCAGGAAACCATAACCTGCTGACGGAAGAAAATCAGGATATCATCAACACTTATATCATAGACAGGACTCCTCCTGACAGGGTGGAGGACCTGAAAGCAGAAGGCGGGGAAGGCTATGCAAAGCTGACCTGGAGTCTGAATACGGAAGAAGATTTAAAAGGATATAAAATCTATCGGGCTGAGGAAGAAAGCGGGATGTTCAAAGTCCTGAATCCATTGTCCTCCACAAAGGATTACGTGGACAGCCAGGTGGAAGAAGGAAAAACCTATCTCTACAAAGTGTCTCCAGTGGATACGGCAGGAAATGAAGGACAGCCTTCCAGAGAAGCCTCTGCTACCATAAAGCGGGATGAAACAGCGCCGGTGGTAACCGGGATTTCTCCCGATACAGATTCCTTATTGGGGGAAGCAGCCTTTCTGGAAGTAATCGCTGCCGATAACAGCCAGCTGTCCTCCATCACTCTGGAATACCGGGAAAAAGATACAGCTGGCATCTGGCATTCTATTGAAACCGAAAGCGCTGCCGGAAGGCTGGCATATAAAAAAATAAGCTGGAATGGAAAAGGGCTGGAAGAAGACACCCTGTACGAAGTCCGGGCAAGCGCCATGGATAAGAATGGAAATGTCAGTGACTATGTAACATCCGAATACCGCTTCGATTTGACTGCGCCAAAAAAGCCAGAGCTGAAAGCAGAAAGCGGAAGCTTTTTGATTCGTTTAAGCTATACAGAAAATACAGAAGAGGATTTTGAGAAATACTGTATCTATAGAAAGGCTCTGGGAGAAAAGGACTTCGTCTGCATCCAGACCTTAAAGCAGGCAGAATACGAAGATACCCAGGTGGAAACTAACCAGATTTATTACTATAAAGTAAGAGCCTATGATACAAACGGCAACTATAGCGAATCCCAGATAGTGAACAGCTATGCCAATGACGTGGACACTATAGCTCCTGTTGCCAGCCTGCCGGAAAGCATCGTAACAATAGATGGAATGCAGACCCTGTTTGATGGAACAGGGTCCAGCGACAATGTAAGAATCGTACAATATCTATGGGACATGGGAGACGGTACCAAAAAGACCGGCTCCAGGATTACATACACCTATAAAATGCCTGGAAACTATCAGGTACTGCTCACTGTAAAAGATGCTGCAGGAAACGAAAACAGCGCAACCTGCACGGTACAGGTCAAGAACAGGGACAAAAATGGAATTACCTCACTGACTGTACAGAATGAAAGCGGTGTGGGAATCCCTTATGCCTATGTTTACGTAAAGACCGGTGAAGAAGAACAGCTCCACCTGCGCACCGACGGAATGGGCAGGGTGGATATCTGCACCCTGGCGGGAGTCTATGAATACTGTGCCTTTGCAGAAGGTTACCTGCCCAAAGACAGCAGCATCTACATCAGCAACCAGGAGCCGGAGGAAGAAACCATTACCCTGTCTTCCGGAGAAGTGGTGACCGGCAGGATGGAAGTGCGCCGGATGGAGCTGGAGGAAATGATAGAAGCCGGCGTGGATTTCTCAAGGCCGGAGAACTACCATACTTATGTGTTCTCGACAGAGCTGTCCTTTGGATGGAGCCCCATTCCTGTCATGATGGAATATGAAGGACCTGTCGGAGCAACCATTACCAAGATAATCCAGAATACCAGCCATGGAGGGGATGGCCCCGATGGTAAAACGGTCCATATAAAAACCGGGCTGGTCCTGCCGGAATGGGAGGGAAGAGAAGAGGGGGATATATGCCCCATACTCCTGTGCTGCTCCACTACACAGAGTGTCACATGGCTGAAGGAAATGTATAATGTGGAGCTTGCTGTATTCAATGATGGGAATCCGACATTCCCCATTGAAAACGCATCCGCTACCTTAGAGCTTCCTGAGGGAGTCTCTCTTGCAAGGCTGAAATCGGACCAGAACCTGATCAAGCACATGGAACGGATTGAAGGAGGACAGGCAGGCACTGCCAGCTGGATCATAAAAGGGGATGAACCCGGGGAATATGATTTGACAGCATCCTTCCACGGGACCTTAAGCCCCTTCCAGGCACCCATTGATGCAAGATTCCAGGGAACATATACATTTGAAGTAGAAGGCGGGAAGGGCATCCATATCGTGGTCATGCCCCAGTCTGCTCGCTATATCGGTGAAAAATACTTTATCCAATACAGGATTATAAATGAGTCCAACAGGAGCTTTTATAACCTTTCCACTTCCATCGGGGCATACCAGACGTCCGACCACGTGGAGGAGATCATCGTAAAAGACCGAAGCACAAATAAGGTAGTGACCGTAAACCGTTCGGGAGGAAAAAACTACTATGTGCCTGGCACCAATAAATGCAATGTACTGCCCATCACCTACAACGGAGATACCATAAGGGTAGGAGTATTGGAACCGGGGGAGGAGATATACGGCACCTATGTGCCTGATGAATCCTACCGGGGAGATGGATACACCTACTATAACAATCTGGTGGATGTCTTTGTAAAGAGCCTGGAAGGAAGCAATCTGGGAGTCAGAGTCACCGTAGAGCCCATTAAAAGCCACGTGAACAAATATATTGTCTATATAGACAGACCGGTCCAGGAGGACACCGACACCTATGGTGACCCTATAGACATGACCACCGGAGCTTTCCGGCAGACCATAGACGGGCTTTCCATGGCAGAAGACGGTACCATCCCCTTCTCCATAGAATACAACTCCATGCTGGCAGAAAAGGCAGGAGAAGCCGGAAATGGCATGAGCCATAACTATGAACAGTGGATAGAGAACAATGGGAATACGGTCATCTACCATAGCTCCCCTTATGCCGCCCTGGCATTTATCAATGAAGAAGCATTGAAGAATACTACCTACGGCCGCCTGATAAACGGGGATGTCATACTGGATGAAGAAACAGAATACACCGGAGCCTTCCTGCCTATGGGAACCGTCATGGAAGGGTATACCCTGATGCGGAAGGAAGACAAAAGCTATACTTTGACCTCCCCTATCGGAGAGGCGCTCTTCTTTGACAAAGAAGGGAAGCTTGTGCAGATCAAAAAAGATGAAAGAAGGATACTGGACCTGGCAAGGGGTGAAAATACCCTGACCCTGACAGACCGGCTAAGCGGCAAGACCCTGCAGCTTGTTTATAACGAAAAAGGCCTCATCAGCCAGGTTGTGGACTATGCAGGAAGGACAGAAGACCTTGGCTATGATGAAAACGGAAACCTGATTTCCGTTACAAATCCTGCCGGAGAAGGATGTGCCTACCATTATGATGAAAATCATCACCTGACGGAAGCCATCAATGAAAACAAAGTATCCTGCGTGAAGAATACCTATGACGAAGAAGGAAGGGTCACCAGCCAGTGGCAGCCTGACAGCGGCCAGACATCCACCCTTTCCTATAAAGACAACGAATATGAAGGGACTAACATCACCATAACTGACCATCGGGGCGAAACCCAGACCATTACGACCAACGAGAAAGGCCAGAAGATTGCCCAGACCGACCAGAACGGGAACGAGAGCGCCTATCTTTATGACAGCAAAGGAAATCTGCTGACAGAGACCGGGGCAGACGGGCAGCGCAGCATGTACCGGTATGATGAAAACGGCAACATGACCGACTTCATCGACAGCCTTGGGAACACTACTCACATGACCTATGACGGGAAGGGGGACTTAAGGAGCATAGACGGAGCAAACGGAGACAATGCCTCCTATACCTACGATGCCTGCCACAACCTGATCCAGGCAGTGGACTACAAGGGAATGGTGACCAGATACGAGTATAACGAGAAGAACCAGCTGACAAAAGAAACCGTGGAAGGGCTTGGGAGCAGGACATACACCTATAAAAACGGGAACATGGTTTCCTACACGGATTATAAAGGGAACAGAACCCGGCTTGTCTATGACGACATGGGGAACATCATAGAAAGTACCGATCCTATGGGCAACACCACCCGCTACACCTATGACCGGCTGGGAAGGCGCAGGATGGTAGAAATGCCGTCGGGCGTCATACTGACCTATGGGTACGATGCCTGCGGGAACCTGACCGAAGCGACCGAGAGCGACGGGACAGGCAGGAAGAAGTCCAGGACTACCACTTATCAATATGACCGGATGGGAAGGAAGACCAGCGAGACCGCCCCGGACGGCACTGTGACCGAATACGAATACGACGGGGAAGGGAACCTGATTCAGATTAGCTACCCGGACGGCACAAAAGAAAAGAACACCTATGACGCAGTGGGGAACCTGACCAGACAGAAAGACCGGACCGGAATCACCACCATCTACCAGTATGACTGTGCAAACCGCATGGTCCGTGAGGAAACGGAAGGAACTGCCACCAGCTACGAATACTATCCCAACGGGAAGCTGAAGAAAGAGACCCTGGACGACGGACAGACCATGGAATACACCTACGACAGCAACTGGAACCTGGTCCAGACCATAAGGAACGGCAAATACACCACTGCCTACCGGGTGGACACGGCAGGGAACATCCTGGAGACAAGGGATGCCCTTGGGAACACCAGCACCAGCGCCTACGACCTGTACGGAAGGCTGACCAAGGAGACCGATCCCAAGGGGAACACTACCAGCTACGTTTATGATGCCAACGGCAACTGTACGGAAAAGACCAATGCCCTGGGCATCACTGCCACCATGGAATACGACAGGATGGACCGGCTGACCACCGTGACGGTGCATACCAAAGAAAAAGGGGACATCACAGTCTCCTATGAATATGATGAGGAAGGCAGGACAACCGCCGTCACCAATGAGGACGGGAAGACCAGCCGCACCACCTATGACGTGTACGGGAACGTGGAACAGATGACGGATTATTACGGAAAGACCGTGGCAAAGAATGCCTATGACACCATGGACCGCCTGACGGATACATGGGACGGGATGGGAGTGAAGACCTCCTATGGATATGACGAGGCAGGCCGCATCAGCACCATCACCGAGACCACAGGGACCGGGGAGATATTGCAGACCAGCTACCAGTACACCAAAGGCCGGCTCTCCACCGTCACGGACAAAGCGAAACAGGAGAGCCGCTATGCCTATGACCAGAAAGGAAACATCCAGGCAGTGACAGACCCTGTGGGATGGACCACCGCCTACAGCCGGGACGACATGGGCAGGGTGACCCAGGTGACCAATGCCCTCGGGCAGAAAGCAGCCGCTTATACATACAACAGCGAAGGGCTGCTGAAATCAGAGGAAAACGGAAGGGAACAGGAAAAGACCTACACCTATGACGCCCTTGGGCGGATCACGAAGACAAAGGACAAAGAGGGTACCATCCGCTACACCTACGACGCCAACGGCAACCTGGAGACGGTGACGGACAAAAACGGCACCATCCGCCGAACCTATGACGAACTGGACCGGGTCAAGACTTATACGGATTACAAGGGCAATACCATCACCTACGGCTATGACGAGATGGGGAACCG